>JBBAPZ010000017.1:0-68114 GCA_040400605.1 Candidatus Sericytochromatia bacterium
GACAATCCCACCGTACCCAACCGTGAAAGTGCCACCGCCAAAGACCACGTCAGGGTTCACCTGCTATGATCGTTTTGGCCATCTGAGGTCAACCAGCGGGTATTCGTGCCGAAATCGGCGAAATCAAGACACACGCGGCACCCGTCGTGCCATCAGGCGTGCAGTGTGTCGATGGGAGCCCAAACACGACCCTCAAATGTGTACAGACGCCCCCTTTTTTTCAATGATCACCGGTTCCGAATCCAGTGTCCGCGACCGGTAGTCGTTTCACCAAGCGGAAAGGCTTTGCTCGGATGACTTCTCGGTATCACACGCCTTGGTGGCTTTGGCTCGTCGCGCTCCTTGGGGCGATCGCCCTCGGTAGCCTCGCCTTGATGCGCAACGAAAGCATCGGCGCACTCTGGGTGCTGGTGGCCGCCATCTGCTGTTACACCGTTGGTTATCGCCTCTATGCACGTTATCTGTCCACTACGGTGTTTGAACTGGACGATCGCCGTCTCACCCCAGCCTTCAAACTCGAAAACGGGCGCGATTTTTTGCCCATGAACCGCTACGTTCTTTTCGGCCACCACTTCGCGGCCATTGCTGGTGCAGGCCCATTGGTTGGCCCCATTCTAGCCGCGCAATACGGTTACCTGCCAGGCACACTCTGGATCATCATCGGGGTCGTGCTCGGTGGCGCCGTCCAGGACTTTATCGTGCTCGCAGGCTCCATGCGCCGCAACGGCAAAAGCCTCGGGCAAATGGTCAAAGATGAAATGGGGCCAGTTGCAGGCCTCGTCGCCATGCTGGCCATCCTCGTGATCATGATCATGCTGCTTGCAGTTCTCGGCCTCGTCGTGGTGAAAGCCCTGGCACAAAGCCCGTGGGGCACCTTCACGATTGCTGCAACAATTCCCATCGCCCTCCTCGTCGGGCTTTACATGCGCGTGTGGCGCCCCGGCAAAGTCACGGAAGCAAGCACCATCGGCGTCGTACTGTTGCTTGCGGCCCTGCTCGGCGGACAGTGGGTCGCCCAGACACCCCTCCTCGCCACCTGGTTTACCTGGCGGGCGCAAGACCTGGCGTGGGCCCTCATGATCTACGGCTTCAGCGCTGCCGTCTTGCCCGTGTGGCTGTTACTTGGCCCCCGCGATTACCTGAGTACCTTCGTCAAAATTGGCACCGTCTTGCTCATGGCTGCAGGCCTGCTTGTGGGCATGCCTGAATTGAAAATGCCTGCGGTAACAAGCTTTGTGAATGGCACAGGCCCTGTGGTTGCCGGTGGGGTGTTCCCATTTTGCTTCATTACGATCGCCTGTGGGGCCATCTCAGGCTTTCATGCCCTGGTCGCATCTGGCACGACCCCCAAACTTTTGGCGCGCGAATCCGATGCCCGATTGGTGGGGTATGGCGCGATGCTCATGGAGTCCTTCGTTGCGATTATGGCGCTCATTGCCGCATGTGCGCTTGAGCCTGGCATCTATCTGGCCATCAACGCCCCGGCAGCGTTGACGGGCCAAACGCCGGAGGCGGTCGCCCAAGCGATCACTCAGTGGGGCTTCAGCCTCAAGCCGGAACAAATGAGCACCCTCGCCGCACTGGTCGGTGAAAGCAGCCTTTACAATCGCACCGGTGGCGCCCCCACCTTCGCGCTTGGCATGGCGCAGATTCTATCGAACCTCATCGGAGGCCCAGCCCTCCTCGGACTCTGGTACCACTTCGCCATCATGTTCGAAGCGTTGTTCATCCTGACCACCCTGGATGCCGGCACGCGTGTGGGCCGCTTTCTGCTTCAAGACCTGCTCGGTCAGATCTGGGAACCATTGGGTCAAACCAGTTGGTATCCGGGTGCCGTGCTCGCCACATTCCTGATTGTGGCTGGTTGGGGTTATTTTCTGTATCAGGGTGTAATCGATCCCCTCGGCGGCGTCAACACCCTATGGCCCCTGTTCGGCATCGCGAACCAATTGTTGGCCCTCATCGCCCTATGCTTAGGCACCTCCATGCTCATCCAATCAGGCAAAGCACGCCATAGCTGGATCACCCTCATCCCGTTGCTCTGGCTGGGGAGCGTGACCTTTAGCGCAAGTACCGCCAAGCTGTTTTCAACCAATCCACGCATCGGCTTTTGGGCCCATTACCAGATGTTGGCAGACAAACTCAACCAAGGCAACCCACCACCCGATGCCGCAATGCTCATGCGCAACGACTTGGTCAACTTGAGCGTTACGGGCTTCCTCGTGCTGCTGACAGGCACAATCATCGTCATTGCCATCACCCAGTGGGTCCGTTTGCTCAAAGGCAGCATGCCCCGTCAAAATACCGAAAGCGCCGTGGAATATCACTCGGGGATCAGCCCATGCGCCTGATTCTCAAGCTGGTCAGACTCCTGCATGACCTAAGCGGCGAAACACGCCTCAAAGCCCGCATGCAAGCCCATCAAAACTGTCAAACAACAATCAACAACCAGATTAAGGCCGCCATGACAGACATGTACGACGGCATCACCCGCTGCTGCTAATGCGAGGCCGACCTCAGCGAATGGTGAACAGTGGCTGGTGCCAAGCCAGCCAAATACCCTGCAAAGCCGCAGCAGGAGCCGGGGTGTAAGTTTTGAGCTCCAATGTGGTGGTGGTGGGCAATGCTCCCAACAAAGCCAACGAAGACGGTGGCTTGGTGCTGTTCACCGTTTCTTTGACCATTCCCCGATCCTTGACAAGCCACATATCAAAGTCAGCACTCATATCGGAGCCTGTACTTGAGAACTTCGCACGCACGGCCTCGTTGAAGGCACCTGCAGGCACCGTCACCGCTTCTTGCGAGTACGTGGGTGCCGAGCTGGTCACAGTCGTGCCACCGGTGATGGCGGCGTTGATTTGCGCATAGGGATCCCCCCCGGCACGCGTGACCTCCCTGGTCAGCGATTGCGGCGGCAGCGGTATGGGCAGTGCCGCACTGGCCGTCGTATCAATCTTCAACTGTGCGCCGGCTTGGTTCACAGACATCACTTCCAGCTTCATCGTTCCCGATAAAGCATTGCTCCCCACCTTTAACCCCATCACGTACTCCCACTTCTGACCCACCTGCGTAAAGGGGAAAGCCGTCGCATCCGCAACCGCCGATGCTGATGCGGAAGGCCCCACAGACGGCATCACACTCGGTGAGGGATTGCCGGACGAAACCGGCGAGGGCGACACGACAGGGGCTAACGAAGGTCCAGTGGAAACGTTCGGAACGGGCGTGCCAGAAGCATTACCCGGATTATAATCCTTCAATTCCAGGAGCGTGGTGGTCTTGCCCAGGGTCATTCCGGAGCCAAGCAGCGTTCCCAAACTGGCTGGTGGTTTGTCGCTGCTGATGCTTTCTTTCACCATCCCAAGATCCTTCACCATCCACAAATTGAAATCAGCGGTGGTCCCCCCTGAAACACTGCTGAATTTGGAACGCACCGCGTTCGGGTAAGTTCCGAAGGGAACGGTCACGGATTCTTTGGTGTTCTCGGGCGTCGTACTCGTGACCTCTTGGGTACCGGACAGCACGGCGTTGATCTGCGCATACGGATTCCCACCCAAACGCGTGATGACCCGCTCAGCCTCCTGTGGCTTGCCAGCCAGATACGCCACTTCAGTCTTGACCCTCACCCGCGCCCCAGTGGCCGTCAGCTCCAACACATCCAAGGTCAACACACCATCTACATCAAAATTACCAAGCTTGAACGTCAGCTTGTATTCCCACTTCTGTCCCACCCGCGTAAAAGGAAATGCCGTCACCTCGTTCACCTCGGCATCCGTCGCAGGAGGCCCCGGCGTCGGCGTGGGGCTCGGCGTGGGGCTCAGCCTCGGTGTCGGTGAGGCGGTTTTGATGGGCGAAGGCGACGCAGACGGCGACACAAGCGCAGAAACGGACGCAACAGGCGATTTGGAAAGCTTTTTACTCGGCGCAGACACAGGCGCAACCGTCACGTTACAAGCGTGGATCCCTATCCAGCCAAGCATCGCAACAACACCCATCCTGAATGCGCGCATCGTGACCTCCCCCTACAACGCCTTATTGGCAGCATACCCGCCTGACATCACCCCCAAACCATCGAGCAACCAAAGGTTTCGCTACTCAGGCGTGCGCACTGACTGGCGCCTGACGCTGCGCATCAGTGGCGGTGAGGCGCAGCGCCCGGAGGGGCGATCGCCTGACAAGGCTCGCACAGGCCCAAAAACTCCAACCGATGCTGCTCAATGCGAAACCGTGACTGCGCCGTCAACACCTGCTCGATCAAATCCATACCCGGGCAATGGACCTCTTCAATACTGCCACAATGTCGACAAACCAAATTATGGTGACAGTGCTGCAATTGATGCCGCTGACAATCGTGCTCGGGCGCCAGGTGACACTTTCGAAACTTGCCGGTGGAAAGCACCTTGTGCGCGAGATCATTTTCCTCAAGCGTCTGCAAAATACGATATACACTCACGACATCGCCTTTCTCACCCGTCGCGCGAATCGCTTCGGCAATCTCATAAGGCGATAAAGGTTGCAGCGCCGCATCCAGCACATCCAGCACCAAGCGACGCGGACGCGTCTGGCGGAAACCGCGCGCCTTCAAAAGCGCCATGGCCTGCTCAGGATATGACATATCCCATTGTAACAGGAACTCGTGCGTCACTCATACCGCAAGGCATCCACGGGATCAAGACGCGCCGCCTGGTTGGCCGGATAAGCGCCAAAAAATACACCGACCGCAGCCGAGAAAACAAACGCGCCACAAACCGCCAGTGACGAGAACACAAACGGCAACTGCACAAGCCGCGCAACCGAAAAAGTCGCCAACAAACCCAGCAAAATACCCAAAGTCCCCCCGGCCAGGCTGATCGTCGCGGATTCCAGCAAAAATTGCGCCAAAATGTCCCGATGACGGGCTCCCAATGCCTTGCGAATTCCAATTTCACGGGTACGTTCCGTCACCGACACCAACATGATGTTCATGATGCCAATACCACCCACCAACAACGAAATGGCCGCAATCCCAGCCAACAGTATCGTGAAAGCCGACGTCACCACGCCAATCGTTGACAGCAACTCCGACTGCGTCTGAATCTTGAAATCCGAATCCTCGTCCGGACGAATGGCGTGGCGCTGACGCAAAATGGTGCTGACCTGGTTCTGAAGAACCGGCAGCAACTCATCACTTCCTGATTTGATGAAAATGGAATTGATGCGCTCGCCACCTTTTAACAAACTCTGAAACGTCCGCGTCGGCATAATGGCCTGCTCATCCGTGGAACCAAACAACCCACCGCCTTGCTCCTCAAGCACCCCAATCACCCGAAAACGCTGCCCCTCAATGCGCACCTTGTCTCCTAGCGGCTCACGCAAAGTATTGACGAAAAGATCCTGTGCCAACTTACGCCCAAGCACGATCACCCGCGCACCCGTGCGTGCCTCTTGATCGTTAAAAAATCGACCGCTGCGCAGTTTGAACCCCCGCGCCACAGCCAGACTGGGACTCGTGCCAAGCACCATGCCGCCCACTGCATTCTTGTCAACCTTCAAGACCGCCTGAATGAATGCATTGGGTGAGACATAGCTGATACCGGGAATCGATTCAAGCGCCCGCGCGTCATTCAAGGTAAGGGTCATCGCCGTGGTCGTGCCGGGAGGACCAAACGACTTTTGGGTTTTGGGATTGCCCGGGGTGACAATCAACACACCCGCACCAAGTCCTCGCACCTGTTCCGTAATGTAGGCCTGTGACCCCTGCCCCATGCCAATCATCACGATGACCGAAAAAACGCCAATGATCATGCCCAACATGGTCAGCGCGCTTCGCACCTTGTTAAGCACCAAGGCCTCAAAGGCCATGCCAAAATACTTGCTGAACCTCATAAACCAGCCTGCCTCGGCACAAGACGCACATCCTCGATTACACGTCCATCCTGCATCCGTATCTGACGACCACAACAGGCTGCAACATCCGGTTCGTGGGTCACAATCACCATCGTGACGCCCTGACGGTTTAAATCCTGAAAAAGGGCCATAATTTCTTCACCCGTTCGTGTATCGAGCGCACCGGTCGGTTCATCCGCGAGAATCAAGCTGGGACGATTGACCACCGCCCGCGCGATCGCCACACGCTGCTTCTGACCACCGGAAAGCTCATTGGGGCGGTTGTGCAGGCGATCGCCCAAACCCACGCGCTCAAGCGCCGCACGGGCCCGCGCCTCACCTTCCTTCGCACCAACACCCGCATAAATCAGCGGCAACGCCACGTTCTTTAACGCAGAATAACGCGCCAGCAACTGAAAACTCTGAAAAACAAATCCAATCTGCCGGTTGCGCGCCCGCGCCAATTCATCATCACCCAACGTCGATACCCGCTCGCCCGACAAAAAGTAAGCACCGGATGTCGGACGATCCAGACACCCAATCACGTTCATCAAAGTCGACTTACCCGTCCCGGATGCACCGACAATGGCCACCATCTCACCCGGCGCCACCACCAGACTCACATCCCGCAGCGCATGATATGGAACTGCGCCACCATAGACCTTGTTGATGGCTTCCAAGGCGATGACCGGTTCCGTCACGCCCACATCCTCACGGCTTGGGTGTTTCAACAACGGGTGCCTTCCAAACGATGCGATCGCCAAGCTGCAAACCGGCTCGCACCTCCAGATGCGATAACGTGCTCACACCAGGCGTGATCGCCACGGCTTCGGGTCGGCCCTCCCGGACAACCGATACCGTCACCGCATCCCCCTCCCGACGAACAGCCCCGAGCGGTACCGCCAAAACATCCGGATGCGTCGCTGTTACAATTCGCACATCACCACTCATGCCCGGTCGCACCACCCCACTCGGATCACTGAAATCAACATAAACCGGAAACACTTGCACATTGTTGGCCGTCGACGTGCTCGCCCGACCAATGTCCCCAATCACACCTGCAAACTGTCGCTCCGGCAACGCATCGAAGGTGATCGAAACCGCACCGCCCCCACGCAATTTAGGAAGATCAAGCTCATCCACCGGCAAACGCATCCGCAAATGCGCCAGATCCTGATACACCCCGATCGCCATACCCGGCGTCAACAAAGCCCCCACTTCCGTATCCCAAGCCGTCACCGTGCCATCAAAAGGCGCCCGCAAAACCGTATCTGCCACAGCCTTTTGCGCCAATGCCAATGCAGCGCGCCGCTCGACTTCCAACTGCGTCTCGACCACCTTCGCCTGCGTCAACTGATTGCGCGCCTGCAACACCTCAGAACCTGCTTCAAGACGGTCGAGATTGTCTTGGGCCAAACTCACATCCCAACGCGCTTGCTGCAACTGTTGTTTCAAATTGGACAACGCCTGTTCACTCACACCCCCCGCCTTGGCCAATAGCGACTGTCTGCCCCATTCAGCTTCCAAAAACCGCAACTGCGCCTGACTCTTCGCCCTTTGCGTCCGCGCGGTGGCCAATTGCAACACCTGACGCTTTTGGGCATCCACCAGACTGGCTTGGGCCACCGTCAAGGCCGTCTGTGCCCTCGCCTGCTGAGAATCCCAATTGGCCCGTAACTGCGACAACTGTAACCGCGCCATCCGCCCATCCAGACGCAACAGCGGGTCACCACGCTTCGCACGCCCGCCCTCATTCACCAAGAACGCTTCCACCTTAAGCGCCGCTTCCGCCTTCAAAGGCACCACACGCAACGATTCAACCGCCCCACTGACCTCGACAATCTCTTCCAGGGTGCGGCGCTCAACCGGAATGGTGGGAACCGTCTGCGCACCCTGCCACAACCAAAAGCCACCCCCAACGCCCACGAGCGTCACGGATACCAAACCCAGCCGCCACAACCATTGGCGTCCTGCTTGCCCTCGTTTGAACATCAATTACCCCATCTCGTCGGACGCAACCATCATACACCCAACGAAACACTCGCACCGGCCTGCCTGTCCGGTGCGAGCACAAAATTGTTGTCCTACTTTTGCTGCATCACCCATTGCGCGATGGCTTTCGCATCCGCCTCGGATATCTGCGGATACCCAGGCATCGGAATGGAACCAAACGAGCCGGCACCACCCTTGCGAATCTTGGTGGCCAGTTTGGCGATCGCCTTGCCATCCTTGGCATACTTGGCCGCAACAACCCCATAATTCGGCCCCATTTTCTTCGGCTCGGATGCACCAATGCCGTGACAGGCAAAGCAGGCATTCTTTTGCGCGATGGCCTTGCCATCACGAGCTTCCGCCGCAGCTGTCCCCCACGTGACACCAGCCACAAGCACCACAGCCGCCAGCAAACGCGTACAAATTGTTGAATGCATTGTCGAAACTCCTTGTTTTCAAACGGTGGGCAAGCCAGTTCATCACCCGGCACGCCAGGACTCCCGTAATATACCCGAACCGCAAAAAAGTACCATCCACGGATGGTGCAACATTCAAAACGGATATTTGTACACTCAAGCAATTTATACCGCAAGACCAATGATTCATCGTTCGCTCGAAGTGATTTCAAGCGGGTTTCCGGGACTGGCAACGTTTTGGTCAGTCTGAATACTCGAAGCCAGTTTCTTAAGTGATCACGCATGATTCAATACGATTGGGTATCAAACTCACTCCAGGCGCGTTCGGGATGGCGTGGGCGAATGCGTTGCGGGCGCGTAGAATGAAACCTGCGCGCGTGACGACAGAAAGAGGTCCTGGCGTGTTCAACAATCAGCCGACATCCGTCTACATTGTGGGAGCAGGTGCGATCGGCCTTTACCTTGGCGCCCACCTGTCAGCCATTGCACATGTAACCCTCGTCGCGCGCGAGCCACGCGCGAGCCAACTCGAAACTGACGGTTTCACCCTCGCCGGAGCAGACACCGGGCATTACCGTTTGCCCATTCAACGGGTAAACAGTGCGCTCGTCATCCCTCCGGATGCGCTGGTATTACTGGCAGTCAAGGCGACCGATCTCGAAAAACTGGTCGGACCACTCAGCCACATCCTTCACCCCGGACAAGCGGTCGGCTTGTTGCAAAACGGTTTGGGCGTCCACAAATTCGTTTCGACATACCTGCCCCATTGCCGCATGGTTCGAATCACCTGCTGGGTCGGTGTCAACCTGCAGACGCCGCGTGAAGCCGTGGTTGCTGGCGCACCGTTGTTTGAACTGGGCGTGGACCACCCCAATTGCAAAGACACTGAGGACAATTTCCTCAAATTGTTCAACCTCGCCAACTTGCGCGCGCGCGTCTCAGGAACTGTCGCTGAAGTTGAGTGGCGCAAAGCGCTGCTCAACCTGGCGGTCAGCGGCATTTGCTCGTTGGTGGACGAACGCAACGGGGCCATCCTCGAATCACCGGAACTCCGTGAACTGGTCGAACAAATCCTGGAAGAGGCCTTGCCCGTCGCGCACGCCGAAGGCGTCGTGCTCGGAGCCGATGATATCGAACGGGTCTTTACCGCCTTGCACAACACCCGCCACAATTGGAATGCCTTGTTGCAGGACCTCCGTCGCGGCCTTGATACGGAAATGCCCTTTCTCAACGCAGCGGTGGAGCGCTTTGCCAAACGTCACAAGCTGCATGCCCCCGTTAATGGGGCGATCGCCCGATTAATCGCTCACGTGGCAAGGCGACAATCCCGCACGGAAAGCCTCACACGGGCACACTGAAGAATCGACGCCCTACAGCCACGCGCAGGTGCCTGTTCAAAACTTGTCGATACAGCGACGCATCGGTTTTCATTCAAAACCTGAGTGGCAAACTCAAAACATCAGGCACGGACTCGTTGTTTGTGACCTCACCACCCGAAGAGACCGGTGATTGCCCCTTGATTTGCGTTCCCCACCGGTGAGCCTGGCAGATACTGGAACAATCGGCTTCGTGTTAGCATGGCGTTGGGCTTGAAGTTTTGAGGGTGGGGAGCAGACCGTGCAGAATTTTGCCAGTCAATGGGGTGCGATCGATCACGTGGGCATCGCGGTAAACGACCTTGCGAAGGCCCTGGAGTTCTATGTGAAGGTGTTAGGGCTTGATACGCCGACGATTGAAGAAGTGGCGGATCAGAAGGTTAAAACAGCCATCTTTCCCACGAACGGTGGCCGTATCGAGTTACTCGAAACAACTGATCCAGACGGCCCAATTGCCAAATTCATTGCCAAACGCGGCGAAGGCATTCACCACGTTGCCTTGCGTGTCGACGATTTGGAGACCAAGTTAGCCGAACTCGCCAAGCAAGGGGTTCGTTTGATTGATACCAAACCACGCATCGGTGCAGGTGGCCATCTCATCGCATTCATTCACCCTGCCGCAACCGGCGGGGTCCTGCTTGAACTCTGCCAGCATCAAACGAGTCAAGCCTGATACACCACAGCCATTCGTGCCCTTGGGACGAACAATCAAACAAGCGGTCGATTTTGAGCGTACAACGCTTTTTCTGGCACCCTGTTTCCGCTTTGTGCTAGAATCCAACGTTTTGGGATTGCCTGATTGCGGTCAGTTTCCGAAGTGACGCTGGATATGGGTGTATTGTGAAATGGAGAACGGGTTTCGATGAAGATTCACGAGTACCAGGGCAAACTGTTGATGGAAAAGTATCAGATTCCCACCACCAAGGGCAGCGTTGCGGACAATCCGGCGGATGCAAAGCGTATCGCGCAAGAAATCGGACGCAAAGTGGCCGTTAAGGCCCAGGTGCATGTCGGGGGTCGCGGGAAGGCGGGCGGCATCAAGATCGCCAACACGCCGGAAGAAGCTTACGAGGCGGCCAAAGCCATTCTTGGGATGAACATCAAGGGTTTGACGGTTAAAAAGGTGCTGGTCGAAGAAGCTGTGGATATTGCCACGGAGTATTATCTTGGCATGTTGGTGGATCGTGACAGCAAACGGGTCATCGTGATGGCCTCTGCGGAGGGTGGTGTCGAAATCGAGGAAGTCGCGGAGCGATCGCCTGAGAAAATTGCAAAAGTATGGGTTGACCCCGCTGTCGGTCTCCAGGATTATCAAATTCGTCAACTGATTTTCGGGGCGGGTTTCGATCGCCGTTATGTGAAAGAAGCAACGAGCTTCCTGCGTCATCTTTATGCGTGCATGATTGGCGCGGATGCAGACCTCGCAGAAATCAACCCGCTGGCCATCACGCAGGATGGGCGAATGATTGCAGCGGATGCCAAGATCAACATCGACGAGAACAGCCTGTTCCGCCACCCGGATCTCGCAGGCTGGAAAGAGTCCGAAGATGGCCACGAAATCGAAGAAGAAGCGACCAGGCGGGGACTGACTTTCGTTCATCTCGGTGGCAACATCGGCATCATCGGAAATGGCGCCGGCCTCGTGATGACGAGTTTGGACGTGGTCAACCGTGAAGGCGGTAAACCTGCCAATTTCCTGGACATCGGTGGCGGCGCGAAAGCCGATGTGGTGAAGAATGCGTTGGAAATCGTGCTGATGGAAGAAGGCCTCCAAGGCATCATGATCAATATTTTTGGTGGAATCACCCGCTGTGATGAGGTAGCCCGTGGCATCATCCATGCGACCGAAGGAATGGAGTTAAACATCCCTGTGGTCGTGCGTTTGTCAGGTACGGAAGAAGAAGCTGGCAGACGCATCCTGGAAGGCAGTGCCAAGTTCACCCCTGCCGCCAGCATGCAGGAAGCGGCCCAAAAAGTGGTGTCACTGGCCGGCTTGAGATAAACCGGTATTGGACCAAGAACCCATCACAATCACGCTGAGGAGCAAGTTTTATGAGTATACTGGTCAACAAGCAGACCAAGCTGTTGGTGCAGGGCATCACGGGTCGTGAGGGTGCCTTTCACACGCAGAAGATGATCGAAGCCGGCACCCAGGTGGTAGCAGGCGTTACGCCGGGCAAGGGTGGCACACTTGACGCGAACGGGGTACCCATTTTCGATACGGTTGCGCAGGCGGTAGCCGCAACAGGCGCCAATGCAAGCATTATTTTCGTGCCGCCGCCATTTGCGGCGGATGCGATGCTGGAATCGTTTGACGCGTTTGTGCCGTTGGTTGTGTGTATCACGGAAGGCATTCCTATTCATGACATGATCCGGGTCCACGATCGCCTGAAAACGAGTCAATCACGCTTGATTGGCCCCAACTGCCCTGGTTTGATCACCCCAGGCGAGGCCAAGCTTGGCATTATGCCCGCCCACATTTTCAAGCGCGGTAACGTCGGTATGATCAGCCGGTCCGGAACCCTTACTTATGAACTGGTTGCAGAGTTGTCGAGTCGAGGGCTCGGTATCTCGACGTGTGTGGGCATTGGTGGTGATCCCATCATCGGAACGCCGTTCATCGACTGCCTCAAACTTTTTGAGTCGGATCCCGAAACAGAACTCGTGGTCATGGCCGGCGAAATCGGCGGGTCAGATGAAGAGACTGCCGCTGACTACATCAAATCGATGACCAAACCTGTTGTGGCCTTCATTTCCGGCCGAACAGCGCCGCCTGGCAAGCGCATGGGGCACGCGGGAGCGATCGTTTCAGGCAACAAGGGCACCGCTGAGGCAAAGGTCAAGGCACTGAGCGAAGCAGGCGTTCCTATTCCATTGAGAACGTATGAGGTGATCGACGAAGTCGAAAAACAGCTCAAACAGCTCGCCAAAGTGTAATTCCGCTTAAACGCATAACTGGTTTCAGATGATGGGGTGCGCAAGAACAATCATGCGCACCCTTGCTGTATCTTGGGCAATAATGGACCTAAACAGTAAATTTTGATTATAATTTGATAAATTTACGCATAAATGATCAAGTGACTGTCGATAAGGTCTTTGGAAGAAGTAGCGCGTCAAGCGAAGCGATTGTGCCCCGAGCCCACGGAGAGACGTTTCAATGAACAAGATGTTTGCCAGATATGCAGGGTGGTTGGGAACGGCATCCATGATTGTGCTTGCGGGTTGTGGTCGAGCGGCGACAGATGGGCAGGAGACCTTGATCTTGACGACGCTGGAGCGTCCGGCCTCAACCAAGACGGGTGTGATTGTCGACGGGCGTTGGTATCCCGCTGGCGAGGAGCCCATTGTGGAGGTAACGCCACCGCCTGCAACCCCGCAAGCGGGTCGGGGGCACTTGCGGATGTTGGTTAATCTTAAAAAGTTGAGTGGGTTCGCCACGGCGATCACATTGAACGTATCGACCAGCGAAAGCAAAGAATCGGTGATGACGATCAGATGGCAAGACGATCTGCGTCGTCGTGGCATCCAAACGGAATATACGGTCGAAAATCTCGCACCAGGCGAATACGTGCTTGAGTTAAAAGAATTCAACGCCAGTGGCGGTTTCATTCGTTCTCACAAAAGCACCGGCAAGGTTGTTGCAGATTCCAGCCAAGAAACCCGTATCTAGACGAGTGAACCAAGGCTTGAGGCCAGCGTGCTGTCTGCCCGCTGGCCTCAAGTCTTGCTCCGTGCGCCAGGCATGATTTTGCCCAAGAATGATCGTGAGAGGATGTCGCGATGGTCTGCGGCATTGAATCAGACGCACTGTCGAATACCGATCATATATTTATGATGGTGATCACATCGATTATGTTATAATCCCGCTAAAGTGATTATGTTATGCCAACACACCCGTGATGGTCTGACAGATGCACGGATGGTGCGTCTGATAAAGGGGTTATCGATGATTTGGCTTGTCGTGACTCCCGGAGATCATCGCGTCCGGGCGCGCCTGAACCTGATTGATTGAGGGGGAATATCTCGGATGGGAAACAGTCTTGTTTTTCTGCAACGCGTATCCATTTTCAGCGGCGTGGGCCAGGAGAGCCTTGAGCGCATTGCGAGCATTACACAGGAGAAAACCTATCCTAAAAAGAGCATCATTTTTCACGAGGGGGATCGTGGTGACACCTTGTACATTTTGAAGAGTGGGCGGGTCAAGATCTCAAAAATCACGGAAGATGGTCGTGAAAAGACTTTGGCGCTGATGCAACCAGGTGAGTTCTTTGGTGAGATGGCTATTTTCGACGAGCAGCCGCGCTCCGCGACCGCGGAAGTGCTGGATGAGCAAGTGGTGGTTTATACGCTCAACAAACGTGATTTCGAGCGATTGATCACGGGACATCCAACGATTGCATTAAAGATCATGCGTGATTTGACGCGTCGCATCCGACAGGTGAACCAGCAGGTTGAAGACCTCGCGTTCAAGGATGTGCACGAGCGCGTGGCGTCAACACTAAAAAACTTGGCGGAAGTGGAAGGGCGTCCGATTGGGTCAAAGGTTTTGATCAATTTGAAGATGACGCACCAGGATCTTGCGAACATGGTGGGTTCCTCGCGGGAAACGGTTACCCGAGCCTTGAATCGGCTACAGGATGAAGGAATCATTTCGATTTCGCATCAGCAAATTACCATCAATCAGCCCAAGCAGTTGCAAATCTGGTAGTGCTGTGATCGACGGGCCCTCCTGCGCCAGTGACATGACGCAGGAGGGCTCAGGGTTTTGCACGGCACTTGGGTGACGTGGAACGGAACAGTTTTAAAAGGAGCCTGCCATGCTCGACATTCGTATCATCCGACAGGAGCCCGATCGGGTGAAGGACAGTTTGAGGCGACGCTGTCACGACCTTGATCTGGATGACGTTTTGGCGTGTGACCGTTTGTTTCGGGAAACACAGACTGCGCTTGATGCGTTGCGTCATCGCAGAAATGACAGTTCCGAGCGCATCGCCCGTCTCAAAAAAGAGCAACGGCACGACGAAGCCGCGGCGCTCATCGTGGCGATGAAGGATGACACCGCCCGCTTGAAGGCACTCGAAGCGGAGATGCCGCTCATTGAGCAGCGGCGTCAGGCGTTGTTGTTACGGATTCCCAATTTGTTGGACGTTTCGGTTCCAGATGGTGCAGATGAAGCATCAAATGTCGAAGTCCGTCGTTGGGGCACGCCGGTCGATTTTTCGTTTCCGGTAAAGGCGCATCATGAATTGGGAGAAACGTTGGGGCTGTTGGATTTTGAGCGGGCGGCCAAACTGGTTGGTGCCCGTTTTGTGGTGATGCGTGATCTCGGTGCGCGTCTTGAACGCGCGGTCCTGAATTTCATGTTGGATGTTCATACAACGCGTCATGGTTACACGGAAATACAGCCGCCGTATGTGGCCAATGCGGAAACATTGACCGCCAATGGCAACCTGCCCAAGTTTGCGGATCAGCTCTTCAAGCTCGAAGATACGGACTACTACCTGATCCCGACCGCCGAGATTCCACTGACAAACCTGTACCGCAATGAGATCTTGCCGGAAACGAGCTTGCCGCTGTACTTCACGGCAGGCACGCCTTGTTTCCGGTCCGAGGCAGGGGCGGCTGGACGAGACACCCGCGGCATCATTCGAATGCACCAGTTTGACAAAGTTGAAATGGTAAAAATTGTCCATCCGGAAAACAGCATGGAGGAGTTGGATAAAATGGTTGCCAATGCCGAAACCATTCTGCAGGAATTGGGGCTTCCTTATCGGGTGATACAGTTATGCGGGGGCGATACAGGCGCCAATGCAGCCAAAACCTATGATTTGGAGGTGTGGTTCCCATCTCAGGGCAAATACCGTGAAATTTCCAGTTGCTCGAATTGCACCGACTTTCAGGCTCGTCGCGGAAACATGCGTTTTCGTGACAGCGAGGGCAAACTGCAATGGCCCCATACGTTGAATGGTTCCGGTTTGGCAGTTGGACGAACCGTGGCTGCCATTCTTGAAAACTGTCAAACGGCGTCGGGCGAGGTTCGTATTCCCGATGCGTTAAGGCCGTACTTGGGCGGGGTAGAATGGATTCGGTCTGGCCAATCGTTGGAAAAGGAAGTTGTGCGATGAGTCAAACGGCTGCGAATGCGTATGCTCACCCCCGTTTGAATGAGCTGTTGCAGCGTGCGGCCCAATTGCCTTTCATTGGGCAATTGTTGATCAACACCGTCCGAGACTTGGTGCATCCGCAAGATCGTGTACTTATCTGTTACCCTGTGATCGAAACATCCGGAGCCACAGCAGAAAAAGCCTTCACGTACTATTCAATCGACGTCGTCTTGGTGACCGCTGCGTTTTACATTCGGATTCTTTTTTATCCCAAGACGCATACCTGCATCAAGAAACGCGTACACATGATTTCAGACGTTAAAATTGAATATCCCGCGCCACCGATGGAAGAGCTAGCGGTACTCAAAAGCGGTGAATTTTTGCCTTCACGCATCAAATTGGAGGCACGTCTGGTCAATGACAAGGCCGAGTCGGTTGATTCCTGGATGGCGGAGGCAAGTGATCCCGAAAGTGTGCGACTGCTGGTTGAGATCAATCGCCAAATGGGTCGGATGGTTGGTTTACCGCTGTCACAGTGCGCGTCTGGGGGAGTCTCAACGTAATTCAGCAGATGCCGGTTCTTGCGCCGGTATCGTGAGGGGAATTCGCCTTGCATATTCTTGACTTTTTGCGTTCCGCCATTCACAAAGGGGCATCCGATATTCATATCAAGTCGGGTAATCCGCCGATGCTGCGCATCGATGGTCGTATCGTTCCGACCGAGTATAAGTCGTTATCACCTGATGAGACGCGACAGTCAATTTACGCCATTATGACATCGGAACAGCGGCGCATTTTTGAAGAGCGGCGCGAAATGGATCTCTCGCTTCAGTTGGATGGTCTGGCTCGGTTTCGAATGAATGTGTATTCCGAGTCAGGCAACATTGGGGCAGCGTTGCGGGTCATACCGATTGACCCCATTCCGCTTGACGAATTGGGTTTGCCGCCAGTGCTCAAAAAGCTGGCCCTCGAACGCCAGGGGTTGGTTTTGGTCACTGGGCCGACGGGTTCCGGCAAGTCGACCACGTTAGCGGCCATGGTTGATTTCATCAATACCACCAAAGACGTTCACATCGTCACGGCAGAGGATCCGATCGAATTCTACTACACGAACAAAAAGTCCATTATCACACAGCGCGAATTGGGAACTGACACCAAGGATTTTCCAAGTGCTCTCAAGTATGCACTTCGGCAGGATCCGGATGTCATTCTGATTGGTGAAATGCGTGACCAGGAGACCATCTTGTCTGCCATGAAAGCAGCCGAAACTGGTCACTTGGTGTTCTCGACCCTGCACACGACCGATTCGGTGCAGACCATTAACCGTATTCTCAATTATTTTCCGCCTCACGAACGGGAGACACTGCGCCATGAACTAGCGATGGTGTTAAAAGGGTGCGTGGCACAGCGTCTGATTCAGCGGTCCGATGGTCCCGGTCGGGTCGCGTGCCATGAGATTCTGATCGGCACACCGACAATTAGTGACCTGATTATGAAAAACGAACTTCACGGTTGTTACGAAATCATCGCCCAAGGCGGCATGGAAGGCATGCAATCCATGAATAGTGCCATTTTCCAACACTACCAGGATGAAATCATCTCACTGGATGACGCGCTCGGTTACTCTGATAACCCCAACGAATTGCAGCGCATGATGCGCGGAGCGTTCCACGGTTCGGGCTTGGGCAAGAATTGATCGGCAATCAAATGTAATCAAGAATGTAACCATTCCCGATTACAAAATTCGAGGTAGTAGACGCTCAACGATCCATTAAAATGCGTCAACTCATGCCCATTTGAGCCGACATCTGCTGACCTTGGCTGCGAATCGTTGAGATTGCTTTCTCCATGGCAGTAAACTGACTACGTAAAATCTTTTCACGTCTGCCCACACGGTCCTCCAGTGTCGCGACGCGCTTGTCGAAGTTGGAAATGGTCTCGTTCATGGCGTTAATGCGGGAAACCATGGCGCCTGTTGAGCGGGCACCATTTGCATCCAGACCATTGTATGCGGAACTGCGTGAGATCAGCATGTCGGCAAATGCACTCAAGCGGTTCGCAATGCCATCTCCCTGCGCCATCGTTGTCGTATTGCCGGCACTATTCAATTTGGTACTGCCGGACGTCGCACCATCCTCTCGTGCAAACAGGTTGTACACTGCAGACGGGTTAGCATCCAACGCAGTTCTTAATTTTGCGGTATCCAGATTCAACTTGCCGTCGCGACCCACGGACAGGCCAATCTTGGTGTAATTTTCATAACCGCTGTTTCCACCAACATTTGGATCAAACGTATCGGTCACCTGACGGGTCAACTGGCCTGCAATGCTCGTAACAAAGGAATCTCCAAGCAACGGTCCGCCTTGCTTGGTTGCGACATCATATTTGGTGTCTTCCTGGATCTGGGAAATGATGTCATTCACCTTAGTCACCATGTCTTGAACCTTGTTGACGGCACTGGCCGTGTCTGCCGTGACGCTCAGGTTCTTAGCCGTGCCAAGCGCCACGGCGGTAATTGAGACGCCGTTGATCGCATTGTTAAAAACATTGCTCGAACTGGTCACCGTAATTCCCGCAAGCGTGATTTGCGCGTCCTGCGCCGCCACATCCGATACCGACGCCTGCAAACCGAAATCGGTCAAAGTAGCGGGCCCCGAACTCATCGACAACGTATAATTCTCGGCAGACCCGGTACTCTTGCCGGTCAGAATCAACCGTCCGTTTACCACGGAACCGGTCAACCCGGACTCGCTGTCCGCATTAATCTTAGTGGCGATCGCCTGAGCGTCATCACCTGCTGTGACTGAGACGTTGGCTGTGCGCGAAGCTCCCGCAATTGTCAACGTACCACCCCCATGCGCCGCATTGAAAGCGTTGCCGCCCACCTTCTGACTCTTGGCCAACGCATTCACATCAACACTGAAAGAACCAGGGGATGCCGTATTCGAAGCGGTCACCGTAAAGGTCGCTGTATCGCTCGACGTGGCATTTTTCGCCGTAAACGGAGACGTATTGAGGCTACTGCCCTTCACCGCGTCAGCAGAAGAACGCAGCATCAACAATTTGGTATTCAAAGCCCGCATCCGAACCAACCGGGTTCTCTCGGTTGATTGCTGCTGCTTAACCTTGGTAATGGGACGCCGCTCAATGGCCATCAGCTGATCGACAATCGACGCCGTATCAATTCCTGAAGCCATACCAGAAAAGTTGATGCCGGTACCCATCCCGAACCCTCCCACAACGCACGATGCCCAACGCGTCAAACGTTCATGATCATTATCGGTACAAATCAAGCATACCTTGAGTGCCCGAATGGAAACACCCCATGCGTGATCACTTTAACAGGCTGCTGAAAAAGTGCCTGAAAGACTCTTTTCTTCCAAATTGCTCAGGGCGGAATGCGGGTTTACAGTCTCGACAAGGAGCCTGGAGCGCGTAATTCAGCAGCCTGTTAAGAGCTGTTTCCAGGTTTTCCAGATAATTGCTGCTTCACCAAGTCCGAAGGGTCGCCTGAAGTCAATGTGATCCATACAGGAAAGCGTTGATTGCTGATCAAACTTTGGATGTTTTTGAACAGAAACCCATGCGTCACGGTATAACAGTTTTTGGTATCGAGCCCCGGACGGTCAAAACAACAACGGATTTACCACACCGCCAAGACCATCAGGCCGCACAAGATAAAATGCCGCCCTCAAACGCTTTCACAGGCTAGACGGCAACCGTTGTTGCAGCGCGATCCGGTTTCCTTCCGAGTCTTGAAATTCCGCCACCTTGAAGCGATTCATCACCGTGGTGACGGGATAAAGAGACCAGGCGCCAGCGTGCAAGGCCGACGCCATTGTCTGCTCAATATCAGCCACTGAAAGGTAGATGCGCGCACCATCCAGGCTTGGAACATAGCTCTCCCCCTTGGCCAGAGCGCCGGAACAGCCATCCGCTTCCTCGCCGAACGGAAACAACGCCATGTCGTTGCCATCGATCGTCACCTGTTTGAATTCAACACCGAATACACGAGTGTAAAACGCCACGGCTCGTGTCATGTCAGTTACAGGGATTTCAAAATAAACGGCAATCATGATCACCCGTTATCTCCTGGAATCATATTGTAGAAAGTCAGAACGGGCGCCGTTCCAACCGTTTTCACGAGCCCAGCAACCCTGCATTGCCCAGGTCAAACCTTTGTCTGTGATTGAAGGACGTGCAAAGTTGCTTCTTTGTGAGTAATCTCACCGGTCATCGTGTATCAAATCTTTATCGAATCCGCTGTCTCAAACCGGCAGCGAGGCGATCATAACAGGTCGCCCTGTTTTCCCTTTCTGTCAATTCGTACCCGGTTTCGGGTACAGGTTTACACACCTGCATTTTGGATCGGCCGTTCGTTGTGGTAGATGGTACGACGCTTTTCTACGATAACATGCTTCATCCAGGAGACCTTCCGGGCAACAACGCGCCCACTTTTCAAATGACGAAAGGCACACAATGGAAACCAACAGTCCCACCGAATCCGCCCGCGAAGCCGCTCAATCGCCCGCGCCGATCATGGCGGTCAGCTTGGACAAAGACAATCGCAAGTGGGCCGAAAACTATGTCGCAACACTACGCGAACGCCTGCAACGAGAAGAATCGCAAGATGTACCTGATCCCGTCTGGCAAAACTACCTTCGGCACGAAATTACCAGCTATGAGGATCTACTCGACCGTCTCTGAACCGTGTAACAACTGTTCCACCCAGGCCCCAGACATCTGGACCAAGAGTTGCCCATCCGCCATCTGAAACACAATACCCTGCCGAAACGCCGCAACCATTACACGCTCACCACGACCATCGGCAGCGTCACCCGCCACATATTTAATCGATAACGTCTCACCATTATAAACGTGGGTGAGCCGTCCGCCTTCCAAGGCGCTCACACCCCACGCTCGCACCGTATCGCAAATCCGATCATACAACACGCGATCCAACACCAGCGGCTCAGCTGTGGTCTCAGAAACGGCAGGCGACAAGGCCGTATCAAAATCACCCCGCGCTTGGGCCGCACGCGCACGCTGCTTTTTCTTGCTCTTGCTCATAGCCCCCATGATGGGGAGCCCTGACAATCCTGTCAAAGCGATCGTTCTTGACGGTGATGCGACCCGTCGACATCACAAAACATGCTTGCAGTTGTTTTCAAATGATTGAATGCGACCTGTTGGCAAACGACCCAAGCATTGAAACGATAGCTGACGACACGTGTTGTTTCCCTGACGTGCCGAACTGGCGAAATAGGGTCTGCCAACCACCGTGTTTCAGTGTTGTTTGCAAAACTCACGGACTGAACAATCAGAGCTTCCGCCGGGATGATCAGGAACGCTGGCGTGATGCAGCGGAAAATGACATGATCATGTAAAAATCAACAGGTTTTGCGGTGGATTTTCTCAAAAACAAGAATAACGAGGTTACTTTGTCCATTCAAACCCCTTTTAAGCCGCGCTCCATTGCCGAGTTATTGGGTCATTTTGGCTTGGTGGAGTTGCCGTTTCAATTGAGTGAGGATCCCCGTTGGCAGTTTCTGACGCCACATTTGAAGTCTTGTCTGAGTCGCACACTGATGGGAATCGAGTCCCGTCAGGGCATGGTCAGTGTTGTGGGTGCTTATGGGTCTGGCAAGTCGATGATGGTGCGACGTCTCGTCACCATTTTGGATGAGGATCCCGATTATGATGTGCAGGTGATTGCCAACCCCAGTTATACGGGTTTGCAGTTACTCAAGTTGATTGGGGATTTATACGGAGTCAGTCGCAAAGGCACGAAATTGGCGCAATTCGATGCGTTCGCCCGTTACTTGATGGAGGCTTATCAAAACAATCGTCATCCGGTTTTGTTGATTGACGAAGCCCAGTTGCTCAGCGACGGTACGCGTGGCAATGGGGGCT
This sequence comes from Candidatus Sericytochromatia bacterium, assembly GCA_040400605.1. Taxonomy (GTDB): domain Bacteria; phylum Cyanobacteriota; class Sericytochromatia; order S15B-MN24; family JAQBPE01; genus JBBAPZ01. The sequence continues at coordinate 21,664 of JBBAPZ010000017.1, forward strand.
TGCCTGTATTGAAGCAGATTAATAATTTTTCGGCACTTGATGAGAAGTCAATTTCGATTGTGCTCGTGGGGCAAGAGACGTTGCGTCACAATTTGGCACGCCATCCTGAAATTGAAAGTCGTATTTTTACCAGCTCCACGCTGGATCCATTGAACCGCGAGGAGGTAACGGACCTGGTTGAATTCCGTTTGCGGGTGGCAGGATGGGGTGGTGCACCGCTGTTTGCGCCGGAAGCGCTTGAGGCGTTGTATGTGGGCTCGCGCGGGGTCCCGCGTCGCGTGTGCACACTGGCATTCAACATGATGCAGGCAGCCTTTGCCGAGGGAGCGTTTTTCATATCCGGTGCGCGCGCGCAGGAGGTGGTCGCCCGTGAAGCGAGCAATCGTGGTTTGAATCTCGAACCTGCCGTGATGGAGGAATAGGCTGCCATGACCACGTCGTCACTTAAAAAGTTCGATGAGCTGGCCATGAGTCGGAGGCAGCAGCGTGGCACGCCGTTGCCTCAGATTCCCCTCGCACAGATTGCACCGTTGCCCAATCAGCCCAGACAGGCGATCGACCCCGACAAACTGAATGAACTGGCGACAAGCATCCGGATGCATGGCGTGATTCAACCCATCATTGTGATGGTCAGACAAAACGTCACGGATTCCGATCCTATCCGTTACAGCATTGTTTGTGGCGAGCGTCGTTTTCGCGCAGCCCGGTTGGCCGGCCTCGATGCGATTCCGGCAGTCGTCCGTGACTACGCGGATGACGAAGTGGCCGTTTTAGCGCTACTTGAAAATTTACAAAGGGAGGATCTCACACCACTTGAAGAAGCGGAATACCTGGCGCAATTGAAACAAAAGTATGCATTTACGGAGGAACAACTGGGCGAACGCCTGGGCAAGAGTCGTGATTACATCCATATGCGCACCCGTCTTCTCAATCTGAGTCCAGACCTCATTGAGACGTGGAAATCCGCTTCGACACCCCGCGTATTCGAAAAACTGACCCCCTCCCACGCCATTCTGCTCAACCAGGTGAAAGATGATGATCTCCGTCAAACACTGATTCAACTCATCGTTGATGAACCAATCACCGTGGCGGAAACCCGCCGCCGTATCGACATGATCAAACAAGCCACCGAAAGTGACGACGTAAACACCACAGAAACGGGTCAACGATTGTTGCAATCAGCGGTGAAGGGTATCAGTGACGCCGAGTTCCGGCTACGGTTACAGCAAGTTGCACCAAAACCGGCCCAATGCCTGGAGCCTGTCAGGGGGCCGGAGCCCACCTTGGTTCTTCAAGATCTGGCCATGCACCGTCTGCTCGCACCCTTGATCGCGCAAGGGGCGACATCCGTGGCCTTTCAGGAACTCGAACTTGCGCTCAAAAAAGATCTGACCTGGGTACGTCGCATTCATCGCGACAATCTGGCTGGCGGCCAAACGGGGACCAATGACGCTTGACGCGACCGGACAAGATTTATAGGATGACAACTGCGACAACATGAAAGGGATCCGATGGCCACGTTAAACGTGTCTTATCCTGCTACTCAGGCGGACTGGGAAAAATTGATGGCGTTTGCCAAGCTTGTCCGTCCGCAGGATTCCGAGGGTCATTTTTTACATCAATTTCGTGAACGCCCGGATCTCTCCGCGACTGACCACGCATTGTTGCTCGAAGATGACCAAATCATCGCAACGACTTCAATGGTGCCCCATCGGCACTATTTTGGCGATGGGGAACTCGAAGTCGGTGAATTGACCATGATGGCCACACACCCTGAGCGACGCCTGGAAGGACACGCCCGTCGTTTATATGAGCATTGGCTGGATGAAGCCCAGTCGCGCAATTATGCATATCTGTACATGTATGGCCCTGCGCGGGTGTATGAGACCATGGGTTTCGTGGCTTCTGCACCTGCCCATCACTTCCCGGTCATGCAAATGAGCCGCGAGGTGCTCACCTCGGTCATGTCACCCTATCGGGTGCGCCCCTTGATCAAATCAGATTGTTCGATGCTGGAGGAGTTGTATGACCTCGCCAATTGTCGAACGCCGATGGCAGAAGTTCGGTCACCCGCCTACTGGACCTATCGGTTGTCACAGACTCATCGTGACGGCTTTGGCTGGTGGGTGGTCGTGGATGAAAACAATATCCCACAAGGTTATGCGTGGGCGGATCTCCCCCACGCACGCCTGCGCGAAGTCATAGCCGGCAACGAAGAAGCCGCACGCGCCATCCTGCAATGGATGCGCTGGGAATTGATGGAGCGCAAGTTACCCCATTTCACAGCCCAAGTGCCACTAAACCAACGTTTTGCCCAGTATGCAATCAAGGCAGGGGCAATGGTCGCAAACCCCCACCATCACTACCCCGGAAACGGGTACGCCACCGTTAAACTACTGCGCCTGCAACCCCTGCTGCAAGCCCTCAAGACCGATTTTGAAAAACACCTCTGTGAGTCACACTATGCCGACAAAGGCTTTGATTTCACCTTTTTGATGGGCGATGAAGCAGTCAGTTTGCGCTGGTGGCGCCAACAACTTCGTATCGCACCCGGTTCGGTTGGACACGAGATTCGCCTGAACGAGACACAATGGGCACCTTTGCTCACCGGCTACCGTTCGATCAACGATTGCGAAAACCTTGAGTTGACACCCGCGGAACGCCCCTTGATGAAAGTTCTTTTCCCAGGTGGCTACCCCCATATCTGGGATCTTGAGCACATCGATTGACATAGGGTTCCCCAACCACGAATGTGAAATGAGCAAAGCACAATAAAACATCAACACCATCGGCAAATCCAAACCCGCACACCGTTTTTGGTTGCCTGCATCGCTACCTGGGCCAAGCCTTCTGTTTGCCACTTCGCAAACACGGTTGTCATCACCCATTGAGCCTTTTTTATCATTTTTTTCCAGCGATGACGTTGTAGAATGTTTTAGATGGGTATATTATGGGTAACTGGCATTATCTCTTTGTTTCGCGTGGTTTGCAGAAACCTTTGGGAAGGAGATGACCATGAACATTGACAGTCTGGCATCCGCTGCAAGTCTTGAAAACACACGCTCCTTATTGACCTTCAAGACAGGACTCGACATTCAAAAGGCACAGATGGACCAAATCCTCCAGACGATGCCGGAAGCGCCAAAGCCTGCCCACTTGGGTCAAAACTTTGATGTTTATGCGTGAACGGTGTTTCGTTTCATTTGTGGGTTGATCCATGGCATGTAGTGCTCAAGTAATGAAGATTTTTTTGGGTGTGGAATTATTGCTGGCATTGGGCGCATGTCGTCCCAAACCAGACAAAGCGGTTTCGCCGTCACCCTCCGCGCGTGTCGTGATTCCAATCGGTGAACCGGTGGTGGTTTCAGGCATACCCAAGGTGACTTGCGAAGCGGTGCAGTCTTGGCAACAATCGAAGAAAAAGATGCTGCTGGTGGATGTCCGTGCACGCGAACCATTTGATAGCGAGCACATCAGCGGTGCCGTCAATCGACCGTGGGCGGTGTTGAATGAGACGTCGACCGATCTTCCGCGTAATCACCCCATCGTTTTTTACTGTGCGTGTCCGGATGACCACAGCAGCATTGGTGCGGCCGAGACAATGCGCGACAAACATGGTTACAGGAATGTTTACGTGATGACCGGTGGTTTGCGAGAATGGCGTGAAAAAGGTTATCCGCTCACGCAGAAAAGACAGAAGATCAAAAGTGGTGCCGATCTATACGTGCAGCACTGCGCCGGCTGTCACGGCCTTGCGGGTCAAGGAATGAAAAATGAATACCCACCGCTGGCCAAAGATCCCATCATCAATGCACCGGACCCGGAAGGTGCCATTAACATCACCCTGTATGGCTTGATGGGTCGCCCCATACAGGGTAAACGCTATGACGCGGCCATGCCGCATTTTCATCAATTACTGAATGATCACGAAGTCGCCAGCCTGTTGACACACGTGCGTACTCACTACGGTAACCAAGCCCGGGCCGTCACACCGGCAGACGTGCGCCGCCAACGCCTGCCTTAACCCAGCGATAACGGGCTGCCGTCAGGCCGTGTTCGTGACGATTGCTCGGTGAAGCGCAAAAAAGGCCCGATAGACAAGCACGCGCCACATTGATCACGTGCTACTCTATGCGGGCCCGATTCCGTCTCATTGCGACGGATCGTGGGTTACTTGCTGCGACGTCCTGTACGCGGTGTTTCAAGTACTACCGTTGTCTGCGCATCCGCGGCTGACAACGTGCGATCACGCAACTGTTTGTAATACTGGGGATTCAGGTTCTCCCTCACACCCAACTCCTCCTGCTCAGCCTTCCACTCGCGATACTCAGTTCGCGTCACACCTGCGGGCCAACCCACGCGAGTACTCGAAACACGCTTGCGACGCTTTCGGGTCACCGGTTCCATTTCAACATGAAAATGCTGATTATATATCGTCATGATATCATTCCAAATTTTCGGAACATCTTCAATACGAGATTCCGGCTTTTTGATCAGCTCCGCCAAAATATCGAGCGCACGATCCTCAGAAATAGGCATCATTCAATCCTCCACTATCATTCTAAAACAAATAGACCATCACTCAATACGCATTTGAACAAAATATGTTTCTATAACGGTCATTTTAAAAATAAAAATCTTCAAAACGATCAGCCCGACAATCGCTGGTGTTTAAAATGACCAAAATTGATGATTGGGCCTTGCTACCAGTTTGACTGAAGATCCGAAAACGAAAAGCCAGCGTGTTGTTGCCCGCCTGGCTTTGAACCCGAAACGGGGTGATCGTTTTTTCCTCCGCGACAGTGCGGATGGCTCCCACAAGGCCGAAAAACCTAAGGTCATCGCCACGCATTCAATGACCTGCTATCCACCCTACATGGGTGAACCAGAAACTGGGCTTGAGGCATCATTAGGCGTCCATCAGATGATGGACAAGCAAGCGTCTTGATGTTACAGTGACGCGGAAGATGGTAGCCAGGCACCCTGGTTACGGTGGGTCAATCACAGTCATATTGGTTGTCGTAATCGAACTGAAACGTCGCAAGTTCCTAATTTCAATTGCAGCCGACCCACACTGGGGCCCCCTTTATAGAGGGCCCCACCATCTTTTTTAAAGATACCCAGCCTATACCGTTAAACAGGGAGTCTGGCAGAACCACCTGGGTTGGCAACCAATTCTTGGGTTGGATCTGACCACAAACCCCTGTTTCCAGGGTGCAAGCACATCGACGAGAGAATTTCAGACTGACAAGGGACGCACCATTGTATAAACAGTGCGCATAACGAAATCCTGGAAATCAAAAAACACAATCATCGTAAAAGATATTCGAGACGCACAAAAAAGGCTGCCTCATACGAGGCAGCCAACCTTGATAAGAACGATTACTTGGCGGAAGGCGAAGCAGAAGGAGCCGGGGTGCTGGTACCCTTCTTCGCCTTGTAAATGTCAACGGCGCCCTTCCAGAAAGACTGGAAGCAAGGCCAATCCGCAACCTTCGCTTCCATGTCGCCAATTGCCTTGGTGACCGCGGCTTCATCCTTCAATGATTCCCAATCCTTAGGCAAGCGCTGATTGTTGTAAGCGCCCATCTCCTTGGTACCAACCGTGAATACGGCAGGCGGCGTCCGCGTGCAACCCGTTGCAGGATCCACCACACTAGGCGCTGCACTGGGCAAGGCTGACGCGCCCGCTATCGGTTGCGGATTCAACAAGTCACCACCCGTCATACCCGGCACCTGTGCACCAGGACATCCCACCAACGACAAAGAAACGGCACAAACCGCCGCACCAACCAAGCCACGCAAAATCTGGGTCATATCGTCATCCTTCCACTCTTGCAACGAGCAACCTGCGCAAAAAGCGACGTAGCGCTTGCATGCTAGGGCCTAATTAACCATGATGGTTAATTTATGTCAAGCGATCGCCCCAATACGACCTATTTGTTGAAGCGGTATTGGTGCACCGCCGGGGTGCGTTCATCAAGGATGAGCAGGAGCCCATCCTCATCAAGGCCAAGAACGCGACCAAATCCCACATCACGCAAGTCAACAAGAATCGCCGCTTGACCGTCAAGCTTCACTTCAAGCTTATGCCCGGTTTTGAGGGTGTAGGTGATGCCGTTGATCGCATCACGCACTTCCGTCAGACGCTCAAACGACCCGCCTGTAGACTTCCCTTTAAACTGCCCCTGACTGTCAAAAGTCCAACGGCTCGTCCCATCTGACACCACGACCCGATTGTCAATAATGTCCAAGGTTTCAGCCGCCTTCGGTAAACCATTAAACAATCCACCCGTAATCTCACGCAGAACTGTTCCTGAACGCACATCCATCACAACAACGGCCTTGCGATCAACCAGAAAACGATCACGCACTCCCAACACATAGATCTGTCCACCGGAGACCACCATCGCATCAACACTGGCGAATTTGAGCTTATCCCACTTCCCTTGATAAACCAGTCCTGTCTTAACAGCAGGCGGCAGTGGCGACACGGAAGGCACAGGTGACGCGCTCGGGAGCGGCGAAGCCGTTAACGGCACCAACGTAAAAATCTTGTCTACCGTGGGAGCCGTGTTCGAAAACGTGATCACATAATTGATGATGGCGTCATACCCGCTCTTGCTCACTTCAACCGACAACTGCGCATCCGTAATCCCCTTGAACTCAAACTCCCCCTTCTCATCCGCCATCATCGTCTGCGCCCCGATGCTCACGCGTGCGCCTGCCAAAGGCTTATCCGCAGCATTCGTCACCACCCCACGAAACACGAAACCCGCGGACGCGACAGCAGAAGGCGAAGCCGACGGCAACACACTAGCCGCTGGAATGGGCGACAATTCCGGAATTGACGCGGGGTCATCGAAACCAAACGCATCCGACTCACCGGGAGCAGGCACTGAATCAAAATCATCCGACGCTGCCATTCCGGAACCATCATCCGGCACAACAGGTGGCAACGGCTGATTACCCCCACACGCAGCCAAAACAGCCAGCGTCACGACCAGGGTTGAAACACGCTTCCAGGGCATCGCCACTCTCCCGTCACCCACCATCAATAAACTGTTCATTGCGCAGCATGGGTGTTATAGGCGTTACGCAAACCAAAGTTGACTCAATCAAGACCAAGTATAGTTTAAATCTTGGTAAAGATCATCCGTCAAGGCAGAGATTTCGCCCCGGTTGTGCTCAGCAACTTATGAACCTGCCGGAAGGCGTAACTGCTTGCAGTGGTTAAGCCTGTGACAGCAGCCATTCCCCCTCGGTTTGAGGATGTAATGGGCGGTCTATAGCTTTGGGAGTGAACGAATCAGCCCGGAATCAGACGGTTTGGGGTCGTGGGCCAGTGGCGTTTGCTTCCACTTGGTCACAAAGCCGATAAAAAAGTGAAATTGGCAAGGCATGCATAATATGCAGCTCAAAAATGAACGTTCCACGTTAGTCTATACTGTTTGTCATTGAGACACGGTGCAGGCCGCCTGTTTCTATTCGCTGACCGGGCCTTGCAGCAATTCATGAACGGTTTGCATTGAAGGCGCTGTTGTGTCTGTATCGCCTGACGCTTGCAAACCACGTACGATGGTGTCGATCCGGTGGGCGAGCAAGGCGAGATCAACGGCATCGGCAGCGCGTTGACGCTGCTGTTCGGCCTGATGGCTAAAAGACAGCACTTGGGCGGGATCGACCAAAGTTTGTTTGAGGGCGATCGCATTCAAGCGAGCCAGTTTGCCGCTCACCAAATCGTGCGCCTGGGCATCGGCATCACGTTCATGCAAAGCAAGTTTGTCAGGCATCCGATGCCCATCGCCACGCAATGCCGGACGCTGCGACACCAAGGAAGCGTTCGAGGATGCCGCCGACAGTTGGAGGCTGTCTTGCTGCCAATCCAAGGTCGGCTGCTGTACGGGTTGTGCCCGTTGCCACGCTTGCCATGCAAGCTGTTTGGCAACCGGGTCTTTGGCATCTTGCCACTGCGCAAGCATTGAATTGGCACTCACCAGGCTGCGGTCGATCGCAAGCAGTTCATCCGGTGACGAGGCCGTATCACGCTTTTTCGCCAAATCGGCCAAAAAGGCTTTAAATGCCTTCGCCTGCTCGGGTGACGCTTCAGCCAACACACGATCACCCAAACGCTGGACCTGTGAATCCAAATGACGCTTCAAACGGGTCATTTGATCCATACGCGATACCAAACTGCCAGCCTCTTGCAACGCTTGATCCAACTGATTCTGACCGGCTAAATCCAATATCCGTTTCATGGCAGACTGAAACTCAGGCCCCTGTGCCCCGGTTTCAATCCCCTGCAACAACACCTGTTCCAGTTGCGCCAAGCGTTTGCGATCGCCCCCCGCCGGCAACCGCGCCCCCAAGTCAGCCACCCCCTGCATCGCCTGCATCGACAACTCAAAACCCGTGCGAAGCTGCCCACGTAACCCGGCATCCGGCACCCGGTCTAACAAATCACTGACAACTGGTCCAAAATCACGCATTAACCGGCGATAAGCCAAAGAACCTGGCTCCAGGCCATGGAAACGCCGTGAAATCTCTAACGCACGCGCCCCGAGCGACTCAATGGCATTCAGGTCATCCAGCGACTGCGCGCCACCAATCGCCGCCTGCAACCACTGCCCCATCTGCGCTAACAAACGTCCCGCAGGACCCGGCAAACCATTACCCGTCAACGCCTCGCTCTGCTTCCGAAGGCGCAAAAGTACCTTGTCTGCCTCATTGAGAAAACGCTCAGCAGTACCCAACAAGGCCTGCGCTGCAGCGAAATCACCTTGACGCGCACTGTCGAATGCGCGATGCAAATAAGCGCCCACCACACGTTGAAGCTCCGGGCTTGGAATGTGAGCGATGCGCTGCGAAAGCGCTGTCATCCAATCACGCAACTGTGTCAGTTTTTTGCGATCGTTGGGCGATCGCACAGCAGCCAGCATAGCTGTCCACTCAAAATCAAACGCAATGTTCCCGGTCATCAACCGCTCAAGCGCAGCATCATTGGTCTTGGCAGCACGCGTTGACATCGCCAACGACCACATCCTCAAAACGCGCCGACGCTTCTCAGCTTCAGGATCGTTGATGTTGCCCCAATCCGCCACCGGCAACGGCAATGGTTGCGGCTCAGGCGACCCGACCGTGTAACGCGACATTAAAGCGCCTTGGCCATTGAAGACTTCAATGCGTCTGATCACGCAAAACCCTCCCACAAGGTCAAATCGGCCTTCGACAGCCTGATCAAAATTCCCGAAAGCCTTACCCCGGTCTGATCCTGAATACCGGAATCGTTCCTCAAAACCGGCTGTCAGGCGTTGTAAAAAAGTCAATCAAAACAAGCGTAAAAAAAACCGTTTCTGTTATTCAGTCACAACGCCATCATCGAACAAACATCAAACGTCATCGTCGTTCCATCGTTGATTTCACTTGCGACATTCAACAAACATTTAAAAATACAAAATGTACAGACAATAAACGCTAAACCGATAATTGACGGTTTGCCTGACAAAATCGTGGAAGTTTGGTGACGGCCTTGAACACCAGACAGCAACACTGTGGTTGGTGATCTCACGTTTGATTGAAGCGAAACATCAACGTGGCTTCTGGCATCGACGCACGGAAGCTGAAAAAATTGTGGCACGGAAGCGATGTGCCGCGGCATCACACGAATTCGCGCACAAAATGCATCCTCGGACTCGCAGCACGAATGATGCGGAAACGCGGTTCTTGGTGATCAAATTTTAGCAATTGTTCATTAACAAGGCGTGAGTGCCTGATACTTTTGAGTTTGCCACACAAATTTTGAACAGAAACCAAGGTGTCACTGTATAGCACCACCAAGGATGGTGGGTCTCCCCCTGTTTGGCTGTGACGACCTAACGCGTGTCGGCGAAACAAAGTGATCAGCGGCATGCTACGATAAACGCATGTCAGATGCGATTTGGCGCCCATTGAATCAAATCGATCCCCACTTTGTCAAAGCGGCGTTAGCCGCCAATCCCGTGCGCGCGTGCGCACTGCTCGACGCCCTGCGGATTGGGGAAGCAATGGGCTTTTTGCATCTGTTGGACATGGAGGTGCTGACCGTCCAGGATGAAATCAAGGCGGTGGTTTGGTATGACAACTGGCTGAAACCGTGGGTTGCAGGCACCAACTGGATCCCGGATTTGGCCAAACATGCGGCGGATCGCTTCGCGCCGATACAACAGATTCATGGTCCCGCTGACACGGTGGAGGGGTTGGCGCTTGCGTGGTCACTGGGCGCACCGCACCAACAACAACGCTTTTTGATTTACGAAATGAACAGCGACTACCTGAATGCCCATGTCGATGCCGAAGGATGCCGTCCGGCGCGCACTGACGAACTGCTGACCATCGCCAAACAAGAAGCCGTGATGATTTTTGAAGAAACCGGTATCAACCCCATGGATTCAGATGCTCATCCCCATCTGATGCGGGTGGCTCGCGGGATCGATGAGCAACGCTACCACGTACTGGAAGTCGATGGCGTGATCCGCTTCCAGTTGGCTCTGGACTCGTTTGGTGATAATTGGGGCGAACTGGCCTACGGATTCACACCAACAGCATTCAGAAAGCAGGGGTATGCAGCCAGAGGGCTTGGCGGTATCAGCAAACAACTGCTGCAACGGTTGCCCATCCTGTTTGGCAGGGTGCGACCCGAAAACCTGGCAGCCAGAGCGATGCACGGACGTGTCAACTCACACCTCAGAAACTGGGAATACTTAGAGGCCAGCTGGCGCCCAATATGACGCGTCTGCGACACGTCATCGAGCCAAATCGTGCCGCTGCGTATAGATCGTTGCCTGTTCGACACTTCAACCAATCGATTACACCGTGACGAATGGGTTTTTGTTCAAACATTGTGTAGCAAACTTAAAACATCAGGCGCTGACTCGCTGTTGTCGACCATCCGCAAAGATTTAATCGCCAATCAACGCGTTTCTGTATCGTGATTCAAACAGCGTTGTAATACTTGTTTGAGTTTACTTCGCCTGCAAATCAAAACAGTCCGTTTTGCGGATCGGATATTTTTCAGTGGCAAAACTATCACTTGATTCTCAGGAATTCGTGCGGTGAACGGTCGAACACCTTTTCAAGCAAGCTCAGACAGGCATCACAACAGCACGCCCAATCGTTTCGAGCCGAACAGGCGTCAATGCGCTTGATGCGCCGCAAACTGTGGTGCAACCATTCGCAACACCATTCGAACAAAGTTAATGTTGGTAAACTCGTCACGTAAAAATGGTGCCACCTGAAAAAACAGTTTCAACAAGTCAAGCAAACCTTTATGGGAACTCAATGTGCCCAAGATACGCCAATGCGCATCCAGCGCCTCTTGCGATTGGTGCTTTTCCAATTCGAGCACCACCACGTAAAGGGTCACCAGCGTCGCATGCGCCGTGAGCAGGTCATAGTGAAACGACAATTCTTTGGCAAAAAGCAGGTGATCCAACCATTGCGTCATCTGAGCATGGGCACGCAATTCACCGGGCATCGGCTTGCATCCATCCAAACACGCAAATTCTGGCGACACATTCGAGAAGCCTTTAAAAAGGAACGACAGGTAAATTTCAGCCAACATTCGTTCCGCATCGGTCAAAGGGGTGAAATCATGCGCCTCAGACGGCTTCTTTAAAGGCTCGGCCAACACATCGGTCATCATCCACAAACGCTCATGGAGTGGCGAGGCATCATCGTTGAGTATGCGCCGCAACCGGCTCTCCATCTGCTTGAACTCATCCCATGTGACCGGATGATCCGGTGTCAACAGGAACTGTTCAGGCGGGGTCCACGGACGAGACAAAATCAAGCGTGTCCGAATATCCGCTGAGTGCGCAGCCAAAGGTAAACCAATTCCCTTACGCGCGCTATCACAAAAATGGCTGGTGGTAACCGCCACGCCATCCGGCGTTTCAACAAATCGATACGGGTAAACGATACATGTATGGAAAACCGGTGTTCCCAAAAAAAGATGCAGGCGACAGCGATTTTGGGTATCGAGAAATCGACATGTTTCATCAGGTTTTTTAACGTATAAGGTATCGTCGTCACAGGGTTCCAATTGTAAACCCTCGAACTCGGGCGCAAACTCGGACCAAGGCAGTTGATCCAAAAGACGCTGCGTTGCCCGCTCGGTCGTCACCTCCCATTTCATTTTGCAACACGCACCCGAACCTTGACACGAAAAACGCGCATCTTCCTGAAACAACAAGGGCTGGTCACCAGGCTGGTAACGTCGCCGATAAGCCAAATCGAGCCAATCACGATACGAATGCGCCGATGTCCGTAAAAATGGAATATCGCTTAACGCCATTGCACGCCCTTTGCCGAAACTCCACGCCTCGACACAAGCAGCCAACGTCAGCCAAACCAACTCGAGACGCGCTTCGACAACCCGAACCCCAAAAGCCAACCACAGAGGCTGATTCTGACCCTCCGTCAAAAAACGCGCCCACACAACGCCTTCCGACGCACCGTCGTCAAGACCACTCACCCACTCACACGTACCCTGAGCGGGAAAAGCCCACAATTCCTCCAAACAAGACACCACACGGTCATGATGCGCCCGCGCGAATTGAACCGGGTCTACCTCACGCTTGGTGACAACCTCATTACCCAGCAATAAATCAGCATCCGATGCCCAAAAATCAAGGTATGCAAGGCCTTCTGAAGGCTGATTACGCAGCTCGAAAAACCGAACGAGCAATCGCTCGGCATCCACCCTCGTCAACATCACGCCTCCCTTTTACCCTTACACCAAATCTCACGCCCTCGGCGAAGTGGTCACACCCTCGTCACTCGTTTTGGGTGGTTCTGTAAAACCCTTGCACAATGCGTCGAAAACACTTTCGGCACCATCCAGCAATTTGAGCGCCGTATGCGCCCGATAAACCAAACCACTCAACTGCGGCACTTTCAATGCCTTCATGTTTGCCAGATACTCGACCCCCGTGGCAGGCACTTCCTGGGCCTCTTTTTGTGCCAAAAGCGCCTGAAGCGCCGTATCGAGATTGGCAAAATCCTGTCTGAAGCGCTCCCAAGCCAACAAACGTTCGGGATCATGCAAACACCGCTCACGCTCTGCCAACCACGCATCAGGTACACTCCTTGGCGGCGCCTTGCCGGCTTGGGCCGCTGGAATATCACGCCGCAACAAACCGTCAAGACGCGCCAACAACAGATAATCCATTTGAGCAGTGACCAACGCAATCTCCAACGTCCGTGCCTCAAAAGCCGGCGTCAAAGCTTGGGTAGGCACCTGAAAAACGGGTGAGTCAACCGCGTAACACTCAATCTGAGCCAAACCCAATTCAGCAAGGCGCAACTGTAGGACAAGAAATTCGCGTGCACGGCTCGCAGTGCGCGTCCCATGACGAGACAGTTTTTGACGACTGACCTTGAGCAACTCGCCAAGCTCTTTACGCTTCTGAACCATTTTCAACTGCGTTTGGCGGTACTCCTTGCTGATACGCTCCCATTGCGCTTGATCCTCGGGCGTCAACTTTTTCGTCATGGCTCGCCTAATTCCTGAACAACGACTTAAACCGTGAACCCAAAACACCATCGGCAGGTGACGCTTGCTCAGGCTCAGATATCGCCTGCGCGATGTAGGCCTTGACTGCTGGGTCCGCCGGGGCCTGATCAAAACTCAATGGCCCGGACAATGGTCCAAGATCGGAAACGGCACGGTTCAAATAGTAAACCTTTCCCGCAACCTGCCGAATAAAGGGTGCCGCCGTCGCCATGTCCATCGACAAGGTCCCTGTCTCAAAACCCCGCAACGACTTCAACATCTCTTCCAATTCCCTGAAATGGTTGAGCAACACCGTCAGCTTCGTCCGCATCCCTTTATCCCTTGCCGATTCTGCCACCTGTTGCAGCAAACCCGTATCCGGTTCAGGCGCACTGACTTTAGCAGGCGACATCCCCGGTCGCGTCAAAGAAGGTGACTTACCGACAGGAGCACCGGGAACTGGACGAGCGCCAACAGCAGGCGGCCGTCCAACCCCCACAACGGGCGCAGCAGGAGCCGCAGGACGTGGAACGCCTGGCAAAGGCTTGCCTGGTACGCTTCGCCCCGGCAAGCCCGGTATGGACGGTAAACTGGGTTTGGTTTCAGCCAATTGGGCAGTTCCGAGAGACGCGCTCCCCTGCCCCGAAGCCTCGGCCGGTTCCGTCACTTTTTGAGCCAAGGCCTGCTCAATGATGCCCGCAGTCCGCTGATAATGCGCCACATAATACTCGGTGGTCAAATACTGGGTTTTCAAAGCGATCAACTCAACCTTGCCCGATATCGCCGAAAAGCCGCCCCCCGCCCGCTCGGTCTGCGCAAGCAACATCATCATCTCCAACGTGCACAAAGCAGCCTGACGACGTAGCTCATTTTTTTGAACCTGGATATCCCGAGTGGGCGACGCAGGCTCTCTGGCAAGACGCTCCAATTCTTTTGACGCAAACTGCACCATGGCCTGCGCGTTCTTCATATACCCCTGGGATTCGTTCATCACTTCCCGGCGGCGTTGCTCAATTTTTTCGATCTCACGCTCGATCTGTTTGATCTGCTGCTCAGGGGTCAACACACGTTATACCTTTCTGAAATCATCACTTAAACTTGCAGATCCCTCAACGTTTTCAAAATAATCTGATTAAGAATGTCATTCGTGAAGGCCAACTCCTGTAGCGCCTTGTTCAACCTGATTTGGCTACGGATCAGATCCTCCGACGTTCCTCCCTGCTGAAAAACATTCGTCGCCTCAACGGTCTCCCCAGACCACTTGCGCAAATTCACGCTGCTCGCATAAGCCCCGTTGGCCACCACGCCATATAAACTCATTCGCAGCCCCCCAAGAAATATCCGACTCCATCAATAGTCATACCCGGACATTCCACAATTCTCACCGAGAACAAAAGGGTGCCAGCACAAGCCAACACCCTTTCATTTCCAAAAACGAAACGCCGAGTAGACCGACTTAGCGAGGCATCTCGTTGATTTTTTCCATCGCCTTCTTGAGTGATTCCAAAGCCTGCTTGGCTGCTTCAAGATCACGCTGCAACTCTTGCATCAGCATATTAATCTCTTGCAGACGCTGCGAAGTCACGTTGCCTCGCCGAATCTCATCGGTCAGGCCCTTCATTCCACCAATAATGTCACTGATCTTACCGTTCAGATTGTACTGGGCCTGAAGCATATCAAGCTGAGTACTTGCCGGATTTCCAACTCCCATGTTCTTGCTCCTTCTCGTTTCAATTCACTGCCTGCGTGTTGGGGTTAAATGACCGAATCGCCCGTCGCTCCCCCATCCTGAAAGCTATATACCAAGCTCTTTGACGTTGCTTGTCGTATTTAAAAAATATTTAATGAAACCGGAATAAAAAACAAACAGTTTGACCGAATCATCCACCGTGATCGTACCTTGAGAGATGGCTTGGGTACCGCGCGAGAGACTGGTGTTGGCACTCATACGGCACGTCATAAAAAATGTTTCAGTGTTGATTTGAGTTTGCTCAATCGCTGAACACGCGTCACGCGTTTTGTGGATCAAATCTTTTTTGAAACAGCAGGATAACTTGCTATCCGAAAGATTATAAGATGGACTATCAAACGCCCATTAACCCTTGAGCGGGCATTCGACAGTCCACCATGCGAAATCCTGGAAATTAAGTCGTAGCCTTTTCAAAGAAAAATCTTCGTTCCGCAAAACGAGCTGTTTCGGTTTGTAGGCGACGCATTCTCAAGCAAGCATCGCAACGACGTTTCAAACACAGTTCGATTTGATGAAACGTCGAAACAGCGTTGCGAGTGACAGTAGAAAGTTAGGCTAAAAAATTTAAATATTATATTAATATTTTTAGTCTTATTATTTTGGCAACCTGGTCCTTGTCGCATGGTGGGTCGGAGCAAAAAATCTCAAAGGAAATGGGGTGATCCGCCATCTCAGTGCGAATCACCCTAAGAGAGAATGCCACAAACGAAAAGCATCAAAGCAAGTCAAGCGCATCCGCTCAAACTCACACGGGCAAGAGGAACCTCATCCTCCCATTGCAATCGTACGAACAGCGGTTTTCGCCACTTCACGCGTCTGATCCAGCAATCCAGGTTGCCGCGAAACCCAATCCAAATACGGCAACGCTTCCCGTGAGCGCATTTCTGTCAGTAACTGAATGGCCGCGTTCATCGTCGAACACTCCGCCCCTGTTCGCAGGTAGGTCAACAAGGCCCGCGTCACTTCATTACGCGCCGCAGAGGGTTGAGCCGGGTTGGGTGCGAGGGCTTGTCGCATCTCGGCCACAGCCGCGATGCCATCTGGACCACCCTTGCGTAACTCAAGCTCCATGGTTCGCAAATATTCAATCGATGCCCGACCATTGGAAACCACGCCAGACACTCCCGACGTGGCTGTCTGCTGTTGTGCCATCACTTTCATGGCATTGAGCGCGACATCGCGGGTTGCATCCAATAAACCCGGCTTCCGTGCGACCGCTGCGATATAAGGCGCGGAACGCGGATCATTCATCGCAACCAAAGCATTGACCGCCTCACCCACACTCACATCTTCCTTATGATAAATGTGATTCACCAACAAACGAAACACGTTCTCACGCGATTCCGGATTGGTCTGAGCAATCTGCGCCATCTGCCTGATGGCCATCGCACCCTTTTGCCCACCAGCATTCAGATCATCACGCAACACCTGCAAAACGATCGCCGAATCCTCAGGACGCATCCCCATACCAGGCATCACCTGCGCAGTCGGCTGGGCCGCAAAGGTACCGGGCTGCATCACTTGCGTCGGTTGAGTCGCGAACGTGCCTGGCTGCATGACCTGTGTCGGCTGAGCCGCAAACGTGCCAGGCTGCATCACCTGCGTCGGCTGAGTCGCAAAGGTACCGGGCTGCATCACCTGCGTCGGCTGAGTCGCAAAGGTACCGGGCTGCATCACCTGCGTCGGCTGAGTCGCAAAGGTACCGGGCTGCATCACTTGCGTCGGTTGAGTCGCAAAGGTACCGGGCTGCATCACTTGCGTCGGTTGAGTCGCAAACGTGCCAGGCTGCATCACCTGAGGGGAGCCAAAACCCTGGTTCTGTGACGCGCCCGCCCCTTGACCCAGTGTGTGAATGCCGGAAGCTGTCGGACTTGCTTGCAATGCATTGAGATACCGCGTTGCAAAGGCAACCACTTGCGGATCCTGTCCGGGAACATTGGCAACTTGTTGCAGACGCATCATGCCCGCAGTGGGATCAACCTGGGCGAGACGAGCAGCGGCCAGCAAACCTGCATAGCGATCTTGAGGGTTGGATGAGGCAAGCAACTGGTCAGCCTGCGCGGCCATCACCGCAGCATTTCCAGCTCCAGCGGAGCCTCCCGTCAATCTCATCTGATCCTGGACCATGGCAGGCGCACTCGGAGGCATGCTCTGCACGGCCGCCAGCATAGGAGAAAAGACAGGCTGTACGCTCCCAAGGGGTGCGATCGATAAGTGATTGCCTGACATCACGGTTTCTCCCTCACCCGCACACGGGTCTCAAACCAGTTACCTGGCCAGTTGACTCAAGTGGCCCGATTGGCCAAATCCTGCGCTTTGGATATCTGCGCGAGAACCTGATTCATTGCATCTCGAAATGCCGATACTTCATCCATGGCCTTGCGCTGATCAGCCGTTCGCAAATCCAATGGCCCAAGCTGATTGGGTAACTCCAACGGCCCAAGCTTGACCAAGTGGGAGGCATTCTCGCCCGCCTCCCGCACCCGCGCCTGATCAGCATAAAGCGCCCGCACCACACTCACGTTATCAATTGAGCTCATCTGCGCCTCCTCTAAACCTGAACCAAGAATCAGATCAATTAGTACCTTTGATGTTCTTTTCCCCGACTTTGCGCTCAATCTTGCGGCTTTCGAACAAGCTTTAAACGAAGATTAATCTCACGCGACCCACCATCATTACGCTTTTTTCCCAAAAGGCCACCAACTGAACCACCCGCCGCCGCCGCCCTGCCCAAGCAAAGCCTTCGCCTCCTTTGCGATCGCCGGATCACCATCACCTGCAACAACTTTCAGCTTCGCCAGCGTTGCCTCCGAATAAGGCTTCGGAAAACCTGCCAGAATCTTCAGTGCCTCAATTCGCTCTTGCGCATGATAAGAGCCACTAGTCAAAATTGGCGCCTCACCGATGATATCCCGCGCCTTGGGTGTCTTCAATGCACCAAGAATGCGCATGGCAACCAAGCCAACCGTACTCGTGTTGCGGTCGTAAAGCAACGCCTTGAGCAACGCCACCGTCGCCGGATCCTCCAGAAATTCCCGCCGTTTCGCCAGACACTCCAGCACGACCTCTTTATGAAGAACCATCAAACCTGCCCGAGCCGCAAGGAACTTTTGAATCGCAGGCAAATCATCCTTGGTCCCAAAACAGGTCAACGCCACCGCCGCACGAGCCTTCGCCGTGCCACTAACATGGTACCCATCCGACGCAACCACCGCCCGCATGAAATCCATCACGCCCGGTTCCTTGATCCGCTGATTCAATGCCGCAATAATCGCTTCCAAGCTCTGGGGCCGAATGCGTCCGTCCCCATGCGCAGTCTGTGCGACTGCCAACAACTGCGCAGTCGACATTTTCGGTAATTCGGACTCGGCCTGCACGGAAGAAGAAAACTCGCGCAAGCGCGCCATAAAAGCCTCGACCTCCGGTGTTGATGCCGCAGGTGCCGCACCGGGTGTCCCGTTGGCCACTCCTGGCGCCGTCGGCTGCAACCCCGGTGCCATGGCCCCCGCCGCACCTGTTTGAGGCACACTGCCCGGCACGACCGATTGAGCGCCAATGGGCGATGAAGCAACCCCAGGGGCAACAGAACCGGGCCCCTGTGCAGCCTGGGTTACCGGTGGGGTCACCATCTTCGCATACGCGCTGCTTGCGATCGCACGCATCTGCGGATTCACATCCTGACTCAGCATCTGCAACTTTTGCGCCGCACCCGCTACCTGGTTTCGGATCAGGTAATCACTCAACTCCTGGAGCGTAATCGGATCCACACCCGAACGCATCGCCTGCATGACAGCCCCATTGACCTCCTGCCGATACACCGGTCCGAGACCTTCCAACGCCGACAACGCCATCGTCACATCCACAGGATTGGTGGACTGCAACTGCTGCGCGTAATGCCCCACCGCCTGCAACACGGCAGGATCTTTCTGCTGTGTGGTACCAAACTGATCCGCACCATATACAGGCGTCGCCGCAACCTGGTTCAAAGGCTGCAATTGCGACAAGGCAGCCTGAAGGCCCGGTGTCACCAGGCGACTCGGTTGATTGATCGGAAAATTACTCATCGGCACCCTCGGGTCTTGCCCATTCGAATCATCCCATTTTTCAAACAAAATCTGACGTTAAGTTTTAACTTAATCGACACAATCAACGCGGCTCATAACGATACAACGCATTGCCGATCCCCAAACCCCAACCCCGAAAATCACCCGACGACACCTGATTCAACGCCACATCCTCAAAATACCCTGACACCAAACCCCGCCATTGCCCTCCCCCATCCAGCGAGTCATAAACATTGCCCGACTGATAGATAAATGCGGTCATCCGGTTGAGATCACCAGCCACATCAAACACCGCCATCTGCCTGACGCCACCCAGTACCGGTAAAAATGGCCCCAAAAACTGATTGGTCACAACCGGACTGCCGTTATGCTCCCGATTGCGAAAGGCCGTTCGTGCCAAACGATTCCAACTGCGGCCAAAATCAAAGCTACGCAGCAAAGTGCCCCCTTCCGTCGCAACCCAAATCACCCCCGGCAAAGGTACCTTCACAACCGTTGCAAAACCATCCGTGCCAATTTGCGACGCCAGATTGAGCGAAAAAAGCTTGCTCCACACCGGCTGCTCATTGACCGCATCAGTATCAAGCTGATAAACCCCATCCCCGACAAAATACACCAGGGTTGGATCATTCGCAGGCCCCGCTGCCGCATTGAGACGGGTCGTCCAAACCTCGGGGCGATCGCCCGGTCGCGTATTGAACTCCGACCAAAACACCGACGCCGCATTTACCGCATCCGCATTCTGCGTCCGATACACCCGCCCCTGCACATCCGCGATCGTCACCGTTTTCGCGCCTTGCACCACCAAGGCACTGATGCTAACCGTACCCGGTAACCCAGGCGCAATCTCCTCCCATACCCCCCCACCATCCCGGGTACGAAAGACTTGATTGCCACCCGCCACAAAACCCGTCGTATCATCCACAAAGCGCACCTGCGACAAATTGACCGTCGCAGGTAAAGTCGCATTGCGAAACACCAAACTCGGTTGCGCATCCGCATTCGCCCGCGTCAACAACAACACCGCCTTTTGCGCGCCAACGAGCCACCCCCGATTGTCACTGCTGAAATTCAACGCCTTCAAGTTACCAATATTCGGTGGCATCAGCGCGGGATCAACCTGTTTCCAGACGGTCGCAGGCAAAAGCGGCACCCCGGGTTCAGCAGGAGGCGGCGTCACCGTCGGCAACGGTGATACACCCGTTGGTGACATAGCAGGCACAGGCAACGGCGAACCAAACACCGGCCGCGGCACAGGCGTAATCTCACCCGCAGGCACAGGTGTGGCGAACACGGGTCGCCCACTAACCGTCAACGTTGAAGCAACCCCAGGATCCACTGTCGGAATCGAGCGACTAACTTCCTTTACAACACCATCCGCCCCCACAACAAAGGTTTGAGTCGCAATTCGCTTGCCACCCCGACTGCTCCCAACCTCGACTTGAGCCTTGTAAGTCCCCGGCTTCTTTGGAGGTTGCCACTGAACAGTCATCCCCGTACGGCCAAGCAAGGTGCCCTCATCCACGCTCCACGCATAGGTCAATCCCGAGTTGGCGGGATCCGTCGCGCGAACGCGCAAGGTTACAATCCCATTGCCCTCATCCCGTGCCTCCAGATTGGTGATGACGGGTGCTTGATCCCCACCCTGCGCCACATTCGCCCCGACGCCCGATGCTTCTTCCACGCAAGACCACAGACCCAGCAGCCCCAGACATAGCCAAACCCGTGCCCAAACCATCAAGACATCTCCGGCTACTTCACCACACCCAGCGCATCATCCACCGACTTGTTGAAGTTATCCAACATATCCTTGAACATCTTGTAATTCTGCAATGCGGTCACAACCTGGGTCTGTAAAATGGCACCCGCACCGATGCGATCCGGCATCTCAATCACCCCGGCCTGAACAAACCCAACCTCCGCACGCCCATTGGCAAAAACACGCAAAGGCCCTGACGCATCCGTCACCTGATACACCGTATTGCCATAACCCGAAAAGCCCAACTGAGACCGCGAACTCACCTGACCCAGACTCAAATCAGGCAAGTTAACCCCACCGACCGCATTGCGCAAAACCGGCGTCGGCGGATCCGTCAATCGACCACCCCCCCCCACCACGAACAAACCTTGCGCATTCACCAAACGCCCCTGCGCATCAAAATTAAAATCGCCAGCACGGGTCAAAAACAAACGCGCCCCTGGTCTCAAATTCTCCGCCAAAACGAAAAATCCCTCACCCCGAACCGCAAAACTGGTTGAACTCTCAACCGGCTCCACCATCCCTTGCCGGAACGCGATGCCCTGAACGCCAAAGCGCAGGGTACCACCCCCACCGTCGGCCCGGGCATTGCGCCCCCCTGCCCCTTCCGTCGGCTTCTGGCCCGCATCGGCACCACTGCCCCCCTGTGTGCCGAGCTGGCCAATCTCATTGTTGTAGCCAGGCTGCAAAAGCCCCTGCGCATTGCGCACGATGGATTCCTGCCACTGACTGATGGCTCTGAAGCCCGCGGTAATCTGATAATGAAAACTGCTGCCCATCCATCCCCCCGCTCGCGAAGACAACCGAGGGCATTATACCCGCCAAGGTGCCCGCTGAACGTGATGGCATCCACTTTTTACGGAATGTACAGATCCTTGAATGCATCAAGGTTCAAGCGCTTGCCGGCAGAAGGCTCAGACACCGCCTTTTGCTTCGAATCACGCAAGCCATACGAGCCGAAACCCTGTAATCCCCGAATGGGAGATTCACCAGAAAGTGAGTCGAAGCGTTGCTTCAAAGGACCGATAACCGGTGCTTGCGATGGTGCCTTGTCAGACTTGGAATAAGGTCCAATACCTTTTAAACCCTTGGTTGGGTCATCATCAATGACCGATGCGATCGTTCCCATCTTCGATTGCGCAGGACCACTGGCGATCGCCCGAACAATACCGCTCAGCGCGATCAGCATTGACCCAACGACAACCACACCAGACCCAATGAACAACAAATTGCTGGCGACCGAACGAATAATCGGCAAAATGAGCGACACCGCTTCCGATCCACCCCGCATCGCAATCAGCGCCGTACCACCAGCCATCGCCACAGTGCCCGTGATCACGATGCCCTCCACGCTGCGCCGTGCCATCGTGGCAACCGCCTCGAACGCATCCTTGAACCCCAAACCCACACCCCGCAACGCCCGTTCCCAAAACCCGTTGGCCTCATCCTCATAATGCAAAAGCACCGCAGGCTGACCGTTAATCCGCAAATCGGGCACCACATTGCGCTTCTTGAACGAAAAATCCAATCGGTTCGCATAAATCAACAAGCGCTCAGACTCCCCACTGGGCGTCACCACACTCACCAACATCTCATCGAAACCGTTTTCTTTGGTTTTTTCAGCCGCCGCCGGCGCATCCGTCCCCGACTTCAATCGCGCCAAGCCCTGATAAGCCAGCGAACGACCATTGATGCTGACAGAATCATAGCCGCGTTGCACGCTTAAGCCCTTCTGTTACCAAAATTCGCCACAGCCCACGAACAGCTGCATGACACCGGTTATCGTACCCATGAAACGTTTTCTTGCTTAATTTAAAGTTAATTTTTGGTTGATTTCACATCTTCATTTGATCGGTTCGTGTCCGAATTCGGTTGAGTTTTTCCAGGTAAACATTTAAGATGAGGTTATACTAACGCATGACATGTGCTTAGATTAGTGATCTGATATCGACAGGCGATAGGAGTTGATTGCAGCGCGATGCGATGGACAATGAGTTTGGTAATGTCGATGGTGCTGTTGGGTGGCTGCGGTTCGGTACCCGTTAGGCAGTCTGCCACGCGTGAAAATTTTCGAACATCAAACTTGTCGCCAAAATTGACGCCTGTTCAGATGGCGGAGTCGTTTTACGCACGCATCAAACCGAGTTTCAAGGGGCGGTTGGCGCGACTTGATGCCATGGTTCTCGTTCGGACAGACGGGGGACTTGAAACGCGCTACGACTTTTCCGAAACAGTGCGCAGCGGCAACGTGCGGGTTGTTGTCGATGATTTTCGGATGGATTTTCCCTACGAGCGTTTAATGGCGCAGGATCCCCGTCAAGTCGACCTTGGCGCCAGCCTGATTGTGACCATTGCGTTGCAGACGGCTTTTGGTGGTGCGCGCGCGCTTGCCTATTATTACGTGACGCATCGTGGGGCGGCATTCAATCGGGAAGAAGCCATCAAGGTCACCGTGATCGGGATGGGACAAGCGTTGGTATCGTTTGCGCCTTACGGACGCTATCTGAGCATGTTGGTACCCATCGTCGTCGAATGGCTCTACAGTCTCAAATCTGATGATTTCGCGGGCATTGCCAAAGTCAGTGTCGGCAATCTGGACAAACTGATTGAGGTGATCCAGCAAATGGGAAAACAGTCGATCACTGAACACTCCCCGTCGATGACACGCCGCCTGGCTCAGTCATCACTTACACGGTGACTCATCGGTTTCTGTTCAAAGATTGGTCGTCAAACTCAAAACATCAGGCACTCACGTGTTGTTGTTAAACAACCGCCAAAATTTGTTCACCAGTTAACGCGTTTCTGTATCGTCAGGTTTGACAAGATAAAAATCATCAATAAGCCCGCCAAGCGCACCTACATCGGCTTGCCAGTACCAACCACCCTGGATGATGACCTCGCGTCCTGGCACTGTTGCCGTATGAATGCTCTCGCGTTTGAAACGATGGAGTGAGGCGATCAAATCCAGCCACTCCTGTCGGCTCAGGTTGCTTGATAAATGCTGCTTGACCAGTGTCAACAATCTCGGCGTCGCCAGCAAATTGACCGGTGTGAGACACTGTCTGACCACCGCCTCCATAAACACCTGCTGACGCTGCACACGGCCGATATCACCTTGACCGTCATGCCGAAAACGTAAATAATCGTGCGCCTTTTGCCCATCAAGTCTTTGCAGGCCAGGCGATAGATGAATGTGCAAACGCCCTGTACGATCATCATAATGCATGGGTTGGGGCACATTGAGCGTAATGCCACCCAGTGCGTCCACCAGGGTTATCACGGCCTGTGGATTGAAAATGATGTAATGACGCACGGCAATGCCTGTCAACGCAGCGACCGTTTCCATGGAAAGTTCCGGACCGCCATAAGGGTTGGCAGCGTTGATCTTAAACACCCCATGTCCGCGGATAGGCACCCGCGTATCACGCGGTATCGACAGAATCCGGATTTGCTTCCGCACCACATCAAATCGGGTCAGCAACATCGTGTCCGTATTGCCCCCCAGACTCAACACCGGTTTGCCCCCCTGCCACGCATACGATACATCCGTGGCCATCACCAACAAATCCAGCGGCGCCTTCAAGCCAGGCGTCAGGCGATTTGACCACACACGCGACTCAACACCCTCTGGAACACGTGGCGTCAGCCACCCCCAGGCAACACCCACCAACCACCCCAACAAAGCAACCAAAGACAGCAACAACCACCAAGGTCGCTTGCGTAGCTGCCGCGTCATCACAAAACAACCAAGCCCCCATTCAACGCGCCCCCAACACATGGCATACCCAAATCAGACAAGCGCAAATCAGGGATAGACAAGAACCATCCATCAATTTCACCGATCAGACGCTGACCATCAAAACAAGACGCAAGAGTAAGCCAACCGACTTCGGGAGTTACATGCGGCATCGTCACAATGCATATTTAACGAGCAATCAGTCAATCTGATGGTTGGAGACAAGCGCCATCCATTCCGCTGATCAAACGGCAACCACCAGACCAAAACACAAAGGCAACAAGACCGTTTTCCAATTCCACGACCCGCGTCGTTAAAACAAACATCTAACGAACAATCAGCGAATTTGTTGAATGGGACTCAAAACCGTCAAATTCATTAACAAAACGCAGAAAAAACACGAAACCCCGCCCAATCATCACATTCAGGCAGGGTTTCAATGTTTAGGCGCTTTCGCTGCGGAACTTCAGTCTAGTTCAACCCATCAGGGTTTACCTTATAGCGCCTGAGCGTGGCTGCCAGTCCGTGACGCGCGATCGTTTTGATGATCTTGGTCGATACGCGCAATCGAATCCAGCGTCCCTCTTCGGCATACCAAAAACGCTTGTTTTGAAGATTCGGTTGCTGAACGCGTTTCGTCTTGACGTTGGAATGACTGACGTTGTTAGCGACGTTACGACGCTTGCCTGATATGGAACAAACTCGGGACATTGCGCTTCTCCTTCCTCTGGATGCAAATCACAATCAAACCGTCTCAATCGACCGGGCTCGGGGACCACGCGGAGAGTGTGCTTCCTCAAATCGAACGGGTCTCCCTTTTTGTAGCGAATTAAAATCACCGCCAGACACTTCCCGTGCGTCAAAAAAGTAAGTATTACCATCTGCGCCATCAATAAAACCAAAACCACGGTCAAGATTGAGAGATGAAACAACCCCCGCAAGAATCACCCCCGTCCCCTCAACGTCAGGTCGAGGACGCGGCCAACCGCCGCGCTCGGTATGGGAGCGGGCGGATCCACCACCGTGCCCGCGCCTATCATTTTCCGCGCCAAAAGGACACGCGGAATAACGCTCAAGAACACCTTGTTTCTTCGCCTTACGCGCACCCGCGCAACGCTTGGGCATTGAGAAACCCCGCTCGGCGTAAAATGCGGCCTCGCTCCCGGAAAACGTGAACTGTCCGCCACATGTATCACAAGGCAAAATCTGATCCTGAAGTTCCATCCATTCATCTCCAAACAATCAAGGGGTGTCGTGTTTCGAACAGCTTGGCGTGAGGCCACTGTCCACAGGTAACGGCAGGCGTAGACCGACCGTTAAAAGATCATCAAAAGCAAAACTCCACCGCCAGGCACCGAAATCAGCCACGTGCGTCAGTGAGAAACAATCATCGGTCACCTCCTGCACATGGCCACTAAAGCGACCATCCGGCATTCCACGTAACACAATGGATAAATTGGCCCCGGTTTCGTAAGCATGCTCAACGAGGCCGCGGAAGTATGGAATACGCAAGTTTTGGTCCATCCTTTCAGCCACGGTTCAAGGCTCGGACGTGACTCGCCCGACGCCTGCAATGATCCAACACCCGCAATCGCATGCGATCATCCATCTGTTTCCAGTGCCGGATCTCATCAACTGTCCGAAAACAACCCGCACACCAACCGAAGCGCGCATCCCGTGCACACCGGTCATTGCACGGTGAAGATACCCGAGACATCAAAGACCTCCTCATCGACTGAACACACATCCAAGCATCCATAAGATTGACTGACTGTCCGTCAAACACTGTTTTCGCAGCGGCATATGAAAGACGAAAACGCCGTCTCGCGCTTGCATCCGTTATCACTTGACACACATATCCAGCCAGTGAATCTGATGGTTCCCCCACGCGCTAACCAAGTTTCGAAGCGGCACGGACGGGCTTCGGCCAATTCAACCAAACCACCCCACTCGCCACGACAATCACCAAGGCGCAACCAAGCACCGTTAACCAGCCATCGGGCAACTCAAACCTGGGGTTCAGTGCGATGACGACACTGTAAAATGCCATTCCGAAAGAGAGTGCGACAGTGAACCAACCAATGAATCTCCGATACGTGCCAGCGCTCTTTGTCGAGGCATCACGCAAAAATCGGCACATCAAACGTGCATCACACGTATCGGTCACAAGCATCCCCAAGGTAAATGCCAAACCCACACCAAATGCGCCCCAAGCCCCTCCTTGAACGCTGGCTGCATAGCCCCATGCCGCAGCTTGGGACGCCGTATCAAAAACAAGCCCAAGAACAACGCCTACCGCAACCATCGCCAAAGGATGACCACTGTTACGCAAAGAGGCGGGTACAATTCCGAGGCGTAACGGTGCGGGGCGATAATCACCTTCCCGCAACAGCGCGCGCAAATTGAGCGTTCCGAGCACAACCAGCAATGCAACGGGAGTCCATTCCAAAAGTCGGGTCAGAAAAGACGGGACACTGACGTGAGCGCCCAATGCACCGACAACCACGGCAATCACGATCACAACCCCACCATGCCCCAATGCGAAGAGGGTACCCGCCCAGGGGGCCAATTCCGGGCGCTCGTTCAACGAGCGATAGGTCATGGCATCAACGGCTGCGATGTGATCCGGATCAAGACCATGTCGAAGGCCGAGCACAAACGCCCCAGCCAGACCGACACTGACCTGTAATTCAACCGACATTGTTGTCTCCTCGGTTATCTGGCGCACCAATCAAGGAGTCGCTCATCGCCAGATAATCCGCTGGCCCTGACGCCCAGGGAAATCGCCCGTTGATCACGCACCACAAAGTACGCCCTCTCATCGCGCTTGGCCCTCGGACGCCAGTTCATCGCAGCTTACTCGGGATCACGACTTGATCAATGCGCTAGCGGTTCACACGGACAGTCAGCAAACGACCGTCTTGCCCTGCCGCGACAAGCTGCTTCCCATCAGGCCGCCACGACACTCCGACTGCTGGCTCTCCGAGCTTGAGCATCCCCTGTAGTTCACGTCCACGAAGATCCGGCCCGCGCATCGGACGCCAAAAGCACACGCGACCATCACGCCCACAAGACGCAAGCAAATCACCAACAGGCTGACAATCCAGTGCGGTGACGAATGCCTCGTGGCCCTCAAGCACCAATGGTTTCGAACCTGCCGGCCCTCGGCCGCGCATATCCCAGATGGTCACATCTTCAGAGCCGCCTGTCGCAATGAACCGACTACGAGGATCCCAGGCAAGTTCGCGCACCTTCGTCGCATAACCATCCATCTCCAGATCCTGACCACTCGTCGCGTACCATAAATGAACCGTCCCATCCTGGTTGCCGGTGGCATAAAAACGGCCGTCAGGGCTGACCGCCAGTTTCAACAGCGAACCTTTGAAAGGCAAGTGACGAGACGCTTCTCCATCAGAGGCAAACAGCAAGCCCTTGAGTTGACTTCCAATCGAACCTGATTCCGGAGACGGCCAGATTGTCACACCACCATAGGCAGCCACGGCAACACCCGCTTTCGCCGGCAACCAGGTGATATCACTGATGGTCGAGGCGTGGGGGCCTTTCCGAGCAACGCAAACCGCTTCAGTTGCACGCAAATCCCATAATTCAAGGTAACGACCGGATCCAACGGCCAACCATCCACCATCCGATGACCAGGCCAACGCGTGGATCCACGCGGTCTGCTGGGTCAATGTCGCGAGGAGATGGCCATCGTGATGCCACACCCGCACGACACCATCTTGACCAGCAGTCGCCAGGCGATCGCCCGAAGGACTCCAGATCAACGCAAGCAAACCCTCCTCGTGCGCTCGACGTGGTCTTAAAACCAAGTCTTCCAGATCCCAATCCAGAACCTCGCCGCCCACCAAGCCTACCGTGCAGCGCGCCTGCGTGGGATGCCAGGCGATCGCCTGAACCGCGTCAGGCGCTTCGGTCAAAGTGGGGCCATTCAGCCAGCCCGGCATAACCCCTATGCCAGGCATCCCAAAAAGCCCTCCATCAATGCTTGCCTATCCAGATTTCGTCCGATGAAAACAAGTTGACTCTTGCGGGCCTGCTCACCCCAAGGTTCACCAGGTCGACCTTCAAACAACATATGAACAGCTTGATAAACGAATCGCCGATCCTGTCCTTCAATGTTGAGGACGCCTTTGCTTCTAAAGATGTCCACACCACGTTCCCGCAATAAGCGCCCCATCCACTGATTCAACAGTTTTGCGTCAAGTGGCTCATCAATCTCCAACCCCACAGAACCAACGCTTTCATCGTGTTCGTGATCCGGATCGTAAGCACGAACAAAAATCGGCTCAATACGTCCACCTGCCGCATCAATCAAACCCAACGAAAACTCATCAGGGCCATGCTGACTGTAAAGCGCATAAGCACCCGCAACAGGCACATCAAGCAGGTACACATTGCGCGCCGCTTGCACATCAAGCGTCCAAGGCGTGTTGCGCGGGGTTAAAGTTGCCCCTGGGATAACCCCTTCCGAATCATCCGTAAATCGCACGATGGCCAGTTCCTCGGCTTCATCCAGTACCGCTTCCGTTGCTGCCGGTAACGCTTCCAACAAAACATCAATCGTTGGATCAGGACCCGCGAGAAGCACCAGTTCGTAACGCCCCGCAGCAAGTTGATAAACACTTGTCGCCTCGAACGGCCACTCGGGCATCAGAAACGTGGGTTTGATCGCCAGCGCACGGTCTAGGTCAAAACCGCCCACCCGAATCGCCAACTCAATGGGAATATCCGCGTGCGCAGCCCGTTCGAAGCGCGCCACCGCATTAATTGAACGCAACCGCGACTCAAGCGCCTCTAATTCCTCATTGCTGACAAGATCCGTCTTGTTGATCACGATCACATCCGCAAACGCAACCTGCGCCAGTGCCTCTGCATCGGCATCAAGGTGCTGCGGCAAATGACACGCATCCACCAGCGTGACAATCCCATCAAGCCGCAACGCTTCCTTCATCTCATCATCAACAAAAAAGGTTTGCGCCACCGGAGCGGGATCAGCCAAACCCGTCGTCTCAATCACGATGTGATCAAAACGCTCCTTACGACGCATCAACTGGCCCAGGATACGGATCAGATCGCCACGCACCGTACAACAGATGCAGCCGTTGTTCATCTCAAAAATCTCTTCTTCAGCATTGACCACGATCTGGTTATCAATGCCAATCTCGCCAAACTCGTTCTCGATGACTGCAATGCGCAAACCGTGATTCTCACTCAGAATCCGGTTCAACAAGGTCGTCTTGCCTGCACCAAGAAAACCGGTCAAAACCGTTACGGGAACTTTTTCCATCACCTGACTCATACTTGATTCTCCATACTTGTGGCCTTGGACAGTGCATCAAGCAAATCCGCCTGCTCGATACCAGAAACACCCTTCGCAACTTTCAACACCCGACGGACACCCACAGCCGGCGTCAAAACAATCAAGGTTTCGAGATCGGCACACGCATCCTCACCACACCGCAACTCCGAAACCGTCAACACATCCTCGGGACGAGCACCCAAAATCACGGCCGCCCACGCCCTGACGCGACGCCGGGATTCCTGATCACCCGCTCCCGTTGATTCGAAGTTAAACAGATTGATCATCAATCTCTCCCTTGAAAATAAATGCAATATTATTGCAATAAAACATGTATTACAAAACTGCGGGCAATCTGTCAACAAAAATTTTTCTGTCCTTCACACCTTTGCGTAAGGGACGCGGTTGGATGGATCGGCGATAGCCCGATTACCGACCGGCATGTTTCATTCTCGTCATCTCACAATGTGCAGTTCTCGCACAATGCGGGACAAACAAGCAACCAGGCCGACCCCCGAATCCCATCGGATTGACAAAGCAGGCATCGGCCGTTTCGCCAACAATCGGACACGTGACGGTCTGACAATGCCTCCAGTTGACTGATTGATATTTATTGAAATAATATTGCTTTATTATGGAAACATAAGTGTTCAGGGTTACCGAAAAGTTACCCGTTGAAACGGATCCGGCTGCGGGGTTGAGGGCTGGCAAACTTGCTCGGCTGGTGGTTTTGGGTGAACGCCGCTCGAACGATGCAGCCATCCTGTGCCAGCAAAACCGTTGCCAATCGTCATCCCAGTCATGCCAACCCGCACATTCAGAAAGCGATCATCATGCGCATCATCATCAAACTCAAGAGCACGGAAAGTTCTCACCACTACGTCACCACAAAAAACAAGAAGAACAACCCGGAACGTCTTGAGCTTCGCAAATACGATCCCATCCTGCGCCGCCACGCGCTATACAAGGAATCCAAATAACGGTCGCCTAAACGTCAGACCCGACATACACAGGAGCGCGCATCGTGAATGTGATCATCTTCGGCTTCGTCTGTGCCAGCATCATGGTCGGCGGGGGTTACTGGGTGGCGACACGCTCGCCTGCCTGGTTATCGGGACACAGGCTCGGGCTGTTGATGGCCGTCGGCAGTGCCTTGTTACTCACCACCTTGTGTCTTGAGATGCTGCCGACGGCCAGCGAGGTGCTCGGGCACCAGGCATTTGTCTGGGTTCTGGTCGGGATCGTCGCGGTCGTGTTGCTGGAACAGCACCTGGCCCCCCGGCTCGACAGATGGCTCACACAGCAGCCGGCAGACGAGTTCAGCATGGCAGAAGCCCATCACCATGGTCGTCACCATGATCACGATGCGTGCGATCACGCAACGGAAGCCTGTTCCACTCACCGTATTGACCCAATGAGCCACATCCACGCACTGCACCACCATGGCCATCTTCACCATGGCACCGCCTGCACCGCAGTGGGTTGTCTCGTCGTATGTACCTTTTTCGACGGACTGAGTCTGGCTGCCGGTTTCTCAACCAGTGCCCATTTGGGTATCGTGCTGAGCATCGGACTGCTCTTGCACCTCTTGCCGGAAGGACTCGTCGCAGCAAGTATTCTGCTCGCAGCTGGCGCCCGGCGTGCGACGGCACAAGGTGCAGCCATCGTCATCGGACTCGCACTGCTGGCAGGCATCGGAACCGCAAAAACGCTCGGCGTCGCCATCGGCGCCTCCGCAGTCGTGCTGGCCCTGGCATCAGGGGTCATCGCCTATGTTGCGCTCGGGCAGTTGTTGCCCCTCGTGATGCGCACACCAGGCGGACTACGGCTAATGCTCGCCACCATCGGCATCCTGGCACTCCTGGAAACCACCTGGCCTCACAGCCACCACTGACCCAAACTGTTGGATGAGACAAGCGTTACTCTCTGCACGCCAGTTTGCCACCAACGGCAGCACATAACGGCATACAGGGTAGGTCCACCATTCCGAGACTCGGGGGCAAAAACGTTTCGCCTGGAATCAAAGGGCATCCAGCCCCGACCATCACGATACAGCAACGCATCGCTTTTTGTTCAAAACATCAGGCACTGACGGGTTGTTACTGTATCACAGCCAAAATTTGATTACCAATCAACGCGTTCGAATAATAGACACTTTTTTTAAATTGAATTATAAACCAAAAATTAGGCATAAGTTAACGTCATTTTCGCATCACATCAGTGCATAAGCCGTTAGTGAAATCATCACGAAAGGGTTTTTGAGCATGCAGCGTGATTCGTGGCAACGGGCGATTCAATCCATTCAAGGTTTGAGTTTGTTATTGCTTGTTGGGTGTGGATGGGTGGCGGCCCCATCGCGGACGCCTGTTTTGCTTCAGGCGCGTCTTGATGGCGGTTTTGAGGCGGAAGCGACCAAAGTTGGTTACCGTGCGTTTATGGGAATTCAGCACACCCACGTGGCGGAGGGTGGCGATGATGGTCAGGGGACGCTGGCGGAGGCTTATACCTTTGCGCGCGAGCGGGCGCGGCTTGATTTTATGGGGGTTTCTTCGCATTCGCATATGATTTCGGATGCGGGGTATCGCAATTTGGCGAAGGCTGCGGAGGCGTTTACCGAGCCGGGGCGTTTCGTGGCGTTGGTGGCGCAGGAGTGGAGTTCGATTTCAAAAGGTGGCCATATCAACATATTGGAGGCGCGGGAGCGTTGTGGATTGGAAAACGGGGCGTGGGACGATTTTTACAGGCATTGGCTGCCAAATCATCCTGAGGTGGCGGCGGTGCAGTTCAATCATCCCCATCCAACGAATCCGCTCGAGTTTGGTGGCCTTCGTTTTTCGCCGACGCTGGAGTCGCGGCCATCAGTGGTGGCGCACGACAAAGTGACGGGAATTGCTTTGTTGAATGGTCCAGGCAAGTATGAGAAGCCGGATATGGCTGGAGAGCCTGAGGAATGGGATCGGGGTGTGAACGGGTTGAATTATGAAGCGGAATATTTGGATTTTCTGAATCGCGGATGGCGCATTGGCGCGGTGGCTGATCAAGACAACCATGTGAAGAACTGGGGTTTGGCGTGTCCGACGCGAACGGGCGTTTGGGCCAAGTCTTTGAATCGGGGCGAGATTTTGGATGCGTTCCGCGCCCGGCGGACCTTTGCTGCGATCGACCCCAACGTGAAGCTCTGGTTCGGTATCAATGGGCAAGACATGGGTGCTGAGATACTGGGCACCAAGGAGTTACAGGTTCGGATAGCGGCCAGTGATCCAGATACGGTCATCCAACGCTTGGAGTTGTATGGCGATACCGACGGAGTGGGCGGCAAGCCCGCACAGATCATCGCAAGCACAAAAGTCGGCCAAAAAGTGGCACGCTGGGTGTTAAATGTTCCTGCTCCTGACGGCGATGCCTATTATTTCGCAAAACTGATTATTAACGACCAGAAAGCCTGGGCGTGGAGCAGCCCAATCTGGATCACCGACAGCCAAACAAAAGCCAAGCGCCAGCGCCGATAATGCGCGCGCGAGGTTTAACACCCAAGATTTCGTTCACCCGTCTCCGGTTTCCTGCTTGCGAAATAAATTATATTCTGTTAAAATTGCCTCTACGGTTTGGCCTGGTAGCTCAGTTGGTAGAGCATGCGACTGAAAATCGCAGTGTCGGCAGTTCGATTCTGCCCTAGGCCACCTGAAATGAAGCCGGTTTCCAGTTTTGGAAGCTGGCTTCTTTTTTGTTTGGTTTACCACTGTGGGTACCAGATTAACGAAGATCATTTAAGTGACGTGTGCAGGATAAGTGACACTTTGAACTAAACTACTCCTGACTCAACTCGTGCCGAAAAGTGAACACCCGGCCTCACAGAGAATGCCGGGTGTCGTGAGGCGAGCTTACGATGATCAAGGTTGAGGATGGATAAAAGCCTGGTAGCTCCTGGACCCCGAAGCTCCGGGGGGACGCCCTGCCAGTTCAAGTCGAGCAGCGTGTCAGGCATGCCTGGAACCACGCCGTGGTGAACCGCCCCCCGCGAAGGCGCCCATGCTGTCGTGGAAAATGTCAGGGCCGCCACTGATCCCCTATAGCCTCGCCCACCACACCAATTCTATGGTTTCGGTGAAGGAGACGCTTTCTTGGTGCCGGTGATCCTGAAATCAATGCGTCTAAAAGACAAATTTGACGTGAAGTTGACATTCTCTTTCGCAAAGACATCAGTGCCTGAACGGATCACCAACACAATCGAGCAAGCAGGTGGCAACTTCACTTTCCATTTTTTGCTCGCCGCATCAAATCCAAGAACACTCCCTTCAATGGGAATAAAACTGTTAAGCTCAGCACTTTTGCTAATCTCATAGCGACAAATTTGCATTTCATCGACTACAAACGCTTCGTTGGTTACCGAATCCGGCAAAAATTCGATGGTCGTTCCGCTTAACTGTTGCTTGCCGAGTTCTTCAGCGGAACACTCGGCAGCCTGCCCTTCAAAGGGTGGAAAATCATAGATACTAACCAGATTCGAACCCGACCCCGGCGCATCAGAAGGAGCACCGGGAGCAGGTTCCACGCCACTTGGTGCGCCCGGCGGCAAGGGTGCAGGTGTGCTGGGCACGGCTGGCGCGCCATCCGGTGGCGCAAACCTTTCTCTTCTGGGTACCAGTACTTCCTCAATACGTACCATCAATCGCCGGATCCCGGCGGATGCCCCCTCCAAGGTTTCCATTTGCTTGGCAAGGGATGTCTCACTTGAGAAATCTGGCAATTTATCCGATGCCAGACCATTCTCAACCAAACCTGCCACTTCCCGAAAAAGTGACATATCCAACGACCCAAAGTCTTTGGCTTCAACCGCTTTTAAGCGGGATAGCAAGCAAGTCGATACAATCGTACCCGCGGAATTGATGTCAACAACCTCTAACCCCGCTCGCGCTTTGGCTAAACTCTGAAAATAACACGTTTTACCATCACTGGTTTTTAACGTGGTGGTCATCAAGACGGTTTCGCCTCTCGGAACCCTGTCAAAACGAAAATTCCCCTTGCTATCCGTGACGACCGTTTTGATGCCAGGCAAAGGTTCGCGTTTAAGATTCGTCAAAGTGATCGATGCACTGACGACCGGCACCTCATTAATCGCCAATAACCCAAATCTCGCGACCAAATTGCCACCACCCGTCGCAACAAGATTTCCTCCGCCGGTCGCCACCAAGTTTCCACCACCGGTCGCAACGATACCCCCCGGTGCTTTCAAAACCCCGCCAAGACTACTCGTCGCGACAAACTGATTGTTATCGAGTTTGATGAATGAAGAAAGCGCTGACTCCGTCACCTTGTTGGTCTCGGATGCACAGGCGTTGAGTAAAAACAACATACACAGTGTGTAATAACGGCGCACGGCAATATCCTCGTTGCAGGATTCACGTCATCTCTTACAACATACCCGGGTGAAGAATGTTTATTCAACCACTCAAAGATGAATTGGTTGATGGTTAAATTTACCCGAGAGCCAAACAGAAAGCTCTACAATCAGGATTTATAACCATTTTAAAAAATTTCGCTACACATCAGACGATTTTGACGCATTTAAAATTTCAAAGTGGGCGGTACGTGATTCGAACACGTGACCCCTTCGGTGTGAACGAAGTGCTCTACCACTGAGCCAACCGCCCGGGAATTTTAGTATAACAGGCAGTATCGCAAACTTGTCAAGAAAAAGGCCTACTTACCCACCTCGATAATCAAACCCTGATAATTGGCACCACCAAACAAAGGCAAATTGGCCAAACTCGGGGACTGCCACATTGCGAAGAACTGATCCTCATCAAGCTGCTGATAAGGGCCGTCAATGGAGTCATGAAAAATGATCTTGCCACTCAGGTTGTTATAACCCACCACCGTCACATAGTGCTGCTGAAAGAGATCCTGGTTGAATTCAAGCAACACGATCGGCGGCTTGCCTTGATCGATTAACGATTTGAGAAAACCAAGATTGCCCCCTCGATACGCCTTGGCCTTTAAACCCTTACTGCCAATGTAACCAACGATATTATTGTGATGAGTCGCCAAATTGAGACGATTCTGCTCCATCACCAACGCCTGATAATCCTGCTTGACACCCCAATAATTAAGCACGACCGTCGTCACCGCCTGCGCACACGTATTGTCGTTAGCCTGCTTGAAAAACGGCACATCCTTGATCACCCGGCTGCCATCCGCGAAACTCATCAACTGTCGCCCACCCGGCAAACTGGCCACCTTGTAAGTAGCCTTTGTGGGATCATAAACACGCCCAACCCCCGCGCGGGGATTCACCGCCTGATAACTGCTGTTCTTTAAAAAATCCGGCGTATGTGGAACTGTCGGCGCCCCACAACCAGTCAAGAACATCGCACCCATCATCGCCATCAAACCCGCCGCCACCATTTTGGACTGAATTTTCAAAGCGTTGCGAATGTCCCACTTGCTGACCATGCCGGCATCTTGCAAAACCTGGCCTAACTGACGCCGCGTCAACTTCTGCTCTTCAAGCGCCGCAACCAGTTGCCGTCGGTTCAACCGCTTGGTCGCCACCAGAATCTCACCCAGCAACAAACGCACCGCCAGGGGGTCCGAACTCTTGAAATCATCCTGCCAAGCCAATACTGCAGACAGTTCCGATGGATCAAGCAAATTCAACCGCAACAGCACCTCGCCCAATTTTTCATTGGTGCGCTTCTGCTCCTCCACCGCCAAACTCAACTGCCGCGGACTCAAACGTTTCGATTTTTTCAGAATATCCCCAAGCCGTTGCTGGACATTGTCCGCCTCACCGGTAACGGTGTTACCGGTTTGCTGAGCCAGAATAAAATCCAGCTCCATCGCGCTCAAGTGCCCCAAACGCAACAGAATCGCACCCAGTTTTTCATTCGTGCGCCGCTTTTCAGCTAACGCTTTCTCCAGATCCGAAGGACTCACCCACTGCTGGGAAATCAAAATCTCCCCCATCAGCTGACTGGTTGGATTGTGATGCTCAAATAACAGACTCACCGCAACAGCCCCCCGATTGAATCTTGCGAACGCCCCAAGTACAATCCCACCAAATATTGATGATCGCCTCGCAACAGCCAAGCCACGATCACATCACATCCTGCGGCACACACACCGTCACGCCCTGACGCCCATCCACTGTCTTCATACCCCAAGCCCAAGCCATTTTGCCGTTTTGCGCGCGAAAAATTACAGGCGATCGCCCGCCACCACCCAAAAAGCCAGGCTCCACAGCCACCTCTAAACGTCTATCCTCACCAAAACGCCGAATGCGTATCCGATCCTCACTGCCCGTTCTTTCGACAAAACTCAGCAGGCCCTCTGACTCTGACCAAGACACCACAGGCTCCCGCAAACGATTGTTCGATTCCAGCCAGCGTTCCTCCGGCAACCACTGCCCCTTGGCCCCCATCTCACGCCGGTACAACACACCCGCCCGATGATACACCGCAAGCAAGCCAGTCTCACCCACTTCGCCCAAGCTTGGCTCAAACCCAGCCTCGGCAACCTGTGTCACGGCTCCAAACGTCTCACCATCCCCGGAAGATGCAACCACCAACCCCTCACCCATGATTTCCGCAAGCAGCCAAAATCGACCGGCGTGACGCGTTAACGCTAAATCCTGGATACCGCCAAAGCCAGCAACCATGCGCGCCCCGTCCCACCACGTCGCCCCTTTGGGCCACTTGGCATGATACAACTCGAACTGATCCCCGTCACGATTGGAAGCCAGATACAGATGCAATGTTCCAGATGTATCCTCAAGAAAAACAGGCGCTTGATCACTTAACCCAGACTGCCCAATCCGCCGCGGCTCCGTCCAGTGACGACCATCTTGTGACACGGCTGAAAATAACTGCCGCGAACCTGAACGTGTCCCGACAAACACCACCACCCAACTGCCATCTTGCCTCTGCAACAAAGCAGGCTGCGCACCACCAATACCGCCGACACCGAACGCAACTTGCGCATACCCCGCCTGAGTGACCGCCTGAACCGAACCAACCACCGCGGGCAAAGCCCCACACCCGCTCAATACGCCCATTATCAAAAGAGCGACAAACAAAACCCTCATCCGTCGCAACCCCCAACTCGCTGAAATGGACTCCAGGCTCCCCGCACGTTCGCCTGCAAGTCCTCACGACTGTACGCACTGCCAAAAAAGCAATCAAATACTTCCTTAAACCATCCCAACCCAACAACCAAAGCCACCGCCACACGTTCTTCCAAACGACCGGGCAAAAACGACAAACGACCACCCAGCCAAGCACTCAGATAGCCACTCAGAAAAAAATGCTTGGCCTTGTCGCTTCCCGATGGCAAATCCACCAAATAATAAGGATGCTCACTCGCAGCCACGGCCGCAGCCAAATAGGCCCGCTCCCGGTTACGTCCGACATCCCCAAAACCAAAAGCCTGACAACTCAATCGCAAGGACTCCCTCACCAGATCAACGGAGCGCAGGCCAGATACTTCACGCGAGGACGCCAATGCATCAACCACCGACCGATAACGTTCATCACGACCCACCACCCGCAAACGCGCCTCAATTCGGTCGTTGATGGCACTCACGCAAAATCCCTCTCAAATCCGTCGTACCAAGGCTTATCAATGATCCAAACCAACGACTTGCGTCAGCGGGTGTTATCATTATATTAAAATTTGGAGGAAGCATGCCCAAAGTGCGAGAGATGGGCGAATGGCGTTTGATCGCAGCCTTGCAAACGCGACTGGAATCCCCCGCATCCGACCGCCTTGGTATCGGGGATGATACCGCCATCACACATTTACCAGAGGACGTGCAGGTTTTGACCACTGTGGATGCACTGGTTGAAGGTATTCATTTCCGATGCACAACCACTTCACCCGAAGCATTGGGCTGGAAAGCCCTGATGGTCAGTCTCAGTGACATCGCTGCAATGGGAGGCACCCCTGCCTGGGCAGTCATCAGTCTAGCCGTGCCACCTGAAACCGAGGAAGAATGGGTCCTGAAACTCTACGACGGCTTGCGCGACGCCGCGATGGCAGGCGCGTGCCCCTTGGTGGGCGGTGATACCACCGGCTCACGCGGCACGATCATGCTCAGTCTCACAGTGGTAGGCTACACAAAAAATCCCCTCTACCGCCACACGGTTGTGGCCGGCGATATACTCTTTACAACCGGACCCATGGGACGCTCGGCTGCGGGACTGTGGTGTCTTGAAAATCCAGACAAAGCCTCGAAATTACCCCTTTCCATTCGCCAACTGGCAATTTCTGCCCATACCCTGCCACACGCACAACTCCCAGCCGGCAAAGCCTTGGGTGCGTTACCCTTTCGTGTGAGTTTGATGGACAACAGCGACGGGCTTGGCGTGAGCGTGCGGTTGTTGGCCGAATCATCCAAGACAGGGATGATGCTCACGCTTGATGATTCCAACCTCGACCCGGTCACACAGGCGGTGGCCACGCTGGCCGGTCAATGTCCGTGGAAGTGGGTGCTCGAAGGCGGCGAGGATTATCATCTCGTGGGCGCTACCGCGCCAGCGCACTGGGATGAATTGTGCCACGCTTTGGCTCAGCAAGGCGTGATTGCTCACGTCATCGGACACGCCACCGAACAAATGACACTCACCGTGAGCTTGAACCAACAACCACCACAACCCCTCAGCCAGACACACGGCTACCGGCACTTTTAAGAAGACCTTGGCTCAAGGTCCATCACAATCAAAACCAGCCCCAACACTCAGTTGCAGGTGTGAGTAAGTGATGCCGAGATACCAAGGAAACGCGTGAGTCGCCCTCCGAGCAATATCCCCAGGCAAACACGATATGCCATACGGTGACGCATCGGTTTCCGTTCAAAACTTGTTTAGCAAACTGCAAAATATCACGCACTCACGCGCTGTTTATCAAAAAAGTCAAAAATTGATCACCAATCAACGCGTTTCTGTATAAAACTATCGTCTATCACGTATTTTTCGATTTCGCGAGGCGCCAAACAGGTATCTCGAAGTGGACTTGCTCACTGCAAAACAAGGGTCTACAAAAGCCAGTCTACTGGCGATCGGCATCACCCACGACGCCACGCCAATTGATGCTGGATGCCATTTTCGCAACAGACAAGAATCAGACCATCCGTACGCCGATGGATAACCCGACACCCAACAAACCAACCCCAAACCATCCTGTAACCTTGATCACGAACCCGTCCGGCTCAAGTTGTTGAAACGCACCCTTAGCAAACACTCGCCCGCCGTGTTAAGCTGCTCGCTCACCACATACATCTCCAATTGCTTCAAAACCGCCTCAAGCGACAACGAGGGCTCACTGTACGTGCGTTGCATCAACAACTGATCGTTGCGATGAACCTCTGCCTCAATCATGATACCCCTCCTTTGTAAACTTTTATTAAGCTTACTCATCCTAAGCGTGATTGGGCATGAGTGAGAGTGGCAATTGGCCCAAAAAATTCGGGCATATCGAGAATGGGTAGCCCGGCAGCACGATGAATGTTGATGAGGCGTTCACTTAAACGCTTGTTCGACACGTCATCAAATCAGATTGTGCGTGAAACATCTTTTGGATGATTGTTTACGCGCACCTTGCCAGCAAAATGGTCCAGATTGTTTCCTGGATCGCATATTTTTTGACAGATAACGCGATGGTTCGAGTTACAGGATTTTTTGCCGCGAACTGTCGAATGCCTGCTTCATGGTGCTTGGAACGACGCCTAGTCGTCTCGATCAATGAATGGGTGGCACCTGTCATGGTGCAGCGCTACGGCTGTCTGATCCGCGAATCCGGTGGTTTTAAGATTCGCGTCGGGGCGTTTAAAAGCGGGTATAAACATGAAGCAATGGGCGTGGTGCAGCAGGGGAGATTGCGGTGAGCAAGCAAGCGTTGGGCGTGTTGATTCTGCATGGTTTTACTGGCAGTTTGGATACAGTGAAGGCGGTGGTACCGGTTGCAGAGGAATTGGGATTGCCGTATCGGATGCCGGTGATGCGCGGCCATGGTACCCGATTTGAGGACCTGAACGGTGTGCGGGCTGATGACTGGTACACCGATGCACGTGAGGCCTTGCTTGATTTGTTAAATGAGGTTGAATCGGTTGTTGTGGTCGGTTTGTCGATGGGTGGGCTTGTGGCGTTAAATCTGGGTATTGAGTTTCGCAGGCAATTAAAGGGCTTGATTTTATTGGCGCCGGCTTTGCGTTATTGTGATCCGATGAGTGCTTTGACGCCCCTATTGTGTGTATTGTTCAAATATTGGAATACACCAAGCGGTTTCAATGACAAGCAATTGGAACGTGAACGCTGTACGAATTACAAGCGTTTTCCAACGCGTGCGTATCAAGAGTTATTGAATTATTCGATACGAACGGAAAAGCGTTTGAAAGAAGTTTTGCTTCCGACGCGGGTGATTTATAGTATGAAGGATACGATTGTTTCTCCGACGATCTTAAACGTGCTGAAGTCCGGTTTAGGTACAAAGGATCAGCACTATGACATTTTCGAGCGTTCGGGGCATGAATTGTTGCAAGACAATGAGGCGGAGGCTGTGCTTGCGGTCGTCAAAAAGCATCTTCTGGCGCTGCAATTCGTTTGAGATGGTGTTCAAGTGCGGCCGAAGCGCGTTTGAATCGAATATCAAGCGCGGGTGCTCATAGGTAACTCACGCATGCGTGCCTACTTAAGCAACTCGTGCACAAAAAAACCCATGTTTCATCGTTGGCTTACATTTTCCGTATGCGGGTTACCGGGATTTGCTCAAGGTTGATTGTTTGGAAAAACCGAAAACGATTTCTTAAGTGATCACACATGGTAACTCATGTTTAAACGCTTGGACATTCTGGCATTCAACATCAGTGAAACAAATCGTTAAAATACAAGCGGCATCGCGGGTGTACAGTCAATAAAAAAGGGTGTGGTTGTGGAAATTGAAGCGAAATTCAAATTACGTCCTGTGTTGCGGCGATCGCTCGAAGCCATGCTAGGCAGTCCGATTGCGTGCAAGCGGCAAGTGGACTTCTATTTTGATGTGGGGGCATTGCCCGTGGCCTTGCGGATGCGACGCGATGGCGATGCAGGCTATGTCACCTTGAAAAGTGGTATGACCAAAGAAGCGGGGATTCGCGTCAGAGAGGAATTTGAGCCGTCCATTTCTCCGACGGATTGGGACACCTGGTTGACTTTGTTTGCGCGTCTTGGCTTTGCAAGCAATGAACAGGTGAACAAAACGCGTACGGTTTATGAGTTTCAGGATATCTGCGTGGTGATTGACGACGTGGATGATTTGGGAGATTACTGTGAAGTTGAAGTAGTCAGTGATACGATTGACGACGCCTTGCAACGATTGGAGATTGTTATCACGAGTCTGGGTTTGGCAAATGAGTTACGCCTGACGGATAGCTACCGTGATTTGTTGCGGTTTGCGGCGACAACACAGGCTTCATCCAAGTGTGTTGAGGATGTGTCAAAAGAAAAAAGCGGCGAATCACGACTCTGAATGCGGAAATTCATCTTCAAAGGGGGTAAAATCGTGATGGGCTTTCCGTGAAAGCCAGTCAGGGTGAACCAGTTAAGGCAGAGATTTCGCTCCAGTTGATTTCAGCATCCCATGAAACTGCCGGAAACCGTAACTGCCTGCAGTGATTGTGCGTTAAACAGCAAGGAACCGTGCCTGGATTATGCGACATATCAAGCAGACATCAGATGATGAGGTAAAACGCCGTGGCGACCCGTGAAATGCCCTTGATGACGGGGGACCCCATCGACATCATCTTGACAAATCCCGGAACTGATAGCAAAGAGCTTGTGTATGTCAGCAAATTGCGCAACTGGGATGACCGTCACATGATGATCACGGTCCCGTTGCTGAAGGATCAGCAACTTGTTTGTCCCAAGCTTCCTTTTAATGTGGCGTGTCGGCTCAGAAACGGCGCACTGTTATGGGGTTTTCAAAGCAGCATTGTGCACGTCACGAGTACAGCTTTCACACTGCTTCGGCCCGACCCAAAATTCGTCAAAATTGAACAACGGCGAGCCTATGTCCGCGCTAGCGTCAAAATCAAAGCCAAAGGCTATCTAGTGATGGCTAACCGTTATTTTTCTGAGACTGAGTATGAAATCATCAACCTGAGCGGGGGTGGCTGTCGATTGCAGGGCCCTCAACCATTCATTCCGAACACGGTGATGCGCCTGTTGATCCCAACGAATCGGGGTATTGTGGAAGTTCACGGTAAAGTGGTGCGAACAAACCCCTTTCCCGTCGATGAAGCAGAAACGCTTTACACGACGGGCTTTACCTTTACGAAAATTTCGGAAAACGATCGCGAACTGCTCATCAAATTTGTATTTGAAAAGATGCGTGAGGATCTCAAACAAGGAAAATTTTTCTAAACGGTGCAACAACCAATCCCGAATTATTGATTCGCCCCGCTTCATGACCACCTTTCGACGGGTAGTCAACTTCATAAACGGATAGCAAACAATCAACGGGCTGCCTTAACAGGCAGCCCGTGATTGTCATCTTAACCGCTAGGTCAGATGGCCGGTTTTACATCATGCCACCCATGCCGCCCATGTCTGCGGGCGAAGGAGCCGCAGATTTCTTCTCGACCTTTTCAACCACGAGGGCTTCGGTAGTGAGAAGCATGCTGGCGATCGAAGCCGCATTCTGAAGAGCCGAACGCGTCACCTTGGCCGGATCGACGATGCCTGCATCAATCATGTTCACAAACTCACCGGTCAAGGCATTGTAACCGATACCCGCGGCACTGTTACGAACCTGCTCAAGAATGACAGCACCTTCAATACCCGCGTTTTCAGCAATCTGACGCAAGGGCGCCTCAAGTGCCTTCTTCACGATGTCAACACCCGTGCGCTCATCACCGGAAACGCTCTCTGCCACTTTATCCAGAGCGCGAATCAGGTTAACCAGGGTAGTGCCACCACCAGCCACGATACCCTCTTCAACAGCTGCTTTGGTTGCAGACAAGGCATCTTCGATGCGCAACTTGCGATCCTTCAGCTCGGTTTCAGTGGCCGCACCTACTTGAATCACAGCCACGCCACCAGCCAGCTTCGCCAACCGCTCTTGCAGCTTCTCGCGGTCAAATTCGGAATCCGTTTCTTCGATTTGACGCCGAATCTGAGCCACTCGAGCTTCAACAGCTGACTTGTGCTCCGTACCAGCAACAATGGTCGTCTTCTCGCGACCAACGCGCACTTGACGGGCACGGCCGAGCAACTGCTCGGTCACGTTTTCGAGCTTGAGGC
Organism: Candidatus Sericytochromatia bacterium; assembly: GCA_040400605.1. Classification (GTDB taxonomy): domain Bacteria; phylum Cyanobacteriota; class Sericytochromatia; order S15B-MN24; family JAQBPE01; genus JBBAPZ01. The sequence goes on from JBBAPZ010000017.1 coordinate 66,094, forward strand.
CCTTGTCTTCAGAGATGACTTCACCGCCGGTCAACACCGCAATATCATCCAACATGGCCTTGCGGCGATCGCCAAAGCCAGGTGCCTTGACCGCGACAGCAGTCAAAATGCCACGCAATTTGTTCACAACCAAAGTTGCCAACGCTTCGCCTTCGACATCTTCCGCGATAATCAACAAACCACGACCGGACCGTGCAACCTTCTCCAAACAAGGAATCAAATCCGCCACGGAAGTGATCTTCTTGTCCGTCAGCAACACGAAAGGTTCGTCAAAAACCGCTTCCATGCGCTCAGAATCTGTCACCATATATGGCGAAATGTAACCCTTGTCAAACTGCATCCCTTCGACGACATCCAAGGTGGTGCCCATGGTCTTGGACTCTTCGACAGTGATCACACCATCTTTGCCAACCTTTTCCATCGCGTCGGCAATCAAGCCACCAATAAAGGTATCGTTACCCGCCGAAATGGTCGCAACCTGTGCGATCGCGTTACGATTCTCAACCGGCTTTGCCAACGACTTGATCTCGTCAACCGCCGCGCGAACAGCCTTGTCAATACCATGACGAATGATCATCGGATTGGCACCGGCCGCCACGTTCCGCAAACCCTCACGGGTCATCGCCTGTGCCAAAACAGTCGCTGTGGTGGTACCATCACCCGCCACATCATTAGTCTTGGTCGCAACTTCCTTCACCAACTGAGCGCCCGTGTTTTCAATCGGATCTTCAAGTTCGATTTCCTTGGCAATCGTCACACCATCATTAACAATCTGAGGCGCACCAAACTTCTTTTCCAAAACCACATTGCGACCCTTGGGCCCCAAAGTCACCTTAACCGCATCCGCAACCGCATTCACACCGCGCTCCAATGCACGACGGGCCTGCTCATCAAACAAAATTTGCTTTGCCATTCGTTCAATCCTCTTCCTGATGACGAAAACGTTTCAGCCGTAACCGTTGAACTAGGACACAACGCCCAAAATGTCTTTCTCCGCAATCAGCAGATAGGTTTCACCATCCAGCTTGACCTCGGTGCCCGAATACTTCGCAAACAAAATGCGATCACCGACCGCGACATCAACAGCCAAACGACTCCCGTTGTCCAAAATCTTGCCGGGGCCAACCGCCAAAATTTCACCCGTTTGCGGCTTTTCCTGCGCAGTATCAGGCAAATAAATGCCGCCAGCAGTCTTCTCATCTTTCACGATCTTCACAACGACCCGGTCGCCAAGCGGACGAATCTTGGTGGCAATAGCAGTCACGATTGCTAACCTCCTGATCAGGACATAAAACCTTCCTCGGTTTACATCCAACATTAAGGGTAACCTGTTGGCACTCTACATTGGTGAGTGCTAATCCAATGATACAGGATGTGAGGCGAAGACTGTCAAGCAATTTTTCAAAAAAAAATGGCCGAATCGTACGATCCGGCACAGACGCATATTCTGAAGCGTCAATATATCTCAAAGTTCATTGAACAGCTGTAAATAAGCGTCAGCCAGTGCACGAAGATATAGGGCTTGTTGGTAGGTTTCCGAATCTTGAGCGATTCTTGATCGATTCAATGCGATTTGCTCCGTGAGCACGGCAAGTTCTGGCACACTGGCTCGTCGAACGGCTGCACGTTGCAAATTGGCATAGAGATCCGCCAGGTTTGTTTGAACTTCGCCAAGTGTTGCGTGAATGCCGGCGAGCGCTTGAGATGCCGTTTGTGCAGCAGATAACCGATCATCACGTGTTTTAACTGCAGGGATAACCGCACTGGACAATACACCCACGGTATGTGGAATGGTCACTTCTGTAAATCGTAACGTCTCGTCGGGATCAACTGCGGACAAATCCTGAACAGGCAACGCCATCGACGAAGCGATAAGCGTATCTTGTTCGAATTTTTCCTGAACTTCCTGACACAAAGTCGCTACCAACTCGTCAGCTATCATCTGTTGCTGCGCGATTGCTACCGATTCTTCACGTTCAACAGCAACGACAGGGCCATCATCCGCATCAAAAGCCGGGAAT
>JBBAPZ010000018.1:0-23551 GCA_040400605.1 Candidatus Sericytochromatia bacterium
CTTGCTTGCAACTCGCGCGGTTCAGGTAATCTCGTTCGTTTGGCGTCAGTGTTTAGTAGACTTAGGAATCGTTAGCGTTGAATGCGTGCATTAATCGCTGCACGGCGGGGCGATCCGCCGGCGCCCAGTCGAGGGTGTGTAGATCAGCTGGCGTCATCCAACACAATGCCTGATGCTCGAGTGGCGTTGGCGTGCCCGCAGTGATGGTTGCAAAATAACAGGCCAGTGCGATCACTGGCGCTTCGGGCGGATACCAGTGCGTGTGAAGGTGTTTCTCAACCGTGATCGTGCAATTCAATTCTTCCAGAATCTCGCGCACCAAAGCCGCTTGCGCCGTCTCGCCTGCATCAACTTTGCCACCCGGAAACTCCCAGTAACCGGCTTCACGCTTGGTTGAACCGCGCTGGGCGCACAAGATACGACCGTCAGCGGAATGAATGATGGCAGCGACAACCGGGATAGGCGGCATGCGATGGGTTCTCCCTGTAAACAAGTTGACTCGCCTATCTCCGTGAACGCTCCGGAAAAGGCAGTCAATCAGAGATTTTTCTCCAAGCATGAAGTTTATCACTGGTTATGCGGTGCTGTGACGCGTCCGAGCACCGCTTTCGCGCTGCTTCCTGGACTGATTGGTTCAGGAAGCAGCGTATCATCTTTTGGGTTCCTGGGCATCCATTGGGCGATCGCCCTGAACAATGGCCGTTTTTGTAACCTTGCTTTTGCGTTGGGGGGTGTGCTGGTGTTCGCCTGAAACGTTTCATCAGTCTTCAGTCAATCTTCAGCGCGTATCTGCTACACTCTCCATTCTGTGTGGCTTCAACAGCCACCGTTCACGGTTTCGTTTTGAAAGGAGTCTGTCTAGGTATGTCTACCACTGCCGCGTATACCACTGAAGCGGCGATCCAGGAGTTGATCGCCAAAGAAAACGTCAAATTTATCGATCTTCAATTCATTGATATTCTTGGTATCGTGAAATGCGTGACCATTCCCGTCTCGCAGTTGAGTGATACGCTGGATCACGGCAAGTGGTTTGACGGCAGTTCGGTGGAAGGCTTTGCGCGCATTGCCGAATCGGACATGTTTCTCAAGCCGGATCTCAGCACCTTCCAGATCATCCCCTGGACTCGCGGTAACAACACGACTGCCCGCATTATCTGCTGGGTTCACACCCCTGACGGCGAACCCTTTGTGGGTGACCCCCGTGGCGTTCTCGCCAAACAGCTTGATGCGGCCAAGGCACTCGGCTACAACTTTAACACGGGGCCCGAGCTGGAGTTTTTCCTGTTTCGCTCCAATGATCCCACCGCGCCTACTCCGTTGCCTCATGATCAGGGCGGTTACTTTGATCTCTCCACGGATCTGGCCAGTCATGTGCGGCAGGATATGGTTAACACCCTGGAGGATTTGGGCATCGAAGTGGAAACCAGCCATCATGAGGTAGCGGTTGGCCAGCATGAGATCGATTTCAAGTATTCTAACGCCCTCACCTCTGCGGATAGTTGCGTTACCTTCAAATATGCGCTTAAGGCCGTCGCACAGAAGTATGATCTGTATTGCACCTTTATGCCCAAGCCGATCTTTGGCGTAAACGGCAGTGGCATGCACACGCACATGAGCTTGTTCAAAGATGGCGACACCGTCATGTATGACGCCAATGACCCCTATGGGCTCTCCAAGACCGCCAAGCACTTCATTGCCGGTTTGCTGCACCACGCACGGGCCATGAGCGCGATTCTCAGCCCAACGGTCAACTCCTACAAGCGTCTGGTACCTGGTTACGAAGCACCGGTTTACATTTCTTGGGCACGTAACAATCGCTCAGCGCTGATCCGCGTGCCGCGCATCAATCCCAAGGCGGTGAAGGCAACACGCATTGAGTTGCGCTGTCCCGACCCCACCTGTAACCCGTACCTCGCGTTCGCCGTGATGCTCGCTTGCGGCCTCGATGGTGTCCGGCGCGAACTGACGCCGCCTGAACCAGTTGAGGAAAACCTCTACCACATGGGTACCGATGAGCGTGCCAACCGCAGCATCGAATCGTTGCCTGGCTCACTCGGGGAAGCACTTGATGCGCTGAAGCAAGACGACGTTATCAAGGCGGCGCTTGGGGAACATCTTTATGAGCGCTTCATCGAGGCAAAAACCCAAGAATGGGATGAATACCGCAAGTACGTGTCCCAGTGGGAACTTGATCGTTACCTGCCGCTCTATTGATTTCTGACGATTGATTCCAGTGTGCGCCAAGGGTCGCTTTTGAGTGAGCCTTGGCGCTTTTTATGGGCAGTCTGATGCTTATCTATACAGATTCTGATTGACAAAGAGCCATTCGAGCACTTTCAACGTGAACCTGCGTCGATCGCCGGTCACGTCATAAGATTCCAGTTGATCCTTGATTGATAGGAATCTGAATCGCAGGCTGCTGAAAATTTCGTCTTAGGCCCCTTGTCGAGACTGTAGCCTGGCATTCCACCGTGAGCAATCTTGACGGAACGTGCCTGAAAGGCACTTTTTCAGCAGCCTGTTAACGCTAAATCGTGTAAAAAACAGGGCCGCCTGACACTCAAGCGGCCCTGTCATCGCATGAAAAACGTTGGGATCTATTCGCCCTGTGCCTTGCTGTAACAGGCTTCTCCGTCAGCGTGGCGCAATTTCTCGATGTGAACCCAGGTATGATTCAGGCCCACTGTTTCAAGCAGTTGCAGGATGTCACGGTCTCCGACGGCATTCTCAGCCAAGTAGCGGCACCGATGCCAGTCAACCAAGGTGATTGGTGGTGTGGGGCCAGGAAAGACCTTTGTTCCGCGATTTGAAATCAGTTTGAGGGTGAATGGCCCGACCTGCGTGGGCACCTCCGGAATGCCAATGTGTTCGACAAATACATCAACCCCACGCACCTCCCACGTTTGCGGGCGCGGCGCAGCATGACGGTGATCCTTTGCAATCACTTGCCTGGCGCCTTGCTCGGCTTCCGTATCAAGCAGTGGCGGCAATGCGCTGACGATGGCACTGGTAAACATGTCGGTGCTGGCGCTTCCACCAAGGTCCCGGGTACGAACACCGTCTGAGAAAACCTGTCGCAGTGCGGCTTCGATGCGCGTCGCATGGGCGTGGAGGTTTAAGTAACGTAACATTTGGACTGCGGAGAGCAACAATGCGGTGGGATTTGCAAGGCCGGTTCCCGCGATGTCGGGTGCGGTTCCGTGCACGGCCTCGAAAACTGCCACGTTATTCCCTATATTACCCGCAGGCGCGACGCCAAGACCGCCGACCAACCCTGCTGCCAAGTCAGACAGGATGTCCCCGTAGAGATTCGGGGTCAGCAGAACGTCGAAGCGTTCCGGTGCTGTCACCAGTTGCATGCAAGCGTTGTCCACGAGAATGTCGTCGGCAAGAATATCCGGGTAGTCAGCGGCAACTTCTTGAAAGCACGACAGAAACAAACCGTCTGACAGCTTGTGAATATTGGCCTTGTGTACGCACGTCACGCGTTTGCGGCCCCAACTGCGCGCCAGTTCAAAAGCATAGCGCGCGGCTGCGAGCGAACCTGGGCGGGTGATCACCTTCAGGCATTGCACCACTTCGGGTGATTGGCGATGCTCAATGCCACCATAAGTGTCCTCAATATTTTCGCGGACAATCACCAGGTCGACGTTTTCGTACCGTGTCTTGACGCCGGGCAGTGATCGTACCGGTCGCACATTCGCGTACAAATCCAACGATTTTCGGATGGTCACATTGACACTCTTGTGGCCAACCCCAGAAGGTGTCGCAGTGGGGCCCTTGATCGCGACACGATGACGCTCAATGGCACCCAAGGTCTCCGTAGGCAATCCATTTGGGGCCTGTTCGATACAACTGAGACCAGCTTCGCGCCACTCCCAGTCAAGCGGTACACCCGCCGCCTCAAGAATTTTGACTACCGCGCGGGTGATTTCCGGCCCGATACCATCGCCAGGAATAACCGCAACAGTCGTACGCGTGGTGGGTTTTACGTCTTGACAGGTCTGTTCCATAGGGATTGGGCACTCCTTACGTCGCTTGCAAGCCGTTTCTGTCTGTGTCACGAGACGGCAAGGGGGGAGCAAACGGTGCGAACTGATGCGTGATGGGATCGAATTCGTATAAACGCTCCTCAATTTCATCATGAACCCAGCCCTGAAGTCGAACTTGACCCTTGTCCACTGCGGTTTTCACCGCGGGATGGGTCAACAATTGCTCAATTTGAATCAATACGTGCTCTTGAACAGCCGCTTCCCATAATCTCTCCCCATCAAGGTCCAAATACCGCTCTCGCAAAATGGTACGCGTCTTGGCTGCATGGGCTGACCAGGCACGCGTTGTTTCGTCAGGCGTCAGGTCGGGAGGCATCAACAGGTGGCGCAACGCATCGCAGCGCGTGTGCCCACATACCACAATGTCTGAGACCTTGCGGCGCGTCAACGCATGCTCAAGAAACGTGAAAATAGGCTGTGATGCCCCCGCAACAGGTGGAACGACATTGCCATAACTGTTGACACGCGTAACTTTTGACCAACCCGGGGGCGCTTCACCAGAAAACAACTCAGGCGCGTCCGAACAACCAATCACCAGACAAGCACGCTCACCCGACTGAGCGGGCGCTTTGATTCGCCAAGGAAACATCTGCACCCCTCCATATATCTGATAATATGTATGTATATGTATTAAGATATCAGCGTGCTTTGTTGCCGTCAAGGGCTGAGAATGTTGCAGTCATTGACTTCCGGGCGTTTAGGGGTTATCGTTCGCCGTTATCAAACTTTTCGCTGTTTGCTGAGATGGTCTTTGCTATTGTGTGACCGGGGCGGGTTGAAGTGGTGTGTGGGTGGTGCGCAATCGCTTTGATTGGTGGTCACGTTTTAGCTGGCATTGAAGGTGCAGTACGTGCTCGCTTGATTATTTTCCATTTGTCATCCAGGTTTTGGCAGCAGCCGAGGCGTCATTTATTAACGCCCCGTAAAATGTGGAACTTTTTTTGCGGGTAACTCAGAATGTCACTGAAAAGCAGCAAGCAAAATCCCTCCGAACGGTTGGCGCCGATTTGTTGAATCAGCGTTCCGTTATGCTTGCTGCTCCACGCTTGCATTAAAGGTGGTTTGTCTCTGCGTTCGGTTACCAAGTCAAAAAGGGTGCTCATGCTATACTACCGACCGATAGCGTGGGAAAGTTTCTGATGGCATAACGCGAGAGAGTGAGTCAGCTTGTCCTTGGTATTGGTACTCGGACTCATACTGGTTTGGGGTGCGGTCTCACAAGTTCTGGCGCACTCGTTCCGTTTGCCGGTCATTTTGTTGCTGATGGCTGGCGGGGTGGCGTTTGGACACCACGGGTTGAACTGGGTTGAGCCGTCGCGATTTGGTTCCGGCTTCGGTGTCATCCTGTTCATCGCGGTGATGGTGGTCGTGTTTGAGGGTGCATTGCATCTTGATTTGCGCGCGTTTGGGCAATTGTTCAGGCCGGGGCTTTTGCTGATCACTTTGGGAGGCGTGATAACGGCTGGCGGGGCGGCTTGTGTCGCTCGGTTCGCGTTGGATCTCGACTGGTTTTCCGCGTGGCTTTACGGGGGAATTGTATCTGTTACGGGCCCTACGGTCATCGCCCCCGTGGTCAGGCGGCTTGGTGTTTCGCCGTCGGTGCGTAGCATCCTGGAGGCTGAAAGTGTTTTGGTGGATGTGACCGGGGTTATGTTGGTATACGCATTGCTGGCGTGTTGGCCGATCGGACAGGTCGCACCGAATTGGTGGTCTGGCTTGGGGCATTTCATCCTGGGCATCGTCTGCGGGTGCGTGATGGGTGGTTTGGCTGCCTGCCTGCCGCTTGCGTTGTTTCGCTTGTATCCTGAGTCGGGGCAAAGGATTGGACACTCGGCCACGTTGGCTTTGTTGTTGGGTTGTGCTGCGTGCGCGGATGCCCTTGTAAAAGGGTCCGCCATCACGGCGGCGGCCTGCGCCGGGCTTCTGCTGAATCGATTTGCAGGTACTTGGTGCCAGTCGTTGTGCGTGTTTTTTCAAGACTTGGTGCAATTGGCCTTGGGTTTGGTTTTTGTTTTGGTCGCCGCCGGAATCGAATTGGGAAGGCTGCAAGCATTGGGCTTGACGGGCGTTGCCGTCGTGTTTGTCTTAATGGCAATGATACGTCCGTTTGCGGTGTTTGTGTGCACCGCTTGGTCGCGACTCACCCGTCGTGAGCGGGTGTTCATCGCTTGGCTGGGGCCCCGTGGCATCGTTGCGGCGGCGACCGGCGTGACGGTGAGTCAGGAACTGGCTGCGCGGGGTGTATTGGGTGCTGAGCTTTTGGCGCAATTGGTGTTGATGACGGTGGTGCTGACGGTCACCATTCAGGCTGGGTTGGCGTCTTGGGCAGTCCGAATGTTGAAGCTTGAGGTTGCCCCATCGCAAGCAGATTCTGAAACCGGGCATGCCAGGAACCAAGCACAAACTCAGGTGCCGTTTTTAATTTGATGGGTGTTATTGTTGTGCTTACCCGCGATTATGCAACTGTTTTAAGCGTTGAAGGGGGCCAGGAAGTTTTTATCGATGAACCCATTAAACATTGACGCATGGGTTTCTGGACAAAACTTATGTGATAGATGCAAAATAATCAAGAAATCACTTTCCGATATTGAAAGTCAGTTAAAAATTTGATCACCAAACAGCGGGTTTTTGTATGGTCATCAGGGTACCGGGTGATTGTTTTTGCTCGTGGCGTGGTGTGACAGACGTTGTTACAGGGCATAAGGTAACTGGGCGTCACGCGCTGCTGGGTGTGCCGGCACGGGGCGATTTTTCCGGAGGGTTTCGATGCAAACCATGTCGTATGATTTGCTGTTAAAGGGTGGTCTTGTTTTTGATGGTTTGGGCCAGCCGCCCGTCCTTGCGGATCTCGCCATTCAAGGCGGCAAAGTGGTCGCTCTCGGTGAGAACCTGGATGGTGCTGCCCGCGAGATCCGGGACTGCACCGGTCTTTGGGTGATGCCAGGGCTGGTTGATATCCACACGCACTATGATTTGGAAGTTGAGATATCCCCTGGGCTGACAGAATCGTTGCGCCACGGGGTGACGACGGTTGTGATGGGTAATTGCAGTTTATCGGTAACGATGGGCGAACCCGCCATGCTCGCGGACATGTTTTTGCGGGTGGAAACGTTGCCGAGGGTGTTGATTGAAAAGTGGTTGGCACGGTCAGTGTCGTGGCGATCGCCCCAGGCGTACATCTCGCACCTGCGCTCACTCCCTTTGGGGCCCAGTGTGGCTCCCCTTTTGGGGCATAGCGCCTTGCGGGCGCATGTGATGGGGCTTGAGCGTGCGCTGGGCGCGAAGCCAACGCAGGACGAACTGCGTCGAATGCGGGAATTGGCTGAGGCGTCGCTGGATGCCGGCTGCATTGGCATCTCGGTGGACCTCTTGCCATGGCATATGATGAGCGGTCAATTTAAAGGCGTTGCGTTGCCTTCGCACCATGCGGCATTTGCTGAGGTCGCCATGCTGGCTGATGTGTGTCGGGCGAAAGACGCGGTGTTTCAGGTGACGCCGAATCCCCAGGATTTGCGCACCATGTTTGTGATTCTTTGGGTAAGTTTAGGCTTGTTTCGTCATCCCTTGCGCACTACCGTGCTGACGGCGCTGGACGCAGTGGCCAATCGGCATTTGTGGCGCGTGTTTTCGCCACTGTTGTTTGTCTTTAACCGCTTGCTTGGTTGCAATATTCGTTTTCAGACTTTGACCGAACCGTTTATCGTGTTTTCGGATGGTCCGGTCACGCCGATGTTTGAGGAGTTTGCGACTGGCGTGCAGCTCAACGATCAGGATACTGCTGAAGAGCGGCGGGCTTTGTGGCGTGATACCACGTTTCGTGAACGGTTTCGGCGGGATTGGACGCATATGCGGCGTAAAACGTTTCACTGCAATCTGGACTTGATGTTTATCACGGAGTGTCCAGATGCCACGTTGGTTGGCAAGTCATTTGGCAGTGCGGCTGCGGAGGCGCAACAGGAACCTGTCGCGTATTTTATGGATTTGCTCGAACAATATGATACGCAGATTCGTTGGGTGACGAATGCGGCAAATGATCGCAGCGAGATTCGCGAACGTTTGATGCGGGATGATTTTATTTTGCCGGGGTTTACGGATGCAGGGGCGCATGTGCGAAACCTTGGTTATTATGACGGTGCCCTGGCTTTGATCCGTCAGGCGGCACGTACGGGCTTTATGTCTGTTGAGCGTGCGGTGGCGCGTGTCACGGGCGAGGCTGCACGCTGGTTTGGCTTGGATCGTGGCATACTTGCCATCGGTGAGCGTGCAGATATCGTGATACTCGATCCCCAACGCCTCGTGACGGATACCACGCCTCAAATTGAAATCGCCGATCCCCTGTTGGATGGCGCTCACCGCATGGTTAAACCCCCCTCCCCGGAAATCGTCAGCGTCTTCATCGGTGGGCAGGTCGCCGTTGAGGGCACCAGTCTTTCCGCCGCAGTCGGGCAAGAAATGCTGGGGAGTGTCGTTACCCCAGCGCATGCGCGCGCCCAGGTGGCTGTCTCACCCACTTTGGCAGGGAGGCCTTGATGGAGATGACGACCGGTTCCGCCCAGCCCAACGAAGCACGCCGGATGCGCATTTCTCGCGATATTCCTGATCACCCCTTCGATGATTATTGGGAAGTTTTCGTCTGCAAGCATCAAGACGCGCGCAACGTCTTTGTCCATTGTGCGTGTGTCCTGATGAACTGGGCGGGGATGCTGTTGCTGCTTGTTACCTTCAATCCGTGGTGGCTGTGCTTGATGCCGGCTTCTCAAGTGCTTGGGCTTTTGGGGCATCTGGCTTTTGAGCGCAGTCATGTTGATCGCCAAGACGCCCTGTTTTCAATGCGAGCGACGCGGTGCCTCAATCGCATGTGCTATCTGGTGTTAACCCGTCAGTATCCGGCAGAAGTTCAACGCGTTCGCGCAGAACTTGACCGCTACCTCACTATGCGGACGTCGACGGGCACTTCCGTGGCTTGAACGATTGGTGATTGGCTGCGATGTGCTTGTCAGCCAATCACAAGATGTTTGACGCAACAATTCAAGGTGTTATGTCTGCGCACCCGCTAAATGAGACTGATTGACGAGGCCGTTAACAGTGCTCGGTAACCCCCAAAACGGTGGTGCGACACGTCACGAAAGTGGCAAGTTCTGAAACATGATTGTTTGAGTCTCGTTCGTCGGTAAACCGAAATGGCTCGTTTTGTGGAACGAATATTGTTCATTCACAGGGCGATACTCTTATTTCCAGAATACCGTACCGTGAACTGTCGCAGACCCGTTGCAAAATGAGTTTTGATAATTACTTCCCGAATTTGTTCAATTCTTTTTGCACGAGGTTGACGACGATATCATCAAGGCGGCCTTCGCGGTATTGATCCACCGTTGCCGATACGCTGCCGCCACCTGATTTCGAATCACCACCGCGGGTAACGAACATGTATTGGCCCATGGTCCATTGCGCGAGTTGGCGCATGACGTACTCGCCCTCCGCTTCCAGCCCCGAGGCGCCAATTGGAAACAGCTTGATGCCTTTCTCGGCAGCCTGGCGCATCGACATGGTGTAAGGCACTGCTTGGGGATAGTCTGTGTGGGGCACCGCATCGGCTACCAATACTGCCAATCGCAGTGCGTTTTCATTCTCGTTCCACTGTAACTTGTTCAGCACGACGGAAAGACCGGCTTCGAGATCCTCCGGCTTGTCCCCACCACCACTTGCTTCCAATTGGTTGAGGGCTTCCCTGAAGCTTGGGAGATCGCCGGTAAAATCCTTGTGTTTCGTGACGTAATCGTCGTCTTGGTCTCGATAAGCCACGAGGCCATAACGGACACCAGGTTTTTGCGGCAATTCTTGGATCCGTGTGGCAATTGCTCCCATCGTGGCTTGAAACTTGTTGATTTCGCCGCCCATTGACCCGGTGGTATCAAGCACGATGGCAAGATCCAGTTGGATTGAGTCCAGCTTCTGCGGTACATCCTGCAAGGTTATAACCCAATCCTTGTCTTTGCTGTCAAACGTTTTGCTTGTCTCGGCGGCGCCTCGTTTGACGGTTACTTGGTAGCTGGCAATTTGGGCTTGGGTGTCTGCGTGATACGAGGCGCGACCGTCGGCGTATGTGCGAAGGCGGGTGATGGGCTCTGATGACGTCAAGATGATACGCGATTGCAAACTGGGCGCGCTGGGTGCAACCGTCACCTCAGCGTTGGCGATCGCCTTGCCGTCCGCATCCACCACCTTGATGGTTCGCCGCCCCTCTACCGCCGCCTCGCGCGGTTTTTGCCCACGAAACGATTGCGATAGACGCTGCCTGAACTCATCCCGATACCGCAGATAACCCTCAAAGTCAGCATTGTCATCCACCGAGCCTGCCTTTAACGCTCCCGCCTGCGCCTGAACCGCCTCAATACTGGTTTCACGCGGCGGCGAGGCGGGCATTGACCCTGCAGCTGGCATCGACGCATCGATGGGCCGTCCTCCGTTTTTGCTGACAAGGTTCCCGCCACCATTTCCAATAAGCCCCGCAGCCACTTCGGTATCCGCCGCGCTTTCCACACGACCAGGTGCTGCCACCCGTGTCTGCGCGCCTGAACGCTCACCACTGGGCTGATTCGACAGGCTGGTAGCCACCGTCGTTGATAGTGGCGAACATCCCCCCAGCACCAAACAAGCCAAAACACCACATTGAAGCTGCCTGCGTTGCACGATCGAACCTCTTTCTTAACTGAGCTCACAAGGGGTGTTTCGATGGCAGAAAAAACCAAGCGATAACTTGCTTAAGTTTGTATACTTTTATTGTATACAAACTGGAATTGTCTGTCAAGGAAAGGTTTGACGCGCTGTCCATTCAATTCCCTGCTTGTGGTTTGAAACGCTGTCTCGAGTATCGGTTGGACGGGTATCTGACAGTTTGTGGCAAAAAATTCCGAAAACCAAGTCATAGCATTAACTATGAAAAATTTTCGGTTCACAAAACGATCTGGCACGGTTTGTGGGCGAGGTGCCCTGAAACAAGGCTCCAAACGGTTTTTCAAGCACTTTGCTGATTTTATGGCGTGTCGAACAATCGTTACAAGTGGCCAGAAACGACAGCATTGTCAGGGTGTATGGCGATCGTCCGGCTCGATGTTGTCAGTGAAAACGACGGAATTGTAGACGCATCAAACATGATTTGGCTAACAAGTGATGGGTGTCCGTCACGGTTTTCAGGCGATGTTAACCGTCCGGGCAAGGGTTTGTGAGCGCCTGGGATTGCCACAAGGTGCTCATCAAGAAGCGCATGTGGAGGGTACCTTGCATCAATGCGGGGTTGTAATTGATAAAACCGTGTGTCAGGTATACTTCGCCTGGTGTGCAGGCGTAGAGCAGTTTGATTTCGCGATCACCCTTGCGGTGGTCGGTGGTGTGGATCAACCCGACCAGTCGTTTCGCTCCGCTTCCGACAAAAACATCAAGGCCCTCGTTGTCTTCGGCAACAGTGTCATTGATATAGCCGTAATCGATGGGATAGATGATTTCCGGAAAATGGGGGTGGGTGTGGCCATAGGGGCGATCGATCGTGATGCCGTTAGCCGTGATGAGCGCTTCGTAGCGTTCCCAGTCGATGGATTCAAAATCGTTGGTCATCGTTTGCTCGGCTCCGGCCCGAAAGCGTGAGAAAGGGTCGCCACGTTTGGGCGCTTGCTCATGTACTTGAGAAGGCGGATCGCGAAAGTGACGCGATCCGCCTGTGTCATTACAACAGGGCTTTGATTTCTTTTTCGAAGACGGACATGTCGTGTCCGCCGATGAATTTGTTGACGATGCGCCCTTTGCGATCGATGACAAACGTGGTCGGAATGCCACGGATACCGCCATAGGCTTCGGCAGTATCCGGTCCTGCCATCAATGAGGTGTAATTGATGCCTTGTTCTTTGCCAAAGTCATCAACGACTTTGGCGCCGCCACGGTCAACCGACACCCCGATGACTTCAAGGCCTTTGCTCTTATACTTTTTTTGCAACGCGATGAAACCCGGAATTTCTTCGCGACAAGGCGGGCACCAAGTTGCCCAGAAGTCCAGAATGATCACTTTGCCTTTGAAATCCGAAAGCTTCACAATCTTGCCGTCACTGGCTTGTGCCAACGCAAAGTCGGGGGCCATTTTGGCTTCGGTGGCTGGTTGGTCTTTTGCGAAGCCTGCGTGACTGAGGGTGGGGCTGATTAATAACGCTGCGCCCATCCAGGCGCTCAAGAGTGCTTTTTTCATGGTGGTTCCTCTCGTTGTTGCTGGGCGATCGCCCCGATAGCCTTTGTCCGTTTGTTTGATCCTGAAGCCTTGCGATTCATTATTCCCAAAGGGGAGCGCATTATGCAACGCGGATGTTCGCCGTTTGCCACGGTTTTCGGTTTGACCCAACGAATAACTGTTTGAGGCGGTTTAGGCGCTTGTGTGATGTTTTCAGGGCGACAAGCACTTTGCGGGAGGCGGCATGATGGCGCGGATGTGGTATCAAGACGCGGTGTTTTATGAAGTGTCATGTCGCAGTTTTTGCGATGGAAACGGTGATGGGGTGGGTGACCTGCAAGGGTTGATGAACCGGCTCGATCACCTCGTCGAACTCGGCGTGGACTGCCTGTGGCTGCTACCCATCTACCCATCGCCCTTGCGGGATGATGGGTACGACGTGAGTGATTTTTGTGCCATTCACCCGGATCTTGGCACCATGGATGACTTCAAGGCTTTGCTTGCGGCGTGCAAGGCACGTGGTTTGCGTGTCATTATTGACCTCGTTCTCAACCACACCTCGTGTGATCACCCGTGGTTTCAAGCTGCTCGCGAAGGTCCCGAAAACCCTTATCATCATTATTATGTCTGGCGAGACGATGCCCGCAGTTACGCGGATGCACGCATCATCTTCACCGATACCGAAGATTCCAACTGGACCTATGACGCCCAATGCGGACGCTATTACTGGCACCGCTTTTTTCGTTCTCAACCCGATTTAAACTTCGATAACCCAGCGGTCCACGAAGCGATGCTCAGAGTTGTCGCTTTCTGGATGGACCTCGGCGTCGACGGTTTCCGTGTTGATGCCGTGCCCTACCTGTATGAACGTGAGGGCACCAATTGCGAAAATCTCCCCGAAACCATCGCTTTTGTCAAAAAAATGAGACGGTTCCTGGATACCTGTTACCCACAGGCCATCTTGCTCGGTGAGGTCAATCAATGGCCACAAGACGTGTTGCCCTACTTCGGGGCGGGCGACGGTTTTCACATGAATTTTCATTTTCCTTTGATGCCGCGCCTGTTTTTGGCACTTGCGAGGGGCGATCGCACCCCGATTGTCACTATCCTCGAACAAACCCCCACACTCCCACCCGGATGTCAATGGGCCACATTTTTGCGCAACCACGATGAGTTAACCCTCGAAATGGTCAATGACACCGAACGCCAGGAACTGCTTCGGCACTACGCGCCGGAACCTGGTATGCGACTCAATGTCGGCATCCGCAGACGCCTTTTTCCACTGCTTGACAATCACCTCGACAAAGTGTGCCTCGCCTACGGTCTCCTGTTCAGCTTGGGCGGCTCGCCTGTGCTTTACTACGGCGACGAAATCGGCATGGGGGATGACTGGCATCTGCCGGATCGCCACGGCGTCCGCACCGCCATGCAATGGGATGGCTCGCTGCACGCCGGATTCTCAAACAACCCATCATCCACCTTGCCGACACCCGTGCTCGACAAACCTGGCCCCTTTCATTATTTGGCCTGTAATCTGGCCGCAAAACGTGCTGAACCCGACTCCATCTACCACCGCCTGCGCCGGATGCTCGCGCTTAGGGCACGCAACAAATCGCTGGCCTCAGGTACTTTGTGCTGGGTTCATCCAAAACCGCTAGACCTTCTCGCGTTTGTCAAAACACTGGGGGATGAACGGATTCTGGTGTTAGCGAATTTGACTGCCCATGCCAAGTTTTGCGAACTGCCGCTGGAAGCCTGGCAAGGCTGCACCCCTGTCGTTCTGGGCGAGGAGACGGCTTTTCCTGTGATCACTGAAAAACCCTACCCGCTCAACCTCGCGCCTTACCAACTGTTGTGGCTGCAACTGCTTCCTGTCAGTGTGAGCTGAGTCTTGAGGACGTCTTCTTCGGCACAAACTCGTCGTTAGCGAAGCGATGCCTGGCCAAGCTCAGCCATGCTGACGCTTTCACGGATAATCGAGCATTCGCGAAAAAACCTGAAAATCGAGTCATAATCCTATCGAACAACAAATATTCGCCCCACGAAAACAACCATCAATTTCACCGATCGGACGCTCATCATTCAGAACACGACGCAAGGGTAAGCAGACCGATTTCGGGTGTTGCGTGCGGCGTGGTCACGACGAATATTTAACGAACAATCAGTCAATCTGCTGGTTGCTTCACGAAACGATCTGGACCATTTTGCTTGTCAGGTGCCTCGAAACAAGCATCCAAACGATGTTTCAGGCATGTTCTGATTGGATGGGGTGTCGAACCAACATGCTATCCATTAAAAAATCCGGCTTGCATCAAGTTGTCGGTATTGCAGGTCTTGCTCTTGAATCCAGCGGATCGCCACATTTTCAAGCCAAAAGCGATCCTCCCACGCTTGGCTGTGTGGTTGGTATCCCGCCACGTAACCAACATGTCCGCCCTGCTGTGTCACGATGGTTTCAATGGTGGTATCACGATGGATTTGATTCAAAAATTCTCGCTGTTTGGCGATGGGTACGAACGGATCGTCGCTTGCTGTTACAAACAAAGTTGGTGTCTTGATGCGATTCAAATGGGGACCAGGGCTTGCCGCACGGTAATAGGCGTCGGCATCGTCGAAGCCTGTTAACTTTGCGGTGATGGCGTTATCAAAGTCGTAAACGGTGTGAATGGTCTGGAATTGTTTCAGCAGCGGGCGGTGGCGTTCGCCGCCCTTACCGCGATTCACGAAGCGTCGGATTGTCTGCTTTAACAACCACACGAAGCGTGCATCGTAAAATCGGTTGCGTAACAGTAACAAGGATTGAGATGTTGCGCCAAAATTTAAGGGTGCACTGACACACACAGCCCCGGCAACCGGTGGCAAATCTTGCCCACGTGCCAGTGCATTGAGCACGACCGCGCCACCAAGCGATAAACCCGTGAGGTAGATGCGACGATATCCGGCTTGATACGCAAACCGCATCACGTCGACCACATCTTGATACCCCACCCCCGAGGTGATGCCGCAGCCGAGATCCTCCGAGCCGCCTGCGCCACGCCAGTTTACCCGCAAACTATGAAACCCGGCCGCGTGTGCTTTGTAACTCAGGCCCTTGAGTGTGGCAGAATCTGCATGCGAACCCAAGCCGTGAAAGTGAATGATCAACGGACGCTCCAACTGCTCATCTTCCGGCTTGGGATGCAAACAGGCGAGCAAGTGATCACCATCAGCGAGCGGCACGTGTACCCTTTGTCTCATCTGCCACCAGAGACTGTTGACACGTGTCGGCCTGGGCCAAACCTCAGGCAGAATGGTCTGCCAGTCCCCTTGTGCCAAAACTCGTATCGGCTGGAATGAATAAGCAGTCGTCATTAGCTTCATTCAACCACGCACACAACCCTGATTAAAAGCCGTCAACTGAATAATCGCCCGTGAACGATTAGGCGGCAATCCCTGTGATTTTGGATGTTGGTCTGGCGTCACAATGGTGCACTGAACATCACACACGACGCAAAAACTGATGTTACGCGTGACGTCTGGGCCATTTGCCGTTGGAATACAGTGCGTGGCGCTTGGTGCCATTCGCCGGTGATCCGGCGACGTCACTGCACCGGTTTGACCAAGCGAGTGTCAGGCTGTTTAACGCCGCGCATCGTGTATGGTTGGGCGTAGCTGCACACGGGCTTTTTTTTGGGCCATTTTGATGCCGTCTTTGTAGCGGCGCCAGTCGAAGTTGTCGGCTGGGTCGCGACGATACTGGGGATAGTGGGTAATCATTCGATGCCCGACGATGCGATCCAGCGAGATAGGATGGGTCGCCAGCAATGCGCAGGTCAGATGAATCAAACTACGGTATTGCGCATCGGTAAACGGGTCGCGTCCAGTTTGAGCGTTCACCAATTCAATGCCGATTGAAAAATCATTGACCTTGCTTCGTCCCGCAAAGGTACTCGGCCCGGCATGCCAAGCCCGGCGTGAATCTTGAACGCATTGGATGATCTCCCCAGCTTTACCGATGATGTAGTGGGCACTTGCATTGGCGCGTGGGTTGCAGAAATGATTGGCAATGGTGGCTGCGCGACTGACCCCAGGGGTTTCGGTGTCGTGAATGACCAAGGTATCGATGGGGGTACCGGCTGGGCGTGCATCGTGATTGGGCGATCGCACCTGAATCACGGGCACGGCGATGAGCGACAACGCTATCGGCTGAGGCGTCACCGACGCTGCTACTTCAGGCGGGCGCCAACCGGACCAACCACCCAATACAGGGCTTAAAAGCAAAACGCCCAATAACGGTTTTAAGGATCTACGTGTCTGCCAGGATGCGTGGTCATCACGTTTGTTCATGCTTGGCTTGTACCCGCTTCCATTGACCTTCAACCAGCTTATCAACCAGGGCTTGACAGGCTCCGGGTGATAAGCTTCGGGCGTTGAAACGCAGGGCCTGACAGGCATCGGGATGACCAATGGCAGTCAATCAACCATCGACTATACAGAAACGCGTTGATTGGTGATCAATATTTTGGCTGTTGTTCAAAAACAGCTGGTTAGTCCGTGATATTTTGAGTTTGCTACATGGTTTTGAACAAAAATCCAAGCGTCACTGTATCAAGTGTGTTCAAGGCGTTTCAGGTCTGTCCTGACGTATTGCAGGGGTGTGGGATGTGGCTTGAGGCAGACTTGACGGCCGTTGGGGCTGGTTGATGCGACGCGGTTCTGTCTGATTTTTGGCGCGTGGTGTGGTTGTGGGCGTTGTGAGGGGCAGTGTGACGCGAGGGCTTTCGTTGCCGTGGCGATCCACCGCGGCGATCGCCACGGCGCTGGCTGCCGGATCCAGCGTTTGGCGCCGATTGGCACCCGGCAAGACTGTGAGCGTCCAATCATCCTTGATTTTTTGGTAAACACTCCATTGCCATGGTGCTTCTTTATCGCCAGGTTCCCATTCAATCTGTCGCTTGCCATTCCCGTCCGGTTGACCCAGGCTGACAACGGGCTTGGCTGGTGGCACTGCGTCAAGCCAAGGACTGGTTGGCATCAGGACATCGTTTGCGTACGTGGTGCCAGCCAGTTTGTCTTTGAGATTATCGTTGTTGCGAAGCAAGGCTTGCATTGAAAAGTGGGCGTGTCCCACCGCACCCTTGTCTTGGCGGGTTAACTCAATCTGACGCTGTATTTGATCGGCGCGCCAACCATTCGCGGCCGCGCCTGGCTCCGCCTGTTGCACTGGCAACTCCTTCGTGCCACCCCCTGGGCCGATCACCGACAACAGTCCCACCAAGCGCGCAAAAAAATTACCCACCTGTGATTGGGTTTCTTTTGTCCCTTGTGCACCCAACGCACGTACCTGACTGGTATACAAACCGGCAACCACCTGACGATTTTGCGTGTTTTGCTCGCCCCACCACTTCAACAATACCGGAAAACTCTGAGCCTTCTGCTCGATCGGCCAATATAACTGCGGCACGATATAATCCATCCACCCTTTTTGCAACCATAGGCGTGGATCCGCATACAAACTCTCGACAGAATCCAAACCCTGAATGCCTGGCGGATTACCGGGCCGCCAAATCCCAAACGGACTGATACCCACCTTCAAGTCCGGCTTGATGCCATGAACCTCACGGTACAATCGCTCAACAAAACGATTGACGTTCTCCCTGCGCCAGTCGGCAATCGCCAACTTGCCACCACCCGCTCGATACGCCTGATAACTGGCCTGATCGGGAAAGGGTACATCCTTTCCATTTGCATCCCGCACCGGATACGGATAAAAATAATCATCCAGATGCACCGCATCAATGCCATACCGTTTGACGACATCCAGGATGATTTTCATCGCATAATCCTGAACCCCCGCTTCACCCGGATCCATCCACAACGAATTGCCATAACGTTTCACCCACTCCGGATTCGTTCGACTCACATGATTCGCCGCAGCCGGCGAGGCCTGACCATTACTGTCCAACAACCGCGCCCTGAACGGATTGAACCACGCATGCAATTCAATCCCGCGCTTGTGCGCCTCAGCCACCGCAAACGCCAACGGATCATAAAAAGGCTCGGGTGCCTGCCCCATCTTGCCACTCAACGCCTCACTCCACGGCTCAAAAGGCGACGCATACAACGCATCGCCTTCCGGTCGTACCTGTAAAATCACTGCATTAAGCTTCAACTGCGCCGCCGTATCGAGCAGCTTGCGCAACTCTGCCTGCTGCTGCGCCACACTCAAGCCCGACCGCGACGGCCAATCAATGTTGCGAACCGACGCAACCCACGCACCACGAAACTCGCGCGGCGGCGGCGGCGGACCGTCGACCGGTTCCGGCGTTTCCGCACGCACCGTTGCTTCTGCTCCCCGCGTAACCGGCTTCGTCGCCAGAACTTGTGGCGTAAATGATGACGCAACCCGCACATGCTCTCCTTCGATACATTGCAAGGAAAATCTCGATACATTCTTATCCTGGTGAAAACCCTCAGCAGTTTTATATTTTAATTAAGCTATGAATAATTTTATATTAATAACTCGCGGTAGGAATGGCGCAGCAAGTACAGCGTGCGTGTTAAAACAGCGAATGATTGACCATGACAGCAGGCCCAAACCAATACCTGTCACACGGTTCAAATACCTGCTTTTTTTAACCATAATTTAAAGTAAGTTTGTACTATATCTGTCTAATCTTAACTTTAGAGACTATTTCTTCACCAAACGTTAGGAGTCGATACCAATGTCCAAGCGATTGTTTTTGGTTTGTGCCGTGGCCAGTGCATTGTTGAGTGCGTGTGGGGTTCCAGGCGTGCAGGGGGTCAGCGCAGCGGGTGGATCCATGACGGCTGAAGCCAAGAAGCGTTTGACGCCGCGGCCTACGCCGATGGTTGACACGTTGTTTGACTACACGATTCGTCAGGTGCGAGCGGCCAATGGGGTCACCCAGCAGGTAGAGCTTGCTTATGTGGTTGGATATGCGGGAGCCAAACGGGTGGACATGGTGACGCGGCGTTTTCGTGCGGATTGTGCCAAAGGGGCTGCAGCGGCTGAAGGCATGAAGGTAGTCAGGCTGGTTGTAAGCAATGAGTTGATGAGTTTGGATCGTGACGGCAGCAGCGGCAGGGTCATGCCAGAGAACAAAGGTTTGACGCTCATTCTGGATGGTAAGTTGAAGTCGGCACCGGCACCCAATGCGTTGGCGTTGGATGTTGAATTGAATCAAGTGGTGGGCAAGTTGAAAAAGGGCGAGCCGTTCCTGGAGAAGGGCGAATCTGCCAAGGGTGAAGACTTGCAGGTTCTGCAAGCGTTTGCGAAGGCGACCCAGCAGGCACTGGCGGGTCGTTAGACTGTCCGCTTGGGCGTTGGTGATGGTGTGCGATCGCCAACGCCCAACCATCAGAGTGACTGATTGTTCGTTAAATAATCGTTGTAACCATCCCGCACGCAACACCGGAAATCGGTTTGCTTACCCTTGCGTCTTATTTTGATGGTGAGCGTCCGATCGGTGAAATTGATGATTGGTCGCTAACGCCTGTGTTTTGGTCAAACTTGACATCACCGTCCTCATCGCGGGCTTCAATCGGTACTCCGCTTTGCCTGTTGGTTTCGAACAAGGGCTTGTAGCCAACCCGACAGGAGCGATGCTTCGTCCTGTGTGAGCAGTGTGCGTGTCAACAGGCGTTGTAAGGTGTGTCGTTTGCTTGCGTGGTGTCGCCCCCTCAACAAACCATGGGTCGTCAAGAACTCATTCAGGAATGTATCGAGTGAGGCATTGTCATGGTCAACGGCGACGGTATTCAGTGGAATTGCTGTGGTCGAATGCGCGGGTTGGAGGTACCACTCGTAAGCGAGAATGGTTAAGGCGTGGGCGAGATTGAGACACGTGTCGGGTTCGCCCGGAATGGTCACGATTTGGTCCATTTGCAGCAATTCTGCATTGCTGAGCCCGTGTTTTTCGGTTCCGAACACGATGGCAACGGGGCCGTGGACGCTGTGGGCCAGGGCCAATTGCGCGGCATCTCGTGGGGTGATCGATTGACGATCCGGACGCTGCTGGTCCCGGGCCGTCGTACCCAATGCCAGCGCCACACCACGCAACGCGTCATCCAGGGTGTCGAACAAGCCTGCTTGACGCAAGATATCCTCGTTGCCGGCACTGGTTGCAACAGCCCTTGGATGCAGTGGGCTGACGCCGCCAACCAGCGCAAGCTTCTCAAGACCGAAATGCCGCATGCTGCGTGCAACGGCACCGACGTTTTCAGGTAAACTGGGCTGGTGCAAAATGATGCGGGTTTGTTGCAGCAAATTTTGTGTATCAGCACCGGACGTGTCAGTTTCGAGCATAGCGTGCCCCTGGTAACTCGCGAATGTGGCCTGAAAGAACCAGTTTGAGTAAGTGAACAGAGAGTTGCGACAGACTTAATTTTGTTTGAATCAGTAATTCTTCCACGCTCAGGGCGTTGGCTGTCAAGGCCTTAACGATGCCTGCTTGAATGGGGTTGTCGAGTGTGTCGTGTGGATCCGTAACTTGTTTTAAACTGTTCCATCCCATCTCGTCGAAAATATCTTGAACACTGGTGAGTAATCGCGCGCCTTCGAGAAGCAGTTTGTGGGGGCCGGCGCTCGCCGCCGAATCGATAGGGCCTGGCATCGCAAAGACCGTTTTGCCTTGTTCGAGTGCGAAATCACAGGTGATGAGCGAGCCGCTTTGCAAGCCTGCTTCGATCACGATGGTGCCAGCGGTGAGCCCAGCGATGATGCGGTTGCGTTGGGGAAAGGTCCATTTGCCGGGGGGCGTTGCGGGAGGAAATTCGCTGATCAACGCCCCCTGTCGTGCGATCGCTTGGTACAAACGCGCATGGCCGCGCGGAAAAACATGATCATGACCACACCCAAGCACGCCGACCGTTGCCCCACCATCCCCCTGCAACGCGCCACGATGCGCAGCCGCATCAATGCCCGCTGCAACCCCGGACACGACAACAACCCCACACGCCGATAACTGCCTCGCAAAACGTTGCGCATGACCCAAACCATAAGGTGTCGCTTCCCGTGCGCCAACCATCGCCAGCGCACACCCGAATTCTGGCAGCGTGCCCCTCACATACAACAATGGCGGTGGATCCGTCAGTTGACGCAAAGATGCCGGATAAGACGGTTCAAACCAACTGACGGCATGCAGCGCTTTTTTTTCCAACCACGCAAGCACATCCAACGGATCCAATTGCGCGTGCAAATGCTGAAAATGACTCAACTGCTCGGCTTTGAATGCCAAAATCGTGCCAAGACGCTCGGAGCGCTCAGCCCAAGCCCTTTCGAAACTCCCAAAATGCGCTTGCAAAAGCATCAAACGACGCATGGTCATGCCCGGCGCTTGATGAAATGCCACCAAAAAACGACGCTCGCTATCCATTTGCATGACCCCTGACACCCCCTTTCAATCTTTCATCGATGCCCTTTCCAGCGTACTTGTGCCATGACACAGTGCGCCATGACTTAAGCGCTCACTAACCCGCGATCGCATCCGTCAGAGCAAGGTGATGACCGTCTCCGATTGCAAATGAAGACGAGACAGTGTCACACAACCGGCCTTGGCCAACGCACTGCCTGACAACAATCAGTGCTTGGCCTGCAATGAACCCAAATTTGATCGCCAACCTATCCGTGCCCGTATCAAACGGTCCTGACCGGCATACAGCAGAGACGGTGATAAACTGTCATCACGCTTGGTATAACCGGCAGGTTAAATGTCGTAATCTTTTGTAAAAATTTCAGTTAAAATCAGCAAGTTTACTGATGGTTGCCCGATATAATATTTATCAAGCGTGGCGCTTGAAAAAGTTTTTCTCTCTGATTCCTCCTCTCTCTCTCTCCAAAACAACAAACTGACCTGCCTACAGGCGGGTCAGTTTGTTGTTGATTCATCGGTCGGGGTTTTGACGGTCTCGAACGGGATTTGTCTCACAGGCGCATGGTGTGGAGTTTATCCAGAAAACGCGCGTAGAAATTTTCGCGCGGCCCGATATCGATGATGTGTGGAACCTTTTTGAGTAAACCGTAGCCGATCCGATACTTGTAAACCGCCAGTCGACGCAGCGTATCATAGGGATGGACCGCTTGCTGGAAAGCCGTTGATGTGAGTCGCTGAAAGCGTTCTGGCGTTCGATAGATATCGCCCAGGCGCTCGGCCAGTACAAGTTGGCGATCGCGGGTCGCGCGGGTTCCCAAAACCAACTTCCGCAGGCGTTCCACTTCATCGTCAAGCACATACACGGGCAATACGCCACGGCCCTTACCATCAAGAAAATCACGAAGTTCGGGGCGATCCACAGACCTTTCGACCGCGCCAAGATCCTCTTCCAGACCATCCAACTGCTCACGCAATTCAGCCATCTCACGCGTCATCGCAGCGTTGGCCCGTTCGAGGTCTTCGACCCGTTGCTTCAAACGGGTGCGCTCAGCCAGTGTCTTCGCCCCTTGTTCCGCCACCTGATTTTTGAGCCGCTCATTTTCCTCGCGCAGTCGCTCAACCTCCAGACGAAGACGTGCCCACTCATCGTCGATGGCCACATGCGAAGGTGGACGGACATTCGCGGCGGGCCCCGCCCACCGCTCAACCCCTGCGCGCACTTCAGCCCGTACCTGTTCCGGCCATCCCGGCAAAACGTCCGTCAATGCCACCAAACACGCCTTGAGACGGCTCCACTGCGCCTGACGTGGATCATCCTCATATTCCAGAATCGCCAACTCGAATGCATCCCATTCAGGTCGCTGCAAGCCCTTGCCTTCGCGGCGCAACCAAGCCAGATAGCGCGGTAAACTCTTGTGATAAGGCTGTGGGCTGAAACGCGGCGGATTGCCCGTGCGGCGCAAGTCGCCTGCTTCGGCCAAGCGATTGAGCATATCACCCAGATACCAAGCTTCCCGCTTGTCAACACCTTCCCGACTCGCAACCTGTTTCAGGGTCAAGCCATTCGGTTCGCGTGAATCCGACAGGAGCGCCATCAATTGAAACCAAGCCTGCGCCGCCTCTTCTGTTCCCCCTACCGGAATCGGCGAGACTTGCCAATACAAACCCGCTGAACGACGACGCCCACCGGATTCGGTGTTTTTTGCCGCTGTAGCGATCCAACGGCCAGGATCAGGCACTGACAATGATGATTGTCCCAATACAGCCCAGGGCTCATCACGGTCTGGCACCAAACCCATCATCCCCCCCCCCTCACCGTCATCCAACAACACACACCAACAGCACCAACATACCCGATTTGTCCACTTTGATGACGGATGCCGCCATCACTTTGATGACGGATGCCACAATCA
>JBBAPZ010000018.1:23651-64437 GCA_040400605.1 Candidatus Sericytochromatia bacterium
GGCGCTTGCCCGGCCACCGGCGCTTGTGCTTGCCCAGCCACTGGTGCTTGCCCGGCCGCCGGCGCTTGTGCTTGCCCAGCCACTGGCGCTTGCCCGGCCACCGGCGCTTGTGCTTGCCCAGCCACTGGTGCTTGCCCGGCTACCGGCGCTTGTGCGGGTGCTTGATGTTGGAGCAAAGCGCGGCGCACATTTTGGTAGGTAGCGATTTCTTGTGGAGTAAACTGTCCGTCAGCCAAGAAATGTTGACTGAGGCGGTCGAGCATTTTCAGCCTTGGCAGATCCAGCTGGATCTGATTCAGATCCAGCGCGGCGGGTACGGTCGCTTCGCCTGCAATGGGGCCAACCTGATTTTGATCCGCGGCGAAGGTGGCTACCTCGAGCGTTGGCTGCGCTTCATTGGCTGCGGGCGCTGCAGGCGCAGCTTGTGCCACCGGTACCTGTAAAGGATTGGGCAATGCTTGTGTTACGCCCACAGGAAGTGCATTTGCCAGATCCGCCATCGTTCGCTCTCCTCAATACGGTTGTCTGTAACCGACAATAGGGTTATCTTTTCCCGTTTGAGCGCGCTTGAGTGATTTAATACAAAAAAAATAAAGTTCTGATACAAATTAAAGATTGGTTCGCTTGCGTGATGCTCGGCGGCTTGGCGGTCACGTTGCCGCGAATGGATGCCTATTTGAGATGTCATGAATGGGAAAAAATTTGCGAAACGGTTGCGGTGCTTTGTTTTGAGTGTGTTTCGCCTGCCAACTGAAAACCGCTTGATCCGGGGCATGAATATGGGTCAGGAGCAAGACTGTTACTTGGTCGAGATTTTGCGTGACGAATGGTCGCACGCCTTTTGAATGGGCATCGGAAGTGGCAGATTCAACAGTTTGTATGGCGTCGTTGCCGTTAGGTACGTTCCAGTGTCGACCAGGCGTGGGCGATCGCCGCAGCGGTGCGTGCATTGTTGAGCACCAGGGCCTTGTTGGCCGCGAGCGATCGCCCCTCACTCCCACGATTGATATGGTCCAGCAGAAAAGGCGTCAGGGCCTTTCCGTGTATACCCTGCATCTTTGCAGCGTCCAAAGCGGCTTGAATGACTGTGTCTGCGACATCGTGATCCAGCGCGTGCTCAGTCGGGATGGGTACCGCGACGACGGTGCCGTTTTGTAACCCGAGTCTTCGCTGTGCGTTCAGGAGCCTGGCCACCTCGTCGGGCGAGTCGAGGCGCAAGGGCACGGGACAGTCACTTGCTCGCACATAGAATGCCGGAAATCGATCGCACCCGAGCCCAACGACCGGCACTCCGTGGGTTTCCAGCACCTCCAAGGTCAGGGCAATGTCAAGGATGCTCTTCACACCCGCGCACACGACCGCCACCGGGGTTCGGGCCAGTTCGAGAAGGTCGGCGGAAACATCCATGGTCCGAGATGCCCCACGGTGCACACCACCAATGCCACCGGTTGCAAACACGGCGATTCCAGCTTGATGAGCCAGCACCATGGTGCCTGCGACCGTGGTGGAACCGTTGCTTTTTTTGGCCACTGCCCAAGCCAAATCACGGCGGGAGCATTTCATGACGTTTGGCGTCTGCGCCAGTTGGTGCAAGGCTGCTTCAGACAGCCCAACGGTTGGTTCCCCATTAATGATGGCGATGGTCGCTGGCACCGCGCCTGCGTCACGTACAGCGCTTTCGAGCGCGAGTGCCGTGTCGAGATTGTGGGGATAAGGCATGCCGTGAGTAATGAGGGTCGATTCAAGCGCAACCACCGGTAACCCGTCGTGTAATGCTTCTTGGACCTCCGCTGCGATCACCAGATTGACCGAGCTCATCGCGATGTTCCTTTCAGGATTCAATGTTGCGTGAGGCGCACGTCGTCGCGCCGCCTGGCAATCAGCGCATGCTCTTCCCGTTGCCTGGCCGCCACCGAACAGCCAATCGGCTCTATGCTCACCACATCGAAATGCGACTCAAACAGGCGCTTGGCATCCTGTGGCGACATCCCGAATGGCGGGCCACCACCCCGTTGATGGGTGAACAGGATACCAACGATGTGCCCACCCGGCCGAAGTGCCCGCCACGCCGATTCAACATAAGCCCCCCGGTCTCGTGGGGCGATCGCACACAAACAGGTATGCTCAAACACCCAATCAAACTGCGCATGCCAATCTTCAGGCAGCCGCAACCAGTCGGCCTGCGCCCACTGCACACTGACACCCACCTCACGGCCGCTCGCCTGAGCCCGGGCGATCGCCGGCGCAGCAAAATCCATCCCCACAACCTCGAACCCCGCCTGCGCCAAAGCCAACGCATCATGACCCCTGCCACAACCTGGCACCACCACACGCCCAGTTCGTTCACCCACTTCACCCAGCCACTGGGTCAGCCACGGCGCAGGCCCCGCCAAATCCCACGGCGTATCCGCCGCTTCATAACGACGGGCCCACGCCTCAGCATCCAGATTCCGCTCCATCGTATCCCCCGGTCGCGTCGTGCGCGACAAATACCCACGCCATTCCCACACCAACCCATTCAACCACCTCAAGCCCGCTAACAGCAAAATGCGGCCCCACCTGATCGCGGTTCGAACGTTTGATACTGGAAGATCGTGTCGTTCCCGGGACATTCCCGCTCCATATTGGGTGTTTTGACACGCACGTTGTGTTCGCTGTTTCACGCGCACGGCGCGGTTGCCAGCGGTCTTTAGTACTTAATTAAATGTAAGTTAACGAAAGTTGCTGTCACGAGGCGTCGATAGGTGTGGTGAGGGGCGATGGTACCAAGTGGTCGCTTGTGCATTTGGCGGGGATGACTTGGTTTTGATTGGGAGAATGATCGCATGCACGTGACGTGGCCGCAGTGGTTGAGCCAGCCTTTTCAGGTGTCGGATGGTGCGCGCAAGCCTGAAGCGGACAAAAAGCGCGAGGATGCGACTTTGTTGATTCGGCAGCATTTACGTGATGCATTCACAAGCGGACGGCGCAGTGTGCCCAATCCTGTGATCGAAACCGCTTGGGCGCGGTTTAAATCATCGCAGATCAGGCTCATGCTTGCATTAGAATACCCAGTGGCCGTAATCGAGCAGTTGAAAAAGCCTGAAAAGCAATCGCTTCCTGGCTTGTTTAAGAGACAAGCGCCTCCTGATATGACGCGCGCACAGCGCGTTTTGGATCGCTTGCTCGCGGCGGTGCCCGGTACGCCCCGTGCAACAAGCCTGCAATTGTTTCATTCGTTACGACCCAATGCGTTTGCCGCTGGCGCGGGGCGACTGGGCGTCACGGACGCGTTAATGAGAGCGGTGCGTGATGACGACGAATTGGCCTTCGTGCTGGCGCATGAACTGGCACATGATCAACATCGGGACAATCCCGGCTTGACCCAAGCAACGCTTGGTGCGCAGGCACTTCTGCCTCGCCTCATTGGCATGGGGCAAACACCTGAAATGGCGACCAGGATTTTTGAGTCGGAGTTAAACCGGTTGCAGCAGCAAGTCGAACGGGAAGCGGACATCAAGGCGCTTCAGTTGATGCGCGCTGCGGGTTTTGACCCCCAAGGCGCCGTCAGTCTTTTGAAAACCCTACAAAAAATCGAACAAGGACGGGAAAAACGTTCGGATGGCGATCACCCCCCCACAGCCGAGCGCATCAAGGCCATCCAGGCCATCATCAAAAAGACCCCATCGGGATAGCCCGCGCGCATAAAAAAGCCCGCGCGTGACCAGCCAAGCATGATCAATCGGCGATTGGCTGCAACTGCCGGGCGACCGCATTGTTGCGATGAACCGGATTGGAATCCTGCTGATCAAACCTGTGTCGATCACCCGACTTTTGAATCGAAATTTCTCGATACTTGCTGCCTGCTCACGTCAGGCGGACCAATCAATACCAAAGTCCCTCGCCGCACCGAAACGCATTGATTGGTGATCGGATTTTGGATTGATTGGCTGCCATAGAATGTCAGGGCTTGCTGTTTCACTCTTGCGCTCAAGCAGAAGCTGCTTTTGATCCTTGAGATAACGCACTTCATGCTGGAGTGAGATCAACACCGCATGATCACGACTGACGATTTCTGGCACGGTGGCATTGTCGTACCGCCACACAGCTCATGTTACACGGTTCGAACAGGCCTTATTTGCTCGATGATGACACAACAGAGATGAGTGTGAGCAGTGAGACCGCTTGGGGTCACGACGGGGACCCGGTCTGCGAAATCACGCGTGATGAGAACACAATACGGGTCGTCGAGACACCACCTGTGTCGAACGCCACGCTGATCCCGTGACGGATCCGCGCAACCAAGTAAACGTCCGTTTTGGCTAAAACAGCGTTCCTTTATGCTTCCTGCTTCACTCTCATCAAGAAAAAAACATCATTTTATATCTAAAACTTAAGCAACTTTTAAGATAAGTCGCCGATAAACGTTCTATCGGGGTTTGGGTGTGAACAACGATGTGAACAGTTGAGGTGTACACGATGTCAGGTTTATCGCGTGTTCCGTTGGGTTCGTCCGCAAGCATCGCGCGGCTTCAATCGCAGTCTATCCGACCGATTAACCCGGTGGTGACGCCACCGTCCACTTATGATCCTTATCCAAGTTATCCGAGTTATCCGAGTCAACCCTATTCGCCCGGTTATCCACCCAGTTATCCACCCAGTTATGGCGGTTCGCCATGGCGGTTCAATTTTTGGCGTGGGGTTGAGTTAACCGGCAGGGGCTTGCTTGAAACATTGGGTGCGACGGGAGAGTTGCTGTGGCGCGTGGCGGGTGTTGCGCTGCGGGGGCTTGGTGCGGTGTTTTCGGGGTTGTGGCGGGGCGTGCAGGCAATTTTCGATCCGGGATACCAACCCAATCGTCCTTATCCTGGTCAGCGGCCGTATTGATGGGTGATGCGTAACACGTCGTGATTGGGGCTGATGGGTGAATGTGTACGATGATTGGACCGCTTGGGTCAAGTTGTGTGTGCATCCACCCACTCGGATTCGATGTAGCGCATCTCGTGATTGAAATTGGTTTGATGTGATGTCAGCAATTCGGGGGCGATCGCAGGATAAAGGGTGATTTCCGGCAAGCGCGACATGTCGATCCAAGTCACCTCACCAATGATGTCGTTTTCAGGCACGTTAATTGTCCCCCCAAGGACACGTCCGAGGACGTAAATGTTCAGGATGTGACGGGATGCGTCCGGGGCAATCGACTCCGACAGGTACAAAAACTGAACCACGTCGATTTGCAGACCGGTTTCTTCCGCAATTTCACGCCTGGCGCAGGCGTGAATGCTTTCGCCAAAGTCCAGTCCGCCGCCTGGTAAGAGCCAGTAGCGCTGATCACCTTTGCGGTGTTGCACCAGCAAAATTTTGTCGCCTTCAATGAGGACCACAGCAACACGCGTACGGGGCCTTCTCGTCATGAAACCAGTTCTTTCATGGCACGGAGGCGCACGAGCGCCTGTGCAACGCCGATACGGCAGTGTTGGTAATTGAGTCCGCCTTGCAAATAGGCCACGTAAGGCTCGCGCAATGGCCCATCCGCGGACAACTCGATGGTTGAGCCTTCGATAAACGTGCCGCCTGCCATGACGACTGCGTCATCATATCCGGGCACCACGTCAGGGATTGGGGTGACATAGGCATTGATGGGCGAGCTGGCTTGAATGCCCTCACAAAAAGCGATCAGCGCTTCAGGGGCGCCGAAGCGAATGGCCTGAATGATATCGGTACGGGCTTCATGCCAGCGTGGCGATACCATGAGACCAAGCTTGCTCTCGAACAGATAAGCAGCCAGTATGGCGCCTTTGAGCGCCTCGGCAACGACATGCGGGGCACAAAACAAACCCTGGAAAAGCAAGCGGTTGGCATCGAGGCTAGCACCGCCCGCGCGACCAATCCCTGGCGCGTTGAAGCGGCAGGCGGCACGGTGTACCAAGTCGGCGCGGCCTGCCACATAGCCACCGGACGGGACAATGCCGCCACCTGGATTTTTGATGAGTGAACCAGCGATGAGGTCGGCACCCACTTCGAGCGGTTCACGCGTTTCGGTGAACTCGCCGTAGCAATTGTCAACAAAGATGATCAAATCTGGCTTGATGGCGCGCAGACGAGCGATAATGCCCGCCATCTCGTCAATGCCAATCGATGGCCGCCACGCATAGCCGCGGGAACGTTGAATGGCCGCCACGCGCGTTTGGGGACCGATCGCACCCGCAAGACCCTCGATGTCAACACGGCCATCCAGCAAGAGCGGATGCTCGCGGTAACCAACCCCCCACTCCGCCAAAGAACCCTGATTGGACCCGCGTAAACCAATGACTTCTTCGAGCGTATCATAGGGATGCCCGCTGACTGCAAGCAATTCATCGCCCGGCCGCAAGGCGCCAAACAGCGCGGTGGCGATCGCATGCGTGCCGCTTGCAAACTGTCCCCGCACCAGTGCTGCCTCTGCCTTGAAAATGCGCGCAAAAACCGCTTCGAGACATCCCCGTCCCAAATCATCATGACCATAACCGGTCGTGCCCGCAAAATGATGATCGCCAACACGTTCCTGCTGAAATGCCGCCAGCACCTTCTGCGTGTTCACCAACGCCAGCTCATCCACGGCACGAAACGTTTCCGCCAGTAAGGACTCGGCTTCGGTCATCCATTGCTCATCCGCAGGCCCAACACGCAACAGGTACGACGACCCCTCAGACATCACGCTCACCGTTCCTTCGCCTCCCCTTGGTTCATCTTCCCCTCCGAGCCGCACAATCCTTGCCGGTCATCCTTCGCGCCCTGCGGAGGTGGTTTGGCCCAAGCGGGCCAACTGGTTTTCAATCACGGTCAACAACTCGGGTAAACCGTCGCCACTCAGTGCGGAAATTGCAACCGGCGCGTGGACGATCGCTTCGATTGCCTGCAGCTGCCCAGCATCCTCCAGCGCATCGACCTTGTTGAGCACCGTCAACATGGGCTTCTCCCCTGCTCCCAACTCGGCAAGCACTTCCAAGACCGCATTGAGATGCTCCATCGCATTGGGATGACTCGCATCCAAAACATGCAGCAACAAGTCGGCCTCGTTGACTTCTTCCAGGGTGGCACGAAACGCGGCAATCAAATGTGTCGGTAAACGCTGGATGAAACCCACCGTATCCGTGAGCAGGACATCCGCGCCACCCGGAAGGTGCAGTTTGCGGGTGATCGGATCCAACGTCGCAAACAACTTGTCTTCCGCCAGTACCTCTGAACGGGTCAGTTTATTCAACAAGGTTGACTTCCCGGCATTGGTGTAGCCAACCAACGCGATCTGAGGCGTCCCCGAACGCCGGCGGCCCTGTCGCTGCGTGCCACGGTGCTTTTTGATCAGCGCCACTTCATTCTCAAGATGCGCAATACGGGTGTAAATGCGCCGCCGATCCGTTTCGAGTTTCGTCTCCCCAGGCCCCCGGGTGCCAATCCCACCCCCCAGACGACTCATCGCAACACCAACCCCCCGCAGACGCGGCAGCAGATACTTCAACTGCGCGAGCTCAACTTGCAATTTGCCCTCGCGCGTTTGTGCACGCTGCGCGAAAATGTCCAGAATGAGCGCTGTGCGATCAACCACCTTGAGCCCGAACGCCTCTTCAAGTTTGCGTTGCTGCGACGGCGACAGTTCCGCATCAACCATGACCGACGTCGCATTCAACTCGCGGCTGCGTAAGGCCAATTCAGCCACCTTGCCTTTGCCAATATGCGTCGCTGGATCGGGGTTGGCACGCTTTTGCAGACTGGCATCCAAGACCTGTGCGCCGGCAGTTTCGGCCAGACGCGCCAACTCGGCCAGTGATTCACGCGCTTCCGAATCGCCCCAGTCCGGGGTCTGCACCCCAACAAGGATGGCCCGTTCGCCCTGCGTATCCACCTCGCGGGCCGAGGCGATCGCTGCAAACTCCTGCTCCAACTCCTGCAAAAGTGTCGCAAAATCAAACACCTGCGCCTGCTTGAGGGGCATGGGTGTCAGTACGCGCCACAGATTGCCTTCTGCATCCGCCTCCGGCGCCATGTGCGCCACGTAAATCTCTGCCTCGGACAAACGCGGACGGTCCGTGGCGATCGCAACCATGCAATCCAATCGGTTCATCACCAACGCGACCAGATCCGGGCGTGACAACCCCCCACCCCCCGGGTGAGCGATTACCGCACGCCAACCCGACAATCGCGCCGCAGCCTCACGTTTTTTCAAGGGTGGCAGCGGCAAATGCGACCCCTCCCCGACCACCACGTGGGTCACATGCCCCGCGCGATCCAGCAAGACGGCCAACGGACGCATGACCGCCCACGCAGCCGCGACCAGTTGCTCCGCCAGTTCATAACTGAAAAGCTGTCCCCCCGTCACGCGACGACGGTACAAACGGCTAAGCTGTGCCGTTTGACTCGATTTGAGACCGTTCAAATTGCCGATGAGCTTGCTGATGGTAACCTCACCCTCTTGATCCAACGCCGCGATCCATCTATCACCAGTATACGGCAAGCCGGCCAAGCAACGCTTCAGTATACTCGCCCGATATCCTCAAACACCTCGTCGATCCAAACCGCGGCCTCCATCCGCGTGAGCGCCGCGTTCGGTTTCCACGGACCAGCTTTGATCGGGATATCGAAAGTCTGCGACACGGCAGTTGAATACTTTGCCTGGCACAGCAACCAATAAACGTCCTGCCCGTGCCGAGGGGCGATCGCCCCTGCATCATTAAACGAAAACCCCATCATGACACCCGCTAACTGCTGCGCTTGCGGCCCCTTTTCATTTTCACGCGCCGCAACCGGCTGCAAAACCATCCGACTGAGCGTCGCCCATTCTTCACGACGCACTACCGCATCGGGACGACAGACACGATCCGACAGGAGCCGGTTTCCCTTCAACGTTGCCAACACCTCAAACGCCCAGTGCTCAGGACCCACATCATCGAACATATCCGGCGTCCCCGAAACAACCGTCGGTGCATTTTTTACCGGCACGAACGGATCCTCACCACGCTCCGTTTGTGCAAGCCACGCATTGTACAACCAGGTCACATACTCAGCCCGCGTCACTGGCTCCGCACCGTGAAACGCACCATCGCCAAACACCGTCAAAACACCCTTGGCACATAAACGTTCAACAGACTCCCGGCGCGCGATGCCCGCCAAATCCAAAGCCGTTTTGCGATAAATCTGATCCGGCGCCATTACAACCAAACCTTTGCGCGCCGGGGTTTCCGAATCGTATGCCATCTGCACCGTCAACCGCGCCGCCTCACCGGCACGAGACCCCGGGACCGCCGGAGGAAACCAGCGCTCCCACATGTAAGCGCTGAACCACGCCGTGGCACCCGCCAACAAAAGCACCGTGAACGCGGCAACCACATACGCTGCGCGACTCTGCCGCTTCGTGCGCCGCTTTTTACCACCCCCACGCCGCGGCCCACGGGGCGCGTTCCCAAGCGGCGTGGATGGGGTTCGGGCGGGAAGAGGCTTCGACGTCATGGACCCATTTTAACCGCTCCCACCCATGCCCGCCACCCCGGTCACAACACAAGTCTTGAACAGCAACCAATGCGTCACCCCGGTTGTCTGAACCGTGTCTGATGGTTTCGGGCTCCAGGCTGCTGTCAAAGATGCAAGCCGCTCGGGTATAATCCAACGGCCCTTTTTTAATCCCTGACCTCAGACGTGTGACAAGTGAGAGACTCTGACCATGACGCTTCATCCTGGCTGGTTGCGATTGCTTGGCGGGTTGCTCATATGGTTTCAACTCTGCGGTTGGGCGTCGGCTGACACACTGGATGACATCCGCGCGCGCGGCACGCTTACCTGGGGCACCGACCTGGAGGGGGGCGCCCCCTTCGTGATGGCGGACCCCGCCGATCCCAACCGGGCCACCGGCTTTGAAACCGAAATCGGCCACCTGCTGGCTCGCGAACTGGGTGTCAAGGGGCGCCTCGTTCACAATGCCTGGGACAGCCTGATTCCAGCACTCCAGCGCGGCAACTTCGACATGGTTTTCAGCGGACTGGAAGTCACTCCCGACCGGGAATCCAAGATTCTGTTTTCGCGCCCTTACTATATCTACGCGCAACAGATTGTGACCCGCGATGGCGATGAGCACCTAGGCACCCTGAAAGGGCTCAAAAACAAACGCGTGGGCACGCTCGGTGGATCCGTCGCCGAGCGCTTGCTGAATGCGCAAGGGGATATCCAGGTCATGCGCTACACCAGTTCCGTCCAGCCCTATGAAGACCTGCTATTGGGACGCTCCGACGCAGTGGTGCAAGATCTCCCGATTGCGTTGATCTATGGCAAACGGCCAGGCTTGACCTTCGCAGGAGCCCCCTTCAAGGAAGGCTATTACGCCATCGGTTTTCGGTCGTCGGATGCCCGCCTGAAAGCCGCGGTGGATCAAGCACTGGACCGCCTCTTCCAAAATGGCGAAATCGCTCGCATCCTGACACGTTACGGTATCTGGAGCGAATCCCAAAAAGCACTCACAAACTGGAAACCCACTCCCGTGGTCACCAAACCTGCCCCCAAACCTTTCATCGAAAACCTCAAAGCCGCTACCCCACTCCTGCTGAGTGGGACCTGGATGACCATCAAAGTTTCCGTGCTTGCCATGATGCTTGCGATCGCACTTGGCTCAAGCCTCGCAATCGTGCGCGTCTACGGCCCACCAGCACTGAGCTTCCTCGCGGCCTGTTACGTCGAACTTTTTCGCGGTACACCCTTGCTTGTGCAATTGTTCCTGATCTACTACGGCCTGCCCAATCTCGGCATCCAACTCGAAGCCTTCGTGGCAGCGGTCATCGGCCTCGGCCTTAACTACGCCGCATACGAAGCTGAAAATTATCGCGCCGGACTGCTGGCCGTTCCACGCGGTCAGGCCGAAGCCGCACTGTCACTTGGCATGAGCCGCTGGCAAGCACTCGTTTATGTTCAGTTGCCCCAGTCCATGCGCATTGTCATTCCACCGGTAACAAACGACTTTATCGCCTTGTTCAAGGACTCCAGCGTTGTGTCGATCATCACCCTCGTCGAACTCACCAAAGCCTACGGCATGATGGCCTCGGCCACCTACGATTACATTGGATTTGGACTCGTTACCGCAGCCATTTACTTCTGTCTCAGCTACCCCACCAGCTTGTTGGCGCGAACCCTCGAAAAACGTCTCCGACCCCACTGAACGCCGCACAGCCCCTCGCAACACAAAAAGGCTTGACTCGACTTTAGACAATGTCTAATATCAGAAATGATGAAACGCATCACAAGCCGGCTTGAAGCGGAAGAGCTCCTGAAGACGCGCGGGGTACAGCCTACCTCGCAGCGTGTCGAAGTGCTGTATCGGTTGCATGCCAGTCAGCGCCATCTTGCCGCCGAGGATCTTCATGAATGCCTCAATGAAGAATTCACCCGTGTGTCGCGGGCAACGGTTTACAACACCTTAAACCTGTTAAAGTCATATGGCCTGGTCGGGGCCGTCCTGGTGGATGCGGGGCGAATCCTGTATGACGCCAATACAGAGCCTCACTACCACATGTATGATGTCGAAACCGGTGAGTTGACGGATATTGGATGCGGTGTGTTGCCACCGGAAGCGTTGCCCGGCATACCGGATGATCGGTTGATGTGTGGGGTGGATGTGATCATCAAGGTCAGCAAGAAGCGTTCGGAGCATCACTGAGCGTTCGGTTGGCCCCTTGCCCTGCCGGGCTATTGAATGTCGGAACATCGCGCCCAAAGGGGTATCCGGTGATGCATCGGTTTTTGCTCAAAAATTGATTGGCAAACCCAAAACATCAGGTACCGACTCGCTGTTACTGAACAATCGCCACAATGTGATCATCAATCTACGCGTTTCTGTATGATCGTCGCTGCGGGAGTCATGACTTCGCTTCGACGCGGTGAGGATAGTTGTCTCAAGCGACAGGGATATCAGAGCTTGTGTTGTTGGCTAGCGATGATTTGCCGTTGTGCGTTGAGGTGATCGCGGTAGTTGTGGGTGAACCAGTGCGTGCCGTCGCCGCGTGCGACAAAGTACAGTAGATCCGTTGGTTGCGGTTTCAAGACGGCTGTCAAAGAATCCAAGCCCGGGTTGGCGATGGGGCCGGGCGGCAAACCAACCTTGCGATAAGTGTTATACGGTGAGTCGATTTGTACATCCCTCAGGCTTAAGCCTTTGGCACCTTGGTGGCGTTTGAGCGCATACTCGACGGTTGGGTCACTGCCAAGCGGCATGCCAATGCGTAGCCGGTTGTAAAAAACTCCGGCGATGAGGGGGCGTTCCGCGGCATGCACCGCCTCTTTTTCGACAATGGATGCCAAGGTGAGCGCCTGATGCAAAGGCAAGGGCGACCGTGCAGCGAGCGTTGCGTAGGCATCAAGTGAAACCGCTTCAAAACGGGTGAGCATCATGCGAATCAACGTGACACCAATGTCGGGATCGTCGTGTAAAACGTAAGTATCCGGAAACAGATAGCCTTCCAGATTCCGTGTCGGAGGCAATTCTTTGAGAAAGGCAAATTCTTCGCTGAAGCGTTCTGGCCGTTGCGCCGCTTCGATGAACTGTTGGGCCGCTTGCGGGTTGAATTCATTCAACCGTCCGGCAATCTGCTGAAGTGAGTAACCTTCGGGAATGGTGAGATGCTTTGATTGTGAGCGGCCTTCGATGAGCAAAGCGGCAACCCGCGTCGCATCCAGCCCCGGCTTGACGGCGTAAACGCCAGCTTTGACCGCGCGGTCCTGACCACTCAGGCGCAAGTGCAGCAAGAAAGCGGCACTGCTGCGGATCAAACCACGCGCCTGCAAGGTCTGGGCAATCTGTCCCAAACCGCTGCCAGGCTTGACCACGACCATTTGGGGACGGGAACCCGGCTCTGTCGGGCCAAGCAACCAGAAGTAGCCACCCGCTACGATCGCACCACCCACCACAAGGGTTGCAAGAAGTATTCCAATCCAGCGCATCTCACCATTTAACCACACAGCAGCGCATCGACGCCCGGGGGATAACACCCATCCCGGGCGAACCGTGACAGGTGGGGTGATTTGTCGATGGAAGCAGGATTGGGCGACGGATTTCGTTGATGCGTGTGTGTGAGGGCTTGGCCCCTGCTATAATCTCAGCCGTGCTTTGATCACGCATCCTTTGTCATTGAAAAGAGGCCCGCTCCATGTTATCCAGGTGCCAAAACGACAATGGCTATCGCAAGCGTTTACGGCAGGCTTGGGCTGTCTTCGGCATTTTATTGCTGGCAAGCGGGCTTTGTGATGCGTGGCGTTCGGATGCTTCGGCTGCGACGTCGTCGCGACCGTTGCTCGTTGGGTTTGCGCCGTTTGAAAACCAATCCGAGGTGCTTAAAAAAGCCAAGCCGATTGTTGCGACTCTGGCGAAGGCCCTGAATATGCCGGTTCAGCCGTTTGTCGCGGCGGATTATCCGGGAGTGGTTGAGGCCATGCGGGGCGGGAAACTGGATGTGGCTTTTTATTCGCCGGCTGCCTTGATTATGGCGGAACGCGTGGCCAAGGCGCGTGTGATTCTGAAATCGGTGTATAAGGGGTTGCCGGTTTACTATTCGAGCATCATTGTGCGGCGGGACAGTCCCATCAAAACGCTTGCGCAATTGCGCCGTCAATCGTTTGCGTTTGTTGATCCCGCATCCACGACAGGGGGTATTTACCCCAAGCTGATGTTGATCAAGGCCGGTCTGGACCCCGACCATGATCTCGGACGAATCATCTATGCAGGCGGGCATGACGCCGCCATTTTGGCCGTTTATAACAAGCGTGTCGTGGCGGCTGCCACGTTCGTGAACGACGCGGAGGCGCGTGATAACCCTTGGACCCATATCTTGGGCAAGAACGCCGGTGCGATTCGTTCACTGGCGATTTCCGCGCCGATTCCCAACGGGGCGGTGGCAGTCAGTCAATCGCTCGACCCTGTGTTGGTGTCGCGTATCAAGCGTGCCTTTTTATCGCTCGGTGAAACTGAAACCGGGCGGCGGGAGATGGCACGCATGTACTTGATTGAACGCTTCGTCGAAGCGTCGCCCAAGGATTACGACCCGGTGCGTGAGGCGTTTACCCGTCTTGGTTTGAAAGTAAAGTGAGCATATGACGTTGCGGCTTGTCATTCATTCTGATCACGAAGCGGTCAGCCAGGCTTTGGCCAAGGACCTCAGCGACTTGATCCGTCTCAAACCCCGGGCACGAATGGCTTGGCCCAGCGGTCAATCGCCGGTTCGTGCCTACGAACTGTTGGCCAAACAGGTGCAGGCAGGCCGTTTGGATTGTCGGGGGTTGACGCTGTTTGCGCTGGATGAGTATCTGGGATTGCCGGCAGAGGACCCGCTGTCATTTGCCGATTTTTTTGCGCGACATGTGTTCGAACCACTGGGCATTCCGAAAGAGGGCGGCGGGGTGCTGTGCGGTGACACGGATGACCCCTTGGCGGAACTGTCCCGCTATGAGCGGCGAATCGCTGCGGACGGAGGGCTTGCCTTAAGTTTGCTCGGTTTGGGAGCCAATGGCCATATTGCTTTCAATGAGCCGGCCGAGGCGCTCAGGTTGGGGGCGCACGTGGCTCAATTGCAGGCGCCGGCCAATGCGATCGCCCCGTTTGGTCTCACCCTCGGGATCGGTGCACTGCTTGGTGCGCGCGCTGTCTGGCTTCTCGCAACCGGGGCGAGCAAAGCGACGGCGGTCGCGCAGATGCTTTCAGGCACACTCGATTCACGCTGGCCGGCATCTTGCCTTCAGTTGCATCAAAACGTCACCTTTTACCTGGATGATGCGGCTGCTGCGCAAATTCCTGCCTCGTTGCGGGTATAAGACACCTAGCGCGCCGCGAATCCTGAATGGGCCCTCAGCATCAGGGGAGACGATCATGCCACGAAGCCTCGTTCCTGTCTTGTTAACTTTGTTTGTTGCAGTTGCCTGTGCGACCCCGCCTGCTTCACAAACACCAAGAACGGAAATTGAAGGTTCAGGTGGTGGCGGACGTTTAGGTGGCAGTGGTACCAAACCGTCCGCCAGCGCGACGGCGCGACCGACGGCCACGCCAGCCACCCAGCGCCCTTCGCAGAAACCTGGCGTGTTTGATCCCTTCGCCCCGAGTGCGGTGCCTTCCGGTGGGAAGCCGGTTGCACCGTCACCCTCACCCTCACCGACGCCGACCCCGTGGTATGAGGTAACGACCTTTGTGGGGCCGCTTGGCGCCGCGCGATCGGATGTCAACAATGATGGCACGATCGATGAATTGGACAGCGCAGGTCTTGTGGACAAAACCGGGGATGCGGCGCGTCTGTCCTCGCCTTATGGCATTGCCTTGGACGCTGAAGGCAATTTATATGTGGCTGATTCCAACAATGCGCGCATTCGCAAAGTGACGCCGGAGGGGGCGGTCAGCACCGTTGCCGGCACCACGGAAGGCTACTCGGATGGCCCGGTTGCGACCGCGCAATTCAGTTTGCCCTACGGGATTGTCGTGGATAAAAAAGGCGTCATTTATGTGGCGGAGCGTTCCAACCGGATTCGCAAGATCGCGAACGGGCAGGTCACGACCTTGGCTGGCACAGGCGGGGGCGGCTTTAAAGATGGTCCCGGTGCTGAAGCGCAGTTTGACTTGCCGTCGGCCTTGGCACTGGATGCCAGTGACAACCTGTATGTGGCCGACTTGAATAACCATCGCATTCGTCGGATTACGCCAGCGGGTGTTGTCAGTACCTTCGCCGGTTCGGGAGGGCGAGATCCTGTTGACAGGCGTTCCGCGGACGGTCAAGGGACTGCTGCCGGTTTTAACTCACCAAATGGTTTGGTGTTTGACAGCTCGGGCAACTTGTATGTGGCGGATCGCTCCAACCACATGATCCGACAAATCAAACCGGATGGAACCGTGCTTCGTTATGCTGGCTCGACAGTCTCGAGCGATCAAGATGGCCCACTGGCCAATGCCTTTTTCAAGACCCCGCATGGGATTGGTATCGATGGTGCTGGGCGTTTGTACATTGCGGATACAGGCAACCGCCTGATTCGGCAGATTGGCACCGATGGCGTGGTAGTCACCATCGCGGGCGAAACGGTGCCGGGTTTCAGGGATGGCAAGGCGCGTGAGGCACGGTTTCAAGAACCTGTCAGCATCGTCTCCAGCCAGAACGGGGAGTTATTGTACGTGGTGGACCAAAAAAACAACCGCATTCGCAAACTGACCTACACCCGCTACGTACCACCAACCCCATCACCCGAGCCCAGTCCGAGCAGTACCCCGACGGACTGAAGCGCGCTGTATCTTAATCAACCTTCTCGACAGCTCATCCAAGCAAAACGCTTGCATCAGTAAGCTGACGCCGGTGCGAATGGTTGGACCTGCGCATCGTCACCGCTTGTTTTGTGGATTGAATCGCTGTCAGTAACCTGGCCTTTGGCTGAGCTTTCGTGGGGCCACTGCTGAAGGCTCACGAAACGATACAAACGCGTAAGACGGCTGTTTACAAGGCTTGGCTGCATCCAAACCCTTTAGCCGGTTGTTGAGACTGTATGCTAGCCGCTGAGGGGTCGCTTGAAATAAGCGAGGGAGAATTCCCGATCAGTTTCCGGTGTCACCGTCACCAGTTCCCAGCCTTCTTGGCCGAAGTCCCGGAGTGCTTCTTCCGTTTCGGCCGGGGTCGTGTCCCCGAAGCTATGCACGAGATATTCCCAACGTGGCATCGTCTATGTCCTTTATCTGCTGTGTTTTGTCTGCGTGTTGTTATTTATTATAGCGGAGCGACGATATCGCGTCCGCGCGGTGCGTCTTTTTGGAGTCGGTGGCGTTTTTGCCACAGTCCCAAGGCCCACTGTTGAAGATCATCAACCACCGTGTAGGTCACCGGCACGACCAGCAAGGTGAGCAGGGTGGAGGTGGTTAAACCCCCAATCACGGCGACGGCCATGGGTGACAGGATTTCGGTGCCTTTGCCCCACGACAAGGCGATGGGAAACATTCCTGCGATCATGGCGATGGTGGTCATCAAAATGGGGCGGAGGCGATCGCGCCCCGAACGCAAAATGGCCTCCGCACGCGACAACCCTTCACGGCGCGCCATTTGCGTGTATTCAACGAGCAAGATTGAATTCTTGGTCACCAGACCCATCAGCATCAAAATGCCGATCAGGGCCATCATGCCCATTTCCTTGTTTGCGAGCAACAAGCCGGCCAACGCACCACCAATCGAGAGTGGCAAGGCCATCATGATGGTCAAGGGTTGCATAAAGCCGCCGAACAGCAGGATTAACACCACATAAATCAACAGAATGCCGAAGCCGATGCTGACCCCAAAACCATAAAATACATCGTTGATGATCTCCGAGTCACCCAGCGTATCTTGGGTAACGCCTTCGGGTAATTGTGAGAGGGCTGAACATTTCTGAACACGCGCCAAGGCGTCGCCGAGGGCTGTGTCGCCGTTGAGGTTGGCACTCAGGGTGACTTGGCGCACCCGGTCATAGCGGTTGATTTGCACGGGGCCGAACCCCATCCGGATATCTGCGACGGATCGCAAAGGCACCAAGCCGTGGGCGCCTGACAACATCAGGTTGTTCAGCGTGGCCAGGTCGGCACGCTGCGACTCAGGCAACGAGACGCGAATGTTGATTTGGCGATCGCCCGCATTGAATTTGGCCAACTGAAAATCGACATCGCCTTGCGTCGCCAGTCGCGCGGTCTGCCCAATCTGCGCAACCGTCAAACCATGCATGGCGGCTGATTCACCCCTTGGCACAATCTGCAACTCTGGCTTCAGTTCGGACAGGGATGACGTGACATCCCGCAATTCCGGCAATTGCCGCATCTCGACAAGCAAGCGATCCGACGCTTGCTCGAGTGCGAGGTGATCCGTCCCCCGCAAAATTAAACTGACCGGCTTGCCGGCCCCCGTCGCCCCCTTGGCGATCATCGCAATACGGGCACCCGGAATGTCCGCCATCTGCGGCGACACCTCCGTGACCCACTCTTTCACACCAAGCTTGCGCACCGGTGCCCCTTTCAGCACCACGGTGGCTTTGGCGTAAGATACCGTGGCACCCGTGTTGCCAAACCATGCCTCACTCGTCGAAAGCCCTCCAATTGTCGCAAACACGTTTTTGACATCATCGCGCGCCATCAAGCGACGCGTCATCTCCCGAACGGCCTGATCCGTATCGCTCAAGCTCGAACCGGTCGGCAACTGAATCGTGACTTCGACCTCCGCATTTTCATCTGATCCCATCAGCCCTTTGGGTAAATAGGGCACCAGTGTCAACGAACCGGCGAAGATTATCCCCGCCAGGCCCAAGGTCACTGCGCGATGCCGCAAAGCCACTGCCAACCACCGCAGGTAAGCCTTTTGATAAGCAG
Organism: Candidatus Sericytochromatia bacterium; assembly: GCA_040400605.1. Classification (GTDB taxonomy): domain Bacteria; phylum Cyanobacteriota; class Sericytochromatia; order S15B-MN24; family JAQBPE01; genus JBBAPZ01. The sequence goes on from JBBAPZ010000018.1 coordinate 41,989, forward strand.
GTTCGGTCTCAATGTGCTCCTGCGCGTGCGGACGCAACCAATACGCGGCGAGCAGGGGCGTCAAGGTGCGGGCGACCAACAGGGAGAACAAGACTGAGACGGCGACCGTCAAGCCGAATGACCGGAAAAACATGCCCGGAATGCCTGGCATGAATGCCACCGGAATGAAGACAGCAACGATCGTCAAGGTGGTTGCAATAATGGCCAGACCGATTTCGTCGGTGGCTTCCAACGCTGCGCGCAACGGCGATTTGCCCATTTGAATGTGGCGATGGATGTTCTCGAGGTCCACAATGGCGTCATCGACCAGGATGCCGACGATGAGGGTGAGCCCGATCAACGTCATCAAATTGAGGGAGTAGCTCAGATACTTCATGACAAAAAACGTGGGAAACACCGAGAGTGGAATGGCCAACCCGGCAATCACGGTCGACGGGAAACTCCGCAAAAAGCTGTACACGACGGCAACCGCCAGCACGGCTCCGAAAATCAGGGCATCCAGCGAGGCCGCCACCGACGCGCGGGTGCCATCTGCCTGGGTGCGTACCAGCATCAAGCGAACATCCGGCGGTAATTTGGCCTGTAACTCATCCACACGCTTGCGCACCGCTTCTTCCGTCTGCACAATCGGGGAGCCTTGTGCACGCGATACCGCAAAAGCAACAACGCGTTGACCGTTCAAACGCGCAATCTGACGCACCTCACCAAAGGTGTCCGAAACCATTCCCAACGTGTCGAGACGCACGCTGCGACCCGAATCGAGTGCGATCGCACGCGCGCGCAACGCCTCGGCGCTCGGCGCCGAACCAATCGTGCGTATGCCCTGCTCCTGCCCACCCAACATCGCCCGACCACCCGGCACATTGACGTTGAGTCCCTTCAACTGCGCACTGATACCCTCCACCGTTGCGCCCACCGCACGCAAACGCACCGGATCCAATTCCACCCGTATCTCACGGGTCAAGCCCCCCAGTCGCTTGACCTGCGCCACGCCTTCGACCGCGTACAACTCCCGCGTCACCACGTTGTCCACCAACCGGGACAGCTCTGCCACATCCCGCTTGTCCGACGCAATCGTATAGGTAGTAAACGGCTCGCCCGAAATATTGGGATGCAAAATGCTTGGTTCCTGGATGTCGGCCGGTAAATTCTGCCGGATACGCGCCACCGCATCACGCACCTCCGAAAGCGCTGCCTGCGACGCCGTGCCAATCTTGAACTCCGCCACCGTCGCCGACATGCCATCCGTCACCGTCGAACGAATGTGCTCCAAACCATTGATGCCCACCAAGGCATCCTCCACATGCCGGGTAACTTCGGTTTCGAGTTCAGCAGGCGCTGCGCCGGCACGCTGCACCTCCACCACAATGGTCGGAAAATCAACGTCCGGCCACTCATTTGCCCCCAATCCACGGTAGCCGAAGATACCCAGCAGCATCAATACGACAAACAACAGGATAATCGGGGTCGGCCGCCTGATGGCCCAAGCAGAAATGTTCATGGTGTGACGTGGAACTCCGATTGAGGCGTTGCGCTGCTCAGAAACGGCGTAAAAAGCCCTTTTGGATAACCATGCTTGAGTGTACACGCAACTATTTTGCGGGTCAAAATAACTGCAACAATACGCCACGAACGAAACCGTGAGCAGCCGATGCCATCAAATGGGCACTGTAGCCGCTGAACAAGATTTGGTTATGGCGTCGGTCATTTTTGTTTAACTTAACCGTTTTTGGGCTGGTCTTAAACCCGTGTGTTCGTTTATAGTGACATATCGCACAAAAATTCAAGGGTTGGGTGAATGAAGACGAATGTGCTCGTTGGTGTTGTTAACGTGAGACGTTCGGCTGTGCTCGGTGTGCTGGGCTGGTGTTTGTGGGCTGCGCCGGCAGCGGCCAATTCGTTGGATGACTTGCTGCGTGCGAGCCTTGCGACGCACCCGGCGTTGGTGGCATCCGAGGCGCGTGTGGCGGCAAGTGCCGCGAATGTGGGTTTGTCGCGGGCTCCTTGGTGGCCGCAGGTGGGGCTGAATGGTCAGACGGCGCGCACGACGTCAGTATCTCAGGCACAAAATACGGTTCAGCCGTTTAATCTGTCGCAGGGGGGCATCAATGTGCGGCAGCAGTTGTATGACTTTGATCGCACACGATTTGAGGTGGATGTGGCGATCGCCAACCAGGACCTGGCCACTTTTCAGGCCCGGCAACAGGCGGTGGACATCGCTTTTCAGATTCGGCGTGCCTACATTTTGGTATTGCAGCAGGAAGCCTTGCTTGAGCGTGCCCGGGCCCGCTTGAATGCGGCGACAACGCTCACGCGTCAGGCGCAGGCCTTTTACGCGGCCGGGAAGCGCCCGAAACTGGATGTTTTGCGGGCAGAGGCGGCGCGTGCGCGCAGTTTGGCTGAACAGGTGGATGCCCAGCAGGCACTGTCGATTGCGCGGGCGGATCTTCGCTGGTCCTGCGGCGGCAAAACCCTCCCCGCCCAAACCTTGAGTTGGCCTATCACCGCCCCGTGGTTGCTCAAATTGGTCAAGACCGGCAACCCAAACTGGATGCCCCGTCATCCGAGTTACCGGTTGTTTCAGGGGCGCCTGGTGCTTCAAAAGGCACGCGAAGCCTCGGCGAGCCGCTCTGCCTGGCCGGAGATTTCAGCTGACATCAATTACGGCTTGCGCACCCGTGACGATGAGATCAGCCAGAACTGGTTCACGGGACTCAGTGTGAACGCACCGATTTTCACGGGCTTTGCCGAAACCCGCCGCACCGAAGCCGCCAAATGGGATTACCAGGCGGCGATTGCTGCCATGGAAGCCGAACTGGCCCGACTGCAAAATGAAGCGCAACGCGCCATCGCCACTTACCAAGGCGCTGAAGCCCGATTACCAGCCGTTCATGTCGCTTTGGCAAGTGCGGAAGAAGGATTGCGCATGGCGCAGGCACGTTATCAGGCAGGCGTTGGGTCCCTGGTTGAATTGAATGATGCGGAAATCTTCCTGAACGCTGCGCGCCAAGAGGTGGTGCGGGCGCAGGCTGCGCGGTATTTGGCACTGGCGGACTGTCTGCGTGCCTGGGGCTTGACGGGTATCAATCAGCCAAACGAGGAGGCATCGTGAAAAAATTGATCCTGGCCCTTGGTTTGGTCTTGTTCTTGCTGCCCGCCTGTGACAAACAGGATGCGGACACACGCAAGACCAATCCCGCGCCCAAAGCGACACCTTTGCCTGTGACGCTTGCGCCTGCCCTAAAGCAGGACTGGCCGCGCATGCTTGCCTTAAACGCCGAGTTGCTGCCCGGTCAGCGAACCGTCTTGAGTTTGCGGCAGTCAGGCATCTTGCACGCAATCCACGTTAAATTGGGAGAGCAGGTGAAAGCGCGCCAGCTGTTGGCGGAGGTGAGCAGTCCGGATATCGATGCCAGGCGGCAGCAGGCCGAGGCGGCTGTGGAAGAGGCGCGTGCGCGTGTGAAGCAGAGACGCCTTGATGCGCGTTTGGCTGCGTTGCAGGCGACGCGTGATCAAAAGTTGAGTCAGGCTGATCTCATTGCGCGCCAAGATGCCGAGCTCTCCGCCGTTCGCGCGGAAACCCTGGCTGCGGAACTGACGGTTGCAACCGCTGCACTGAAGCGCCAGCACGGCGCTTTGGCGGAAGCGCTGAGCGCGCAGGAAGCACTGCGATTATACGCCCCCTATGCAGGCACGATCGCTGAGGTGCAGCAACAGGTGGGTAGCGTCACTGGGCCCAATACCCCTTTGCTGACGTTGGTTGCAACCCGGCCCTTGCTGGTGCAGATCCGTGTGCCGGAGCAGGATTGCGCGATGCTGAAAGTGGGCCTTGAGGTTCCTTTTTCGGTTGATGCGTTGGGCACTCGTGTCTTGCAGGCGCGTTTGAAGCGACTCTCACCGGTGATCGATTCTGTGAGCCGTACCTTGACGGTTGAGCTGGAAGTGATGGATCCGCCGGAAAATTTGCGTCCGGGCATGTTTGCCCGCATCCGGTTGCCGCTTCAGGCATTGAAGGGGATTTGGGTGGTGCCGTCTGAGGCCGTGGCGCGCCGAGGTGATGCCATTGGCGTGTTTGTGGCGCGGGGGGGTGTGGCGCAGTTCGTGCCCGCGACGGTGACGCGTCTGGATACCTGGCTGAGTGGGGTGTCGGGGGCTTTGCGTGCGGGCGATCGCGTGGTTGTTAAAGGGTCGCATCTGGTGGCGGATCAACAAGCCATCGATGGCGATCAAAAGCCTGCTACCAAGCGATCCCGCACGCACGAAAGGGATAAGCCGGAGGGTCACCACCATTGAGTTTCGCGCGTTTGGCGATCGCCCGCCCGGTGGCCTGTGCGGTCTTCTTTTTAATCGTTTCGCTGTTTGGTTTGTACGCTTACGTCCGCTTGCCGGTTGACTGGTTGCCGGATGTTTCCTATCCCGTCGTTTCAATCAGCACCGAGTACCCAGGCGTGGGCCCCGAGGACATTGAGCGCGAACTCACCATCCCGATCGAGGAAGCGGTGTCGGCGGTTGAGGGGCTGGAAAGCCTCGGGTCCAGCTCCAGTGAAGGCCGTAGCACGATTCGCTTGGGGTTTCGCTGGGGCCGGAATCTCGATCATGCCACGGATGACATTCGGCAGCGCCTGGATCGCGTCCGCGGTCGCCTCCCCGCAGGAGCCGGCAGTCCAACTCTGTTTCGCTTCGACCTGACCGCGCTACCGATCATGTATGTTGCGGTTTCTGGCACGGACGATGAAATGCTGTTGCGAAGGCTCGCTCTTCAGAGCATCAAACCCCGTCTTGAGCGCATCAATGGGGTGGCCGCGGTGGAAGTCAGAGGTGGTTTGACGCGTGAAATCGTTATTGAACCGGACATTGGACGTTTGAGTGGTTTTGGCTTGAGTTTGCAGAATTTGGGAACCGCACTGGTAGCCAATAACCGGGACAAGTCCATTGGCGTGATCCCGGAAGGGGCAATTGTGCGTGACTGGCGTCTGATTGGGTCGTATGACTCGGTTGAGGCGATTGCCCAGACGCCGATTGGCGTGAGAAGCGGCCGGCCGTTGCGCATGCAAGACGTGGCCACCGTGCGTGATACCGTGGCGGAACGGAGCCAACTGGTGCGGGTGGATGGGCGCAGTGGTCTGGCGATGGCCATCAGCAAGCAGTCTGGCACCAATACCGTGCAGGTTGCCGATCGGGTCCGTCAGGAATTGATCGCGATCAATCGTGATGTACCCGGCGTCAAAGTGGCCGTGATCAGCGACAACAGCCGTTTCATCCGCCGTGCGATGGGTGATTTGACGCGGGACCTCTGGATTGGCGGCCTGCTGGCGGCCATGGTGATACTGGTCTTTTTGCGACACCTGAACAGCACGTTGGTCGTTGTGAGCGCGATTCCGATCAGCCTGGTCGCCACGTTTGGGATGATGCATCTGCTCGGGCTTTCGCTTAACTCAATGTCCCTTGGTGGTTTGGCCTTGGGTCTGGGTCGTCTGGTCGATGATGCGATTGTGGTCATCGAAAACATTCACCGTCATCGTCGCATGGGCGCATCCGTTTTGGATGCCGCGCTAAAGGGCACCGAAGAAGTGAGTTTGGCGGTCTTGGCATCGACGGCCACCACCTTGGCGGTTTTTGTCCCTTTGTTGATACTCAGTGGCATGACTGGGGTTTTGTTCCATCAGTTGGCGTTGGTGGTGATTGGCTCTTTGTTGTGTTCCCTGCTCGTGGCGCAGGCACTCATTCCGATGCTGGCTGCCCACGCGCCCGGGGTGGGTGAACCGGTGGCTGATCGCCTGGCACTCAGCCAATGGATCGCCGCTCGCTTGAACCGACTGGAGCAAGTCTACGCGCGGGGGTTGAAATGGGCATTGACCCACGGCGTGGCGGTGGTGCTGGTGAGCGCCACGGTGACGGGCTTGGGTGCTTGGGGCTTGAGTCGGATTGGTTCCGCGTTGATGCCGGTTGCAGATGAGGGGGAAGTGCGCGTCACCATTGAGTGTGCGCCCGGTGCGCGGCTGAACGTGCTGGACCAGGAATTGAAAAAGGCCGAGCAACTGATCCGCCGACAGGTTCCTGAGGCCAAGAGTGTCATTACAAGCGTCGGCCTGCGTGGTCTTGGCACCAACAATGGGACCCTGCTCATTCTGCTGAAACCCGCCACAGAGCGTCGGCGCACGAGCATGGCGATCGCTCGCAGCCTGCGGCGAGAACTCGCCACCTGGCCCGGTGTCAGCGCGAGTGCAACCGCCAGTGGTGGCAATCGATTTTTGTCTATGCTCACAGGTGGTGGTGCTGCGCAAGTGACGGTTCAGATTCGGGGTGAGGATCCACAAGTGGCTGCCAAGCTCGCTGAAGATGTGCTTGGCGTCATGCAGGCAGACCCCAACCTCGCCAACGCCGGCTTGCAGGAGCAACCGGGGCAGCCGGTCAGCCGTTTGCGTCTTGACCCGCTCAAACAGGCCAGCAACGGGGTCTTTGTCGACCAAGTGGCCAATGCGTTGTCCGCCTCCGCCAACGGTTGGCGGGCAAGCCTGTTTCGGGAGCCGGACGAGACCCTGGATATCTGGATTCGTCTACCAAAAAAGCAGAGCGAAGACACCCAGACTTTGCTCAACTTGCCGGTCACCACGGGTGCCGATTCTACCTTGCCGTTGGGGACACTCGTGCGTGTTGATGAGCACAGCGGGCCCAGCGTGTTGACACGGGACAACCAAAGTCGCATGGTTGAGGTCGGGGCCGAATGGGCCGGTGAGGACCTCGACAAGGGCTTGAATGACCTGAAAGCCAGTTTGTCGCGCCTGGGGTGGCCACGCGGTTTCAGTTATGCCTTTGGCGGGGATTTTGAGGCCGCCGAACGCTCAAAGTTTGAGTTCAGGTTGGCGTTGGGCTTTGCTTTGCTGTTACTGTACCTGGTGATGGCGGCGCAGTTCGAATCCTGGATTGATCCTTTGGTGATTCTGTTTGCCATTCCTGCTGCGATCAGCGGTGTCGCCGCCAGCATGCTGCTCACACAAACGAGTTGGACGATGCAAGCCGGCATCGGTGTTATCGTGTTGGCGGGCATCGCCGTCAGCAACGGGATTGTCTTGGTGGATCGCATGAACCAGTTACGGCGACAAGGCGCTCTGTCCTTGTCGGATGCGATTCAGACCGCTGCGAGCACGCGTATGCGCCCCGTCTTGATGACCAGCATGGTAACCATTCTCGCCCTGTTGCCCATGGCTTTTGCGCTCGGCGAAGGTGCTGAGTTGCAGAGTCCTATGGCCCGCGTTGTGTGCGGTGGTCTGCTCAGTTCCACGGCTATCACCTTGTTTCTGATTCCCGTTTTGTACGCCTGGGTTCATCGCAAGGAGAATTGACCGTGTGCGTGGTGGGTCGCTATGCCCCCTCTCCCACAGGGGATTTGCACCTGGGCAATTTGCGGACGGCACTGGTGGCTTGGCTGGCAGCACGCGCAGCAGGTGGGCGGATTTATTTGCGTATTGAGGATTTGGATCCGCCCCGCGTGATTCCGGGTGCGGAAGCACGCATGCGGGAATTGCTGGATTGGTTGGGCTTCGACTGGGACCCCCTTCCACATGAATTGGGTCCGTCACGCCAAAGCGAACGACAGGACTTGTATCGACAGGCACTCAAACAACTGGCGCATGCCAATCGCCTCTATGCCTGTACGTGTACGCGCTCCGAGCTTCAACGCCTGGCTTCCGCCCCCCACGCATCAGAGGCTGCCCCGGCTTACCCGGGCATTTGTCAAAACAAAGGCCTGCCACTCGACCTAACCGATCCCAAACGCGCCCAGGCGATACGCTTTCGCGTTGAACCTGGTCTGTGGCATTTCAACGACTATATTTTTGGTGTCTATGAACAGGATGTCCTGAATGCGGTAGGGGATTTCGTCATTCGACGCGCGGATGGCTTGTTCGCGTATCAGTTGGCTGTTGTCGTGGACGATGCCTTGATGGGCATCAACCAGGTTGTGCGTGGCGCGGATCTCTTGGACTCCACACCCCGTCAGATACAGATCCTTGGCGCCCTTGACGCGCCCCTGCCCACCTACGCCCATGTGCCCTTGGTACTTGATTCACACGGTCAGCGCCTCGCCAAGCGTGACCAAGCGACAAGCATTGCGCAATTGCGCACCGCTGGCGCGCAACCCGAGCGCCTCCTCGGTCTTTTGGGTCACTCCCTGGGACTGCTGGATGGCCGCCAACCAACCACACTGGACGCACTGAGAACCCGCTTTGACTGGAACGCCTTAAGCAAACAACCTTGGTCATTCGATGCCAACGAACACCTGGCGTGGCTGCAAGGGGGGACTTGTTGAGCCGCAGCAGCCGCTTAAAAACCCGCAGCGCTTAACGCTTTGTCCGCATCAATCAGATAGGTTTCAAACAACGATTCGCCGCGGCTTTCTTGAATGAGGTTGGCTTTGCGCCAGTCGTTGCGGGCTTGTGTGAGATCGCCGTCTTTTCGCAGATTCGCATAAAATGCCACGAGCAACCGACCCATTTCAAGGTCTGGGTCGTTTAAGGTCGCCATGCGGCGCCATCCCAGGTTCGCTGCGGTTGCATCCACATAGTTCTTGAAATCGGCCGCGAACTGCTGTTCCGATTCTTGCAGTTTGCCAAATGCGATCGCCCGCAGTTTCAATTGTTGCGGACTCGGTGTTGGCGGCAGGCTGATAACCGGAATGGGCTTGAATACCACCGGCGCACTGGTCTGAACGACCACCGGCTTTGGACTGGGGTTTGCAGCGATTGCCTGAGACGTCACGACGAACATTGGCGTCGTCAACGCTGTCACGATCGCATCGTGACGGCCTGCGCGAGCCAACTCCAGCGCACGGAAGCCCCGGGCATCGCGTAGCTGGGGGTTGGCCTTGCCTGCGAGGAGTTCCTTGACCGCATCGAGATGCCCTTCTTGAGCGGCCCAAATGAGCGCACTGTAGCCACCCTTGTCAACCAGATCGGGGTTGGCACCCGTTTGAAGTAACGCCCGCACGGCCTCGGTACGACCATGCTGCGCGGCCCAGATCAAGGCCGTATAACCTTCCGCGTCCTGATGATCAAGTCGCGCCCCTCTGCCTAACGCGAACTGCAACTTGTCCAGACGACCGTTGGCTGCGGCGGCCACCAGATCCTCCTGCGGGCCTGCCCACGCCGATGAGGCTTGCACACTCCACAAAGCACCCATCACCACCAGCGCCAAACACCAACGGCTACCCATACCTTCTCCCATCAACGATTCAGGTTGAACCCATCCGGTATTCTACCCTACCAGTCCCAAGCTTAATCCTAAATCCGCCTCCCCGCCGTAGTCTGTGATCAGCGCATGCTGAAACGTTCCTTGGTTACCAGTTGTTTGACGGGCAAGCATCGCCATCGCTGAACACTTGCCCGTCAAACAAAAAGCCAGAGTGTCGATACGACACCCTGGACGATATTTTTAGCGTCTGCGACTACTTTGCGACGGTGACGAAACTTTTGAGATCAACCCGCTTGCTGGCCGCCGTCGCGCCCGACAGCAATGCCAAACCACTCCCCACGGCAAAGCCGATGCCCGCGCCTGCAAGTACCAGTGGCGTCCACGGAATCGCGCCAAGCGCCGGCAAGAACAACGAACCGGCCGCCGCAATACTCCCACCGATAATGCCTGCTCCAGCACCAATCGCTGTCGTTGACAAGATACCAACCTTGGCGGCCGGACGATTGGCACCCTCACGGAAGGTGTTAATCTGATTCAATGGCTTCTCACTCACCCGACCCGCTTCACCCTTGTACTGCACCGGGGTACCCTTGCGCAAACCCTTCAGATCCAAACCCCGACCCGCCAAATACAGATTGTCTTCACCAATCTGAAAACGCACGCTATCCGCGCCACTCAACTTGGCCATCGCCGCTGCCGTATCTTCAAAACCTTCCTTGACCCTGACCACCACCGACGGGCTCTTGCTCGTTGCCTGAACATCCTCGATCCGTACAGGATTCACTGACCTGGGCATCGCAAACTCCTTATTCAATAAGCATCAATGTTAACCGTTAATTATGTATAGAAAAATTTTTGTTTAAACTTGCGGGATATTTGTTTAAGTAAAGATTAAAACTGGAACCATTTGAGTGACCTGAACGCGAAGCTTTTTACAGGGGGAGGCAGCGATTTCATTCGGTGCTTCTTCGATATTCCATCAAGTCAAATACTGCTTGAAACGTCCTTGAGATGCTTGTTTGAGGATGCTTCGCACGTCAACCGAAACGACGTGGTTTCTGGATCGAATGTTTTTCACTGACTGGGTCATCATTTGATTTCCAGGATTTCGTACGGTGAACTGTCGAATGCCCGTTCGGCAGTTCATAGAAGCCGTGCGCCATCGACGAGTGACGATTGAAGGCAATCGCCTGGCTGGTGCAGCCCATGACAAAAGAATTGAGGAATATGTCAGCATGCACTGGATGTACGGGATTGAAACTGATCCCCAAAAGCACGACCCCTTGCCAGGTCGATGGCCAAGGGGTGCGCGCGATTTCAATGACCCTGTCAACAGACGGGAACGGTGAGTTACAACGACCGACGATTCAACCGGGTATTGAAGGAGCAGGCCGTGTATGTTTCAAATGGTTGAGGATATTAGATACCGAGCGATACAACGAGCAATCGAAAAACACAACGAAAGGGTTCTTGAGTTCAATGCGGGCAGCAGTTGCGCCATAATAGCCTGTGCCCAACTAAGTCACGGATTCCCAACGACAGTCGATCACGAACCTGGCCGTTCATTGCCCTGTGGGATTGGCCTCGCTGGCAGTCTTGGGAATCACATCGGCCAAACGGAGTACGACCATTGAGCATCTGACATGGAACGGAACCAATCAGCCAACCACCCATGGTTTTTTCAAGATTTTGGTCGATGACGCCAACAGGCCCATACCGTGGACCTGTTGGCGACTGAATCACGGAATCGAGATTCTACGTACACGATGGGGTTCGGCAAAGTAAAGGTTTTTCGCCCCATCGTAAGTAATGCCAAGGGGTTGGGAGACGCGTGCCGGCGCGCCGCCTGATAACTCTTTAAATGCCACCTGAACTCCCAAGGTCGTTACCATCCCTGATGGGGTGATTTTTCGAATGGCGTTGTTATCGCGATCTGTGACGTATACATTGCCCTGCTTGTCAACCGCGATACCACTTGGTTTGTTAAACTGCGCAGTACTACCTTGGCCATCCTTGAATCCAGGTATTACGGCGCCTGCCAGAGTGGAGACTACTCCTTGAGATGTAATCGTTCGAATGCAGTTATTGCCCGTATCTGCTATGTATAGCGTACCAGACTGATCGACTGCTACTGCTTGTGGGCCAATGAACCTGGCATTGAGCACCGAACCGTTTAAGAGACCCGTTACACCGAGTACACCAGCTAGATTGGTAACAACGCCACCTGAACTAAGCGTCGCAATTCGATTTTGTTGTGTCAAAAATACGTTTCCACTTTGGTCTGTAGCGATTCCCGACCATTCCGCCGAGCCCGAAGTAACAACCGTTGATACCAAACGGGTATCAATGTCAACCTTGCGAATCTTATAACCATCATTTACGTACAGCTGGCCGCTGGCGTCATCGATGGCGACGCCGCGTAGCGAATAAAAACTGGCTTCTCCAGCCACACCGTCTTTCGCGTTTTGGTCACGGACTCCTGAACCAGCCAACGTGGAAACCTCTCCATTGAACAGGCTAATTTTGCGGATACGGTGGTTTGCTGGGTCTGCAACCGCAATCAAATTTCGCCGCGTCGATACGGCGATGGCCGTCGGAGCCAAGTAAAAACGGAATTGTGCTGAAGCGCTGGGACCATCTGCAAAACCTTCGGTCGAACCAGCAACGGTTGAAACACGATATACCGCTTCGGATGGTGCAGCGCTCGGAACCAACGATGCGGATGGAACCGGGCTCTTTTGCGCCTGAGGTGCCGGGCTGGTAGAGATACCGGGTGTTGAGGTGTTTTGTGGTAGCGGCGCACTGGGTGTGGCACTTGGCGCGGAGGTTTTGCTAAGCTTATCAATGGCTGCTTTTAGATCATCGATCGACCCTTGAACTTTTGCAATATCCTGCCGAACTTCGCTGAGCAGGGATCGCAATTCAGCGATGTCTTCCGACAGTTTTGCCACGCTTGCCCTGACCGATGACTGATCGCTGAAGTCGGGCAATTTGGATTCATCAAGCCGATCCACGAGCGTGGCAACGGCTGATTGAAACTTCGAAGCATTGAAATCCCCAATCTCGCTCCGCGTCAGACCATCAAGGACGCTGGTTGATGCCAGCGTTGAGGCTGCATTCACCTCGGTCGTGGCGCCCAACTGACTTGACCGCACCAAAGTGCGGAAGGTGGCCACCTTACCCGATTGGGTGGGTACCTCGGCTACGACCAAGAAACTAAAGCCGATTGGAACGCCTCTGAAGCTGAAGCTGCCATCCGGTCCCGTCGAGGCGGTCATCACTTTTGGAAGCGGCTGTCCGCTGGCATCCGCCAGAAAAACCTTTGCACCCCGAAAGGGTACAGATGTAATCGGCTTCGGGTTCGCTGCCTGCAAATGACGTGAAGATACTCGGGCGAAGGATTGAGTGAGCCTCGTCTCACGTGAAGTCAAAGTGGCTGCATTGTTCGAGATGATGCCGGCTCCAAGGTCGGAGTTTATGCGTGGCGCGCTCAATGAAGCAGGATCAGATGTTTTGATGACATTGGGAATCTTCAGGACTCCATTGATCACGGTACCCTCCGCGAGCGAATCAGCCGAATTGTTCAGTGAGGTCTTTCTATCGGAACTGTTGGTTTCTGGGGTGTTGATTGGAGCAGCACATCCTGCGAGGACGGCGCTCGCAATCGCAAGCGACAAGAAGCCTCTGCGTGTTGATGCGGGTAATAACTGCTGCGGGTGCACCTGGAGAAGAGTTCCAATCATTGTCACGTCCCTTTCGAATCCGGATGTCGTTCTCATCAGTGAGTGATAGGTTAAATTCCTCAAAGTTTAACTGCTAATTGGTTATTCCCACCGTGGGCAATTTTTATCGTGTCGACAGAGGAAACCAGCAGTTTCACCGATCGAACCGCCTGACTACGGCAGCATCGTTACGCAAAAGAACCAAGCAATGGTGCCACTGACCGCCGAATGTCAAAAACAATTAACAAACAATCGGTCAATCTGATGGTTGACCGACAGAGAGGGAACGCAGATTTGCTGTCCCGACAACACGCGCCAGGCCAGGACGCAAGGACTGTCATGGGCTGATTGCCTTTCTTGTTATCCGCCCTTAGAAGGTACTTTTTTAGTATATTTGTCTCACTCCATATTGGCACAAAGGGATTGGTGTTCGAACGTTGGTTGGTTTCAGGCATAAGCATTTTCTGTCGTCATGCGTCCGCGTCGGCGTAGACGGTCGAACGTCGTACAGTAGCGCAACGAACGCCCGCTGGACAGTTAAAATCCGCTGGTCTGTCAGTCAGACCAGCGGATTGATGTGTCGATGGGTTGGGTTGTTGTTTTAGGTGGCGGTGCGTTCGAAGCTTGCGATCGCCCCCGGCCGCTTGATGCGCAGCACGAAACTTTCGAACACGCGGAACAGGTGGTTCATGCGCTCGGGCCCCAGATAGGCTGTGATGAGATCTTGCCCGATCGCAATATCAAAGTTTTGAATGCCCATCGACAAGACGACTCCAAGCTTGTCGCGCAGCATCGGCGTCTGGAAAACACCCCCGGTTGCGATTTCACGCACGTGGTTGAGCTCAAGCACGCCCGAATTCGCATAAACACGCTGCATCCGAGAATACGCGTGCGGGTTGACTACGACCGCGTAAGGCCCATAGAAACCTTCATTCATGAGTTGACGGGTTGCCGTGACGACATCGTTGAAAGCCATGCCCGCCTGGCCCCAGTCGCTGGCGGGAATGATCTGGCGCCCTTCGACGTTGGTTAGACCAGGATAGCCCAGATCACTGACACCGTTGAAGATCACGTCATCTTCTTTCTGGGCACAAAAGGATGCCGCCGCCGCAGCCGCACCAAGGTCAATGGGCGAACCCACCATGCGATTGGATTCCAAGTCGCGCCAGTACAGCATCAGGTCCTTGTAAATCAGTGGCAAATGCTCATGAATGCGGCGCTTCGCCCGCACAGGATCAGTGGATTCGCCAAGCGTGCTCACGACCGCGGCATCGGTACCGGTGAAGACGTCGTAATCAACATCCTGGGTACCCGCACCCAATGGACCAAACACCGGGATGACGCGACGGCCAACCAGTTGCCGGCGCGCCACCTCGACCACCAGGGAGTCAATCTGCTGCCAATCTTCGTCGCGCAAAGGCGCGGATTTGCGGTCTAAAAAGTCATACATGATTTACCTCCTGTTGTTGCGCCCGAGGCCCGAGATCGTGCGAATGGGCATCCCCTTGTGATACGCCGAGTAAACCGCCGATGGTGAAACCATGATACGGGCAACGCCCAGTGGCTGCTGTCACAGGCGCCGGCGCCTCTTCCGGTCTGGTTGATTTCAAGCGCGTGACAAGCTCGCCCAAGAGGCCATCATGATAATCCTCATGGCTGCGGATGCGCTCAAAAAGCGCTTTGACCTCAGCATCTCGGGTCGCCGCGGCCATCGTCTCATACTGCTTGGCAACTTCCAGTTCGCGGCCTTGATCCAACTCAAGCATGCGCACCGCATCCGTGTGATACTCGAGCCGCTTTGCATCCCATTTGGGTGAGCCTCCCCGTTCGATCAACATTTCAGACAGCCAGCCCAAGTGCTGCATCTCATCAATTGCCACATCCTCCAAAACGCGACCCGCCGCCTGGTCTTTGAGCAAAAACGCATGATGCAGATATTGCAGAATGACCTCATATTCATGGCCGATCGCAAACTCGAAAAACGACTGAAGTTCCTCTGATTGCAGCACTGGCAACGCATCCGTCCCTGTGTCAACCACGACGGCTGAGGGTTGCGCACGCCAATCGGCCCAGATGCGGGCAAGTTTGGCACGATGCTCGATTTTGTCGCTTAGAATGCGCGCCACAAGACGATCCGTGGCTTCTGAGGTCGACGGCCACGTTTCGTAGCGTGCGATCGCAGCGTCCAACGCTGCTGAAACCATCCCGAAACCAGCTTCGGCACCATCCGGCCACGCGTCAATCTGTGCCCGTTCCAAGGTCGGAATGCCACCACCATCGACCACATGCTCGCCCAACCATTTAAAATGCCGCATTTGCTGCCGTGACAAGCTTTCAAGACGACTGGCACTGGTTGAATGCGACACGCGGTACGCTTGCGCAAGCACCAAAACAATGCCAGTGTGCTCGTCACGCAAGGCTGCTTGCAGTCGCGCGAGCGGATCCATTGATTTCGATTCCGGAATCACAGTCAAGCGCGCGAACCTCATACATGGTGGCAGAGACCAACCAGGAAGAAAGAAATGCGGCTGACCTCACCGCGATGAAACCGACAAGTGCTGCAAAGTATACCAAATCCGGGTACATATGCACTACACTGGGGGAATCGGGGCGGACGCCGGTTGATTTTGCCAACGGCCACTTCATCGGGTGAATGTGGTTGAATGCCCGTTGAAGTTGCTTTATGCAGGCTGTTGGCAGGCGGGGTTCCTCGTTCGGCGCCACCCACCTCATCCCATCTGACACTTTGGCATCAGATATTGCGTTCAGCCAGACGTGGGGGACCCATGAACCAAACGGAACCGTTACCAAAAACAACGAAGAAGCGCATTGCGGTTTTTGTGATTGCTTACGATGCCGTGAACACCCTTGCGCAAACGATTGAACGAATTCCCGCGTCAGTTTTGGCCGAGGTCGAAGAAATTTTCGTGATCGATGACTGCTCATCGGACAATACGTTCTACGCCGCGCTCGGCTACAAACACGCCAGACATCTCGACAAGCTCAAGGTGTTCCGTAATCCCGTCAATTTGCGTTACGGTGGCAACCAGAAGCGTGGTTACCAATATGCCATCGAGCAGGGCTTTGATATCGTCGTGATGCTGCACGCCGATGGTCAGTATGCGCCCGAAGTCCTTGATTGCCTGCTTGAACCCCTCCTCAAGGAGGAAGCGGATATGGTGTTTGGCAGTCGGATGGCGGCGGGTGGTGACCCGTTGGCGGGTGGCATGCCGCTATACAAGTTCGTGGGCAATAAAATTTTGACGTGGATTGAAAACCGGATACTGGGCATGAACCTGTCTGAGTTTCACTCCGGGTACCGGCTGTATAACTGCCATGCGCTGGCGCGTTTGCCTTTTCATCTCAATTCCAATGAGTGGCATTTTGACACAGAGATTCTGATTCAGTACAAAGAGGCCAATTTTCGCATTGCGGAGCGCCCCATACCGACCTATTACGGCGATGAGATCTGTCATGTGAACGGTTTGGCATATGCGTGGAACTGCATCAAGTCGGTCTTGCGCTATCGTTGGCATAAGGCTGGCTGGATCCATGTGCCGGCGTTTGATGTGGCGCAGGGCGTTGCTGGTCCTTATCGTCTCAAACCTGATTCAGCCAGCAGCCATGGGGTGATTCTTGCCGAAGTGGAACGGCTCAAGCCAAGGCGCGTGCTTGAAATTGGCACAGCCACCGGGTACCTGAGTGAAGCGTTCAGCCAGCGTGGCATCGCGGTCGTGGGGGTTGAGCTTGATCCCGACATGGCCGCTTTGGCGCGTCCGCATTGCGAGCGTTTGATTGTTGGTGACATTGAGGCGCTCGATGTTGCCACCTTGGGGCATTCATTTGATGCGATCGTCTTCGGTGATGTACTGGAACATCTCAAGGATCCCTGGAAAACACTCGAAAGACTGACCGCATGCCTGGCGCCCGGGGGACACGTCATCGTGTCGCTGCCGAATGTGGCACACTGGTTGTTGCGCTTGCGATTGTTGTTCGGGCGCTTCGACTATGAGCCAAGGGGCCCGATGGATCAGACCCACCTGCGCTTTTTTACCCGCAAGACGGCTATCTCCCTCTTGCGTCAAGCTGGCTTGCGGCTTGGCACCACCCGGTCGACACCCATCCCCTTGCCAACCATCGCCGGATTTTTCGCTGCGGGTCAGCCCTTCGCCTGGGTGCATACCATCAACACCTGGTTCACGCACCTCCGTCCATCGTTGCTCGCTTATCAGTTTGTGCTGGTTGGCCAGAAACCAACAACACCCACCGTGGTGCCGCCGACGACGGGAGAGTTGCGATTGTCCATTTCTCCCGAGGTCTCCGTCAAGCAGCAAGTGTGATGGGCCTTGCCTGGCGATACGATCGGTGATCAGGGTGTGGTTCAGTGAATCGGGCGGTCTGCCAAAGCGCCGTCAGGGGCGCTCAGGCGATCGCCCCCAGTCAAACATCCGCTCTGCCCGTAGCTCACGCTCGGCATGCCCCGTCATCAGGATGCGCAAGGCTTGCCGCAGTTGCGGCAATGGCGTGGCATCATCCCACTCAAGCCCCATTGGTAGTCCAAATTCCTGAAATCGAAGCAACAGATTCCATTCGCCGCTCGTCAGTCGTAACAGCTTACCCGGTGGAATACAGCGTTTGCAGCCTAGTCCACCCCATTGCTCACTGATGCCACGGATGGTTGCTTCAGTGAGCACGGCGCCGCAACCTTGGCATTGCTCGAGTTCGGGCCGGTAGCCAAGGCTATCCAGTAACAAGAGTTCAAAGGCGATCAACAACGCCTCAGGCAGTTTGGCTTTGGGTAAACCCTGCAAAAATGTGTCGTAGCGATCGCAGATTTCAGTGACCACATCCTGTTCTGCCAATAACACCAATAACAACTCATTGGCCGCGAGTGCCGCAGCAAGGCGGTCGAAGTCCTCTAAAATTTTTTGATGCCGTTGCACCGTATCCAGTTGCGAAATGACCGGCATCCCACGACCATAGGCCAACAGGATCCGATTTTCACAAAATGGCGTGAGCCTTCCTGCCAACCGGCTTTTGGGCTTTTTGACGCCTTTGGCCACGGCACGCAGCAACCCTTGTTCACGGGTGAGCAATACCACCACGCGATCCGTCTCCTTGAAATCGTGATGACGCAGCAACCAGCCATCGACCGTTTCGGTACGCCCCAAGCAACCCCCCTCAATCCAACCATCCGAGCGCCCACATTGAACGCCAATTCACGTTAACCATTCAATCAGTCACCCGCCCACAGGCCAGGATCAATGACATACCACACAGTGACACAGCGATTGATGTCCAAAACCTGTGCGGCATATGAAAAGACATCAAGAAAACACGTGCTGATGTCCAACACCAGCCAAAATTTGACCATCAATCAACGTTTTTCTGTAAAAACCCAAATTTTGGCTCGACCTCATCGTGATGAGCAAGGCCGTTACCTGCTACCCAACATTCA
Source organism: Candidatus Sericytochromatia bacterium (assembly GCA_040400605.1). GTDB lineage: Bacteria > Cyanobacteriota > Sericytochromatia > S15B-MN24 > JAQBPE01 > JBBAPZ01. The sequence goes on from JBBAPZ010000018.1 coordinate 60,358, forward strand.
AGTCAGTCGACGCTTGATTGGGCCCGGCAACAAAGCCCGTTGGTTGAGCCAACATGACGCCAGGCTGATGCGAGACAGCCTGTTTGCACCAACGTCGCCGCCCCTTGCAAAAAAATGCCCGAACAAGGAGCGATGAGCAACTGAAATCCCAATCGACATTGATTGACCGAGCACATTGTGACCGATCAGACGAACGCTGATCAATCCAAATAAAAGGTCGTTACGACTTTGTGGTTTTCCTGCGCGTAACGCACCGCTTCTTGCAAGGTATGACTTGAATGATAAAGGAAACAAATTAACTGCTGACAGTTTTCGATGATTTCCTGGTTACACATCGCGGACGCCTGCGCCAAAGTGAGCAAGCGCCGTTCGGGATGCTCGCGAATGGTGGGGAGTGTTGACAGCAGCTCTTGACTCTCCGCACTTTGTTGCGAAATCGTTTGCGGCAGAATCACGAGCAGGTTGCCTGGATTGGCCCGCTGCACCCCTTTGATTACCGCTGCATTGGTGCCGCTCGCACCGGAGGTCAGAATTTGGTTCCCGGTCAGAACCAAGGCATAGGCCAGCATTTCAATCAACTGCTGGTGCGTCAATGACAGGTGCCGCGACCCCAAAATTGCGACCTTTTTGGAACCGGTCGCCTGGATCGTCTGCAATTCCTGCATAAATGTGTCAACGGAAAGCGGAATGTTGGTCACGTCCATGGCTGGTCGGAATCCCTGTCAATGCTTGTGGCGCTACGCTGCTAGCTTAACACGATTTGCCGGGTGCGAAAAGTGACCGCTCCCACAGTATGACCGGATAATGATCATGTCATCCTTCAAGTATGACCTTCCGCCGGTGATGTGATGCCGACCAGTCTGTCGTTTGGGCATCTTGCACTTCCTTGGTGGTGGACGCTGCGTGAGCGGATCGCTAGAATGGGCAAGTTTGGGCGGTGTATTGAATCAGGGAGGCCAGGGTGCAAGACGAGGCATCCCCGACGCTTGGCAATTTGAATCTGATGCAGCGTCAGGCGGTCAGTCATGTGCAGGGCCCGTTGTTGATCCTCGCGGGTGCGGGGTCCGGCAAGACGCGGGTGATTACGCGTCGCATCGCTCATTTGCTTGAAACTGGCATGGCCACCGCCGATGGCATTCTGGCGGTCACGTTTACGAACAAGGCGGCCAGGGAGATGACGGAGCGGGTGCTTGAGGTGGGCGATCGCTTGCGCGCGCGAACCCTGCAGATCTCAACCCCTTACGCCACACGGGGGTTGTGGATTGGAACCTTCCACAGCATGTGCGGCAAGATGTTGCGCCACTCAGTCGAAAATTGGACGGAGGCACCCATCAAGCGCAATTTTGTCGTGTTTGACGAGGCCGAGCAAGCGCTGATTGTGAAGCGGGGCCTGAAGCACCTTGGCCTTGATGAAAAAGCCTACACGCCACGCGCCGTTTTGACGCAAATCAGTCACGCCAAGAGCCGGGGACTGGATGTCTCCGCGATGGCCGCTCAGGCGTACCGTTATCAACAGCAGGTGGTGGCCGAACTTTATGCCTGGTACCAGCGTGAATTGACCCGACAAAATGCCGTTGACTTTGATGACTTGCTCTTGCTCACGGTGAAGATGCTCGAAGGGGCGCCTGAGGTTCGTGAGCTGTATCAGCGCCGGTTTCGTTACATACTCGTGGATGAGTATCAAGACACCAATCACACGCAGTATCAGCTCATTCGCCTGTTGGCGCAGGGGCATCGCAATCTGTGTGTGGTCGGCGATGTCGACCAGAGCATCTATTCGTTCCGTGCGGCGGATTTTAGAATCATTCTCCAGTTTCAGGAAGATTATCCCGATGCGCAGGTCATCAAGCTGGAAGAGAATTATCGCTCGACCGCCAATGTGTTAAATGCTGCAAATCACCTGATAGCCCATAATACGGAGCGTCATGACAAAAAACTGTGGACCAGCAATCCCGATGGTGAGCCGATCATTTTGCATGAGGCGCCAGATGATCGCGAAGAAGCCGATTATATTTTGACTGAGATACGCCGGGCACGCGTGAACCGTTCCTACGGCGATTTTGCCGTGTTGTATCGAACCAACGCCCAGTCGCGGGTCTTGGAAGAACTGTGCATGCGTTGGGGCATTCCCTATCGGCTGGTGGGTGGCATTCGGTTTTATGAGCGCAAGGAGATCAAGGACCTGGTGGCTTACTTGCGCCTGATACAGAATCCTTCGGATGACAGTGCGTTTGAGCGCGTCATCAACACACCGCGGCGAGGTCTGGGTAAAGCCACGGTCGAACGTATCTTGCAGGCTGCCCGTGAGCAAAGCATCAGTGCCCCGCATCTGATTTTGTCCGAGCAGGTGCCAGCGCTTCCTGCGCGCACCTTGCTTAAATTGCGGGAGTTTTCGACATGGCTCCTCAAGTGGCATGCGACGCGCAACGATTATGAGGTATCAAGCTTGGTGCGGCAGGTGGCGCAAGACAGTGGTTATGAGGAATCCTTGCGGCTCGAAGGCACGGAAGAGGCGCTTGGACGCATTGAAAACCTGGATCAATTGGTCAATTTGGCCAGCAGCTTTGTCACAAACAGTGATGAGCCGGATTTGGCGGCGTTTTTGACTCATGTGATGTTGTTGTCGGATTTGGATCAGGCAGACGCGGCCGAAGGTGATCGCATCACGTTAATGACCTTGCATGCAGCCAAGGGGCTTGAGTTTCCCTGCGTGTTTCTGGCTGGATTAGAAGAAGGAATTTTTCCGCATCAGCGCAGCCTGGATGATCCCGCCAGCCTGGAGGAAGAGCGGCGCCTCGCTTATGTGGGCATCACCCGAGCGCGGGAGCGTCTGTGGTTGACGCATGCCAGGCGGCGCATGGTGTTTGGTGAAACACGGGCGAGTTTGCCCAGTCGTTTTTTGTCTGAGTTGCCGTCAGAGGGTCTGCTGCGAACGTCTGCAATCCCCGCGAATCCTGATGCGCCTTCGCGGCGCGTGAAGGCGTCAGGTGCTTCGGAGGATGCATTGTGGATGCGTGATTGGGATGCTGAGGCATCGAAGCGAGAGCTGGCCCCTTCGGCATCCAAGGCGCGCGCTGAACGCTGGTCGGTGGGAGACCGCGTGCGTCATGACAAGTTTGGGGATGGTGTCATCACGCGCTTGTTGGGTGAAGGCGAACGCCAGACCTTGGCGGTCTCTTTTCCGGGTTTGGGCCAAAAGATTTTGGATCCCCGTTTTGCGTCGTTGTATCGTATTGAGTCGTAGGCAAGCATGCAATGGATGAAGGAGTGATCGATGGACCACGGGATGCAAGTGACGTTGATCCGCCAACTGTTCAGCGAGGCGCGCGCCAAAGCAAAAACGGCCGCTGAACTGGCGGATGTCATCGATTGGCAGAGTCGTCTGAAGGTGGCAAGCACGGGTGCACCAGCCAAGTTTTCGCAGATCGATGTCGTCAGAAATCGCTTTAGGCAGGTGGCGGCTGATGGTGTCGTCACGAACCAGGAGATACAGGCTTTGATTGCATTTCTGACCAAACAGGACCTGGTTTTGGGATTGCCTGCACCGGTGGATGTGAGCGTTGATCTCAACGCGATCGAATTGCCCCCCTTGCTTTGATCACGGGTGTGCCTTCGGATTTTAATGGTTGATTGTCAATCATTAAGTTAAAATTTTTTTTGTTCAATTTTGTATTAAATTGCTCAATCCGGTGATCGAATTCGGGGATACATTCCCTCAGATGGCGCAGCCAACGAGGTGGGGCGCAAAGCCTTGAGGGAGAGTGAACCGACTATGACAAACAACCCGATCATTCCGAATGGTGGCATTCCCGTGATTCCACCCGCGACGACCGCTGCTCCTGCTGCTGCCGCAGAGCCGGTCGCAGCACCTGCGCCGGTACCGGTTGCTGCGCCTGCCCCGGCGATCGCCAAAGATGCTAACACCGCTGTGGCAGCCGCGCCTGCAGCCACGCCGGTAGTCGACCTCGACAAGGTTGATTTGGGAATGAAGCAGCTGCGGGCATTGGATGATCTTGTGCAGGAATTCTTGGCTGACGGAAATTTCAGCAAGGAAGAAATGTCGCTTTACAAGCAGTTCCG
>JBBAPZ010000019.1:0-20811 GCA_040400605.1 Candidatus Sericytochromatia bacterium
AGCGCCTAATGATCCAGCCATGCGCCTTTCAGTTGCCTGGGGCGAAATCTCTGGTTATCCATTTACCCGGGTTCTCTGGTTTAAAACAAAATTGACGCTCAAAAAGCAGAATCGGCCGCTTGACGGATCAAACGGCCCCCCATCCAGCTTACAAATTTCAGGCGGCGTGGCACCGACGCGGCAAGCAGGACGGCAATTGCTATCTAAAGAATGATCAGTGCCTCGGATGGCGCTCATTCCAAACCATTCGCAGGCACCGATGACGTATGTCGATTGGATTACCACCAAAATTAAATTGCGTTGCCGCAACATCCACGACCATGATCGCCTGGCGCATCCGATTACAACTGTTGCACCAGTGCGATCGCCCTACTGCCCCGGCACTTCGCCATTGGGCGTTGGGTGGGTGGCTTCGGGATCCGCCCCCTGTTGCGCCGTCCCGGCACCAGCCGCCGTGGCGGACTCGTCAGCCGCCGGCGGTTCCTGGTAAACCCTGGCGGTATAACCATTGCCCGCTGCCGATGCAGGCGGTTCGGCCGCGCCGGTTCGCTGGCTGTAGGTGGCCGTCAGTTGGATCAATTCCTTCACACGGGTCTCAAGCTCATGCGCCACAGTTTGCAGATTTTTGCGGAGATCATCCACAGTGGACGGCACGCCAGGCGTCCGAACCAAATCCTCAACCTGTTCCCTGGCAACCTGGAAACCCAACTGAACCGTGCGCTGAGCGTCTTGGATCAACTGCTCCAGACTGCGGCGAAACTCCACCACATTCGGATCATTGGCATCAAACACAGCGAAATCCTCCCTGAAAAAACAACTCAACCACCTGGTTTAACCCTGCACAAGAACGTTTCATACACCCCCGAGCAAGCCAAAGCATCGCATCACGCCTGATTCGTCGGCTGGGACGCCGCCTCGTGCATCGCTGCCGCCTGCGAAAACTCCTGAATATCCGAATGACGCACCTCATCGAGGGTGGTATAACCTTGCGCGACCAACCACATCGCGTAATCTTCCAAGGTGACCAGGCCCATTTGGCGTAGTGCGTGATCGATGTGCGCACGTGGCGCCTGCCGTGCAATCAACTCCCGAATAACCGGCGTGACAGGCAAAATTTCGTACACACCGACCGAACCCGCAAAACCTGTCTTGTTACATGCCTCGCAGCCCACCGGGTTGTAAATGTCACCGGTCCCGTTGTGACGGTGGAAGTACTTGGCCGTACGCTCATCCGGCTTGAAACGCTGCTTGCACGCTTGGCAGAGCCGCCGCAGCGTCCGCATCGTCACAACCCCACCCAACGCATTGGCCAAAACCCGAGGCGACATATGCCACTGCTCCTTCGCCTCAACCAACAGGTTTTGTGTCGTCGCCACCCCCGCCAAAACCAGATTGCCCGCCAACGCCGCACGTGCCGCGCGCTGCGCCACCGCCGCCGACGGAAGGTCACTGACCATCACAACCCCTTGGTGCTGTGTCAATGTATTGTTCAATACGTGCAATATCGATGATTCGCCCGTGGCATCCAAAGGCACCGCCAACTGCGTGACCCCTTCCAGGTCGAATTCCACCGGGTCTTCAATCGTCATCACATCCGCGCCATTTTGTCGCAAATCCTTCACGCAGTTGTACAGCATCACTGACTTGCCGGAGCCATGCGGCCCCCCAAACAACACCATTCCCGATTGTCGACCCAACATCGCCCGCAACGCCTGCAACGCCCGCGGATGCAACACCATCGATTCGAGGGTGAGCAGGTTCAACTGCGCCGAGTCATAGATGCGCAAGGCGATCGCCTGACCGTGTCGCACGTTAAAACCATGCAGCCTGAACCGAATCGGCCGATTCTCGAAATTAAAAGCAAAGCCCTGCGTGTGCACCGCCTGCCCGGATGTCCCCGTCAAACCCGCCAACACCCGAATGCGCTGCACAATTGATTGCCCGATCGCAAGCGGCAAATTCGGCTCCCGCACCGTCTTGCCTTCCACCCGTTGCCGCACCCCCATGGCCGACTCCAATGGCTCAAAATGCAAACTGGTCGCGTGGCGCTTGATCGCCGCACTCAAAATAGCATTGGTCAACGGCACAATGGCCGCATCACCCCCACCCTTTTTCGCCTGCTCAAGCAAGTCGCGCACCTGCGCGTCCGAATAAGGCTGCAACTCCTGCAGATTCGATTCAATCCGCTCCGCACCAGGTTGCGGTGCCGGTGCCTCCTTGGGGATGGTTTTGAGAATCTCCCAAAAGTCACTCTCCGTACACACCGCCGGAATGACATTAACCCCCTTCAAGCGCATCCGAATCTGGTCGATCGCCAAAATGTTGTTGGGATCAACCAACGCTACCGTCAACTGGTTAATGGCCACCGGCACAATCTGGTACTGCTTGATCATCTGCTCGGGAAACAGCTTGAGCAACTCAGCCGGAATACGCGCCGTCTTCAGGTTGATGTGCTTCACGCCAAATTGCAATTCCAGCGCGTATTTAATCTTTTCTTCGGTCACGTGACCCAACTGAATCAGCGCTTCACCGATTTGCTCCCGCGTCTCCTTCTGACGCGCCAAGCCTTCGTTGAGCTGCTCCTCGGTCAGCACCCCGGCCTTGACCAACAATTCACCCAGTCGAATCCGCTTCGTACCGATTGCCACGGAGTCCTACCCCTCTTCAACGCTCAATCCCGGACACGCTGTGTCAGCCACCGGCCCGAACCCGTCTTGCCCTATATACCCATCTACGGCCGGATTACTGCTTTAATCAGCGCAGAATCATCAACTGTGCCATCACCAATTACATACGCCCCCAGCAAGGCTTCAACCGCCGATTCCACACCATTCGGGTCATTTACCAGCAATTCCGCCAAGACATCACCTGCAAGCACCGCATCCCCGAGCTTCTTGCGCAAGGACACACCCACCGCGAGGTCGATCGGATCCCCCTTGCGCTGCCGCCCGGCACCCAACGCCTTCGCAGCCATTCCCACACCCAACGCATCCAGCGCCATCACCCGTCCATCGCGTACCGCACGCACCGCGACGCGCTCACGCGGCTGTGGCATCCGCAAAGGCTCCGCCAACACACCCGCATCACCACCCTGGGCCACAATTACTTCCGCCAATTTGCCCAGCGCGCGACCATCGTGCAATACCTGCAACGCCAAGTCACGTCCCGCTTCATACGAAGGCACCCGCTCGGCTGCCTCCAGCATCAACGCGACCAGCGCCACGCACAACGCCGTCAAATCCTCCGGGCCACGGCCCTGCAGCGTGGCGATCGCCTCAGCCACCTCATTGGCATGCCCCACCGCAAACCCCAAGGGCTGCCCCATATCCGTCACCACGCCGATCACCCGCTTGCCAAGCCGACGCCCCACCTCACACATCAGCTCAGCCAACTCCTGCGCCGCCGCAACCGTCGGCATAAACGCACCTGCCCCCGCCTTGACATCCAACAAAATCACATCCGCACCACTGGCGATCTTCTTGCTCATCACCGACACGGCAATCAACGGCGTGCTATCCACCGTTGCCGTCACATCCCGCAAGGCATACAACAAACCATCAACTGGCGCCAGGTTCTGCGACTGCGTCGCAACCGCCGCCCCCACCCGCGACAACTGACCAAGCAACTCATCCTCTTGCAACGACACCCGAAACCCGGGAATCGCCTCCAGTTTGTCCGCCGTGCCGCCCGTATGACCCAAACCGCGGCCGGACAGTTTCGCAACCGTCAAACCACACGCAGCCAGCATCGGGACCACAATCAAGGTCACCTTATCCCCCACGCCACCTGTGGAATGCTTGTCCACCGCAGGCCCAGGCAGCGCCGACAAATCCAGCACCGTGCCACTGTGTGCAATCAGGCGCGTCAACTCCGTCACTTCCTCCAGGTTCAGGCCCTGAAACATGACTGCCATCAGCCAGGCGGACACCTGATAATCCGGTAATACACCGGCAGCCAACGCCGCGACAAAATCCTGCAACGTCGACGCATCATGTGCGTCACCCCGACGCTTGGCACGTATCAGCTCCACCATCGAAAAAGCCGCGCTTGACACCGCATCCTCCCCCATCCGCCACGTTAGTATACCCCAAGTGCGCCAAGCCCGGTCAGCAGCGTGACCCTTCAAGCCACCGGATGGCCCTGCCTGTCGTGTTCAGCCACCTGTTGCGTTGACAAACCCCGCTTGGCTCTGTCAAGTTGTATGCTCGTTCCGAGGCTTTGTCGCAACGGACAGTCAAAGCCTCGTATCACAGGTTGAGCCGGCGGTTTCGACCGGTTAACCGCAAGCAGTTCAAGGAGGATGACACCATGGCATTCCAGCTACCGGATCTGCCTTATGATTTTGGGGCACTCGAACCGCACATTGACGCGCGGACAATGGAAATTCACCACGGCAAACACCATCAAGCCTACATCAACAACCTGAACAAGGCGCTTGAGCCCTACGAGAACCTCCAGAAGCTCAGCATCACCGAACTGCTGGCGGACCTGAGCCAAGTGCCGGCCGACATCCGCCAGGCGGTCATCAACAACGGTGGCGGTCACCTCAACCACTGCCTGTTCTGGAAAGTCATGTCACCCAATGGCGGCGGTGAACCAACCGGCGAACTCTCAAGCCTCATTGAGCAGCATCTCGGCGGCTTCAATGCATTCAAGGAGAAGTTCAACCAAGCGGCAGCCACTCGCTTCGGCAGTGGCTGGGCGTGGTTGTGCCTGCAAGCGGACGGCACCCTGGTCGTTGAAAGCTCGGCCAACCAGGACACGCCGCTGTCCAACGGTCGCACTCCCATCCTCGGCCTCGACGTTTGGGAGCACGCCTACTACCTTAACTACCAGAACCGCCGACCGGACTACATCGGCGCCTGGTGGAACGTCGTCAACTGGCAGGAAGTCGAAAGCAACCTGAAGGCCGCGCAAAACAAACCCGGGCAGCTCGCCTCGGTACGCTAGCGCAGCGGGTTGCGAAGCCCTGGCGCCCAAGGGCCTGGCGCGCGGAACGAGCGTCCGTTAGGGTACGTGAGCGACGCGTGAGACTTTGTCCCTGACATCAGGCAGTCAGTCTGACGAGCCGTGAAAAGACCGCCTCGCGGTTGCTTCGCGGCTCGTTTTTTTGATCGATTGTTTTAATGCCAGGCTGAGCCTTGGGCGGATGGCTTCAGGCGAGACCGTCTAGATTCTTTAGGCGCAAGGAGACGGGGCAGTGGTCGGAGCCTTGCACCTCCGGGTGGATTCGGCAGGTATCCACAAACGGCAACAAATTGTCCGAAATCAGGAAATAATCGATGCGCCAACCGACGTTGCGGGCCCTGGCACCCATGCGGTTGCTCCACCAGGTGTAGTGTCCGCTTTGTTCCGGGTGGCTGTGACGGAACACATCCGTGAAGCCCAGGGACAAGAAGCGATCAATTGCCGCCCGTTCCTCCGGCAAAAAGCCGGTTGAGCGCACGTTGGCCTGCGGGTTGGCCAGGTCGATCGGCGTATGGGCCGTATTGAAGTCACCAGCAACGATGATGCGTTCGCCACGACCCAGACGCACCTGCAACTGCGCCATCAAGGTGTCGTAAAACGACAGTTTGAACGGCACACGCTCCAACGTGTTGCCCCCATTGGGAAAATAAATGTTGTAAAGCACCACGCCCGCATGTTTGGTGATCATGACGCGCCCTTCGTTGTCGAAAGCTTCCTCGCCAAGCCCCGCCGCAACACATTCCGGCTGATGACGCGACCAGGTGGCAACCCCGCTGTAGCCCTTTCTTTGAGCAGGGTTCCACTGCACGTGATAGCCTGCGGGCGTCTGCAACGCGTCTGAGAGTTGCGACACTTCAGCCCGTACCTCTTGCAGGCACAAAACATCCGGCTGATGACCCTGCAGCCAATCCCAAAAACCCTTGCGCTCACAGGCGCGCAAACCGTTCACATTCCAGGAGGTAATGAGCATCCGGTGATCCTTTCCAGTATCAGGAGTCTTTCAGGCTGCCCAGCGCGCGCAACTCCGCGCGTCCCGCAGGCGTTGCATAATGACGGATGTCGTCAATGAACCCTTGCTGCAAGGCGCCCGTGTCGCCATCCGGCCCTTTTTTAATCAACGCCACGATCAAGACAGCCATAATTGACGCTGCGGCCACGCGCAAGCGCTCCACTTTGTCTCTGGCAGGCGTTTCCGCCTCTCCGACCGAACGCAAAAGGCGCAAGAAGTGCTGGGTTGGGCCGTCACCATCCAAGTCAGTCCCCGACAGCTTCAACTCATCACGAATATACTCAAAGACTGCCAGATTTCTGGCGTAATAGTCATCGCCGCGCTGTTCCACCCAACGCTGCGCATCCTTGGCCTCGACGCCCAAACCGACCAATGATGCGATCACAGACTCACTGTTCACCCGAATCGACCGTGCCGTCAAGAAATGGTCAAGTTCGCGATCCTTGTCTGACATTAAAGCCGCGCGCACAAAAAAGTCGCAGAGATCGGCCGGCACCTTCACATCGAAGCCACCGGCACGCAACCACGGTGGCTGTTGCTCAACCGGTACCGGCCCAAAGTGCTGCCCCTGCCACTCCGCTGCATACCGGTTCACCACCTTGAACAGCGGGTTATCCGTGAAACGATAGCCGTCCGCCCTGATTTTATTCTCCGCCAATGTCGTGAGTGATTCGAACACGCGCGCCATTTCACGCAAAGCCGTTGATTCCGAACGGGGTGGACGCTGACCCATCAGCAACGCCAGAATAAAAGGCGCCGTGACATCTTCACTCGCATTCACATTGGGCGGCTGCATCAACGGAAGATTTTCCCAATCCTCAACCTGCGCCAATACCCGGTCGGCCATGCGGCGAGCCAACAAGTACTGCTCCAACTTGCTCCACCGGTACACTTCCGCTTGACCCAAAACATCCAAGGTGGGCGTCATGCGCTGTGCAACCAAGTCCTCAACCTGCCCGTTCACCTGGCTGACATCCCGGTTTTTCAGCGCCTCGCGCGGATCACGCGAAACAAACGTCAATAATTTCGCAGCCAACGCCCCACGACAATAATGCGCTACGGCAGATAGATCATCACTTATATCCGGCCGTGCCGTCCCGGGCGCTATCACCCGCGCGTAACGCGCCCGGGCGTCCGCTGAATGCCCCGGTGCATGCACCTGCACCATTACGTTGTGATCGAACGACTCCGGCAAATACACTTGATACTGACCCGCGGCATCCGTCAACACCGCATCCCCGACACGGCCCTTGCTATCCACCATCACAATCGGCAAACCTGTCCACAAATCAATCAGTTGCACCACCATTCCCGCAGCGGGTGCAACCGTTCCCGGCGCCACCCGAGACACAGTGCGCAAGCCATACGCCACCTCGGAACGCGTGCCGGCAAAAGCTGCCACCCCCGCTCGCAGATTCCCCCCGCCATTGGCGATCAGGTTGCCACCACCGTTCGCAATCAGGTTACCACCCCCGTTGGCAATCAAACGCCCCTGCTGCGCTGCGGCACCCACCACGGCAGCTCCGTCATGCCCCAGCAGCGTCACACCGTCTCGCGCAACCAGTGATGCCGCATCATTCCCGACGAGGCCTGCCGCTCGGCGCAGGGCAGCCAAGGCATCCACCGTGGTTGCTTGTGAGCGCCCACTGACATCCGCGATGCCGGCGCTGACCAGATAATAGGCATCCACACTGACTGTGCCGCGCAAGCCTTGCGACGATACAAGGGCCGAATTGGCTGCGGAGGGTGCGAGAGCAGACGGTGTCACACTTGACTTTGGCGCCGCACGTGTCACGCGGTTGGCCGCTGAACCGGTTACCACCGATTGGCAGCCTCCGAGCAGGGCGAGTATCACGGTGGTTGTGATGGCTGCGCGTGCTTGCTTCATGGGGTGAATCTACCACCGATTGCCGGAGTCAAAACCGAAACACTCAGATTCACGTCACAGGGGTTATTTGAGGCTGCTGAGTTCGAGCAGGACCTTGCGTCCTTCGGGGGTGGCATAGTAGTTGATGTCGTCGATGTATTCTTTTTGCAGTGACGCAGGGTCCACGTCATTGCCTTTGCCGACCAGTTTCAACATGAGCGCCGCCATAATCGAGGTGGCTGCCAGGCGCAGCTCCTGTGACTGCATGGTAATGCGCTCATTGGACTCACCCAGTGAGCGCAGGAGCCGCCTGAAATGATAATCGGGCATGGCATTGACGAGGTCTTCACCTTCCAGCCCCAATGCGCCAAACGTGTCGAGGATCTCCGCCTGCACGGCGAAGTAACGTGCGGAACGCATATTCCACCAGGTTTGCGCATCCTGTTCGGCGACGCCCAAACCTTTGAGGGCGACGATGACGGTTGCGGGATTCCGGATCGAACGATTGGCGGTCATAAAGAGGCGCAGTTCGCGGTCCCGATCCGACATTGTGAGCGCACGGGCAATGAAGTCGCAGAGATCAGCCGGCGCTTTGACGTCAAAACCACCCGCGCGCAACCACGGTGGCCGCTGCTCAATGGGGATTGACCCAAAATGCCCACTTTGCCACTCAGCCGCGTAGGCATTCACCAGTTTGAACATCGGATTATCGACGAAGCGATAACCCTCGGTGTTCATCTTGGCTTTCGCAAGGTCCATCAAATCGTCCATCGCCTTTGCCATCACATCCGCGGCAGGCCGGGGGTCAGTCGGCAACCCATCTCCCGCCAGCATCGCGAACACCACGCGGGCCGTGAACTCTTCATCCGTGCCGCTGGGATCGATGGCAACCAAAGGCAGACGCTCCCAGTTTTTTACCCGCGCAAGCAGCCGATCCGCCATCCTGCGCGCCAACAGGTGCTGCTCCAGCTTACTCCATTCAAAGACCTTGGCTTGCCGTATCGCCTCAATCGATGGTTTGAGCGCTTGGGCAATGAGCATTTCGCCAGGCGGCAACGTCGACATTCCGGCCGGGTCACGCGAAAACAGATAAAGCAGACGCGCAGCCAAGGCGCCACGAAAATACCCCGCCACCGCCGACACGTTGTCGTGAATGTCCGGACGCGTCGCACCCGGAACCGTCAACCGGGCGTAGCGCGCCCGGGCATCCGCCAATTGTCCCGGTGCATGCACCTGCACCATTACGTTGTGATCGAACGACTCCGGCAAATACACTTGATACTGACCCGCGGCATCCGTCAACACCGCATCCCCGACACGGCCCTTGCTATCCACCATCACAATCGGCAAACCTGTCCACAAATCAATCAGTTGCACCACCATTCCCGCAGCGGGTGCAACCGTTCCCGGCGCCACCCGAGACACAGTGCGCAAGCCATACGCCACCTCGGAACGCGTGCCGGCAAAAGCTGCCACCCCCGCTCGCAGATTTCCCCCGCCATTGGCGATCAGGTTGCCACCACCGTTGGCAATCAAACGTCCCTGCACCGCTGCGGCACCCACCACCGCAGCCCCATCCTGCCCCAGCAGCGTCACGCCGTCTCGCGCAACCAGTGATGCCGCATCATTCCCGACCAGACTCGCCGCATCATTTCCCACCAAACTCGCCGCATCATTCCCGACGAGGCCTGCCGCTCGGCGCAAGGCAGCCAAGGCATCCACCGTGGTTGCTTGTGAGCGCCCACTGACATCCGCGATGCCGGCGCTCACCAGATAGTGGGCATCGACGCTGACCGTGCCGCGCAGCGGTTGTGATGCGACCGCAGACGTTTTCACGGAAGCCGGGGCAAGCGTGGCAGGTGCGACGCTTGCTTTGGCAGCAGTCCGCGCGGTACGAGGGAGGGATGCCCCCACGCCTCCTGTCTGGCAACCTGCCAGTGAAGCAAGAAGCAATGCGGCCGAAATGGCGGTGCGACATGGTTTCATGACTCCTTAGTACCACAGGCAAGCGTGACTGAAACCATAACGCGGCAACTATCAATTTCCCCGATCCGACGCTGACCATCGGAACAATACGCAAGGGTAAGCAGACTGATGTCGGGTGTTACTTGCGGCATGGTCACAACGAATATTTAACGAACAATCGGTCAATCTGATGGTTGGCATAACGCGCCACTGGAACCGACAGATTGCGTGTTCGGGCCGCCGCAATTGCGGTTGAAATCGGTGCGGGTCTTAAGGTCGATCTTCAGCAAGAAAAAACGACTCAAGCAGGAAAAGTCGCACACAAACGGTAAGTGCTAGCAAATTGGACGGTAAACGGGGTAAACAACAGTCGGTGGTCATGGTTATCTAACCAGAATGATGGGGCCAGACATGGACAACCTGCTAGCGGGGCGTTACCAAGTTTTGGATGCGTTGGGCCAAGGCGCTCACGGCACGGTGTATCGTGTGCGCGACACGTGGCTGAATGCTCGCGAGCTGGCACTCAAGACATTGAACGTGAATTTGCGGGTCACACCGACCTGGCAGGCGCGGTTTCGCGAGGAATTTCGTGCGATGGCGCGGCTCAAGCACCCGCACATTGTGGCGGTGGATGATTTTGGGCGGTTGGATGATGACCACCAGTACCTGACCATGGAATGTGTGTCGGGGCAGGAACTGAGCGCGATGATTGGTCGGCCGATGGCACTGGAGCAGGCGTATACCTACCTGTCGCAATTGTTGTCGGCATTAGAACTGATTCATGGGCGCGGTTATCTGCATCGGGATATCAAACCGGCGAATTTGCGGGTGACGCACCCCAAGCAGACAGCGCCGTTTGGGCAGCTCAAGTTGATTGATTTCGGTTTGGTCAGTCCTTTGCTTGTGACGGCGCATGGTGGCTTGAGCGGGACGCCTGCGTATTTGGCGCCGGAAGTCATCACGGGCCAAGGCGGGAGCGCGTGTCAGGATCTTTATGCGGTGGGTTGTTTGGCTTTTGAGATGCTGACGGGGCGGCCGCCTTTTGTGGGTTCGACACGGGAGGTGCTGCAGGCCCATCTTCAAAAGAACCCGCCCACGTTACAGGAGTTTCGTCCGGATGCGCCCAAGCGTTTCAACAAGTGGATTTCCCGATTGTTGGAAAAAGACCCGAACAGGCGTTATGCGTCGGCGCAAGAGGCGTTGCTGGATCTCGCGGGAATTTCTGGGCGCGGCACGGTACAGGTGGCGCGCAACCTCGATATGGATCCTTTGCGTTACCCACCGTTGATTGGTCGGGAGAGGCAATTGACCCTGTTTGAAGAATACCTGGCTGAGTCTTCCAAGCAGGGTGGCCCGGCGATCGTCTTGGGGGGTCCGAGTGGTTCCGGTAAAACCCGCTTGCTTGAAGAGGTGGCGTTGCATGCCAAGCTGAGCGGGACGTTGGTGTTGTGGATTCAGGGGGAGCAGTATGCGTGTGACCCGTATATGATCTATGTGCGGATGATCAAGCAGTTGGCGCATATGCCGGACCTCAACTGGGAAGATAGCGAGCGGCAGGACATGGCTGCGTGGTGGTCCGCGCTGTCTCAGGCTACCACGAGCGTGCTTGAGCAGGATGCCATTTTGGCGATGCTGGAGCGGTGTTTGCGCCAGGTGGCGTTGCAACATCCGTTATTGTTGGTCCTGGATGACATGCACTGGTTTGATGAGCCGAGTTTACGGGCGACGAATCATTTGATGCGGGATGTCAATCGTACGAACATTGCCATCATCGGGAGTTTCCAGCCTGAAATCGTGGGGTGTGATTCGCCGATCATGCATGCCATTCACGAGGGCTTTGCGCACCGCCACGACATTTTGCCGCTGCAAGAAGCCGGAATCACGGATTTTCTGAATACGGTGTTTCAGGGTATTGATGGTGCCCAGTATCATGCCCGGGTATTGCATCAGCTCAGTGGGGGCAACCCAGAGTTTTTGATTGAGTATCTGCGGGCAATGATTGCGGAGAACTCGCTGGTCAAGGTGGGGGGACAGTGGCGTTTCTTGCGGGTTGCGTCGGAGTTGGAAGCGCCCCCTTCTTTGAGTGCGGTGATTCAGAAGCGGTTGGCGTTTTTGGATGAGCCGGCGCGTCAGTTACTGGAAGTGGCGAGCGTGGCGGGGCAGGTCTGGAACGTTGAGATGTTGCGCGGGTTGTGTCAGGAAACCGCGGCCAGCGGGGAGGAATTTGACGGGGCGCTTGAGACTTTGTTGAAGGGGCAGTGGCTGCTGCGCAAATCGGACGAGTGTGGCACGATGCTGGCGATCGCGCAAAGCGCGGTGCAAACAGCAATCTATAACGAATTGAACGCGGAAACGCGGGCGCGGCTGCACGATGAGTGTCTGGCCCACCTTGAGCGGTTGCAGGCCAACGAAACACCGGCACACCTGGCGGAGCTTGCGCACCACGCCGAGCGTGGCACGGATGCGTTGAAGGCGTACGTGTACCTTGAACGGGCGGGGGATCATTTACACCGAGCGAAGGTTGATAACCGTGCCAGCGAACACTGGCAGCGCGGGTTGAAGATGCTTCATCGCGTGGGGGTTGCGCATCACGATCCCCGGTGTCTGACACTCCTTGCCAAAATCAGCGACGTATCCATCATTCTGGCCCCCAAAACGGTGGCCAGGTCGCTGAAAGAACTTCTCTCCAACTGGTTGGCGCGGCCTGAGGACGATGAGGCGCGTTTGCTCGCGACCGGCCGGCTCGCTTCGGCCTTGGGTAGCTGTGGCGCGATCCAGGAAGGCCTGGCGTTGGCCGAGCGCCTGCAGACACTGGCCGGCGATGATGGGTTGCGGCGTGGCGCGACCTGTTATTTGTTCATTCCGGCTTTGATGAGTGCGGGCCGTATTGACGAGGCGTATCAAAAAGCGGAGCAGGCTGTTGAGGCTTTGTCGGTGTTGCCGCTTACTGGCCATTCGCCGTGGGTCGGTGCCTTGATTGAAACCCAGGCGGCCCTCAATATCCGTGCTTTCCAGGGCTTGCGACCGGATTGGGGCCACATGGAGCGCGCGAATGCGGTCGCGCACCAGGTGGGTCTGGATGACCCCCTTTACGCCCGCTTTTATCCCGCACTCTGGCAAACCTGGTCCGGACGTTATATCGAAGCCATTCAAAGCCTCGAAGCCCTGTTAAAACGCAGCCGGCAATCTGGCGGTCAGACCTTTCCCTGGATTCAGTTACTCGGCAGCACCATGCTCTGGCAACGCGGTGAATTCGAACTGGCTTTGCAACAATCACAACGCGCCATCGACATGCCCTACACGCACGAAATCGCCCTTTGCGTCTTGATGCTGCGCCACGTGATGGGACAAGCCCTGTTTAGTCTCAAACGGTACGCGGAAGGCCGACAGCATTTCGAAGCATTGCGTGATGACGCGCGTGCCGGGGATTTTGGCATTGTCGCGCTTCAGGCGGAACTTGGATTGCTTGAAATCAGCGTCAAAGAGCCCGTTCACACGTCGACCGCCGCGCTTGAACGGCAACTGGAAGCGTTGCTGCTCCAAACACGCGAAGGCAGTTTGCGCAATCCGTTGCAAGAGGCGTTGACGCTACGCGTACTCGCGCTGCTGATGCTGAAAGTTTCGGAGCCGCAGCGTGCGCAGCATGCATTGGAGCAGGCGTTGGATATTGTGAAGGGGGCAGAGATCGACAATTGGTTCGAACAGGGGCGCCTTGAGTTCGAAAAGTCGATGATCTTCAAAGCATTGAACCGTGACGATGACGCCCTGCGCGCACGCCAACGCGCAAGCGAGCTCTTCGCCTTGCAGCGCAACCCGTACTGGCAACACCGGGTGACTTTTCAGGATAGTGTCCCAGGGGGCGATCGCATCAGGGGCTTCAGTCCGGAGTCCCGCGCCCGCTTGGCCAAAGGCCTGCAGTTTTAAAAGCGGCGGGTGTCGGATTCGAACCGACGGAGGCTTTCACCTCACTTGTTTTCAAGACAAGCGTAATCGACCACTCTACCAACCCGCCCAAGCATAATCATCTTAGCGCGAGCCCCTGGATTTGACCAGTCATGAGCCAGCACGGGACAGTTCCACCCGTGGATACATCAAACAAACACACGGTATCCAGACGTGCCGTGACGGGCATTCGACAGTTCGTGGCAAAAAATACTGAAAAACAAGTCCTAGCCTGATCAGTAAAATATATTCGATCCTCAAAACGGTCTAAAGCAGTTTGCAGGCAAGTTACCCTGAAACAGGCATCCAAAGGATGTTTCAAGCACTTTCTGACTTTATGAAATGTCGAACAGGCGCGTGACGGTGTCAGCGCCTGGCACCAAGCGACACGCACCGTATTCCAACGGCAAATGGTACGGAGTTGACGGGGAAGATTGGGGTTTGAGCTGCGGGTTGTGCTCGCTGCGCCATGCTGACGCGGTGTCTGAACCACGAACTTAACTGTTCAATAACCTCCATATAAGAAAGGGTCAGGGAACCGTGCACGATAACTGAAGTCAGGAATCCGCTGCTGACGGTTTGGTGACCGTGATGAAACGAGGGGCAAGCGATGTCAGAGTTGAGGCGTCAGGATTATGGCCGGCGCGGTATTCATTTGTTGGGCTTGGGTGTGCTGAAGTGGCGACCGCGCGACAGCGAGCGTCCGGTTGGCACTGTACGTGCCGCACTGGACGAATTTGTCGGGAGCAAGTCGTTCAACAACGCGCGTTTTAACAACCATCCGGAGTTGCAACGGGTGGCTGCCGGGCAGGCGGTGTTGGGTGCCGGGTCGCAGGGAGCGGCTGTGGAAGCCCTTCAGAATGCGTTACAGGACATGGCTTTTGTCATGCCGAGTGGGGTGGATGGGGTTTACGGTCGTGAGGTGACGCAGGCTGTGAAGAACTTTCAGGCAGCGGCTGGTTTGAAACAGACGGGTTCTTTGAATGGTGAGACGCTAAAGGCTTTGGATCGGCACGCGCCGCCACCCGGGAAGACGGCTTGGGATGCGGGGGCGTCGATGGCGCTGGTGCCGGATCCGGGCATTGGCAGGGGTTTGCAGGCGCGGGTGGTTGTGGGTGTGGGGCAGCATCGGGCCTTCGTGTTTGATGCCAATGGCAAGCTGCAAAAGATTTACGGGGTGCGTACGGGGCGGGCGGACCACCCGGATGGTCGTGGCGAAGGCACCCAGCCTGGCGTGAAGGTGGTTGACGGCAAAAACCGTGATCCCCGGGCGATTTCGAGCGCATTGTGGCCGGAGAGCAAGGGCACGGCTTTTGGGACGCGGTTGTTTAACCTGTCGGATTATGATGTGAAAACGGGTCGAACCTACGTGGGTGATTTTGGTGGTCAGGAGCTACATGGCACCTACGATCAGCATTCAATCGGTCGGGATGCGTCGCACGGTTGCATTGGGTTGAACAACAGTGATATTGAGGAGTTCTTTGATCAGATCAAGAACGGTGAATTCGTCAAAATCGTGCGCTAAACGGACGCTGTAGGCGTTCGCACCGGGTGGGTGCCAGGTCGAACGCCTGCTTAAGTTGCGCTGGTCGGTACCGCGGTTTGAAAAACGATAAGGGGTTGATCCGCCAGGGATTGGGCTACCCGCGTGATGCGTGTGCGAGCGAGGTCCGCGATGGTGGCAAACTCGGGGTCATCGATGGGTTCGGGGGCCTGCACGCAGAGGAAACGGTGGCGGGTGCCCGTGGTGGCGTTGAGCGCGAGGATGGCGTGGGCAGTGGGGCAGGTGCCGGCGAAGAAATCGAGCACATGCAACGCTGCGTCGGGTCGATCCGCTGACAGCCAGGTGATCAGATCCTTGATCAAGCGGGTCGGTTTGGGAAAGTCCATCACGGGTCGGCCGAAGATACGCTTCAGTTCACGGGTGCCGTCGGTGGTGGTGGCGCGATCATAATACGACACCGGGGTGCGTTGGCGTTCACCATCCGCCAGATGCAAACGTTGTTTGCTAAACACCCGCCAGGCGCCGTCTCGCCCTTGGCGAAACACCACCTCAGCCAAGCGCGCCTGAAGTGTTTCGCGGCTCCAGCGCCATTGATGGGTCGGACACGGAATCCAGGTGCCGTCCGGGGCCTGGATGGGATACACCAGATTGGGCCGCGCAGAATGTGCCGTGCCGGTTTTTGCCAAGGGCACCAGCTTATACGGGCCCTGCTCATCCCGATGTTGATAAAGGGCGCGCATGTCATCGGTGAGGGGTTCGCCGAACGGGGGCAATCGCCTGAGGTCTTTCGCATAAAGGTGCACATACTCGGTTTGGGGCAGGATGTGACGGGCACCGCGGCCACGGACCACTTTTTTGCGCCAGACCACGGTTGCTATGAAATTGGCTTCGCCAAAGACCTCATCCATGAGCATGCGCAAATGGTGGGACTCGCGATCATCAATGCTGACGGCGATTACCCCCCCCGCGTGCAGGTACTGTCTGGCCAGGATCAGGCGTGGGAGCATCAGCGAGAGCCAGGCGACGTGGTGCCGTCCCTGCGCTTCGTGGGCATCGCGGCAGTCGCGTCCGAGACGCTGTCTAAAGGCGTCGACGCCGATGCGGAAGCGATCCCGATAGCGCATGCGCTGCTGCGTGTTGTAGGGTGGGTCGAGGTAAATGAGATCGATTTGCTCGGCAAACTGTGGCAAGAGGTGCTTTAAAACGGCCAGGTTGTCACCTTCGATGAAGCGGTGCTCAACCGTGGCGGTCAGCAGTGGCGGTGTCAGTGCGATCGCACCATCACCCAGCGCCAAGGCACGCGCCGCGTCCTTGCCTGGCCAGTGTAACCCAAAGCCACACGCCAGTTCCTGATTCAAGTCGTTCAACCCGTCAGGCACGCCGCTCCCCCAAGTCTCCAGTTGTTCCACCGGGGCGATCGCACCCCCTTGCTTGCCGTTTGACAGGCGAGCACCCACAATTCTACGATACGGGCGACACAAATGCCCGCACCTTTGGTCTGCGTGTTGAAAGGAAACACCGGATTGCGTGACCGCCCCGACCAAGCCCGTTCAGGCTTGATCCCTGGAACCATCATCTTGGCGCTCATCTGCGGCGCAAGCAGCACGCCGGATGGGATCGCACCCGCCGCCGCCGCTGGTTTTGGCAAATTGAGGGTACAACCGAACCCCATCGCGCTGCAGGCAGGCACGCTGGTGGGCGCCGTGCGGGAATACCGGGTGCAGCGAGGGGATCGCATCAGCCAACTGGCAGTCCGTTTTGGGATTCACCCCGTCCGCATTACGCAAACCGGCGCGCGCAAGTCGCGCGATCGCCTGCAAATCGGCGAAATTTTGCGCATCGACCACCGCCAAATCATCCCCAAGTTTCCCGCAGGCCTCACAGGACTGGTCCTCAACCTGCCCGAAGCCCAACTGTACCTCCTCAAAAACGGCAAGCTCATCAAGGACTACCCCGTCGGCGTCTCCTCATCCCGCTCACGGGCCCCAATCGGTGTCTCGCGCATACTGAACAAAGAAATCAACCCCACCTGGTACGTTCCTGAAACCATCCAGCAAGAAATGCGCGAACGCGGCGACACCGTCAAAGTAAAAGTCAAACCAGGCCCCCTCAACCCACTGGGCACACGCTGGCTCGGGTTCGGCAACGGCCGCTTCGGCTTTCATGGCACCTTGTATCCCACCTCGATCAAGCAATATGCCTCCCACGGCTGCGTGCGCATGCGCCGCCCAGACGTCGAAGACCTCTACACCCGCGTCAATGTCGGGTTTAAGGTCTATGTCGTTTACCAACCCGTGCTTCTCGCCGGCGCACCCGACGGTGTTCACCTCTGCGCCTTTCCTGATTTCTACCGCAGTGACTACAATTACCGCAGCGCCATCCAGCAACTCGCTCAAACAGCCAACTTAAGCCAACACCTCGACTGGCAACGCATCCCAAGCCTGATCCGGCGCGCCGACGGCATTCCCGCCGTCGTGGATCGACGCTTTGCCCCGACAAGACCCGCATGGATCAAGCCACCAACTGACACCGCCCCCCCAAAAACCACCCAACCCCAACCCAGAGCCACCCGCAAACCACCCACCCTCAGCCCGCCATCCCCATCAGACGATTACGAGCTTATCCCCCTATCCCCAGAAGAATTCACCCCCTCAATCAACAACGATACAGAAACGCGTTGATGGTTGATCAAATTTTGGCCGTGATTCAATAACAATCAGTCAGTGCTTGATGTTTTGAACAAAAACCTATGCATCGATGTATCATCAATCTGACACACCCAAGCCCAAACTCGAAACCTCAAGACCCGGCCATCCGACAGCCACCCCGGCATGAAAAATTGTGACCAACAAAACTTGCCGTTTCAGCCCAAGGCAGCCGTACACCCAAACAACAACCAAAATCCCATGTCAACCGCTTTTCAATGCCACGCTGTATCGAACAATCGGTTCACTACGGGACAAACAGCCATTCAGTCGAGCCGATAGACCGCCGCACCGGCAAAGGCTGACACCGCAAGCTATACACAACCCAGCCAACCCTGACTTGACAGACTGTATACAAATAAAGTATACGGTTTATAGATCTTTTTCAGATCGTTTTTGATGCCGATATGATTGTGGGGAATTCATTTCGGGTAGGTGTGGGTTAGCGGTTGGTGTGAGTGTGGAGGAACGAGATGCGGCAGTGGGTGTGGGGTTTGGCCTTGACGGTTGGTTTGTCGGGGTGTCAGTTGATGCCGACATTTCCGGATGGAAAACAAGTGACAGGTGGTGGTGGCGCGACCTCGCGTGAGTTTCCCGATGTGATTCAAGGGTTGAACTTTCGGGATTTGAGTTCAGCGGGCCAGGGCTTGATCGCCAATGGTGGTGGTAATTTGGTTGGAAGCAATGGGAATACGTTGGTGCGTGCGGGTGCGGTGCAGCCGGGTGCGGCGCCGGCTGCTGCGCCTGTTATGGGTACGGATATGGCGGTGATGGCGCCAACCGGCAAGGTGGCGGCGGAGGCTGGCAAGGTGAGCCCGAGCGGGGGCGGTGGTGCTCACAGCGGGAATGTTTGGGGTGGTTTGGGTTATGGTTATTACGGTTATTTTGGGGGTTCGGGCGAGCAGATGGCGCTTGTGTCGGCTCAGGAGGCTGAGTTGCCTGGGAGCAAGGGTGGCTTGCAGGAGATTATGAACACGATTGCGGCGCCGGTGTTGAAGAATTGGGCGACGGATGCGCGTTTGGTGTCGTCGTTTGCCACGTTGGGGGCGGATGGGTTGCTAGCGGAGGGAGTTGATTCCGATACGTCGATCGGATCGCCCATCGGGATGGTCAAGCCGGCTGTGGCGATTGCGTTGCCTGATCGCGGTGGCCCGGTTGTTGAGCCGGGTGGCATGTGGTCGTTGATCTACAACTCGACGCGTCGCAACGAGGTGTTGCAGTTCCATGTGCGCCGGAGCAAGACAACGGTCATTCGCATGCGTTTTGCGCCTGTGCAGCTCGTCGCGGAGCGGGTACAGGTGGATTCGGCGGAGGCGGTCAAGCGGTTGACGAAGGCCATCACGGATAAAGCTTTCCAGAGCATCGAGGAAAAGTCGCGCAAGGATTATTTCACCGGCCAGTCGTTTGAACAGCCCCAGACGGGCCAATGGGATAATGAGTACTCACGCACGGAAGTTGTGTATGCGGTACCGGGCAAGGCACGCTGGAACGCGTCGCTTGAACAGAGTCTGGGCAAACTGGTCTGGCAGTTGAACTTTTATTCGTCTGAAGGTGGCGATGTTCCCGTCCCGATGATGGGTGATGCTGAGCCCGGTGCCGTATCAAGTAGTACCTCAGCGGTGTCGGAGTCGGAACCTGGTGTTTCGGGTGGGAGTGCCGGGATGATTGCACCGGCGCCATGTGTTCCGAGCTTCAAGCCGGGAACGCAGTGGCGGCAAGGTTGGTTCAACAATTCAGGCAGTGGCCTCATCGATGCGCAGACGGGTGAAGTCATTCGCTTTAGCCGACCGACCCGTTCGTTCTACCGCGACGGCAAAGGCGTGGTAATGCCGATCGAGTGCGCGCCATCTGCTGTGCCCTTGCCCGTGCCGTCCGCGGCGACGACGCCCACACCAACGTCCGCGCCGAATTCGTCGTCTGGCTCGGGTGCGTCTTAAGAGACTGCCAATTTCCCTGTTGCGCTGATACCGCATCGGCACGACAGGGAGAGCCCGACCAATTCGATGCCCACCGCTTGGTAAGTCCTGTGCGTGCCGTCACTGATCGCGTGGCGGCACGCAGGCTTGTCAGGCGATCGCTTAACCTGGGTTCGATGGATCCTCTTCCGGTGCGATGTACTGAATGTGATCACGAAACACCATCACACTGCGGTGCGAACCCGCGAGCTTGACGCTCGCGTTGCCGTGCTCCTTGAGGTATCCCAACCACTTCACATACGAATAATCGCTCTCAAACTCAACGCGCAGGCGCTCTTGGCTGAAATGAATCGTGGCTTCTAGCATCACTTGACTCTCTTGAATAATCCCCGTTTGCCGCCAGCAGTCTAGATCGATTCAACCAGCGATTGCCGTGATCAGATGCACGAGCATTCGACACGATACACAGCATTCAATGATGGCGCTTTAACGCGATGGTCCCACCCGTGACAACGCTTTCGATTACCAAACTGTTCGCAGGTAAAGCACGTCGACCCAACCATCGCCTTCGCATTTTAAACACTTTTGTGTTAACCGCTGGTCGATCCAGCACGCACAGGTTCAGTTAAAGGCCACGAATTTTTTAACGCATGAAAAAAACGAGCGTGACGGTTTAGAGCGTCACGCTCGTTTTTTCGGCTGTGATCCTTCTGAAACAAGAATCAATAAACCTTGTCATGAAGCCGCATGGAATGTTGACGTTGTTGCTGAGACGTTTCTGACGTGTGGCGGGAACCATAAAAATACTGTGTACGTCAATCACACTGTCATCAAAATAACAGCATCAACCAATCGGTTATTTACTTTTCTGAATCATTAATTTGGCTTCGATGTACCCGTCGGAATAGGGGAAGGCCTCAGGGTACCCGTCGGCA
>JBBAPZ010000019.1:20911-43131 GCA_040400605.1 Candidatus Sericytochromatia bacterium
CCGGATAGGGGAACGGCGCACCCGATGGCACCGGATAGGGGAACGGCGCACCCGATGGCACCGGATAGGGGAACGGCGCACCCGACGGCACCGGATAGGGGAACGGCGCACCCGACGGCACCGGATAGGGGAACGGCGCACCCGACGGCACAGGATAAGGTTTCTTCAACCACTTAAGCGGAGGCAGTGGATAGACAATGTTTTTGATGTCTGGATCACTGGTTTTTGGAATCCGAAAAGGCCACAACCAACCGAGCACGTTGCCTTGTTCGTTCCTGTAAATCATCACCACTTCGCAATCGATCGGTACGAAGGTGGTAGCGACCCCGTTGTTACCGTTCATTCCACGCAGGAAAGAAACGCTACCAACAGGAGCAAGTCGGTCTAGCGCCGCAAACTGCTCTTCTGGTCTTACCGTCCCAGGTACGGTTGATTCTCTGAACTCCACACGCGCAACAAATGTCTGATCGCCTGAATCTGTAACTTTTAAACTACGGTACTCCTGCTGACACGTTCTATACGCCGGCGGCGACACAACACTTATCGGCGGAGTGGGCAGCCCACTCGGGCGCACATTGATTGGCCCACTGGGTATCGGGCTGACAGGTACATTGGGCGTTGGCCGCGCCGTTGTACTAGGTATCGGCGGTTGGGGTGTGGGAATTCGAGAGTTGTTAATCGTTTGCTGCAATCGGTCAAAGGATTGCTGAATGTTGCCAAGATCTCGTCGCATATCGGTGATCATCGATTTGAGTTCACCAATGTCCTGCGACAAGCGAGCAATACTCGAACGGATCGATTCGATGCTGCTGAAGTCTGGCACATTGTCACTGGTCAGTCGTTTGGCAACAGCGTTGGTGGCGCTTAAGAATTTCGCCGGCTGAAATTCACCCAGTTCACTTCCATCAAAACCATCGAGAAGATTTGTTGTCACCAAAGTGGACGCCGGACTGACATCGACTACAACGCCCAACGGTGTCAGTTTAGCCATCGTACGAAACTCCGCCACAGCGCCTGTTTCGGTTTTCACCTGAGCCACGATCATAAATGTGAACCCATGCGGCACCTGGGGAAAATTAAAAGAGCCGTTAGGTCCCGTGGTGACACTTCGCAAATTGGGAAGCGGCTGCCCGCTTGCATCTGCCAGAAAAACCCGGGCACCCACCACTGAACCCACTGGAAGTGGTTGCGCCGCTGCTTGCTGCAACTGGTAGTCAGACACGTTCAACACGCTACGCGCCGGAACAACATCTCCCGACAGCGTTGCAGTGTTTGCAAACGATAAGCTTTTGTCTAGCGCGACACTTGTCGGGATCATTAAGCTCCCCTTAATTGTCGCCATCGACTTATCTGTTGCTTCTGGAAACACAGACACATTGTCGTCCGCTTTTCTTGTTGCCACAGTCGATGGAACGGCACAGCCATCAAGTAAAGTTGGTAAACCCAACAGCGCCGCAAGCAGAACCAAACTGGCTCGTTTGCGCATCTTCGCGCCAGGAATAAATAAGCGATCCATGACCGTTCCTCTCTCCGTCTTGGGATACCCTTTGTCAAATCGCCGCGGCGCTTTCTAGCATCGCAGGCTGGGCTGGGCGCAAGTGACGCCTCGCTTGACTGGTCCAAAGAAGTGTTCCCACTTAAGAGGCCATGCTAAACATTTTTCGTTCAGATGAACACAAAATGTTGGTTGGCTTGCACGTAGAAAATGAATGTACCGCCCCCGGTTTTTTAGACACAAGTTACCGTTATGCTGCCGTCGTGCTTCACAGTCTTTACCAACCCTTAAAAATGGATCACCCCAACCGCTACCGAAAAAATTATCAGGAACTCAGCTACTGGCCGCACGATCGGAATCCCAACGAGAATCCGAAACGGCATCAGGCCCAAATGCCGGCTCAGGACTACCAATCGAATCAGACACGTCATCAGGACCCCAATTGCCATTGGGTGAGGCATCGCCGCCCCGAAGGACGCTGGGCCGCCCCTCAGGACCATTCGAAGCTGAATCTGGCTCCCACGGTCAGGACTTTTGAAATTAACACGCTGGGAATCCAACCACGCTCGGTCATTCGCACTGAGCCCAAGCGAAATCACAATGGCTTTAGGAAGCGAACCTTTCGCATTCGAAGAATCCGGAAGCAGTGAGCCCAGTTTCGCGCTCATCGCTAGATAATCACCATTTTGACCAGCACGCACGGCAACTTCTTCGTCGAAACGCGCTTTGCCGCCAACAGCCTGAATCACCTGACGACCGCCACGACCAAACAGCCCACCTAAAAATTAACAACGTTCATCAAATCACTCCTTTTTTTATGATGCAGCTGGCTTTATTCATTGAACAGCATCGTTATCATTAATTAATTGTTAATTCTAGATATTTTAAAGCGTTAATTTTTTCGATAAGAAATAGTATCTTGTTATGAAATCTTCAACCGTTAAGCGTGGAGCGGCAAGCACGGCACACGGTTCAAAAACTGAACTGGCGCATCAACTCCGTGCTGTTTGCTGTTGGAATACGGTACGTGACGCTTGGTTCCATTCGTTTACACTCAATCTTTCTGCGAGCAATCGTGGCGTAAAGTCTTCAACGGCTGCAAGGAAGCTTGAGTTAGTGGCGGAATTCCGCTGGTTGATGCGCTTACTCAAGCGGCATTGTCAGTTGGCGGGATCAATGGCGTTTGGCTGCGATGCTTTAGTACGATGTTTTAACGCGAATCACGATTTGTTTTTTATTGGCGTTCAACAGGGCAAGCATGAAATCGTTGAGGTCGTGGTCAGGTAAGTGATAAACGCGTTTGACTGTGTGCATGATATCGTCGCCGGCGGTTCGTATCTGGAAAAGTCCTGAGGTTGGCTGTGGGGGAAGCGATTTAATAAATGCTGTGAGTAGTTGCTGTTCGCTTGGGTTGTAAATCGAACCTTCCGGCGGGGGTGGTGAAGCGCCTGATTGATGGTGCCAATATTGCGCCGCTTTGCTCGTCTCAATTGCAGCCATTCTGCGCAGAAATGACAAGGGGATGGGCAGGGGCTTCCATCCGGATGTCCTCTTCGCATCGGCCAGATAGTGGTTGAAATCGGCAGCAGTCAATTGAAACGTTGCGTTGATCCGCAACCCTTCACGCCCGAACCATCCTGATTCTTTCGGCCGTGCCTCGAAATGAATCGCAGCTGCTTCAGTCGGAATATCAAATTCTCGACGCAGGACCACCTCATCCGTCAGTCGATGGTCGCAGCCAACCAGACTAACCACCACAGCAACCAAAGGCAATCCTGTCTTCCGCTGAGCAACTGGCATCACGTGAGCACCCTTTAGTCAACACAACCCTTACACTTATGCGCTAAAAAGTCCCAAATGTTTGCGGCCGTGTCAAGATCACTCGTAATTCCCCAAGGTGGATCATTCTGTAATTCCCCACTTCTGGGCAAAAAAAGGGGCGTTGTGTTTATCGACACCTCGGGCCTCCTGTTCCGACGATAGGACTCGCCTTCGATCACAATCTGGTGGGCATTGTGGGCCATTCGATCCAACACTGAATTGGCAAACACGGCGTCAGGAAACAAGCTGATCCAGTCCTCCACTCGCCGATTGCTTGTGAAAAGCATTCCTCCCTTCAGGTAGCGCTCTGAGACGATTTCCCCAAGATCGTCCGCCTGCGCGGTGCTCAAAGCCTTGAGGCCGAAGTCATCCAGAATCAGCAAGTCAACGCGCGCGTACTCGCGGATCCTATCCTCCCACGTGTCGTCTGCCCGAGCCGCCGCCAGTTTGCGTGAATGGGACAGAAATTTCGCACCGGGATTGTTCGTTAATTAAGATTTAAATAGACGATGTGTTATTTGGAACCGACGTGGAACCTCGGTGAGCGACATGACGCATTGGGAGCGATTCAGATAGTCACGAACGGTGTTTTCGGCAGTAACGATGTCGGGGCTTGGGGTGGCGTCAGTCAAGCTCAAGGTTGAGTGGTGCTTGATGCGGTCGTAACCAATGCGTGCATCGTTGCCAGGGATGACTGTTTGCGGGGAGAGTATGTGTATGTTGGTTGCACCCTTGATGCAAAGGGCCGTTCATAACCTTCAAGCAGCGTCTGGGTCTCGGCGTTCCGGGGGTTTACGACTTTACCCAGATTTTTTGGATCATGCAGGTACTTCAGGCGGTCAACCGGTTCGTGCATTGGGCACTGGTGATCGTATTCAGTCAACTGGTATGGCAACTTCAGCGCCCGTACGGTCAGGGGCGATCGCACCCACGTGGGGCGCAGGAGCCATCGATCGTGTGACACTGCTGATGGGTTCAAAAGCGATCCTGGGGGGCTTTGAAGGCATCGCCAAGCAAGCGAAGCAAGATCTGGTCGCGGAGTTTTTTATCATGAACCGGCCTGATGTCATCAAGGCTTTGCGTCACGCGGCAAAAGACGGCCTGCGTACGGAGGTGTTGGCAGATGCTGAAATGATGGATTTGGGTTGGTTTCCCAAGCGGGCGTGGAAGCAGAAGGGGCTTGAGTTGATCGCGTTTCCGGAAAAGCCCAGAAAGCTCCACTCCAAGGCACTGGCCGGTGATTCACGCGCGTTGGTTGCGACAGGTTATGCAACGAACGAGAAACGTCAAAAATATATCGATTTCGGCGTCGCGTTCGAGGGTCCTGCGGCGCGCGCGCTAGAAGGTGTGATGCGAGCAAATCGCTCGGGTGAGACGAGACTGGTTCAGCAGGCGGCGATTGAGGCACGCAAACATGGGGTGTTAATGAATGATCGCAACCATGGGGTGCGTTTGTTGACAACAGAGCTTGAATCGATGATCGCGGGTGCTAAACGGGAAATTTTGATTGGCACCAAGGATCTTTCGGATGATCGTATTTTCAATCTCCTCTACGACGCCCGGCAACGCGGGGTCACCGTTCGTGTGGTCACGGGCCGGGAGAGTCCGTTTGCCATCAACCGGGGGATGGACATTCGACGTTACCCGTTTCTGCACGGCAATGTGATGATCGTGGATGGTAAAACAGCGTATGTGGGCTCGGCTTTTTTTCATACGCGACCGATGGCCCGTTATGTTGACGCGATCATGTCCAATGAAACGGGGGTGTTGATCCAAGACACCAAAGCCATTCAAACCCTCGTCAAAACCCTCACCACGCTCGCCAATGCACCCCACCCGTGACCACCTGCGCCGGACGGACGAAACCAATCCCATCCATCAGCTACGGTCGTTGTTCGTGACGTGTTTTTCTGAAAAACGGCGCTTTGCGCGTCGTGACGGGTGCGTATCAGTCATGATAGGGGGTCGTCGGATCAGCCGATCGGATAATATCCATCATTTTCGCTAATTGTTTGTTGAGTGTGTGTTAAAGGTCTGAGCATTGGATGCTGGCGGCGCCACCCACTAAAAACCGGCAACCCGGTGGCACCCACAACATTCAAGTCAAGGGTGCCCTTCACTCTTGCAAGGTGGAGACCCGATCAGCCAATCGGATGGTTCCCCCGGACGCGCTTGGCAACGTGGGTGCTCGGGTATATAAGTATGGCAGCCCAAAAAAGGAGTGCGGTGATGAGAGTTGTCATGCTGGCAGGGTGGGTGCTTGGGTGTTTGGTCTGTACGGCCACACCATCGTTGGCGACTGCCCATCAGGGTTGGTTGTTTGCGAGCAATCCGGATGATGGCGCCACGCCAGAGACTATCATGCAAGAGATCAAGGACAAACATTTGTGCGATGTCACCTACGAAAGGCGCAAGTCATTGCTGATGCATGCTTTTCGTGAAGGGTTGACACCTGCCAATCAAACGGCAAAAATGGCCGAACTGGAAGCCGGCCTGAATCGTTTGAATCAGGAAAAGAAAGCCTCGGATGCCTGGCGTGAGGGCAGATTAAAAGTCTATGGCGAAAAGTTGGCCAAGATGAAGCCCGAAGCCCGGCGCGCAGTGGTCAAGCGTGAAATCGACAAAACCGCCAAGACGCTGCAAACTTCGATTGATTCAATGAATGAATTCCTTTTGGAGTCACTCAACAGCGTCAGGCGCTTCGTTCCGCAATTGGGGCAACCCCTGTCCAAACAGCAGTGGCTTGCGTTAACTCCCGAGCAACGGCAAGCCCTGATTGCCCAGGACAAGCAGCGCCTCAAGGCCTTGGGCGCTGGGGATTGACGCGCCAAACACCCTGTTTTGCAACTGTGCGCAGCAACCCGTTTCATTCGTGCCAGGACACCATGCAACTCATTGATGACACTACCATCAACCAATTGGCAACCGAAGCCCGTCAATCACCCCGACGCCGGGCGATCAAACGCTACCACGAGCATGAAGAACCCGTGCAGCGCATGCTTAACGCGCTGTGCGACGATTCTTATGTTCAGCCCCACTGCCATCGTGACCCGGATAAGGTGGAACTTTTCCTTGCTGTGCAAGGTCGCTTGCTGGTACTCATCTTTGATGACGCCGGGGAAGTGGCCCGCTCGGCCGTGTTGGACGCGGATGGTCCCGTGCGTGGGGTGGATATCCCGCCGCGCACCTGGCACGCATTGTTGGCCCTCACCCCCGTGGCGATCGCCCTTGAAATCATTCAAGGCCCCTACGAGGCAACGACCCACAAACGCTTCGCAACCTGGGCACCGGTTGACCCCCAAGCGGGCTTGGCGTGGATGCGCGCCAAGCGTGACCAGGTTTTAACTCAAGGCTAGCTCAGTTTCCACACGGCTGGTTCATAACCGCAGTACTTGAACCAGGCAAGACGACTCGGACGATGCCGTGCACATCTTCCCGCGCTAACCTTGGTTGGCGCTGATAACGCGATACAACCAGCAAACCGGGCGTCGCGCCGGTGCGACGCTCAGGTCCGTGTTGACACTTAGTAGGTGTCGACGAGCCAGCGTTTTTCTTGGCGCAGTTGTTTTAGCAAGGCGGGCCAGTCGTTGCCGCTGGCTTGTGCGATCGCCGCGAAGGCGGCTTCGACCCCTGTTTCCATGCCCTTCATGCCGCATTGATACACGTGGAGGCCGCCTTGGGTGAGCAGGGGCCAGAGGATGTCCGTGAGTTCGGTCAGGCGATCGCCCACATACATGCGCCCGCCTTGCGCATTGGTTTGTTCCCGGCTGATGGCCAGTTGCACATGATGGTCGGGGCGTGCCGTGAAGGCACGAAGTTCGTCCGCATAAAGCAGATCCTGACTGGTGCGTACGCCAAAGACCAAAAATGCCGGGCCAACGGCGGCTTGATCGGCACGGGTGCGGATGAAACCCCGAAACGGCGCGATGCCGGTCCCGGTGGCGATCATCAAGATGGGCGTCTGCGCATCACCTGGCATGAGGAAGTGCTTGCCCACGGGGCCGCACACACGAATGGTATCCCCCGGTTGTGCGTCACAGAGCAGGTTGGAGGCAACCCCACGCACTTCTTCGCCCGCCTCGTTTTGATAGACCACCCGTTTGACGCAAAAAGCGACGGTCAATTCCTGCGGGTCTTCGCCTGTGCGGGAGGAGGCAATCGAGTACAGGCGCAGGCGATGGGGTTTGTCGTTGGCATCCTGGCCCGGGGGAATGACGCCCAGGCTTTGGCCTTCGAGCCACTTCAACTGGCTGCCTTTGACTGACAGACTGATGTGCCGAACATCTTCGCTGCTGTTGGGCGTGAGCGGGATGTTGGCGGTGACGGTTGCTGCGAAGGGCTCGCTCGGCTTGTGCAAGTTGAGGGGGATGTAGGTGCTGGTCAGGCTCATGGTGGTCCTTTTTTGATATCGTTTCCGACAGAACGTGCCTGGGTACAAAATCGACAGACCCGTGTCAATTATACGGAAAGCGTTGAATGGTGATCAAATTTTAGCTTTTATTGAAATACGGCACGAGCATCGCTGATGTTATTGAGTCTGCAAAACAAGTTTTGAACAGGAAGCGATGCGTCATCGTATCACGATCAAATTTCGGCTGCGGTTCAGTAACAACGCGTCATACCTTGGGCTTGCCACACCAGTTTTGGTCAGAAAGCGCCGTGTCACGGTTCGGCAGGAAACTGCGGCGATGACGCACGTGTTGATCCGACGGTTGGCGAATGGAATGATTGGTGCAGTGTTGCTGGCGCCTCGACTATTGGGCGAAGCGGTTAAGGAAGGGGAAGTAGGTGGCGAGTTGACTGAGGCTGTTGGTGGCGATGAGCAAGCCAACGATGATCAGCAACACGCCACTGCCAATCTCGACTTTGCGAAAGTGGTGCTTGAAGGAATCGAAAAAGCGATAAAACTGGCTGATGCCCAAGGCTGTGAGCAAAAAGGGAATGCCAAGACCCGCGGAGTAGGTGGCGAGGAGCGCAATGCCTTGCCAGACCGTGTCTTGCGAACCGGCGATCGCCAGAATGCCTGCCAGGATCGGCCCGATACAGGGCGTCCAGCCAAAGGCGAAAGCGCAACCGACAACGAAGGCCCCCAAGATGCCCAGCGGCTTTTGCGATACATGCATGCGCTTTTCACTGTACAAGGCTTTGATGGGAATGAGCCCTGTCATGTGGATTCCAAAAAGAATCAGCAACACGCCCGCCACCTTGCCCAAAAGCGGCAAATACTTGAGAAGCGCCGCACCGATGGCGGTTGCGGATGCCCCCAGCGCGATGAAGATGACCGAAAAACCCAGAATGAACGCGACCGCATTGAACAACACCGTTCGCCGCTCCGCTGCCCCCAAGGTCGCTTCGCCCGAACGCATGGCGGCCATGTTGACACCCGACACGAAAGACAGATAGCCCGGCACAAGCGGCAACACGCAAGGCGAGAGAAATGACAGCAAGCCGGCCCCAAAGGCGGTTACGTAAGAAATGGGTTCACTCAACGCTAATGCTCCTTAATACGGTGTTACGCCACTGACTGCCCGCCAGGCTTGTTACCCACTTGCGCGGGTCATCCCACGCGCGGGGTGTGGGCGGCCACAGCCTGGTTGGCAAAATGGGCTTCGACCCGGGCGTGGGCCTGCCAGCCGGCGAGCCAGCGTGCGGGAATCACGCCATCGGGGGTGGCACCAAGCAGCATTCCCAGCGCCAGGCCACGGGCGGCAGAATCACCTCCTGCCAGGACGTTTTGGGTGAGGGCGTCTTCGATGCTGTCGGGGTGAATGAGGGCGAGCGCCATGGTGGCAGGAAGGGCGCCTGTGACGGAACACGCGGCACCAAGTTTGGCGACCGCTGCGATCGCCCCGGCTGGCGCCGCTTCGCGGGCGGCACGCAGCAGCGCGGCAACGGGCAAAACCGGGTCAGTCCCGTCACTCGCAGCATCGAGGGCTTCCGAAACTGACATCCCGCGGTAAACAAAACGCACCGCGCGCAGCCAGTAAGCCGCCGCTTCGATAACCTCGGGATCCTGGTGCGTCAGACGGGTTTGTTCGCGCACCAAGGCGCAAGCAGCGTCATCTGACGCATCGAGGCTGAAACAGGCCAAGGCTGTCATGCGGCTTGCCCCGCCCCAGTCGTGGGAAGCTGAACCGGCTGCGGTGACAGGGTTTCCGGCTTCGATAGCGGCAAGGGTCTGGCGGGTGGCGCCGTCGCGGTAGATGGCATCGTTGTCCCAGAGGGCTTGCCAGGTGGCCATAAAGCGTACGGGGTCCCAATCCGGGGTCAAGCTATCCATCAAGGCGAGGGCCTGGTGGCCGTAGTGGGTCTGTCCACCGGCCGGTTCGTTGGCGTGATAGCCACCTGGTTTGGGGCTATTGAGCGCGCCTGCGGGCTGCCAGCCCGTTGCGATCGCAGCCGGATCGTAAATCCAGTGGGCGCCCAAGGTCAGGCTGTCACCAAGAAGAGACGCTGCGAGAATCCGGAATTGGCGTTGCGACATCAGGAGGCCTCCTCAATCAGTGAAATGGACGGTTCTTTTGCGTTGTTGGCTTGATTTGTGCGGGCCGATTGGGTATAAGCGCCCTATCCCACAGCGTGATTGTACAGGATGCGGTCGCGCGGGTGTAATCAAAGGATGGAGAACAACGTGATGCGGGTGTGCTTGCAAACGGCAATGGGTGTGCTGCTGATGGCTGGAATGGCCCAAGCGGGAGAGGCCTCGCTCACTTTAAGCCGCGAAGGCCAGGGCGTGACACAGTCTGGGCGCCTCCATTCGCAGCAGGCGTCGGCTTCCCAGCCACGGGTCAAGACCGCACAGGTGCCCAATGGCAAGCCAGGTACGTCCTCGGCCACTTCGGGTTCGGCGAAGGAGCCCGCCGGGGCTACGGCACCGATTTATGCGTTTGAGGTGCGGCGGATTGACGGTCGGCCGGTGCGGCTTGCCGCGTATCGCGGCAAGGTGATGCTGATTGTGAACACCGCTTCACAGTGTGGGTTAACGCCTCAGTACAAGGGGTTGCAGGCGTTGCACGAACAGTATGGGCCCAAGGGGCTGGCGATTCTGGGCTTTCCTTCCAATGATTTTTTCGGTCAGGAGCCTGGCACGAACCAGGAAATCCGGCAGTTTTGTGAGGCAGAATACAAGGTGAGTTTTGACATGTTTGAAAAGATGAAGGTGCGTGGGGATGGCATGTCACCGTTGTATCGGTATCTGACCGAAAAAGCGACGAATCCGTGGTACGCTGGGGAGGTTCGTTGGAACTTTGACAAGTTTTTGTTGGATCGCAACGGCCAGATTGTCGGACGTTTTGAGCCACGCACCCAACCGCAGGATGAGACGGTGGTGCAGGCGATCGAACAAGCCTTGGCCCGTCGTTAGTCAGGAATTCATGTGAATCGGGCAGGACTTGGCTTTATTTTCGCGACCATCTTTTTGGATGTGGTCGGCATTGGCATCATCATCCCGATCATGCCGATGCTGCTCGTCGAGTTTGTTGGCGGCGCCTTATCCGATGCCGCCTACTGGGTTGGTGTGGGGTTGGCGACCTACACGGCCACGCAGTTTCTGTGTGCGCCTTTGCTGGGCGCCTTGTCGGATCGCTACGGCCGCAAACCCATCCTCGTGGCGGCGCTGTTAATGGATACCTTGGGTTACCTTGGCATGGGGCTTGCCGGCAGTTTGGGGTTCTTTTTGCTGGCGCGTGCGGTGGGTGGTGCGGGAGGAGCGAGTCTGGCCGTTGCGACCACTTACATCAATGATGTCAGCACACCCGAAAAACGGGCCCAGAATTTCGGATTGGTGGGTGCAGCCTTTGGGCTCGGGTTTATTGCGGGGCCAGCGTTGGGTGGTTTGCTCGGCGGCGTCGATTTGCGGTTTCCGTTTTATGCGGCCGCTGCGGTGGCGGGTCTGAACACTTTGTACGGTTTGTTCTTCTTGCCGGAGTCACATCCGCAAGACAAACGGCGCGCGTTTCAGTGGGCGGATACCAACCCGCTGGGGTGGGTCGCCGCGGTGCGCAAGTATCCGATGGTGTCCTCATTGGCGGTAGCAACCTTTTTCAGCGGGCTTGGGATGATGTGCCTGCACAGCAACTGGGTTTTGTACACCAATTACAAGTTTCAATGGACGCCTGCGCAGGTGGGGGGTTCACTGGCGGTCGTCGGCTTGTGCTCGGCGGTGGTGCAGGGGGGGCTGATACGGGTATTGATGCCACGTGTGGGTGAGCGGCGAGCGATTGTCTACGGCTTGGGGCTCAGTGCCGTGGCGATGAGCGCGTATGCACTCGCCACGCAGGGTTGGATGATGTATGTGATTCTTGTGTTCGCAAGTTTGGGCGGCCTGGCCGGGCCTGCGATTCAGGCGCAGTTGGCTCGTGTGGTGCCGCCCGCGGAAATGGGCTTGATTCAAGGGGCGTTAACCAGTTTGAACAGCGTCACCGGGGTTATCGGTCCGTTGCTGGGCAATGCGGTTTTCGGGTACTTCACGGCACCCCAAGCGCCCGTGAAGGTGCCCGGTGCGGCGTTTTTTCTGGGCAGCTTACTGGCCGTGGTGGCGCTTGTCCAGACTGTCCGGGTGTTTCGTCGTTTCCCGGAACGCGGAGCGGTGCCGCTTGGTGAGGCGCCAATCGCCCAAGCTGAATGAGGCACGTAACGGGTGGCTCTTGGACAGGTGTGTCTTGAGAAGGCGCGCTGAATCGTCCACGAATGGATGGTTCACGGAGCCGCGCGTCATCTGTCACGGCGGTGCCATCGTTGTAGATGATGGCCATCCATCAAATTAATGGCCGTTCAACGTGCCAGGTTTGTGGAACTGTTGTTTCGGGTAAGGTTTTTGGGTACGTTTCCTTTGGATCACGGCGTTGATGGGAGAGGATTGGGGAACACGTGTTTTTGAATCGCTTTTCGGTGCAGGAGCGCAAGGGGTTTATCGAACTCGCCTTACTTGGCGTTCGGGCGGATGATTGCATCACGGCGGAAGAGGTGCAATTGATGGAAGAGCTGCGGATGGGTTTGGGGGTGGATGAGGAAGCGTTTGTCGCGCACATTTTGGGTGATCCGAAGCTTGAGTCGGCCGTGGCTTGTTTCGAGTCCCATGAGAGCCGGCGTCTGGCGTATCTGGAGTTGGTCAGTTTGGCTTATGTGGATGGGCAGTACGACCCGGCGGAAAGTCGCTTTTTGCGGCAGGTGCAAGCCGCGTTTGGGGTGAGTGATGCGTTGTCGCAGCAGTGTCATGCGTGGGCGCAGAACATGATGAAACTGCGTCAGATTGCGGATGAGATCATCCAAGCCCCGCAAGCGGTCGGATGATGAATGCGGTTGAAATGATGAAACGTATTTGTGTGTTTTGCGGCGCGTCTGATCCCGTTTCGGGCTTGTACGTTCCTGCCATTGAGCGCTTTGCTGATACCTTGGTCGCGCGGGGTGGGTCACTGGTGTATGGTGGCGGCAAAGTCGGCTTGATGGGCGTGGTGGCTGATCGCGTCCTCGCGCAGGGTGGCTCCGTCCTCGGCGTCATCCCGCATCAGCTCGAACGGCGCGAAGTCGCTCACCTGGGCCTGACCGAACTCATCCGCGTCGATTCGATGCACGACCGCAAACGCATCATGTACGAGCGCAGCGATGCCTTCGTCGTTTTTCCGGGCGGTTTTGGCACACTGGATGAAACCATGGAGATTTTGACGTGGAAGCAATTGGCGATTCATGACAAACCCATCGTATTGGTCAACCTTGACGGTTTTTATGACGGCTTGTTGGCGTGGTTGGAGCGCGCGACGCACGATGGACTGCTCAAGCCCAAGTATTTGCCGTTTTGCCGAGCCGTCACGGATATTCCTGCCATCTTCGACTATCTGGACACGTACGAAGCGCATCGACCCAATCTGGAGACGTGGGGATAGGTGCAAGACGTCAGGCAGCACGATCATGGTGAGTCGCAGGAGCTTGCGTTGGCGCAAGCCGGCTTTTTGCGCACGCTCGGCCCACGGACGGTTTTGATTCGCGATGGCGCAGGCTTGCCCGTTGTGCTCAAACAGGTGCCCGCACCGGCCTTAGCGCGTGATTGCCTTGAGTTTCGGCTTGAAGCCTGGCGTGCATCGCAACTGAAGCACCCCCATTTGGTTGCGGTTGATGAGCACGGCTTTACGCACGACCGGCCGTGTTATGTCATGCCATTCATCGCGGGTGAGGCGGCGCAGGTGGTGCCACCAGGCCAGCGTTTGAGCGTCTTGAGGGATTTGTTGGGTGCGTTGGCGGTCATTCACGCCAAGGGTTGGGTGCATGCGGGCATCGCGCCTGCCACGGTGCGTTTGGGTGCAGCGGGTGCGATGCTTTTGGGGTATGGGACGCTGAGCGTGAGTGGTTGTGCGGCGCGCGGCAGTGGTGAGCTGAGTTATGCTTCCCCCGAGCAGTTGGCGGGCCTGGCGTTGGATGCACGCAGCGACTTGTATCGTGTGGGTGCGTTGTTGCGGACGTGGGTTTTGGGTGAGTCGGTGCTTGAACGGGAGCGTCTGCGGGATTGGCCGGATCCCATGGCGATTTTGGCGTATCATCTGCTTGCGCCTGATCGTGAGGCACGTCCCGCGAGCGTGGCTGTGGTGTTGGCGATGCTTGATCGGATGGTTGGTGATGTCGAGCCGGCTGTGACGGTACCAGATGGCCTGACGCGTGTAGTGAGCATCAAGCAGCCTACCGGCGAGCGCTGGTTTGAAGGGGCGTTGACCCGGGCCAGGCGCGGTCAGACGGTGATTCACACGTGGATGGCGGAAGCGGGCGCTGGAAAGCGTCACAGTCTGAGGCAGTGGATGGCTGCGGCTTTGGGCGTTGGCGTGCCGGTTTTGTGGATGGTGGCACAGGGAGCGGAAGCGTCGCCTTTGGCTGCCTGGCGTGCGCTGATGGCATCGGGACTGCGGGGCGTTCAGGCGAATCCGGTAACGGATTGTCTGAAGCGTGAGGTGCTTGAGGGACTGGAGAGTCAAGAAGGCTGGTTTGCCTGGCGCATTGATGGGTGGCAGGTGGCATCGCGTGCCGCGCGGTTGCGTGCGTGGCTGGAAGCGGTTGCGCGACCGTGTGCGGTTTGGCTGATTCCTGCCTGGAATGATCTCGATGAGGCCAGTCAGCGCTTGTTTGAGGCTGTTTTGCCGTTGCTGGATGGGCTTGGTATCGTGGTGGTGGTGGCAGGGACCGGGGTTGTCCTGCCAGGGATCGCGCCGCTCGACGCGCCGGTGTGGGAGCCTGAGGATTGGGTTGCACTGGCGCAGGGTTTGGTGGGGGCGCCGCTTTTGGGGGTGGAACCCGCGGTTTTGGCGCAAAAGGCGTTGACACCGGGGTACGTGACGCAGTTGCTGCGGCTTTGGCAACGGCAAGGCCTGCTAGAGGCGCGTGAGGGGCAACTGGTTTTGCCGCCTGACGCGGAGTGGCCTGCGACGCAGGAACAGCTTGCACGGGCGATCGCCCATTCTTTGGGGGGCAGTGCGTGGGCTGTGGCGGCTGTGGTGTCCGTGTTGCATCCATGCGCATCAGCTGGGCATCTCGAAGCGATGTTTCAGGACAAAACCATGTTGGTCACGGGCCTTGATGCGTTGCTTGGGGCGGGGGTGTTGGATGAAGGGCCGCTGGGGTATCACTTCAGCAGCCCGGATTACGTGGCGATTTACGCGGCGAGTATGCCGGAAGAACAGGCGATACTTGTGCAAGAGGCGTTGTTCGGGTTGTATCAGGCAGGTCAATTGCAGATGGATGTGGCAGCGGTGGCGCGGCTTGCAATCACCGCCGAGCATCCCGAGTGGGTAGCGGCCGCCGCGTTGACGGCTGCCCGACAGGCGTTGGGCGCGGGTGCCTGGGGGCGGGCACGTTGGTTTTTGGAGGAGGGGCTTGCAACCCTGCCTCCTGAGACAGCCTCCCAGTTTGGATTCTTGGTGTGTTTGGCTGAACTGGAACGCTTGGCTGGTGCGTGGTCGCGGGCTGACGCCTGTTTGCAGGCGGCTGAAGTTTTGTTGAATGAGGTATCGGAGCAAGAGCGGCTGGAGTGGTATTGTTGCAAGGCGCGCGTGGCGGAGGCGCAAGGGGCGTTTGCCGATGCGCTGGCAGCGTTTGAAGCGGCGCTGGTTTGGGCGGATGAACACCGAAATCCTGCGGCGCGCGCACTGATTGAATGCGGCATCGCGGCGCACGCGTCGTGGTCGGGGCAATTCTGGAAGGCGCAAGCCCATGCGTTGGGGGCGCTTGCAAGGCTTGGTGCTTTGGGTACGGCGTTGCGGGCGCGCGTGTTGCGCGTGGCGGGGTTGACGTTGGTGCGCGGAAGTCGGGAGCAGCACGCGCAAGGGGTGATTTTTTTGCAACAGGCGCGTGGGCTTGCGGAGGGGCTTGGCGATCGCACCGAGCTGCTGCGCTTGCGCCTCGCTTTGCTGGAAGCCCATTGCCTGAGCGGCGTCTGTGTGCAGCAGCGCTCAGACGCGTTGGCGTTATTGGATCTGACCCGTCACACAGGTTCACCGGTGATGCATATGTGGGCCTTGCAGCTTGCTTTGGTGGTGATGCCCGACGATACCGAGCGCTTGGATGCCGCGATACAGTGGGCGGATACCCACGGCTTTGAGGTTGAGCAATTGGAACTGCGGGCGCGTGCGGTGCTCCAACGGATTCGCGCAGGCAAGGTGTCCGGTTTGTTACCGGCGTTGCGTGAGGTGGCCAGGCAGTCTGAGGGGTTAACGGCAAGCCGGGCGCAGGTGCGTGTGGGGTTGCTGTGTGTGGAAGCCTTGTTGCTGTGTGAACACGGGCCTATCGCGGCTGGTATCTTGCAAACGTTGAACGGGCCATTAAGCGAGCTGAACTGCAGTGCCGCAACAGCGCATGCCGCTTACTTGCGGGGTGTGTGGGCGAGGCGCTGCGGGGATCACGTCAGTGCCAGGCTGGCGTGGCAGACGGTGGTGGGGGAAGTGGATCGCACACTCGCGGCGAAGGCCATGGTCGAACTGGGTCAGTTGGCCAGCCTTGACGGGCGTGCGATCGAGGCCCACGGCTGGTATGAACAGGCCCGTCGCGCGGCCGAAGCGGACACAATCACACACGTATTGACGCAATTGGATGCGCTGGCTAAAGCGCCCGAGCCAAGCGCCAGTGACACGGTGCAGCGGCTCAAGGAGTTGGAAGCGACCCTGACGCAGGCACAACGCTTGCTTGCGAGTGTGGGTGAGCCTGTCGCCGCGCAGTTGGAACTGACCTCAGCCCTTGCCGTGGCGCAGCGTCTGAACCGTTTGTGGGAAGCGCTCATTGTGTGTGAGGATGTTGTCATGGCGGCGCGTGCGCTCACCAAGGCGTTATTTGAGGTGTGCGATGCGTATCAGATTTTTGTGTTGGGTCCGAATTTGGCGCCTTGGGTTGCGCAGGCGCGCGATATCGGGGATTTGCCGTATTCGTCCGCGCTGATTGAGCGGGAGTGGTGTGTGCGATCGCTTAACTCGCAACAAGCCGTTCGGGAGTCCGCCGGTCGGGTGCTGGTACTGCCGCTTTGCGAGCAAGAACAACCTGTCGGCGTCGTGTTCTTGGTGTCGGATCGACGCGTCCTGGAACCTTCCGACGCGCTGTGGTCGCTGATTCGGGCGGCGTCACGCGCGATCCGACAGCTGGATCGCCCCATCGGTGCACTCGACCTTTAAACGCCCGTTCGACACGTTATCAATTCGAATCGTACTCGAAGCGCTGGTGTGATTTTTTCGTGTACCTCGCACGCAAATCGAAGCGGGGTTTTCTTGGGAAGAGGTACTGACGACCCGAGCAGAGCGAACCATCCCATGCTTCCGCCGCGTCCCACTTCGACCCTCTCGCCACCCACCATGACAAACAAGCACACTTGTCCGACATGTTGCGATAGGAGGCTACGATCGGCTGTTAGGACGACAGGCGCCTAGCAGGTATCACCCAACCATCAAATTGACTGATTGTTCGTTAAATATTCGTTGTTGCGCTGCCGCGTATTGCACCTGGAATCAGTCTTGTTACGTTTGCGTTTTCGTATTGTGGTTGTTGTGCGATCAGTGAAATTGATGGTTCTTCCGCCCAATCAGCAAGTTTTATCTTTCGTGGTCAGGTGATGGGTGCGGTATTGATAGGACGCGGGTATAACAAGAGGCGTGCAATACGTCGGATGTTTGCCGGTGGGTGCCGAGGCACGGGAATGCTTTTCAGTCGCGTGCATGTGTAACAAGAGGTTCAATCGTGGTTCATTCTTACGCCCGTTTGTGTTTCAGCATGATACTTGCTGCCGTGTGTATCGCGTGTGTTAACCAATCTGACTCACTGCGTCGGTCAGTGCCTGTCCCCCTGTCTTCGGCCCGAAACGCGCCGAGGCTTATGATGACCATTCGTGGTCGAGTGTTATTGCCTGTGAGTCTTGTCAATCTGTCAGGCGGAGCAATAGTCTCCAACAACGGCGGCAACTTGGTTGCCCAAGGCGGTGGACTGATCTCAAACAACGGCGGCGGCTTGGTTGCCCAAGGCGGTGGACTGGTCTCCAACAACGGCGGTGGTTTATCGGGTAGTGGAAGTGGGGGTGTTCGTCAGTTACAAGGATTGTTCAGGTTGTTGGGCATTGAGGAGCAACCAGTCATTGGCATCTCGGTTGTGCTGACGGATGCGCGGGGTAACGTGTTTCGTCGTCTTCCCACTGTGTTGAGTGATCAAAGTGGTGCGTTTGAGATCCAGCAGGTACCGCTGGGCATGACCTATACCGTGCAAGCAGGATTGCAGACTCCAAAAGGCGAGATTCGGGTGGCGTCGCTCGTGGCGTCGGAAAAGCCGGTAACCGTTTCGATCGCCAGCACCTTGCTTGTGGAAGAGTTGAGGCGTGTCGTTGATGAGCAGTGGGGCAGTTTGAACCAATCCACTTTTGAGCGTGTCGCGATGAGCGTTGCGCATGCGTTAGAACCCGAAGATGCACAATTGGCATTCACAGCCACAATGTCTGAACGACAAAAACAGGTGTTCCAACGCATCAAGGCTTTGAGGCCAGAGCTAGTGGCCGATCTTGACAGTCTCGTGATTCAGATCAGGCAGGTATCGCAAGCGTCACAGGCGATCGCCGCGGAACTTCGCCGCAGCCTGGACTTCGCGAGTAATCCACCCCCCGCACCCTCGGCGGCCCTTACACAACCGCCTACTGACGCACCCTCAGAATCCCCTATACCAACGCCTGCACCCTCAGCGGCCATTACAGAATTGCCCACTTCCGTACCTTCAACAACAACTGAACCGTCGCTGTCGCCTGAATCGTCCCCATCACCCAGGCGTTTTGTGGTAACGACATTGGCTGGGTCTGGGGAGGGATATGCGGATGGCGCGGGTACAGCGGCGCAGTTCAGACGTCCCTCTGGCATGGCAGTAGATGGCGCTGGGAATGTCTATGTGGCGGACAAAAACAATCATCGCATCCGTAAGATAAGCCCTGCCGGGGTGGTAATCACACTCGCGGGTTCCGAAATGGGATATACGGACGGCACGGGAACAGCAGCGCAGTTCAAGTACCCCTCTGACGTGGCAGTGGAT
The DNA here is from genome assembly GCA_040400605.1 of Candidatus Sericytochromatia bacterium. Classification (GTDB taxonomy): domain Bacteria; phylum Cyanobacteriota; class Sericytochromatia; order S15B-MN24; family JAQBPE01; genus JBBAPZ01. The sequence goes on from JBBAPZ010000019.1 coordinate 39,750, forward strand.
GGTTCCGGAAATGTCTACGTGGCTGATAATCAGAACCATCGCATCCGCAAAATAAGCCCATCTGGGGTGGTAACCACTCTCGCTGGGTCTGGGTATGGGTATGCCGATGGCACGGGTGGCGCCGCGCGGTTCAGAGCCCCGTCCGGCGTGGCAGTGGATGGTGCCGGGAATGTCTACGTGACTGACATCGAAAACGTTCGTATCCGCAAGATAAGCCCTTCTGGTGTGGTAACCACCCTCGCCGGGTCAGAAAAGGGATATGCGGACGGCGCGGGGACCGAGGCGCGATTCGAGTATCCCTACGGCGTGGCCGTGGATGATTCCGGGAATCTCTACGTGACAGATACTCATCGCATCCGTCAGGTAAGTCCTTCCGGTGTGGTAATCACTCTCGCGGGTTCCGGTGTCGCAGGGTATGCCGATGGCACGGGTGGCGCCGCGCGGTTCAGAGCCCCGTCCGGCGTGGCGACCGACAGCGACGGAAACGTGTACGTGGCGGACAGTAGCAATCACAGCGTCCGTAAGATAAGCCCAGCCGGTGTGGTAACCACCCTCGCGGGTTCCGATGACCGAGGGCAACTAGATAACACAGGTACACCGACGGAATTTTACCTTCCCAAGAGCGTTGCGGTAGATGGCGCAGGGAATGTCTACGTGGCTGATGGCCGGATACACAAAATCGTACTGTCGCCCTGACGTTGGAACTGATTGTTGGCTTGCGTCATTTGTTAATGCCCAGTTTCTCAACATTTGATTCGGTTGATAACAAAATTAGTGTTTGGGTCGGGTGCCGACGACGATGTAGGTGAGGACGCCACCGGGATGAATGAAGCGCTCGGCTTGGATCTGCTCGCACATGGTCTGGTAGGCTTGACACTCCCAGTTAAAGAAGGCAGCGAATTCGGCTTCGGTACCGCCGCCATGGATAAAACAGCGGCGAATGGTATCTTCGTTGCGTTGAAAGTTATCCAGCCAGGCAAGCAGTTCGTGGACACGGGCCTGTTCTTCAGGGGTGTCGTAAGGTGGAATCAAGGCGGCTGATTTGTCCGAGATGCGTACCTCGATCCGTGTGAGGCCGGCTTGATGAAAAAGCCGTGGTAACTGGTCGCCAATGGAGTCATCCCCCAAGCCCAAGAGGCGCTTGCCCCGTTCGTAATAAAGTTGATACCGCACCATGTCGAGGCGCTCTTCGACCGAAAAAGGTTCGGCGAGACGATCGCGAATCAAGGATTGAATGAGGCTGTTGGGCTCGAAAACAACCACCCGGCCACCGGGTTTGACCACGCGCACCATTTCGGCAAGGGCTGCTGCCGGGTCTGCGAGGCTCATAAAGGCATGGTGGGCGATCGCCAGGTCAACACTGCCATCCCTCAACGGCAAAGCGGCCGGATTCGCCACCCCAAACTCATAGCGAACCGAAAAAGGTGCCGCAGCAGCAGCCTGCCGGGCCGCTTCGACCGCTTCCTCATTCGCATCATACCCATATACGATGCCACCTGGCTTCATATATAACCCGAACAAACGGGAGAGATACCCCAAGCCGCTACCAATCTCCGCGAGCGCGCGCACGTGTTGCAACTCCAACCGGTGCGACAATAACTCAACATAATCATCGTTCCACATAAAGTGGCGCACGTTGGTGAACATGCTGCTCACTTGGGTATCGAAGGGGACATCCGACATTAAACCCACCCTTTTTTAACACTTAAAAAACCAGCACTGGATTGCTACCAAACCATGTGTGGTCACTTAAGAACCCGTTTCCGGGTTTTTCCAAACAATCAACCTTGAGCAAATCCCGGTAACTCGCATACGGACAATATAAGCCAACGATGAAACTTGGGGTTCTTTGTGCACGTGTTGCGCATGTAGACACGCATGGCTACCAAGCTTGTTTCTTACGCCAGTCGGACAGAATCGACACCATGGAATCCCCTTCGCACACACACTATCACAAAACCGCCGCCAAGCACCTTGCCCAGTCTAAGGATTTCGTCACGCACCATCACAATGACGCACTCGGAATGGTGCTTGGCGATGGCTGTGCCGATGCGGCCGAATCAGAAGCCGACGAACAGGGAAATCTGGTGCGAATGGGCGGCGAAAAGGATGGCAGCGGGGTTTGTGGTCCACACGGCGTTGTGTTGCCATCCGCCAAACGTGGCAGGGATGATTTTAAAAATCCCTGCGCGTCTGCATTGAACACGAACACCTTGCCCATTTCCAAACCAAAACCCGCGCCGCAGGCGAAAAAGGTCAGGACACGTTCTTGCACCTTTTCAGGCGACTCATCCGGATAGAGGTCAGCAAAGGCATCAAAGGAATACAGCCATTGGTCAGCTTCGATTCCCGCGAAAAAACCTTCCACGACGAGATCCCACCAGTCCGACGGTTTGGTAATCACAAAAGCGGAGCGGCCAGGGAAGCGAAAGCGCTCGTTGGCGATCGCCACATAAGATGTCGGATCCTGCGCCTTCTTGATGAAATATTGCGGATCCTCCTGCAGACGCCTACTCAGCCGCTCGCGCGTCTCCCGCAAAAGGGGCTGCATCAGCTCAAGCGCGCTTTTTTGTTTATCTGCGACAGTAAACACGTTACCGCAGCCCACTCGGTTCGTCACGCTGATGGGTTTAATCTCCGATAATTTAACGTAAGCCAACAATGTGTCGGATGCCAGCACCGCGGCCTGAAAATAACGACAAGGCGGCACGCCCGCATCAATCACCGTGTTGCGATAATTCTGCACAATCTTTTCTAACATCGGTAGCATTGGATTGTGTTGCCCGACCAGATTTTGGGCTGCATCCTTTTTCTCCGCCTCGGTCTGCGCTTTCAATATGTCCCACAACTTGCCCCGCATCGCCACACGCAAATACTTGGTCAAAATCGTTGTGTCATCATTAACAGATGGGTCATTGCTTGGTTCGCCCACCACCACGGCATCATAAATCCCGGTGCGACCCTGCAAACCAGGTGTGAGCGCCACCACTCGCAAATTTTCTTTCAGTTCAGCCGGAACGTGCAAGGTGTACGCACCCTGTAAATTGGAATACACCGCTTCGACCGCCTCGCCTTCGGCATTGACACCCAAACTCACAAAACGATTGTCCCGCAAATCAATCACACCCAGCATCATCCCGGCCGCCGGCACCAAGCTGCCACTGACCAGACCCGCCAATGCGGCCGCATCCGGTGCCACGGAGCCCGTCCCAACCCAAGGCGTTGACAAGATGCGGTAATTGCCGCCCCCCTGGGCAATCAGGTTACCGCCACCCTGAGCAATCAAGTTGCCGCCCCCTTGGGCAATGAGGTTACCACCGCCATTCGCGATCAAATTGCCGCCCCCTTGGGCAATCAGGTTACCACCACCTTGGGCAATCAA
>JBBAPZ010000019.1:43231-59342 GCA_040400605.1 Candidatus Sericytochromatia bacterium
CCTTGGGCAATCAAGCGCGTGTCCCCGGCGCTGAAAACGCTTTGCTCGCCAAGCGTCGCCAACGTCCCACCGCCTTGCGCGACCAATTGGCTGGCGTCCAGTCGCACGGTACCGGACAGGGTAATGGTGTTGGCTGATGGTTTGAGCAGTTTGGCGATCGCAACCGCCGCCGGACCGGCCGCCACCGTCGCTGACGCACCAGGTGTCACCAAGCCGGCACTGGAAGGCTGCACCGACCCCACCACCTTGGCCCTTGGCGCCGTACCAACACTACTTCCCGCCTGGCAAGCCCCCAGCACCTGCAGGCTCGCCAAAAACAGCAAAACCCCGCATCGACGCGAAATCGGGGCATTCATCAACGGCATCATCGTTTTTGCAAGCCCTCCACCGGGTGGGTTCACACCCGTTCACTGACGCGCATCCTCATCATTCCCATCGCATCAATTGGCTTAACGCGAATGAGGAATTGATCACCGGTGGCAAGCCGCTCACGTTTTGTCAAAAAAATTTCACGCCCTCACGCAAGTTGACTCAATGACTTGTCTATATACAGTTCATTAACAGATGCACGGAGTCTAGAAAGAGGTTGACCGACCATGCAGATCAGGAAAGCAACATCGCTACCCGAGGGTATGAAGGTTTATCAGCTGGGGGATTCTAGCCAGGCACCTCAGGCGGAGAAACTCATCAAAGAGGCCAACGTCGATTACATCAAGCTCACCAGCCAGGATGGCAAAAAGAGTCTTTATGCAATCGGTCAGATTGATGACAGAAAACTGCCGAATGGCGAAACAAGCTATGACTACAAGGGTGATGTTTACCGGGGTGATAAACCCGTTGCCAAGGACAACACGTCAACAGATGTATTCAACGCCAATGCGCAACGTCCGATTTGGGAAAGACTGGTTAAAGTTGTAACAGCCCCGCCTCGAGAAATGTATCCTTGGATGGTCCCGGACCTGCTCGACAAGTTGGTTAAGCGATTCGGTTGAGCCAGGAACGTTTCCGGCGTCTGGTGATGCTGATGGCGGTCGTGTGACTTGACCATCGCGCGGCGTGATGGAGAAGGTGGTGTCTGCCGGGCATCCGATGCTTCAGTGAGCGGAATTCTTGTGATCAGGTAATGGCCTCGTGACCGAAAAATGTTTGATCCGCAAAGCGGACGGTTGCGATTTAAATGCGAGTGTCCTCCAAACAGGTATCACATAAAGACCGTGAGTGTTTTTATTTCGAGGTGTGTTGAACGGGTGTGTGACGGCGTCGCTCAGATCAATCTCGACACGACTTGTCCATCACCACAGTTTTTGAACCCGGGAGGAAGATCTTGCTACGAGCTCCTCCTCCTCTCTTATTGGCCCGATCCATCGCTTGCAACGCTACGACCATTGGCCTTGGGGGACTATCGCACCATCGGCAGGCCAGATCCCCAGTTGGATGCGGCGATCGCCCAGCGACTGGATAAACGCATCCGCCATCGCCCGCTCGCGGGTGGTCATCACAACATCAAGCTTCTGCTCACCGATCAGGCCCTTGACCCGCGCCAGATATGCCGCTTTACCCTGCAACGCTGCCTGAAACACACCCTCATTGACAAAGGTGAACAAGAGGTCAATATCACCACCACGCAGCTGATCATCGATTCGGCTACCAAAAAGTTCGAGGATCCACGGTCCCTCAAACAACGCTTGCCCGCAGCTCACGAGCACACCGGCCTCATACTCACTCAGGCGCATGGCCAAACAGTCGTCGCGTATCCAGCAACAGTGGGGTCAGGCGCATCATCTCAAGCAGTGCCGCATCAATGGCTGCGTCGTTGTACTCGTGCACGGCCAGATTGCGCAATTCGCGAATCCGTAACCAGGCCTCCACATCCTCGATGTAACCCGCCTTGGCCGCCGCGTTCAAAAGGTCGCGCACGCTGCCCCGAAAGGCCGGGTCCTCGTGCAGGATTCGGCCACGAAGGTATTTCTGCAAGAAAAGGTCACTCGCGCGCGCAAACCGAGCAACGAATCCCTCCCACACCTCAAGCGCCTCATCATCCATGTCAGCGACACGTGGGCGTTGTCCAGCCAGTTTACGCTGACTGTATTCCAGATGGCTGAGTGCTTTCTCCAGCCATTTTTGCGAGTCAGACAACAAACGGTTCATGCTCCACTTATTCTAACATCCAGCAGACCGTTGGAACCATCAACAGAAAAGAGCCAGCGCCGTCAGGCACCGACTCAGGAGCATACCATCCGGTTCAATGCTGAATGGTTCAACGATTTCTTGCTAACCTTGGCGGTTAAACAACCGGTCGATAAAGTCGCGGGGGGTATCAACCCAATCCGTCACGCCTTGGGTCTTTTCGTAGGTCTTGCCTTTGATAACCACCCGGCTGCCGTCGGGGAGATTGATAATCGCCTGGTCGCGCGACATTCCGCGTTTGGAAACACTGAATACCTGACCCTTGTCGTCTTTGACCCGCATCTCGTCCAGTTGGCCACCCAGCATGGACCCAACGACGGAACGCCCACCTACATACGGTTCAATCTTGACACCCTTTGGCATCACAAACAACTGACTCACGGTGTAGCTCCCTCCCTCTGCGGCTTCGCAGTGTCCACTGGTACTTCCTGACGCAATGTGCAGCGAAATGCTGACCCTTTACCCGATATCGCGCCAGTAATGGGCAGACTTGCGAGACATCGAGTAAAGTTGCTTTTAAATGCGGCTTTCGGAATCTTTACTTGTTGACTGTCGCACTGGCACCGGATGTCACGGTGGCGCCATTGATGGGCAAGGGCATTTTACAGACTGGCAACTCTGATGAATCATACGACGCAGCATACTCAGCGGGGTTCAAGACACCATCACCATCTGTATCCAAGGCCCGAAACCGTTCAGCATTCGCTTGACTCAAGCCCATTTGCCCTTCTTGCAAGCCCAACCACTCCGGCAAGCTCAAGACCCCATCCTGGTTGCGATCACGACGCTTGAACGCCTCATCACGGCGATCGCTCACCCACGGCAACGGCACCACCTGCACCCCGATGAACTCATCGATACCCAACATGCCATTGCCATCACGATCCAAACAACCAAACCACAGCCGCGCATCCAATATCGCTGGCGGCGATACCCCATCCGGCACCGGATACCACTCAATTGGTGACACCTCAATGGGTGCAGGAAACGGCTGCACAGCCGGCTTGCCACGGCGCCAGACACGATTTGACACAGTCTCCGCAGCAAAGGATCCAGGCGCCGGCACAACCGATGCGCTCGTCACTTGAGGCAATTCGTTGGTCCCATCGGGCGACAGCATCGGCAAGTCATTGGTCACATCCGGCGCAGGAGCGACACCCGTGGCACAATCCAAAACCCGCTCACCGCTTGCAATCTCTTGATAAGGAAAGTAAGTGGCGAACTCTTCAAAGCGCAACTGCTTATCCCCATCAGCATCTGCAATCGCAAAGCCGTCGTGGTTCATCCGCAGACCCTTGCCTGGCGTATCATCAAAAGTAATGACTGCCGTCACCGCCCCCGTTCGCTTCAACGCCTGCACCCGCACCGGCAAAGCCGCAACCTGGCCCGCTTTGACCTGCGTTGCCTCTTCACCTTCGCCAATCAGCGTGCCATTGGCATCATACACCTGCACCGCAAGCGTCACCTTGCCCACAGGCACCGCATCAAAGGTCTGCACCGCACCATTGCTTAACTCGTTCCGACTCAACTTCCGCTTCATCGCATACTGGTTGCCACGTAAGGTCAAAGCCAAAGTCGCGAGATCATCACCAAGCGACAACACCCCATACGCCCGCTGGCCCAACGCCGCCACCTTCACCTGTAAAGAACCCTTGCCAGCACTCACCGTTGATGCCACGGGTTTGATCGCACCAACCGACAACCCAGGCACGCCACACCCCACCACCGACCCCACCATCAATGCCAAAACACCAAGTTTCACAACCTTGACCATCGGACACCTCCTCATCACCTGCACCATCCGCCGTATACTTTAAAAACAATTCACGCTGTTTTCATTTTGTATACTTTATTTGTATACCAATTGTAGACGGAAGACAAGCGGGCTTGCTTAAAATTTTGGTTAAACCGGCGTTCGGCCATTCGGTGCGCGGCATGGTGGGCATCAGGTCGCGGTTTTGTGACTTCAACCATTCAATTCGCCGAACGGGCGGCTGCGCGATGTCTGCGGACGCGGCTTAAACAGGCATCACAGGGGCGGCTCAGCCTTTTGTGGTGTCACGCTGGCGCGTTGCGCTCACGTGGTAACCAACGTGCCTTGGTTGACTGCGTTGGTTACCACGAGCGGACAAACAGCCTTGCCAAGCGGCTATGAGGCCGTTTTAGGTGTGCTTGGCCGACGGAGTGCACGGATTGGGTTCGGTGATCCAATCCGTTGTTTTCGGTGATGCCTTCAAAGGCTGTGTGTCATTTTGTGGCTGTCCGTGAGGAGTTGAACAGTTACGGGCGCCTGGTTGAAGCGTTTGGGGGCCGTGTGAGGGCTTCAAGTGCCTGTTTGGCGAGCTGTTGGCGAATCGGATTGTCGAGGCTTAAGGCGATACATTGGTTCCACGCTTCGCGCGCGCGTGTGCGATCGCCCAGTTGCGCATAACAGCTTGCCAGTTTGGCACACAAGTCGCCATCCGTGGGTGTCAGCTCATACGCCTTTTTTAGCGGCTCCAGCGCATCTTTGTATTTTTTTTGAACGAGGTAAACATCTCCCAAGTGTTTGAGACCCAGCAAATGGGTTTGCGTGAGGCTCAATGCTTGCAAAAAGGCAACTTCTGCGTCACGGTAGCGTTGCGTGGCTTGATGGGCCGTGCCGAGGTAAACAAAGTTATCCGCGCTGGGATTGGCTTCGGCTGCGCGTTTGAGATATTCAATCGCGTCAGGGAAGCGGCCTTTTCGAAGGCGCATTTGTCCAAGCGCCTCCAAAGCACCGGCTTGGGTGCGATCCAACGCCAAGGCTTTTTTGAAAGCTGACTCGGCTTCTTGCGTGCGTCCCAGTTGCAAACATGTTTGACCCTTGAGGGTGTGAACCCACGCATTGTCCGGTCCCAGAACAATCGCCTTGTCGTATTCTTCGAGCGCACGCTCCAGGTTACGCTGTTTCACCAGGATGTCGCCGAGTTTCTCATGCAGGCGTGGGTTGGCACGATCCTTGGCGATCGCTTCGTTCAACAGTGCTTCCGCTTGTGGATAATTCTGGGTTTGCTGTAATTGTTCTGCTCGCACGATTGGATTGTCGCGCGTGAAATTGTTGTCGTTGAGTACATAGGTGATCAAAGCCCCGCTCAACAGCATTAAAACCACCGGAATCGCGGCCCCCCAGACCCAGCCCACCTTGCCGTTGCCCGGCTTCTCACTGAAACGTTTCAGCACCGGAAAACGTGCTTCAAGCATTTCCACAAAACCATCCAAACGTTCCTGCACACGTTCCAGGACCGTGTCCGCGTTTGGTGTGCCGCCTTTGAGCGTCTGGCTGCACTCGTGACACCGCGCCTGATCCAGTCGTTGGGTGTTGCGCACACGATTCTTTGACTGACAACGCGGGCAACTCACAATCGCGCCCGTTGGCGCGCGCGGCGACACAGGTGGCGTTTTGGACGCCTGTTGCGGGGGAGCCGGGCGCGGCTGGGGCCTGGGTGGCGGCGATTGCGGTGGCTGCGGAGAGGCTGTCTCACCTGCCGCCCGGCCGGGCGCCCGGTCTTGCTTGAAATACTGCGCATCGTAAGCGGCACGCCGCTCCGTGGAGGAGAGCACCTGATACGCTTCGGTGATCAAACTAGCCGTCTGTGCGTCGCCGCCACGATCCGGATGCTGCCCAAGATCCAGCATCAGCGCACGATAAGCCTTCTTGATCACCGCCAGAGTCGCCTTGGGGTGAACCTGCAAAATCTCATAGTAGTCTGGCACGAAACGCTGACTGGACATGACTTCTTTCTGAACGGGTTGGCGCGCTGTTACCCAATCCCGAAACCAAACGGGAAAATCGGCGCGTGGACAACCAAGCACCTTATTCCCTCTCCTGTCGGTTTTTGACAGACAAACCTTGCTTGAAACGAACGAACCATTTGACACGAAACAACTGCTGACTGTCCTCGTCTCGTGTGCAAACGACCGCCCAACCCTTCAGCCAAAATCCGTGGGTTACAAAGAACGCCTCAACTGAGCCGGCGTCTCGAACAAGCATCATCGCCAACGCAACAGCGTATCGACACACCACACGGTACATGCTTGCCTGCACGCCCGTTACGTTCACTTTGCGCCATTCATACTGGTCGTCGTGCCCATGTTTGCACCCGTCATACACCCTTGACTCACGCCAGTGTGTTTCGTTCAAGCTGCCCGATGCAGCGTGGTTGACGACGGCTTAGTCTGCCAATGGCCCAAAACGGTTCACCAGAACGGTTGATTTGAAAGTGAGGTTGGCTATGCTCGCGGAACATCAAATCCTCCAAAAACACCCGCAGTCCACACGACAGCCCGAATTGCCGCATGCGGCAGGCGTCGCGCCACTGGATGAGTCCCAAGCCTATCACCTGCAATTACACGGCGCACTGGATGCCGCCGTGGCCACCCGGTTGCGACACACACTCAGACAAAAAATGGCGCACGACACGCCACCTGAACAACTAATTCTGAATCTCGCGTCCGTGCGACGCATCGACGCGCATGGTCTCGGTGCCTTGCTGTACCTCCGTGACTTGTGCAGCCGGCATCACTGCCATCTAACCCTTCAGGCCCCCTCTCCGGCGGTTGTGAAGATTTTGCTTAAAACGCGCCTGGCAGACGCTTTTCGTATGACGCCACCGGTCGCGTCGCACCGGCGCGACGCGACGTGGCATCACAGACTGGATCGGTGGCATACGTGTTTGGATCAATTCTTGGCGGCTGTGGGGCTTGTGGCACTCTTTCCGTTGTTGGCCCTGATTGCGTTGGCCATCAAATTGGACTCCCCCGGCCCTGTTTTTTTTCGCCAGCCGCGCATGGGTTCAGCGAAGGCAGCGCTGACCGATGGTCCGATCGAGGGCCAGATTTTTTCCATTATCAAGTTTCGAACGATGGTGCCGGATGCGGAAAAGATGTTGTCTGAGCTGCAGGCGCGGAACCAGTATGCCGACGGCGCGTTTTTCAAGTTGCGCGACGATCCCAGGATCTCTCGCGTGGGGCGTTTTTTGAGGCGGACATCCTTGGATGAATTGCCGCAACTGATCAATGTGTTAAAGGGGCAAATGCGTCTGGTAGGCAATCGGCCCCTGCCGTTGTACGAGGCGGAGGCTTTGCTTGAGCCGTGGCAACGGGTGCGTTTTCTGGCGCCGGCCGGCATCACGGGCTTGTGGCAGATCAGCGGCCGCAGCGATACCGACGCCATGGAACGTCTGGTTCTGGACACCTACTACAGTGCCACGCGCACCTGGTTGGGTGACTGGTGGATTCTTGTGAAGACCCTGCGTGTGTTTTTTAGGCAGAACGGTGCCCGTTAGGTCATTCTCCAAAGGAGTAAGGTCATGCGCCAGTATTTTTGGACTGTTCTACTGATCGCGGGTGTTGTGGCAGCCACAGGCAGCCAGGCTTTCGCGCTTACGCCTGACCCGTGGGCCTATGACCCCGCGTTGACGCTCGACGCCGCCTTGCAGACGGCCAGGCAGAACAACCCGGATATTGTGGGGGCGCGTGCCAAGCTTAACCAGGCCCGCTTGGAGGCGCAGGATCAAGACAATTGGTGGGCGCGTTTGTTCAAGGCGAACATCAATCACAATTTTCTGGGCGCTCCCGTTGGTCAAACGGTGAATGCGGATGGCGTGGCGTTGCCCACAGCGGCCATTGGCCTCATCGTGAACCTGTCGGATTTGCTCAACGGTCCTCGCGCCAAGCAACGGGGGCTGGAGGGGGTCACGATCGCCGAGGCCGAACTTAACCGCACCATCGCGGATGTGTTAACCCAGGTAGCCAATGCGTACCAGAACGTGCAGATTGCGCGTGAACGCCAACGCCTCGCCAAAGATACCGTATCGGTGGCGCACGCCGATCTCCATGTTGGTCAACGTCAATTCGCCAATGGCTTGGGCACCGCCAACACGATCCTGGGTTTGCGACTCGCGACCGAACGCGCATCCGGTGAACAGGCAGCTGCCGAGCTTGCAGTGCAGGTGAACTGGATTGCCCTCAAGACCTTGCTGGGTGCCGCGACAACGGCCACCCCCACCCGATGACACCCAGAGAGGAAGCCTGCGATGTCTGCCGCCACTGACCCCCAAGCCCGCGCCCTTGCTCTGTATGAGGCTCATTTGCCCTGGTTCGAACACTGGATTGCCAAGCAGCGCATGGCGGCTTCCGGCCTCGCGGTGCACGACCGGATTTTGGGCTTGCACGCGTTGTATCAGGCGGCACAAGACTGGGTGGCTCAAACAGCCGACGTGCGTGAGGAACATTTCGTGGATTTCGCGCAGGGGCGCTTGATCGCTGCCTTTCAGGCGGCGGATCGCGTATCGGCCAACATCGCGGAAAAATCGACTGTTTTGTCGGTTTGGCAGGAACCGCGCGATACGCAAGCGTTGGCACGGCAGACGTCTTATCTGTTGGCTGAACCTTTGTCACTCCCTCGTGATGAGGTGGGGTCTCTCGGCGGCTTGCTGACGCACTGGCGGATGTTGCTGGGGCGATATTGGGCTTTGATTCTGAGCTTGGTACTGGTTTTTGAGTGTGGCATTGCGGCGTTGACCCTGACGGTTCCGCCAACTTACCTGGCGAGCACGACGCTGAATACGGGCATGGGGCGGCGCGATCCGCTCAGCGGCGGTGGTGACTGGTTTACGCAAGGTGTGGCGATCGCCAACATCACCGAACTCCTCAAAAGCCGCAGCGTTTTGCAAGAAACCCTCGAAAGTCTCAAGTGGCCGCAATCGCCCGAGGACCTGCAAAAACGCATCACCATCACACGCTTGGGGCAGGCGGGCTTTTTGCGCATTGACGCTGAAGCCGAAGGTGCGGCGGATGCGGCTAATCTCGCAAACACGTTGGTACGGGTCTTCCTGGACATCTACGCATCCCATCAATCCAGTGACGCCCGTTCCAATCAGGCTTTCTTCATCGGTCAGGTCCGGGTGGCCCGGCAGCGCCTGGATCGCGCGGAGGGTGCCTTGCGCGCGTTCCGCGCCAGGGCGCTGCCCGAACTCCACGCAGCGGTTCCACAGCGTGTCAACGATTTGCTCTCACAACGCGAAGAAGCCCTTAGCACACTCTCAGCCGCTGAAGCAGGACTCAAAAGCCTGCAAGAACAATGGCGCCAATTGCAGAACAGCCCCGAAGCCAAACGTGCCCTCGTTCACCAAGGTACGCTCGATACCCCCTTGGAACGCGTCCGTGAACTCGAAAACAATCTGCAAGACGCCCGCGAGATTTACGGACCACGCGCTGACATTGTCAAACTGTTAACCCAACAATTGACCCGTGCCCGGCAAGGCCTGGCGGTCGCGCGCGACGAAAGCGAAAGCAACCGTCCCGCCTTTGCGGAGACCAGGACACGGCTGGCACAACTGCGTACCGACGTGGCCATGGCCCGGGCGCGGTTGCAGGCGATCGACCGCAGCCTGGCCACCTGGCAACCACAAGCAGGCCTCGCGGGAACGCAGCAGGTCACCCACGAACAGCTAGCGCGTGAAGTCAAAGTCGCGGAAACCCAGTACCTTGAACTGCAAGCGCAACTCGGGCAATCGCGCCTTCAGGCGCAAGGGGCACAAAACCTGCCCATCTCGGTCATCGATCCCGCCACGGCACCCGAACAGCCAACCAGCAACAAACTCGCACTCAAACTGGCACTTGGTGCGCCTGTGGCACTGGCACTCGGGCTCGGCTTGGCCCATTTTCTAGCGCGTCCCCGACGCAGACGCACGCATGACCCCAAGGATGTTCCGGCCGGAGTCGATGGGCACGCTGCGGAGCAAGCGTCGTGAACAAGGTCTTGCTCGGTGGTCTGACATTTGGTGTCGGCGGCGTGTTGTGCGTGGCGGTTGCCGAATTGCGTTTCACCTGGCTGGTTGCGGTCGCCACGCTGGCTTTGCTGCTCTGGATACTTGGTCGCATTCACGTTGGCTTGGCGTTATTGCTTGTGTATGCCTCACTGGTTGGTTGGCTCATCCGCATGGTGAGCGTGCATCAGGCAGGACCGTTTGGTGTGGCCATTGACGCGTTGTTTGTGGCCATGGGGTTACGCTTGCTCTGGGATGTGTCGCACCGGCGCGACGTGCAGCGCTTACGCAGCGCACTGACGCCGTTGGTGCTGATTTTTGTTGGTTTTCAGTGTTTGGAGGCGTTTAACCCGGCGTCGCCGCATTGGGCGTTGGGTGTCACGGGCTTGCGCCACACGCTGCGCGCGTTGGGTTTTTTTCTGGCGTTGTATTACCTGTCCGATGTCCGTCGTATCGACACCTGGTGTCGGTGGTGGTTGGGGACGTGTGCGTTTGTCGCCCTGTATGGGATGTTTCAGCATTATCACGGGTTGCTGTGGCAAGAGATGCAGTGGCTGTATGAGGAGGGTAACGCGCAGACGCACATTCTCGGCGGCTATGTGCGGATTTTTTCGACCGTTGGCGATGCGGCAACTTTTGGCTTTTTGATGGGGATGGCTAGCCTCGTGTGGGTGGCGCACGCTCTCCATGACAGGGGTTGGCGTGCGCTGATGTGCGTGGTGGCAGCCGTGCCCTTTTTGTATGCGATGGTTTTGTCGTATTCCAGGGGGCCGATTCTCGCTTGGTGTGCGGGTGTGGTTGCGATGTTGGTGCTGACGAGGCGGTGGTTCTTTTTGGGGCTGATTGCCTCGATGCTTGGATTGATTGGCGTGGGTGCGGGGTTGGCGCCTGGTGTTCATCCGTTGTTGGATCGGGTGCGCACGGCGTCTCGCCCGTTGGAGGATGCCAGTTTCATGGTACGCGTCAATTACTTGAGTACCCACCTGGCGGACATTGTGAATCGACCGTTCGGGCACGGCCTTAACACGTCGGGCGGTGGTGCCACGAAGTGGGTGGATCCCCTCAGTGCACGCCGTTCGGTGGTGGGTGTGCCCACTGACAATTACTATTTCAAGATCGCGCTGGAATTGGGTTGGGTCGGATTATTGCTGTGGTTGGTGCTACAAGGGCGCATCTTGCAGGTAGCTTGGGTGGTGTATCGACGGGGCCCACCGAGCGCTTTGAGTGGCTGGGTCGCGGGGTTGTTTGGGGTGTGGGTGGCTGTTGCTGTTGGCGCGGTGTCCAATGACTATCCCATTCAGAAGCCGATCGCGGAGTTTTTGTGGTTGTCATTGGGTGTGTTGGGGCATTTGCATGCGACGCACGGGGTGATGGTTGACCGGATTGCGGGTGGTGCTCGACCGAGGAATGCAAAACATGAAAATCACGTTAATCGCGTCAGATGAGGTCACGGCACCTTTGTACCGGGTGCGTGCGTTGGCTCGGATGTTGCAGCGCGCATTTGATGTGGAGGTTTTGGGTTTCAGTTTTGAATCTGGCAAGGGGGACCCACGTTCACCGCGGGATTTCCCCTATACCGCCATCCCGGTGCCGCCGGGCCGTTCCTGGGTGGATGCGGAGCGGGAATTGCGCGCCCGCATCACGGGCGACTTGCTGTATGCCATGAAGCCTCGTCCCAGTTCGTTTGGGGTCGCATTGCGCCACAGGGCGTCGTCGGGCTTACCGGTGGTGGTTGACATTGATGATTGGGAATTGTTCATGATTCATCCCTGGAGTCGTTATACGCTCAAGAACATGGCTTATGCGTTGGCGCGTCTGGATTATCCCAATCATTATCTGGCGACGTGGGCACTGGATAAGCGCATCCGCAGTGCCGACGGCGTGACGGTGGTCAGTTCATTTCTGCAGGCGCGTTACGGGGGAGCTTTGACGCCCCAGTATGTGGATATTGATACCTTTGATCCCGCGGTTCAGCCACGTGAGGGTTTGCGATCGCAACTACGCTGTGAGGGGCAACACGTGATCGTGTTCGCGGGTATTGCCCAGCCTGGCAAGGGGGTGGGGGAGATTATCCAGGCGTTGCAATTGTTGGATGACGCGATGCAAAACTGGCAATTGCTGATTGTCGGGCCTCAAACGCCCTATGCGCGCGCGGTGGCCCAATGCGATGAGCGCGTGCGACTGATTGGGATGTACCCACCGTCTGCGACGCCCCAGTTCTTGGCGATCGCCGACCTCATCGTGCTCCCGCAGCAACCGGTGCCCGTCGCGCTGGGACAGATGCCCATGAAACTGTACGAAGCCATGGCCATGGGCCTGCCCATCGTCGCGACGGCCGTCTCGGATATCCCTGAACTGCTGGATGGTTGCGGCTTGGTGGTGCCGCCGGGCGATCGCCCCGCGCTTGCCCGCGCCATCGCCAGTCTCCTTTGTAACCCCGCTTTGGCGCGTCGTTTGGGACGCGCGGCCCGGGCCCGCATCACAACCCATTATAGCTGCGACATCGGTGCGGATGAACTCAAGGCTTATTTCACCAGCGTGGCCCGCTTGATGCCCCACCGTAAATCCGGCGCAGGCCTAACACCCCTTTCGGCACCCTGCACCTGAAACTTTGGTCAAATTGGGCGTGCCTGGCCGCCCCTTGGTCGGGTTCAATCAAGCAGCTAAACCCAAGTTCTCTGTGGAGGCCGTCACCTATGCCCGTTTTGTCCATCGTGGTGGTGAACTGGAACACGCGCCAGTTGCTTGCCCAATGTTTGCGCAGCGTGCAGCTAGAAACGCTGATTTCACATGAGATTTGGGTGGTGGACAACGGTTCCACCGATGGCAGTGTCGAGATGCTTCGTGCGGAGTTTCCGGGCGTTCAGGTGATCGCCAATCAAGAGAATCGCGGGTTTGCCGCAGCCAACAACCAGGCGTTGGCCCGGTGTCAGGGGCAATACCTTCTGTTGCTGAACTCTGACACGATCGTTTTGTCGGGCGCGTTGGATCGCATGGTCGCAGCCATGCACGCCCATCCGACCATCGGTGCCCTCGGCTGCCGCCTGCTCAATGTTGATGGATCCCTGCAAGCGTCTGCCCACACCTTTTACAATTCGTGGCGATCGCTCATCGAAAACCGCCTGATGGCCCGCTTGTGGCCTTTCAGGCACAGCCGCACACCCTTTCTGACTTTTTGGGACCACAGCCACCCCCGCTCTGTCGATTGGGTCAGTGGCGCGGCCTTGCTCATCAGGCGCGAGGTCTTGAAAACGGTTGGCCCGCTTGATGAGCAGTTTTTTATGTATGGTGAAGAGATCGACTGGCAAATGCGCATCAAAAAAGCCGGCTATCAAGTGTGGTTCAATCCGAACGCCAGCATCATCCACTTGGGTGGTGGCAGCGCGAAACAGGCCAAACAGGCCATGAATCGCATCGAACTGCAAAGTCGTGATGCCTTGATTCGCAAGCACTATCCGCCACGTACCCAGTCTTTTTATCGATTCAAGCGTTCCCTCGCCAGCCGTTTGCAGGGTTGACCCAATGCTGATGGCTGTTGTAAACGCCCTGCTGATCGGGGTGCAAGGTTTCGTGCTGGCGGGTGTCTGTCACCTGCTTTGGCCCCTGCTTGTCATCAGGCGCCGCGAACCGGTCAGACATTGGACCGTTTTGGGGCGATCGCCCCGTATCGCCGTCCTGGTCGCGGCCCGCAACGAAGCATCTGTCATCAACACCTTGCTGACGGCCTTGGCGTCGCAGAGTTTGTCGCGTCACTGTTTCGAGGTGCATGTGGTGGCGGATGGGTGTTCTGATCAAACGGCTGCGATCGCCCGTCGCGCCGGTGCGACGGTCTGGGAGCGTCCGATGATGCCCAGCAGCACCAAAGGCGAGGCGCTTACGTGGTTATGGTCCCAACTGGACCCTGCGGCGTGGCACGGAGTGGTCCTGTTTGATGCGGACAATGCGCCGGATCCGGAATGTCTCGCCGAGTTGACGCGGGCTTTGGAAGGTGGGGCGCAGGTGGTGCAATGCTTGCGAATTCCAGGGCATGGTGAGGCGGCTGGGGCGGCAGGCTGGGATGGTTTGGGCGAGTTGTGCCAGCAGTGGATTGGGGCCGCGGGGCGGGCGCGTTTGGGTATGAGTGTGCCGATTCTGGGGTCGGGGGTTGCGTTTCGCACGGGTTGTTTTCAGTGGTTGCTTGGGCGATCGCACCGGGTGACCTTGGTTGAGGATGCGGATTGGATGGTGGAATTGGCGCTGGCGGGTATTCGGGTGCAGTGGTGTCCAGAGGCGCGGGTGCGGGATTGCAAGACGGCAAACTGGGTGGCCTTGCGCAGCCAGCGCCGCCGTTGGTTGGGTGGGCGAGTCCGTTTGCTGCAAGCGCGCGGGTGGGCGCTTGTGTGGGCTGGCTTGCGCCACGGGCGCTTTGGCGCGTGGGATGTGTTGTGGCAGTTGCTGGCTCCGCCGCGGATGGTGCTGGCACTTGGGGTGTTTGGTTTGGCGTTCGGCGGTTACCTGGGAATGCCCGTGTGGCCGCTCTGGCCCTGGGTTGCGCTCGCTTTGCTGCTGTATGTCGCAGTGGGTGTGTATGGGGCGGGTAACGCGCGGCCATCCAGACGCGAGGGGTGGGTGATGCTGTTGGCCCTGCCACGCTTTGTTTGGGAGCTGTTGAGTGCCGCTTTACACGCGTGGTCCGGGCGCGCGGTGGGGTGGCAGGTGACGCCGAAGGGGAGGGACTAGGGTGCAGGAATGGGGCCAAAAGTTGACGCAGGCTTGGCGCTACATGCTGAAGCGGCTCAACGCCTGGTGGGTGTTTCGGCGGTGCGATGCGGTGGGCCGCGGGGCACGTTTGCGTGGGAAGCCGCATATTGAGCGCAATGGCGGGCGGATTCACCTAGGGCAAGATGTTTGTATTTACAGCTATCTGGCGACGGTTGAACTGTATGCGGGGCCGGGTGCCGAATTGGTGCTCGGGGATGGGGTCTTTGTGAATAATGGTGTGATCCTGTCGGCCAGTCAGGCCATTCACGTCGGTGCGCGAAGTATGATTGGGCCCCATTGCGTGCTGATGGACAACGACTTTCATCGGGTGGAGCCGCAGGAGCGCCACGCGGGTGGGGTGTGTGCCCCGATCACCTTGGAGGAGGATGTCTGGCTCGGTACCCGCGCAATCATTCTAAAGGGGGTGCGGATTGGGCGAGGCAGTGTGGTGGCGGCAGGTAGTGTGGTCACCAAAGATGTTCCGGCGGGGGTATTGGTTGCGGGGATTCCTGCGCGTGTGGTGCGTACGCTCACCCCGTCCGTCAGTTGATAACGTGCCTTGACTTCACTTTGTGAACGACTGTTTGGCAGCCTGCGAGAAGCGTGGCGATTCCCCCGGTTCGCCCAGTGCTGTCCATCCACCAAGGTCGTTGATTGTCTGTCAAATCTTTGTTGAAGCAATGCCGGTTGTCAGACCGGCACGGGGCGTGTCACCTTTTTGGCTTGGTCTGATGGATATCGTTTGAACAGTGAAATGGATGGTTCCCCAGTGCCGTCATACCATCTGGCATTGCCAACCATCAGATTGACTGATTGTTCGTTAAATGTGCGTTGTGACCTTGCCGCAGGTACGACCCGAAGTCGGTCTGTCAACCCTTGCGTCTTGTTCTGATGGTCAGCGTCCGATCGGTGAAAATGATGGTTGGAATGGCGTGTTAAGCCAAAGCGCAAGCAGGGTATGCTGACGACGTAGCGTTTGCTGGGGGAGGGGATGGCATGCGGCGACCGGTCGGCTGGATGACCCTGGCAATATTGGTCGCGTATGGTTGTGCGACGCCACAGACGTTGCGTCCTGTACCTGTGAGACCCCGCGCGGGATTGAGTGCTTCTGTCCCACCCGCGTCACAAGCGGTTGTCACCGCGTCGAACTCGTCTGCACGGAATCGTGCGACTGTTGGGATCCTGAAGCAACCGGCCAGCGGCACGGTTGCCCTGAAAGGGACGCTGAAACTGGATGCGGGCTATTTGGTAAATGCCGGGGCCGGCAAGGTGATGCTTGCCGGGCAACAGGGAGCACGCATCGCCGCAATTGGTGGCGGCAGACTCGTCGGTAATGATGCGGCGTCATTGGTTGGTAATGATGCGGCGTCACTGGTTGGTAATGATGCGGCGTC
>JBBAPZ010000019.1:59442-63296 GCA_040400605.1 Candidatus Sericytochromatia bacterium
CGGCGTCATTGGTTGGTAATGATGCGGCGTCACTGGTTGGTAATGATGCGGCGTCATTGGTTGGTAATGATGCGGCGTCACTGGTTGGTAATGATGCGGCGTCGTTGGTTGGTAATGATGCGGCGTCGTTGGTTGGTAATGATGCGGCGTCATTGGTTGGTAATGATGCGGCGTCGTTGGTTGGTAATGATGCGGCGTCGTTGGTTGGTAATGATGCGGCGTCATTGGTTGGTAATGATGCGGCGTCGTTGGTTGGTAATGATGCCGCATCATTGATCGTTAACGATGCAGGTGTGGTGGTGTCGGCCGGACAAGGCAATGTGATTGCACCGCTTATCGCTAACGGCGGCGGTAACCTGATTGCGAATGGTGGTGGAAATTTGATTGCCAATGGCGGTGGGAATTTGATTGCCAATGGCGGCGGAAATGCCATCGCGCGTTGGTCGCTTTTGGCGGAGGAGGGTGTCAACTCCGCCACAGCGAGGTTGGGTGAGATTTTACCTGCGGTTGGTATGCGTTTGCGGGTGGAGTCGACGGTGGATGGTCGACGCGTGTCGTTGGGTGAGCAGGCCAATGGCGAACCCGTTTATGAAGTTTTCACCAATGCACTGGGGGCTTTTACGGTTTATGTGCCTGAGAATATCGCGGAGAACGTGCGTGTGGTGGCGGAGCCCGGGGCATTGCAGGATCAGCGCCTGCGCTATGACTTGCTGGTTGCGGGCAATGGGCAACGGGCAGCGGAATTGGATGAAGACTCCAGGATAATGATGGGCATGCTTCGTACGGTGCTCGGGGGGTACATCCGCGATGGCCTTGAAAGCAGGGGGATGAACCCGTCGATACGCCCAGACGGTGATGTGTCTGTGGTGTCGAACTCGACTGGTGACGTGAATAAAGATCAATTGACAGCGGTGCGAATGGAGCTTGCCGCTTTGGGTGAAGAGATTGGTTTCAATCGCTTGTCCGGTGCGCAAAAGATTGCTTTCGGGAATGAATTCGCGGATCGCGCAATGGCCCACGTCAACCTGTCAGCCATCCGACCGTTTCCGGATACGTTCGATGAAAAAATAAGTATTGTGGCGATGATGGTAGAAGATTTTCAATACATTCGACGTGAGATCACAACCAAAATCGATCGTTTGACTGATGAAAGAAAAGATGTGGCGCAGTTTTTTAATGCGCAGCCTTGGCTACAAGGCGCGATGTATCTGGACCAAACTTGTTACACCATCAAAAAACCAGCCGATTTTTGTGATTTTTTGACACGTCACCTACTCCGACGTTTAACACTGGATCCAAGTGAGCGAGCCAACCGTTTTCAATTTGTTTGCCAGGAAGCTGGCATTGAATATCCGGATACACGCCGTGACCGATTCGCCGCAGTGTCCCAAGGCCTGATCATGACATTGTTGGGCAAGTACGCTTTTAAAGACGACGACCGTCAACAAATGTATAAGGAGTTGCGTCAGCAAGCAAACAGTTTTCTTACTGCATCCCCTGTGCCAGGTGCTGCTGCGCAAGATGCACTCCTGTTTGAATCCTGTGGTCCTATCGCAAGTCCTACGCCCCGTGCTTCGCGCGCACCGTGAATGAAGTCGGCTGTACCGCCAATCGTCAGCTTGCGGCCTGGCAATCGCCATCCAGCGAAGCATTGGTTTTTGTGCAAACACCATGTCGCAAACGCACAACCATACAGTGATGCATCGGTTTTTGTTGAAGGCTTCTGTAGCAAACTCAGACCATCAGGCACTGACTCAATGTTTTGAACAGCAGCTAAAATTTGATCACCAATCAACGCGCTTTACAAAACCCTTGATGATTGACGGACAACCGTGACGTAACGTCGGGCGTCGAAGTTGTATAAAGGTGATTCAAAACTGGTTTGCAGGGTGATGGCAAGACCGTTTGTTTCAAGAAGGCGGCGCTGTTCGTCGCGTTCCGCTTCGCCCTGGTTGACGATAATCAGGATGCCACCGGGTTTAAGCAAGTGGTAAACATGCAGAAGCAACCGGGCAGGGTTCAGTTGTGCGCGGGGAAGTCCCCATTGACGGTGGTCTTCGCGAAAGATGAATGGAAAGAACATCAACGCGATGTCAACCGCTTCGTGGTAGTGGAGTGCGTCACAAACGAGATACCGGCAGTTCGGCAAACTGCCGATATGGGCTTCAGCGTGGTCAATGGTCGTGTATCTGTCAGGGCAGATACGGTACGCATCAATTTCGATCCCATCCAGACTCACCTCACGGCCACCATCCATCAAAAAAGCGTGCAGAGGCCTCACATAAAACCAGTCATTCACACCGACATCAACAGCCTTCACGCGTGTGGGGAGTTTCAGATTCGCTTGGTTGAATGCATGCTCTAAAAGCGCCAGGTAAAACAAGGAAGCCGCGTAGCCATCGCGGCTGCTGACAACCGGCCAATCACCCAAGGCATAACGTGCCGTCAGTCGCACGGCTTCACCTTGAGCCACCAAACTGAACAGACCGCGCTTGTCGTGAGCCGGCAAAGGCCAAGGACCACGGCGCCAACGCAAAAAACGGCGGAGCGGAAAGTCCAGCTCAATCCAACCCAAACGGTGACAAGCATACGCGCCAAACAACGCCAATAACAGGAACCCGGTCATGGTCACCGGGTTTCCCTGGACTGCTTGCTTGCCCGCTTGTACCGGCGTGCTGCGGTTTGCTGCACGTCACCGCCCTCAGTGCTTCTGATGATGATCAATAGTACAGTTCTTCCGGGATCCTGAGTAGGTGGTTATAGTCACGGAGGAAGGTTTCAGGAATTTTGAGATAATCGACGATGAAGCCTTCGGGGCTGACTTGCGTCAACCAGCCGCCCTCGTCAATGCCTTTCACGACCGGCAGCTCCCGATTGAGATCAACGAAGGGCGAATAGTTTCGCTCGCTACGCTGCTTTTGGGGATCCTCCTGCTTGGAAATCCACACATAGTAAACAACGTCAAACTTGTTTTGCGCCACCAAGAGCGATTGCTGCAAATACTCCTGGTAACTAAGCGTATCCTCCTTGAGCGTTTGACGCCACCACTCATAATGCTTGCGCGAATCAACCCTCGGATCCCAACCCCAGGAACCAACCGGTACGTTCACCGGGTACTGGCGGGTGATCGCACGAATGGTGTCCACCATCTGCTGGTGCGATCGCCTGTAACCAAATCGCTTCAAAATCTCATACAGCGCATCCACATCCGTGGGTTCCGGTGCCCCGGATTTCGGCTGGTACTTGGGCGTCGGCGTCGGCTTCGGCAAAGGCATCAAATCCTTCGGTTCATCCCCTGCCACTACAGGCGCCGGTGAAGGCTCATCCGATAACCCGGAATCATAATCACCATCTTCGGATCGCACCTGCACCGGCGCACCCACGGCCTGCGCCATCGGCCGACGCAACAAACCCTGCCGATACATCCGCGTGGCAACACCCGCGCGCTGAATCCCCATTGGCACCTGACCACAGCCCACGATGTGACTCACCACCAACAACGCCGCAAGGACACCCAAACTTGTTCGATGCACGCCCATCTCCTGCCCGCGGGTGTTCGACCCGAACTGTTACAAATGGATTATCCTAAGGTTAATGCCTGAACTTGCTAATCAGGACCGACAAATTTGTCGACCGTGCTTGGTGCGCCATTCCAATCCAACACGGTAACTGAGTAGAACCAAGCGTCACGGATCATATTCCGAATGGCAAACAGCACTGACACGAGTAAACAGCGCCGCCTTCGACCTGCAGTTTACGCTCGCTGCGCCATGCCCACCCACAGAGATTTCGCCCCAGACAACTGAAAGGCGCATGGCTGGATCATTAGGCGCCGTAAGGCTTTGAGACGAATA
>JBBAPZ010000020.1:0-61705 GCA_040400605.1 Candidatus Sericytochromatia bacterium
CTGTCTAAGATGACGACCGAAGAGTATATCCGTGACCCGCAGTTCGAGGTTATCGGCGTTGCAGTTAAACGCAACGAAGAAGAGACTGTATGGTTCAGCGGCACCAACGCGCAGACCAAGCGGTGGCTACAGCAGTGGGACTGGGGTAACAGCGTAGCTGTAGCCCACAACGCCATGTTCGACATGGCAATCCTTAACTGGCGTTATGACATTCGGCCTAAGCGTATCGCGGATACCCTGTCTATGCTTCGTGCTATCGACGGGCCGCATGCTGGTAACAGCCTAGCCAAAGCGGTTGAGCGTTACGGTCTGGGCGAGAAGGGCACAGAGGTTATCAACGCGCTGGGTAAGCGGCGGCTGGACTTCACTGACGAAGACCTAGCCCGGTATGGCGACTACTGTATTAACGACGTAGAGCTGACGCAGAAGTTGTTTGAGGCTCTAGCACCGCTCATGCCCGTGTCAGAGCTACGGCTTATCGACCTTACTATCAGGATGTTCACCGAGCCGACGTTGGTGTTGGATAAGGGTGTCTTGGCTGCGCATTTGGATAGCGTACAAGCCAAAAAAGAAGAGCTTATGTCTGCCATTGAGGCCGACAAGGACGCATTGATGTCCAACGTTAAGCTAGCCGAGTTGCTGATAAGTATGGGTGTGGTGCCGCCGACAAAGGTAAGCCCAAAGACAGGCAAGGAAGCGTTCGCGTTTGCCAAGAGTGACGAGGGGTTCAAGGCACTGCTCGACCACCCCAACCCACGGGTGCAAGCCATCGTCGCTGCGCGGCTGGGCGTGAAGTCTACACTTGAGGAGACGCGGACCGAGCGGTTCATAGGCATTGCTGACCGGGGACCATTACCAGTTCCACTACGCTACTACGCAGCGCATACAGGCAGGTGGGGTGGCGACGACAAGGTCAACCTCCAGAACCTACCGCGCAAGTCACCGCTCAAGAAGTCTATGCTGGCACCAGAGGGCTATGTGTTTATCGACTGTGACTCGTCACAAATCGAAGCGCGGACCTTGGCGTGGCTAGCTGGACAGGACGACCTTGTGGAGTTCTTCGATAAGAACAACGCAGAAGTTGCAGCGGGTGTGGAGAAGGCGGACATGCAGTACGACCCGTACAAAATCATGGCTTCGGAGATATACGGCAAGCCAATCCGTGACATAAATGAACACCCCGAACGCTTCGTGGGCAAGTCCACCATCCTTGGTGCAGGCTACGCCATGGGCCCGACTAAGTTCCAGATGCAGCTAAAGACCTTCAACGTCGATATGCCAATCGAGGAGTGTAAGCACATTATCACGGTGTACCGTAACGCTTACCCCATGATACCGAAGTTGTGGGAGCAGGGGAACAAGGCTCTAGAGGCGCTTATGTCTACGCGCACTGCGCCGCTAGGTGAGCATGAAGCACTGCTAGTGGATATGTTTGGTATCAGGCTACCCAACGGTATGTACTTGAAGTACGATAACCTACGCAAGCAGACAGACCCAAAGACAGGCCGGGACGAACTCGTCTACGACGTCAAGAAGGGCCGGGCGGTTATCCCTACCCGCATATACGGCGGGAAGCTCATAGAGAATGCGTGTCAGGCACTCGCCCGTATCATCATAGGTGAGCAGATGCTGATGGTTGCGCGGCGTTACCGCGTAGTGATGACTGTGCATGACGCCGTGGGGGTACTTGCCCCCATAGCCGAGGCTAAAGAAGCCCGTGCGTTTGTCGAAGCGTGTATGCGCATACGGCCCAAGTGGGCACAGGGATTACCTTTGAATTGTGAGAGCAAGTTAGGAGCAAGTTATGGCGGATGAATTACACCCCGCAGTTGAGTTATTACTCGCACGGATGGACAGCCACCCAGAGGAGTTCGTGAGCGATAACATACCCGCGTACGGTAGCCGTGCTGATGTGCTTAGGAAGCTAGTGCATAACGTACTGGACAACGTAGAGGGTCCGCAGGTGCTTCCCGTAAAGGAGAAGCTGGACCAGCTATACCTAGATATGTACCACAAAGAGTTGATGGACGAGCTACTTAGTGGCGACGACAAACGTGCGCAGGAAGCGGCAACGCAAGAAGCAGCAAAGCAGCAGGCATACGCAGCGCAGCTGCAGTCGTACCCGGCATATCTGCAACAATCCCTAGCACAGACGGTGCAGCAGAGCGCGGTAGGTCAGTATCAGCAAGCGATACAGCAGTACGGCGGCGGCGGCGGTGGTGGCGGTGCTAGCTTACCAGTTAACACAAGCCCGTACAGTGGCACTATAACCGGAACGAAAGCCACCAGCCTCTTGATTGACGACCAAGTGCTGGACGGGCCGATGATTAAGAGGATGAAGAGGATGTTATCAGGAAGGAGTAAGTAATATGGAGTACCTAATATTAGTAAGCATGATTTGGCTTTTCTTGGTTGCGTTTGGGCTGGGCCTCTACATGAGCCCGTATAAAACCCTCAAACGTGAGAACGAGTGGCTCAACGCCGAGCTACACAAACTAACAGACCGTGACGAGCGCGGTCGCTTCACAGGTAACAAGAGCAAGTAACAACCAAAGAAGGAGTGAGTACCATGAACGTTATGACTAAGATACCCGCAGTGCGCCCAAACAGCCGCAAAGAGGAAGTGTTTAATATGCTGGGGATGCACCCCAACAGCACGACTAAGGAGCTAGCTGACCTTATGCCGCACTACACGATAGATAACATATCGCATGCGGTGAGTTCGATGGTGGCTAGCAACATAGTGTTTGCAACAGGCAGCAAGCGGGAGGAAGGCCCATCGGGCCGGATTACGACGCACAGGGCCTATTCTGTGAAATACCAGAAGCCGACTAAAGAGCTGGCACCGAACGTAAACCCGCATGTTGACCTGCTGAACGACCTAATCAAGGCGTTGAGGGCGGAGCGCGATGAACTTGAAGAGTGGAAGCAAGCTGCAATACTTCGCTACCCATCCCTCGACGTAGACCCACTGCTACTCAAGGCACGTGAGCTACTAGCGGCCCAAGCTAAAGAAGATGGTAACGACGCGCTGGTGGCGGACATACTTAAAGGCAACAAGGACGGCACAATCGCGCTTCGGGCCATCGTCAAGTTGCTGGGAGAGGGCAAATGACTGAAGAAAAACGTCCAAGCCTGATGATTGCCACCCCCATGTATGGGGGCATGTGCACCGGACACTACGTGCAAGGTCTACTGATGACCATGAACAAGATGCGCGAACTGGGTGTCAACGTGGCATGGTGCCAGATTATGAACGAGAGCCTTATCACACGGGCACGTAACGACCTAGCACGGGTGTTCCTTGAGAGCGACCATGACTACCTCATGTTCATCGACGCTGACATTGGCTTTGACGCAGAGGCTATCGCGCACCTGCTACTGGCCGACAAGGACATTGCATGCGGCATCTACCCCAAGAAGGAAGTGAACTGGGACAGCGTCAACCGCGCTGCCCTTGCGGGTAAGACTGACCTTGCTGACCATGCCGGAGCGTTCGTGTTCAACATGGTGGGCACTGGTGATGTGCACACAGACGAGACAGGCTGCATCGAAGTCCGCCACGGCGGAACAGGCTTCATGCTAATCAAGCGGGGGGTATTCGAGCAGTTGATACCGCACGTGCCAACCTATCGCACGTCGTCGTTTAAAAACGACAAGGGTGAGTACGACAAGCCGCTAACGCACGAGTTCTTTGCCACCAGCATCGACGAGACAGGCGCGTTGCTTTCAGAGGATTACCACTTCTGCGAGTTGTGGCGCAAGCATGGCGGCAAGATACACGCACACCCGTTCATTAAGCTATATCATGTAGGCACGTATGTGTTTGGTGGTGACATCCTGAAGAGCGGAGGAAATTTGAAATGAGCGAAGATGTAGATAAAATCTTAGACGAACGTGCGACCACTTATGGCCGCTTCATAGACGTAGCCACGGTAGCGCAGCAGTTGAAGCATGTCGCAGCGGCACATACCATTGCTATTGGCGTAGAGCTTAAGCACGACCAGATTGAAGCCCTAGAGATGATATTCAGCAAAATTGCCCGTATCGTAAACGGTAACGCTAACTACGTAGATAGCTGGGTGGATATCGCAGGGTACGCACAGCTTGTTGCTGACCGTTTGCAAGGGAAAGTCCGGTGAGTGAACGCCGGTATCGTGATATGATTACAGCCATTGAACGGGACACGGCAGGCACGGGGGTGGAGTTTGACTTCACCCCTACGTCCAAGCACGTGAAGGTTCGACTGCGCAGGGATGGCAAAGAGCGACTTGTCGTTATGTCCGCGTCTGCTAGTGACCATAGGGCACAACTTAACAGAGCCAGAGACGTGCGCCGTGCGGTGCGCGAACTAACAGGAGTATAAAAGTGACAGCGTGGTCCTACAGTAGCATCAAGACCTTCGACCAGTGTCCGAAGAAGTACTTTCACCTCAAGGTGGTTAAGGACGTAAAGGACGACCCCGGCGAAGCAGCTATCTATGGGACCGACGCACACGAAGCAGCCGAGCACTACATCAAGCACGGCACTCCTATACCAGAGAAGTTCAGCATCATGCGCCCCGTCGTGGAAGTGCTGGCCCAGTTTCCGGGCGAGAAGCACACCGAGTTGAAGCTTGGTATACGCAAGACAGCCACAGGCTTTGAGCCATGCGGCTTCTTCGACAAGGACGTATGGTGGCGCGGCATCGTCGATTTGCTTATCACAAACGGCACAACTGCCCACATGGTGGACTATAAGACAGGTAAGAACGCCAAGTATGCGGACATGAAGCAGCTAGACCTGATGGCTGGCGCGGTGTTCGTGCACTACCCAGAGATAACTAAGGTTAAGTCGGGGCTGGCGTTTGTGGTGTCCAACGAGTTTCCTAAGAAGACCCACAAGCGCGAGCACTTGGCTACGTACCTATCCGTGTTTGATAATCAGCTAGAACAGCTTGAGGCCAGTATGGATAATGGTGTATGGAACGCAAAGACCAGCCCGTTATGCGGCTGGTGCCCAGTAAAGAAATGCGAACATTGGAAACCACGGAGGCATTAATGGCACGAGATTATAGGGCGGAGTACGACAAGTACCAAGGCACAGAGCAGCAGAAGAAGAACCGCGCTGCGCGCAACGCCGCCCGTGCCAAGATGATGAAGGCTGGTAAGGTCAAGAAGGGCGACGGGAAAGACGTCGCCCACGTAAAAGCGTTTGACAAAGGTGGTTCCAATAAGACGGGACTGCGTGTAGAAAGCAAGTCAGCCAACCGCTCATTTCTCCGTGATAAGAAGGGTAACCTCGTGTCGGAGCGCAGCAAACGGGAACGCAAGAAGTAACCACGAAGGAGCAATCGTGCAGATAATCGACAACAAGGCGCTGCTAGTTACAGCGCCGAACGCACATACTATACCCAAATACATAGAGAAGAGCGCCGTCGTTGAGGGTGGAGCAGTCGCCGTACGTTGGGGACTACCAGAGGCTACGCAGCTAGCCCAGCTTGGTTTCGACGGCGTGCCGTCTCCCATGCTCCGTGATTATAAGTGGACAGGCAAGTACGCGCCGTTCGACCACCAGAAAGAAACAGCTTCGTTCTTGTCTATCCGCAAACGAGCCTTCTGCTTCAACGAGCAGGGCACAGGCAAGACGGCTAGCGTCATATGGACGGCTGACTACCTGATGAAGAAGGGCAAGGTTAACCGCGTACTGGTGCTATGCCCGTTGTCGATTATGAAGTCGGCTTGGCAACGTGACCTTTTCACCTTCGCTATGCACCGCTCATGTAGCGTTGCGCATGGTGCTGCTCCGCAGCGTAAGAAGATTATTGCCGCTGGTGCCGAGTTCGTCATCATTAACTTCGACGGTCTAGCTATCGTGAAGGACGAGATAATCGCAGGCGGCTTTGACCTTATCGTAGTGGACGAAGCGAACGCATATAAGAATGTGCAGACCAACCGCTGGAAGATTTTTAGCCAGATTGTGAAGGCTACTGACCCACGGCTTTGGATGATGACGGGTACACCCGCTGCGCAGTCCCCCCTAGACGCCTACGGCTTGGCCAAGCTGGTTAACCCAGAGAACTGCCCTAAATACTATACCGACTTCCGTGCAACCACCATGCACAAAGTAACGCACTTTAAGTGGGCTCCGAAGCCACACGCAGCTGAATATGTACATAACATATTGCAGCCAGCCATCCGGTTCGAGAAGAAAGACTGTCTCGACCTACCCGAAGTGACGCACGTATCGCGGGACGCTCCGCTAACGACGCAGCAGAGCAAGTACTACAGGATGCTCAAGGACCAGATGCTGATTGAGACAGGCGGTGAGGAGGTCAGTGCGGTCAACGCGGCTACGCAGATAAACAAGCTACTGCAGATAAGCGGTGGCGCGGTCTATACGGATACTGGTGAGGTGCTGGAGTTCGATGTCTCTAACCGTGTTAACGTCGTACTCGAAGTCATAGAAGAAGCCAGCAACAAGGTGTTGGTCTTCGTGCCGTTCACGCACACCATTGAGATACTTCGCGCTAGGCTGGAGAAGGAAGGCATTTCGTGTGGCGTCATCAACGGCAAGGTGTCACTGAATAAACGCAGCGACATCATCGAACGGTTCCAGACGAGCAAAGACCCACACGTGCTTATCATCCAGCCACAGGCTGCATCGCACGGTCTGACCTTAACAGAGGCGGACACTATCATCTGGTATGCGCCAGTAACCAGCGTGGAAACATATTTGCAGGCTAACGCCCGTATCGACCGTCCGGGCCAGAAGAACGCCATGACCATCGTGCATATCAAGGGTAGCCCAGTAGAAGAGCGGCTGTACAGTATGCTCCAAAATAATATCGCCAACCACAAAAAGCTTATTGACTTGTACAAGGAAGTTATGGAAATATAGTATTTGACAATGTCAAAGATTAGTGGTAGCTAACAATATAACAAGCCACAATCACAACCAAGAAGGAGCAAACAGATGGAAGACTTACCCGTAGACCAGCTTGTCCGCGTCTACCGTAAAATACGTGACGTCGTGCAAGCGAAAGAAGACGCCCATAAAGCCGAGATTACAGAGCTTAAAGGGCAGATGGACCTGATTAGCACCAAGCTACTTGAGGTCTGCAACACACAGAATGTAGATAGCCTGCGTACCAAAGAAGGTACGATAACGAGGCGCGCTGCAACCCGCTACTGGACGAGCGATTGGGAGTCCATGTACAAGTTCTTGAAGGAGCACGACGTTCTGCACCTTCTTGAGCAGCGCATCCACAACGGCAACATGCGTACTTACCTAGAGGAGAACCCCGATAGTCTACCTGTCGGCCTCAATGCAGATACTAAGTATGTGCTTACGGTTCGTAAACCAACCACCAAGTGAGAGAAACAATGACCAATTTGACCATCTTTAAGAACCCTAACGCCGTAGCCGCATCGGCATTGCCACCATCGAAGTTGGGTGCGCAGATTGCTTCGAGCATGGGCGGTTATAACCGCATCGCCACCAACACCAACGGTACGTTCAAGCGCATCGTAAATGGTGAGCAGGTCGGCAAAGCCATCCGTGGTGAGTTCAACGCCATCATCCTTGCAATGCTGGAGAAGCCAAGCCGTAGCTACTACGGGAAGGACTACGACCCAGACGCTAAGGGCACCGCACCTGACTGCTTCTCTAACCTTGGTGACAAGCCAGAAGCATCTGCATCCAACCGCCAGTCGGCTAACTGCGCCAACTGCCCTAAGAACATAGAAGGCTCTGGTAAGAACGGTAAGGGTAAAGCCTGTCGCTTCAGCCGCAGGGTTGCGTTGTTCTTAGACGGTGACGAGTCCGGTGATGTGTATCAGTTCAACATCCCAGCTAAGTCGCTATTCGGTAAGGGCACGGGCAACACTCTCCCGTTCGAGCAGTACTGCCGCCACTTGGTGTCTAACGGTGCAGCGCCTGACCGCGTGGTAACCACCATCGCGTATAACCTCGACGCAGAGACTATGGAGCTTAACTTCACTGCTGACCGGTTTATCACCCCAGAAGAACTGGAGCGCGTCACTGAGGCACAAGAGAACGCCGCCACGGCCCGTCTGATTAGCTTCGACGTCGTGAAGGCTGCTGCCGCAGAAGAACCTGCCAAGCTTGCAGCGCAAGCCGAGCCGAAGGCGAAGAAGCCATCGTTCTTGGACGATGACGACGGTGAGGACGACGAGGAAGAGGAACTGCCCGAGCCAGTAAAGCGCCCATCCAAAAAGGCCGCTGCCGCTGCCGTTGAACCTACCGGCTCTCTCGCCGCTGTAGTAAGCACTTGGGGCGACGACGAAGAAGATGACGACTAATGAGCGGTGGGTATAGCTTACGGATACAGGAGGCAAACGCCAAGGCAAGCAAACACAAGTTGGGTGTTCGTCTAGGTAGGCTCTGCATTGCGCAGGACATTCCTGTAGCCGTGGTCGCTAAATGCACAGGTGTTACAAGGCAGACAGTGTATAACTGGTTCTGTGGGACTTCGGTCCCACAGGGCACTGCCGTGGCACTCATAGCTTCATATATGGCGAGTCTGGAGAGTTCTGTTTCCTAACGGAGCAGGGAGCATTTTCTTTTAGAAGTGGGCTTGTGAGTTGCCCTATGGAGTAGTGTCTGCGTGGCGGAGGAATTTGACCTTTTAACAGCGGTACAGCCTGCAGAGGGTTGGTACGCTATCGTCGGGCTTAGTCCCGACAGCAAACAGCAGGAGTTAGTAGAGAGCCGCGAGGAAGCGGACGAGTGGGTAAAGACCTTCCTCAAGTATGGTAAGAACGTATTTTTTGGTGTAGCTAAATATACAGACGGTAAGTCGCGCACCAAGCAAAACGTGAAGGCGCTTAAGTCGCTTTGGCTTGATATAGACTGCGGACCAGAGAAAGATTACGACACACAGAACGAAGGCTTCGAGGCTCTTCGTGGCTTCTGTAAGACCGTAGGTATGCCCAAGCCCATCGTGGTTAATTCGGGACGCGGTCTGCACGTATACTGGCCGCTAACCGAAGAAGTTACACGCGAAGAATGGGAGCCAGTATGCGCACGGTTGAAGGACGTCTGCGCCACCAAAGGGCTGCGCGTAGATAATAGCTGCTTCGAGGCAGCGCGCATCCTGCGTGTTCCGGGCACCTTCAACTTTAAGGGCGATGACCCGCTGCGCGTAGAGGTTCTGACGGTCGGCAAGCCGACACCGATGGCCGAGATACGCGACATACTTGGCGTTAAAGAGACTAAACCGTCGCCCCTAGGCGACCTGCCGGTGTTCGCACCTAGCCCGTTAGCGAAAGTTATACAGGCTAGCATGGAGTCCAGCTTCACCAAGATTATGAACCGTGGGGCCAAGGGCTGCGCACAGCTTAACGCCAGTTATGCAGACCGTGAACATCTATCTGAACCCCGTTGGTTCGCTGCGTTGTCCATCGCAAAGTTCTGTAAGGACCGTAACAAGGCGATACACAAGCTATCTGCAGACCACCCGGACTATGACCCCGACAAGGTCGAGCAGAAGATTGGGCACATCCTTGGGCCGCACACTTGCATGGAGTTCGAGAAGCACAATCCCGGTGGATGTGCAGGGTGTCCGCACGCTGGCAAGATACGCTCACCTATTACGTTAGGCAAAGAACTGAAGGAGGCAACTCCAGAGGATAACGTAGTTATAGAAGAGACGACGCTGGGTGCGATAAAGTTCCATATCCCAGAGTTTCCCTTCCCCTACGTACGGGGCAAGCACGGTGGTGTATGGCGCAAGGTCACGCCCAAGGACGAGGAAGAAGGCGTCGAGGACGTTGTGCTGGTCTACCCGTACGACATCTATGTAGCTAAGCGCATGGACGACCCAGTTGAAGGTGGCGTGGCCCTTATCCGGCTGCACACACCGCAGGATGGCGTCAAAGAGTTTACGGTGCACAACTCCAAGATGGCGGATGGCACCGAGCTGAAGAAGCTTCTCGCCTCTAAGCACGTGATGCTTAGCTCGAAGACCGACTATGCGTATCTAGTCGATTATATAATTAAATCAGTGGCACAATATTTTCATAATGCAAAGGTAGAGCAAATGCGTAATCAATTTGGATGGGTCGATAACGACAGCAAGTTTATCATAGGCGACCGCGAGATAAGCGCGGAAGGGACGTACCATAGCCCCCCGTCTTCAGTAACCAAGGTGGTAGCGGAGCACATGACAGCCAAGGGCACACTCGAGAAGTGGCGCGAAGTGTTCGACCTGTACGGACGTCCGGGCCTTGAGGGGCATGCGTTCGCAGCAGCCACCGCCTTCGGTGCGCCTCTCTTGCGCTTCTCCGGTCAGCGCGGGGCAATTATCAACGTGGTGCACCCCAAGTCGGGCACAGGTAAGACTACGTCCCTGCTTATGGCTAACAGCGTATATGGTGACCCTGTGGCGCTCTGCGCGAAGAAGGACGACACGTTCAACTCGAAGGTGTTCAAGATTGGGGTCTTCTGTAACCTGCATATTAGCTTCGACGAAATGTCGAACACAGAGCCCAAGCAGCTAAGTGAACTCGCCTACTTGATTACACAGGGTACGGGCAAGGACCGCATGAAGGCGTCTTCCAACGAGCTTCGGGCAAACCTGACGTCGTGGCAGACTATCGCGTTGTGCTCGTCTAACCACTCGTTCTACGAGAAGCTGGAAATCAATAAGGGGTCACCTGACGGTGAGACCATGCGCATCATCGAGTACGG
The DNA here is from genome assembly GCA_040400605.1 of Candidatus Sericytochromatia bacterium. Classification (GTDB taxonomy): domain Bacteria; phylum Cyanobacteriota; class Sericytochromatia; order S15B-MN24; family JAQBPE01; genus JBBAPZ01. The sequence goes on from JBBAPZ010000020.1 coordinate 10,693, forward strand.
CATCGACTATTCTGACGCGATTGACATCGAGTATGGCAAGAAGATGTTCGACCACCAGCTGCTTGAGAACTACGGGCATGCTGGCGATATCTACGCACGGTACCTGATTACGCACTATGACGAGGTTAAGGCGCTCTATGCTACGGTCCAACAGCGCATCGACACCAAGCTTAAGCTAACGCAGCGGGAGCGTTTCTGGTCGGCAACAGCGGCAGCGAATATCACAGGCATCTATATCGCCCTGCACCTCGGACTGTGTAACTGGGACATCGCTGCAATCTTTAAGTGGACCTGCAAGATGCTGCTCAACCTGCGCAACACTATGACGCCGCCACCAGAAGGCGACCAGCAGATACTAGGTGAGTTTTTGAATAACCGCCTGTCTAACATTCTGGTGGTTAATGATGGGGTAGACCGGCGCAGCAAGATGGCGGAAGCACCGCTAGTAGAGCCGATGCGTGAGCTTATGGTGCGCTACGAGCCTGATACGAACAAGGTATATATCACGGCCAGCTCGTTCCGTGAGTTCTGTGCATCGCGTAACATCGGTTATCGTTCGACCATCAACGCTATGAAGGCCAAGGGGCTGTATCTGAACGCAGAGAACAAGCGCATGACCAAAGGCATGCGGGTTAACTCGCTACCGGTGCAAGCACTCTTGTTTGATGCAATGCACCCAGAGTTCACGGACATTGAGAGCATCACTGCTGCAGCTGCAGCTGTGGCGAGTTCGTCCGAAGCAGAATGAAGGTAGCTGGGGTCAGCTACGATATAAACTGGCGCGCCTTTACCAAGGGCGCGTCACTCTTTTTCCCGTGCCTAGACCCCAAAGCCGCCAAGCGCGAGATACGCCCTGTGCTACGCAGACTAAAGCTAAAAGTAGTGTACAAGAGCGTAGTGGACACTAAATCTGGTATTAGGGGTTTACGCATCTGGCGAATGTGACTATGTATGGCACTGGAAGATGCTCCTTCCGTTTGGTTGATACTACCCCCGCTGGCGCTCCTCCCCAGCGGGGGTTTTTTATTCTTCTACCTTCGTGCGAGTTTCGTATGGGAAGAACAGTTCTTCCTCACCGTCGTTATACTCGATACCGCGATACGATTTTTCTTCCCGCGTTTCGGCACTCTGCAGCGACTTCTCTAGGTCTTTGCCCTCTATGAGATACTTGCTTATCTTATTGCCTTCGCGGTTCAACGGCACCTTGGCATTGAACCTGCGCATCTTCTCAAACACAGCTTCCAACTCTTCCGGTGTGGCGTTCTCGTCGCCGTACACGTCACGGAACTCTTGGAACAGCTTGCCGCGCTCTTCAGTCATGCTGCGCTGCCACTTAGTTGTGGTCCGGTTAATCTCACGTACGCGTGATAGTTCCGAAGGAGTGAAGCCCCCAACCTGTCCAATCAACTCCATAGTGGTAAATTCTTCGGAGCCGCGCACCACTTTGCCCGTCTTGGTAGTGTCGCCTTCACGGGCCTGCCGCTCTGCGGTAAAGGCACCGCGCACAGCTGCGGGGACAATCTTCGAAAAGCCCTTTGACCATTCACCACGCATGAAGTCGTCAATGCCGTCAATCATGTTGGCACTCTGCGATACCTGCGGTGAGAGGTTAGCAACCAAGAAGTTCACTATGTCTTCACGTAGTGTCTCACCTTCACGGCCTTCACGTATCCATAGGTTACTCTGGGATAAGCGCGTAGTCCAGTCCCACCCGGTGACTTCCGAGAGTACACCCTTCTGCATGAGCCTAGTAACCGTGGAGTCTGCGCCAAAGTTCTCAGGTAACCACTCGAACCGGAAGCGGTAATCTGCATCATCTGCACCAAGTGGGTCTTTCTCGCGCCACTCTTCCATTTCCTCTTCGCCCAGCAAGGCTGGCATCATTATGTCGAGCACACTGGTTATGAAAGAGTAACCGAAGTTAGCGGACAAACCTGCTGCCGCAGATGTAAAGGTAAGCACCATGGACAACTCGTTGAACGCCTGTATCCGTGTCTGCTTCGGGCTACCCTTGGTTAGCGCTCCCATCATACGTAAATAGTACGCAGTGCGCTGCACAGAGTAGGTGCGCAGGAAGCCAATCATGCGCCGCAATGGACCACCACGGAAGATGTCGAGCTTCTCCAGCTCTGTGTAGTTACCGATAGTCTCGTTGGTGTTCTCTACTGCCGCTTCCACTGCACCCGCTATGGCGTCTTCGTGCGACTTACCTGCCTTAACCAGCCGGTTATACTCAAGCTCTGCAAACGACATGCCAGACACTTCGCGTGTAAGCTGGTCAGCCGAACTGAATATAGCACCAGACGCGTCTACGACGCTCTCATAACCACCCTTCAGCTTGCTGACCGCTGTATCCCGCGTTGTGTTTTTAGTTGGCCTGTCACGCAACAGCATGTCTGTCTGCTTCTGAGAGAACAAGTCGCGCTTGAAGTTAAGCTCGTTCCACAGCCGAGCACGTAGTGGGCTGCTCTTAATGAACTTTGTGTTGCCGATGGTGGGTGCAACAAGCACACGCTCGCCAGTAACTGGGTCTACATCCACAACTGCTTCTACCAAGCTGAACAACGGGGTGTATTTACTCACTGCAGCGAGAGTGGAGCCGAACCCGTAACGCGCAAACATACGGGGCATAACCTGCATAGGCAGTGTTAGCGGCTGCACCGCAGCGGACGCGATGGACGTCATAAGTGACAGGAACGTGAAGCTGCTTATGAGCTGCTCTTTCCACCCATAAGCCTCGGCATCCATAGCACCACGGACACGCTGCACGTAGACATCTAGCAAAGTGCGCAGCTTGGCGCGCTCTGAAGGGTCGCCGCCCTTGATGGTATCGTATGCAGACTCGATTTTCTTCTGGATGGCTCCGCCATACACAACCTTTGGCAGCTGTGATGAGTACTGAGCTACTGACGTACGGAACACGTTAAGAGCATCCGCAGAGTGACCCGGTACCAACTTGGCATGGATAAGCTGCTTTTGTAGGCTGCGCTCGGGTAGCGTCAACAAGTACGTCTGGTACAGCTTGTTCTTCAAGCTCTCCTTCATCGCGGTAGTAGTACCCGTGGCTTCGCCTTCGGCAGTCGTCTGCTTATCTATGACGTCGAACATGCGCTTGAGCATGAAGCCTTCGTTGTTAGCTTCGTCGTCCCGGAGGTTTTGCAGGCCATCTAGCTGGTCAAACGTATCGTCGTACTTCTCAGTGCCGCGCTGCAGTCCCAGCTTATTAGCTACACGTGCTTGGAACTCGTTACGCTCCTTGGCAGTGTCGAAGTGGTAGCGCTCGCGCTCACTGCGCTTGCCTTCTTTTACCACTAACACGTAGTTACCGAAGCGACGGAACGGGAAGTATTCTTTGGGGAACAACTTCTGAGGCACACCGGGGTTATCGTCCTCGGAGTCCGTAACAGCATCTTCGTCTACTTCGCCACGTGCTTCACGTATAAGGCGGTCGGTGGACTCTTTGTCTAACCCAAGGTTACGAATATCTTGGTCCTGCGCAGCGCGCAGTGCGATGTACATGTCTTTGTAGAACTGACGTACTTTCTTGTACATCTCGCGTCCGCCAGCCTGCTTACCCAGCGCATCCCATGCGTCCCAAGCGGTGTTTATTGCCTTCTCGCGTTTGCGCTCGCCCTTGACGTTCTTACGTGCCCTTTCGAACTTTAGCACAGGGTCGTTAGCTAGTGCTTCTGCACGGGTAGCATATGCGGTTACGTCCACGCGGTTCACACGGGCAATAGTCATCATGCTCGATATAGCACCCTGACCGTATTTGTTTACGAACGTTTCAAACTCACGGACACGACGTGAGAGCGCAGTGCGCATCGACGTGCGCATACCACGCATCGCCTGCTCTAGCCGGTCTATGTCGCCAACTATGGAGCCCACACTCGCACGTAGCTTAGTTATGTTCTCACGTATCCACGAGGTAGGCTTAATTGCCGCAAGCACGGGCCTAGCGCCTGTCTGGAACGCTTCGGTATTTGCACGCAGTTTCTCTTTGCCAGTAAGTTTCGCACCTGCAACAGCTTCGTCGATGCCGTCGGTTAGGCCAGTAGCAGTGTTGGACATCTGGGCCTTGTACAGACCACGGTCCATCTTCTCTTCAGCTAGGCTTGTTGACTTCGCCTTTGCACCTGCAATAGCTTTGTAGTCAGCCTCGGTGGCTTCAAACAGCGGATTTACGATTTCAATAAGCCGGTTAAGGGCAGATGTGTCACCATCGGGTATGTCTAGCAATGCTTTAAACATGGCTATAAACCGCGTGAACAGCGAAGCCTTCGGTCCGACTTTAACACTGCGCAGATACTCTTGCGCCTTAGCGTTGGTCATACCCCATGCTAAAAACTCGTCGAGGTTGGCGAAGACGTTGCTGTCCCGAGTGTACCACGAATTTTCTAACTCTGTAAGTTCGGCACCAGATTTAACCCGTTGATTGAAGTGCGCTACAACCTCGTTCCGCAGCTCGTTCAAGTCGCCAACAAACTTCGATATTTTTGGCGTGTTACGGCCCAGCCTTTGTGCCACTACGAACGACGAAGAGACAGCATGCAGTGCTTCATGCAAAACAACCTCTGAGGTATTCCCCGCACGGTTTTCACCCAGCTGCGGAGAACGTAGATATACGTCTACTGTCTTTTTGCCGATATTAGTATCAACTGCGCCGTAGGCGCTACCACGAGCTACGCTATTAGGTGCGCGGTCGCCCTTCTGGATAATATGCAGCTTTACATCTACCCCGGCAGCTTCAACTTCAGGCAGCAGGTTTGCGATACGCCCGGCTAGGTACGTATCATACTCACTAAACTTATTGTCTGCGTCCCTAAATATTTCTTCCAAGAGGTCGGAAAGGGTGCTTCCACGGTATTTGTCGATGTCCATAGTGGCACCGCCCATGAGACCACCGGGTTCAACACGAGATATATTTAGCTCACCAAGCTGGATACGGCGCTCACGCTCGGTTATCTTACCGGCCTTAAAGTCTTCTTCGACCTTCTGACGACCTGCTACGCGTGAAGCACGTGTATTGTCGAGTTTGGCACGTGCACTGTTTACAATGTCCGTCTGCGCCGCGTTGAGGTTGTTCTTCAGCTCTGTCAGGAGTGCCTGTGCAGCGGGCCTAGCCCGGTCCCTAGTAGGCAGGTCATATACAATCCGCTGCTGAAGTTCGACTTTGTCGCTTAGGTCCAACACCTTGCGCCACTGTGGGCGTATATCTTCTGGCTTTTCCCGTAGCTGCAAACGGCTTTCTGGTGCACGTATATAGTCGAGCACTTCGCGCATCTCAGCGTCGGTAATTTCTTGTGTGTCACGTGCAGCTTCAAGGTCGGTGGTTAGCGCCTGCTGCGCCTGCATACCTTCAGTTAGTTCGGCAGCGCCTTCTACTGGCCTACCTTGCTTGTTACCTTGTACACCGCGCTGTACTGGCTTCACACCACGCGCTACGCCCGGTGCTACCTTGGTTACTGGTGGCAACTGCTCTTCGGCTACCGCCTCTTGTACAGCTTCCTGTACAGGTTCAGCCTGCGCAAACTGCGCCTCTTCGAAAGCAGGGGTAGGAACATCGACAGGGGCAGCAGCTACTTCGGGAGCAGCGACAGGGGTGGGAACATCGACGGGGGTAGGAGCTACTTCGGGAGCAGCGACGACATTCTCTACACTTGGCGCGACCGGTTCGGGTGCTGGTGCAGCTTCAGAGATTGGTGGGGTATAAGTGAAGCGTTCGACAGCTGCACGGATACGCTCAATGGTGGCGTCGGGTTTGTCCTTTTTGCTGACATCAAGCCCTAGACCACGCGCAATCGCGTTTATCCTCGGTGTGTTGAAAGGCACACCACCGTTATCGACTGCAGAGACAAGGTCAATAGCAGACTGCTCAATAGGAGATAACTTAGGCTTTACGGTAGGCGCAGGTTCTACAACAGGTGCAGGCTCTACCGCAGGTGCGGCGTCCACAGTAGGCGCAGGTTCTACAGCGGGTGCGGGTTCTACAATAGGCGCAGTGGCAATGGGTGCAGGCTCTACAACAGGTGCAGCGGCGTCCACAGTAGCTGCTTGAATTGCTTCTTCTACAGGCGCGGTTTCTGCTTCGACTTCTTCAGCTACACCTGCCTCACGAGCCTGCTGTGCACGCTCTGCCTTCTTGCGTTCCGCCACTGCGTTTATAGCGAAGCGCTTAGCGTCTTCTTCTGGTATACCGCTGTTCACATTAAAGTTATTGAACAACGTATCAAACTCGGCCCGGTCCTCGGGCGTCGTGATAACCTCGTTAGCGATGGCATCTAGTTCTTCAGTCGAAAACCTACTTAGCGGTGCAGGTTCTATTTCTGCTGGGGGCAGTGTTGTGTCAGGACGCCTGCTCTCTAGACCGCCACTAACTGCACCGAAGCCACCACCTAGAAGCGCAGCGCCTATGGCAGCTTGCTTGTACTCGCCAAAGGCTTCGTCGTCGGACAGAGACAAGCCAGCCTGCCACCGCTCCAGACCTGTCTGTGCTATTTCCTGCGGTACTTCGAAGGCAACGCCTTTACCTACGCCCTTGGCTACGCCCTTAGAGAAACTAATCGTGCCCTTCTCAAAGGCATCGGCCATAACATCGCTGGCCTTCTTCGCCGCTTCTCCACCTGCGTCACCCAGTAGAGGCTTCGCAAACGGAAATGCCTTGGCGATACCGCCAAACACCCGGCCACCAACAAGTTCTAATCCGGTCTGACCTGCAGCGGCAGTGAGTGCCTTAGTTACAGAAGTTTCCCCCGGCTTCTTGCCCTCGGCAATAGCGCGCTCTTGTTCTTGAGCCTGACGGAGCAGGTTCTGTGTGGTGTATTGTGCACCTGAAGTAGCAGTTGCTGCAGCAAGACCCGCAAAGGGGGTACCAACAAAACTAACACCGATACCAGCAGCAAGTGGTGCCAACGCATCACCTATAGAGCCACCCAGAGCCTGCTTAAACGCTACCCAGTCGGCACCTTCACCGAACTCAACACCACGATATTTGGAGTTGCCCGCAGCTAGAAAAGCACGTCGTGTCTTCTCACTAGGGTTTGCGGCGAACGCAGCGGCTTCATCGCCCAGACCTAACGTCTGCGCACGGTCAAAAATCGTGCTCCAGAAGCCGCCTTCTTGGTCTACGTCGCTCCAACTGTTGGGGTCGGCAGGGTCTTTACCTACAAAACGAAAACCATCTTCCACCGCCCCCTTCTTAGGGGGTAGTCGTTTCCAGTTGTTTGGGTCAGCAGGGTTACCGCCCGCAAACCGAAACCCGTTGTCTACAGTGCCGACTTTCGGGGTAGGTGGTGGCATTATATATAACCTCGAAGTTATTGATATTTAGACGCTGGGTTCTGCTTTTCGTTTTTCGGCTTGCCTGTCAACTTCTCTTCGAGGTTGCTGTTGCCACCGTCTCCGGATTTGTACCGAGCTGCAAGATATTCAGTAGCAGCCTCTTTGAGCGGTCCGCCCTTGAGGAACATCTGGAACACCATCTGGTCAACGTCAAGACCCTTGCTCTTGGCGGCGTTGATTTCAGCGTTAAGCTGGTCGCGTTGCAGTTTAAGCGCCTCTTTTTTGTATTCGACCTCTGCCTTGCGGTTTTCAATGCCCTCGTTAAGCTGAGCAACCTTACCAGTGAGGTCAACACCCATCCCAATGATTTCCATTTTCTCTTTGCGGCTGAGGTTTGCCAGCTGAGCACGTTCGCGCTGCATCTCACGGATGCGCGCTTTATCTTCGTCTAGGCCTTCTGCAATGTCTACGGCACCCGCACCGAGAGTTTCAGCCAGACCGCCAAAAAGGCTCTTGTCCTTCGCCTCGCCAAGACGCTTTGCAAGCTTACCTAGGCCTTCAAAGAACACATCTTTCTTATCCCGTGCACGGTTCTCAGGGGACAGCGCTTCTTCAAGCTCTTTACGATACTCAAGCTGCTCTGCGGACTCTTCTGGCATCATGCCAGTGAGCATGCCGATATTACCCTGTAAGTCCGTAGGTAGGCCGTAGAGAGTATTAGCACCGCGTGCAGCACTTGCTAGCTCGTTATCACCAGTGTCTTTTGACCCTGAGTAGCGCCGTAGAATATCCTGCTCGTACCTACGTGTCTTAGCCCCATGGCCCTTTGTGTTGGGGCCAGCAAAATGGTACGCTCCAGCTTTGCCGATGTCGCCGCCGCTGTATGCGAGTATATCCTCCATCTGAGCGTCCATTAGGCGCTCTTGGTAGGCACGGCCTTCTTTCGACCGGCCCTTATCACCGGACATCAAGTCCGGGCGGTACTCTAGACCTAAGCGTTTAGCTAGCGCCCTAGCAGTGGGGGGCATAAACTGGTACGCACCCATTGCACCGCTGCCTTCAGCGTTCGTAGCCCCGTAGTCACCACGGCTTTCTTGCATGAGCAGCGCGTGCCGCAAACGTGCAGCATCAACATCACCACCGGGAGCAAACGCAACCATACCGCCACCTGCGTAGCCGTCACCGAAGCCGCCATTGCTTGGCTCATCGAACATGCCGTCAGGCACAGGGATATCAGATAGACCACCGCCAGAAGCGTAAGGAGGCACCATGCCACCTTCGGCCATCATAGGCATTTCTTCAGCGGGCATCTCCATCTGTGGCGGAGCCATTTGGGGTGCAGCATCCATAGGAGGCATAACGTCCATAGGCGGCATAGCCGCAGCTTGCGGCGTAGCACCGAGACCGGCGGGTTGTTGTGGTGGCGCTGGAGGAGCAAAGACTTGCTCCGCTACTGTCTGCTGGGGGGCACCCTCTTGCTGCGCAGCGGAACGCATACGGTCAATAAACATACCAGCCAACGTGCCAGCGGTAGGGTCAAGAATACCCATCTGCATAGCTTCAGCAATTTTCTGCTTATTGCCGCCGTAGTCCTTAGCGATTTGCTCAGGGGATTGCATGCTGAATGGTTTTGTTTCCATTTTAAATTACCCCGGCCCGGTTAGCAGTGTTGTATAGAGCGGCTGCGCCTAACCCGCCAGACATAAGCTGTGAACCTAGTGAAGCGGTAGGAGCGTAAGTCGTAGATGCTGAGTTAACCCCCACAGGCACACCGCGAAGCAAGCTGCTATACTGTTGAAGCTGCTCCATCGGGTAGTCACGCTGGCGCAAGAAGTCTTGATACTGTTGGTCAAGGCGCTGCTGGTTAAGCGCCTGCTGCTGCGCTGCTGTAGAAGTCTGCAGACCATACCGTGCTTGGTCAGCCTGCGATGACGCACTACCAATGTTAGCGAGTGTTTGAGCCGACTGGTTAGCCTGAGCAAGGTTTGCGAGACCCTGCTGTGCACCGAACTGACGTGACTGCTCACCCATGCGCTGGGCTTCAAGACTTGACTGTTGGTTAGCAAGTAAAGCCCGCATACCCTGTTCAGCATTAAGACCCTGTGTTTGCTGCCGTGCAGCGAGGTTCCGCTCGTTTGCTTGCTGGGATGCTGCTAGGTTAGCCAGCGCGGTCTGCATGCCAATGTTAGCGCCCAACTCTTGAGTGCCCAACTGAGACTGCAGGTTAGCCTGACTGCGCGTGACATCCACACCCTGATTAGCCAATGCCGCCTTAAGTGCGTTGTCGGCGTTCATACCTTGTGCTTGGAACTGCATGGCTTGGTTGTTAACCCGCGCCTGCTGCTCATTCGACAGGTTGGCTAGCGCCATCTGTGTTCCAGTCTGAACACCTAGTTTCTGTTGCTCGAGCGCTGCTTGGAGGTTCTGCTGTCCTGTGGTCAAGCCCGCTGCGCGGTCACGTTCGAACTGCTGCTGTGCGTTCTCATACGCCGACTGCATACCACGTGATTGAATGTCGCCAAGCTGCTGACCTAAGTTACGCTCACGCTCTAAAGAAGCAAGAAGCTGACGGCTACCGCCATATGTACCTTGGCGAGAAGAACCGAGGTCCTGCGCAACCTGTCCGCGCCGTGCACTTGTAATAGCTTCGCGCATCTGGGGTTCCAGCGCCTGCTGGATATACGGCGACATGTACTTCTGAGCCTGCGTAGCATCAAACTGCTGAGGGCCAGACACACGAAACTGTTCGAGCGGCCCTTGGCCGTAAGAAGACTGCGCAGCCTGCATGTTCTGCGCCTGCACGTTCTGTGCACCGACTTCGCGTGTAGGTCCAAACTGGAACGCTTGTAGGTTAGGCTTATAGTCAGTCTGCGCAGTAGCCATCTGGTTTGCTTGCTGCTGCTGATAAGATACGTTATTTGGGTTGAACTGGCCGGTAGTGTAAGCAGGCTGCTCTAATGCGCGCTGTGCCGTCGTCGCGGCGACGTTTGTCCCGGTACCAAACTGACCCGGTGCCTGCATGTTCAGGATGTTATTTTGGACACCACGCTGCTGCTGCGTAAAGTCAGCGATACGCTCTTGACCATAAGTCTGATATGGCGTCGTTAGGTTCGCCTCTGCACGCTGCATCAACCCTTCAAAATAGGGGCGTGCGTACTCCGGCAGAGTGGTCTGATTAATGTTTTGAGTTGTCGGCTGACTGCTACCACCACCACCCATATTACGCTCCTAATCCTGTATCTGCGACCGGCAATTCGTATACCTGCCAAAGTGCTTTATATCCATCGTTTTTAAAAATCTTTGACCAACCGACCCTACCAGAAGACTCGATACGCTCACAGTCGTTATCGTACGCCCAATGCTGCAACGTTTTAAGCATGGGTGCTTTCCACTCCATACCCTCGTCACCTGCGCAAAAAACCATATCAAGGCATAGCATACGTGGGTACTGCTTAAAGCAAGTTACTGTAATGCCTTTGATTTCTTCGCCTACAAATGCAATCCAAAGGTGATGGTCATATTGTATAATCGAGTCAAGGATATCTTCAGGTTCATACCGACCAAAGGTGTACTCCGCAGCTTTACTTAGATGCGAAAAGATACGCGGCCACAACTCACTAACGTGTTCGGTAGGGACTAAACTAACCTGCATTATGCAAGCCCACGACGTACTTTAGTGTCTTGACCGCGCTTCGCTTTCTTACGTGCTTTGTGCGCCTTATTCATCAGGGCATATAGCTTAGCAGTGCCGCGCTTGGCATTGCCTTTTCCAAGGCGCTTGACCGCCTCTGGTGGGAACAACACTTCGTCGCGTGCAACACGTGCTTCCTGCTTGCCACCGATACTTGCGCGTATCGAGTCACTCACACCGTCGCCCGGTCCCTGCAGTGGTTGCCCACCCATACGCGATAAAAACTCCATACCCGCATTGCTGCTGCCGTTACCAAGCTCTGACACCGTGCGAGCGTCAACTACAAAGGAGCCATTTTTCATGTTTACCCGACCCCCAACGGCGTAGCCGATGTCTTCTTCATCTGGTGCAGGGCCACCCATATAGGGTATCAATGTTGGGTTGTAGCGGTTCTGCCCTTTACGAGCATTAGGGTTTAATATGTTTTGTAGTATGGGTGTACCCGGCGCAGTGCTGGAACCCGGACGCACAATCTGCCCCGAAGTGTTGTAGACTTCAGGCATGTCTACGTCGAAGTAGCGCCGCTCTGCAGACGAACTAAGAAGCTCATCGGTAGATGGTGCAAAAGTAGCTGTGCGCCGTTGCGCAGCGTACGGACCAGCATAAGAGTTATCTATGATGCCATCCGACCCCATGCTGCCCATTGAGGGGGTCATCGCGCCGGAGACACCGCTCATAACACCCATACCCGCAAGCATTGGAGCGTTCTTGGCAATAATGCCGGGAGTGCCAGCAGGGAGACCCGCACGTGCCGCGTTACCGAAGTTTTGAGCAAACCCAGCAAGGCCTGTTTTAGCAGCTGTAGTACCAGCAGTGGTGACTGCTCCCGGGATATTAGCGCTTGCAACTTGACGGGCCAAGTCAGCAGCAGCAGTAGAACCTGCGCTCGCAGCTGTAGTACCGGCGGTGGCGGCTGCTCCCGGGATATTAGTGCCTGCAACTTGGCGCGCCAAATCAGCAGCAGTAGTAGAACCTGCACCTGCAGTATTTGCAACCGCGTTAGCAGCGTTAGCAGCGTTAGCAGCGTTAGCAGCATTAGCAGCGTTAGCCGCCTGACCGATACCGAAAGAACCTGCGTTGAGGCCAGCTGCAGAGCCGAGAGCAGCACCGCCATAAGCTTGAAGACCAGCCATCAGACCTTTCTTGAGGCTACCTGTGGCAATACCTGTACCCGCACCGATGATGGCGCTGGCCGTAAACGGGTTAATCAACCCACCAGTGAGCGGAGTAGCAATGGCACCGAGAATAGTTGGGAGGAGTTTGCCGAGCCAGCCTGCTTCGGGCAGACCTGTTTGTGGGTTAATGGTAAGTGAGCCACCTGATGCCATAGCCAGACCTTGGAGGCTGTTAACTTCGTCGGGTGTCATGTGGACGAGCATTGAGTCTTCGCCGCGACCCATGCTCTGTAGTTGGTTAGCCATTGGGTTAGCAGTTGCGCTTAAACCCGCTGTCGCAGGAAGACCGCCAGTCGTGCCGGGAATTTGTGACCCAAGCACAGGTGGCTTGCCAACAGGAGGAGCAAAACTACCTGCTGCTGTGTATGGTGGCGGAGCCATCTGTACGTCCATCATCTCGTATCCTACCTTGTACCTACGCTTATAGCGGCAATCTGATAAAAACTAAACACCATTCTTACACAGCCTTCGACACAAAGAACGCTTCGACAATAGCCGAAGGTGTAGCTGGGATTGCAGGCGTCACACCTGCTGAATACGTAACCGCTGGAAGATGCTCCATAACCACAGAAGTGTCAGAGACACGCCACATAACTTCGACCCACACTCCTGCCGCCTCTGCGTAACCACTAAACGGCGTCACTGCGATAAGGTAAGAAGGGTCACCTGTGGATTTGCGTGGGGGGATGGTAAACCGGCTGTTCGAGTTAGGCACATCCGTTGTTGTGGTGCCATTGTTGTACCGCAGCCAGACATCCACCGTCTGCGCATCGTTGGTTGGGTTCTTGAACGACAGGCTGTATATAAACATATATATGCCCGGAGACGAGAAGGTAACCTGCGTGTCGTTAGCGCCTGTGATTGATATACCATCTGCGAAAGACGTGATTTCCAGCTCTACGGCGTAGGCTTGGTCGATAGCTGCCGCTGTCTGGTCCACGTTACTTAAGAACTGATTATGCGGGAACGTCAGGCCGATACCACTGCCGTAGAAATTATCTGCCGTGTAGCTCTGGGCGTAGTTAGGTGTGTTGGAGTCAAGCTGCGAGAAGTACGTTTCCAGTACGCGGATAACCTGCCGTATATACTGCGCATCATACTCTGAAGGAGCATTCGGTAGCGGCGCTGCTTTGAACCTAGTAAGTGCCATTAGCGGCGTCCATCCGGACGAGCGTCCAAGCGCGGTGCACCGAGCTGCCAGTTAACACCGAGAGTATCCGACTGAATTTTAAGCGCCATCTGACGCGCACGGGCACGGACGAAGACTTGGTCTGTGTATTGGTTTACCGACGTTTCTATTACCCGCTGGGCATCCGCAGGGTCGATGGAGACCGGAGCGCCGGGGAAGTTGCGTGGGCGAACGCTAAGAGTGACTTCTGGCTCAGCAGCCACTGAACCACTAAAACTGATGTCAGGCAGTATACGCCGGGTCAGCATGAAGTTGTCGCCGTCATCAAGGTCAAAGTCCGATGACTGGATGTAGCTCTCCATAGGCAGGGCGTCGTCGTTAACACCAAACTCGTGGATATATAGGGTGCCAGCGTTTGTGCCGCCCGGAGTGTTTGTGGCCTGCGGATACTCCCGCAGTGCTGTGTCTAGCCATGCAGTGCGGTCAATCGTGCCGTAGTACCAGATGCGCTCAAGGTGGTTATAGACAACATAGGCGTCGTTATAGTCGCTCTGCTCGGTAGGGTAGAACCACCACACCTCGTTCCAACGCTCGTTAGTACCGCACACCACTTGGTCTGCTTGGTTGATGTTGAAGTTGTTGAACACGTGGTTACGCAGTGAGCATGGCAGCGTCTCGACACGACCGGTGTAGGCATAGAACTTATCCTGCCCCATCCAGTAGGTAATGTTAGCTGCGGTCGTTACGGCGCGGGGCGACATGATAGATATGCTATCGGCATACTCCTGAAGCCCGAAGACGTCCGTAGTGCCAAGAAACTGCAGTGTGAAAAGGTGCGTGTCAGTCCATACAAGGATTTCCTGCCGTGTAGGCAGTGCCCGTACGATACGCGAGCCGCGTGAGACCCGAAGGTCACCAGCAGTGTTAGTTTGTGTAGGCGTCCAATCACCCGGCGTATCTTGGTCAGCCCAGCGGATAAGAAGCGGGTCAAAGTCTGTTATACTTGTAGAACCAAACGGCACCGCACCAAAGGCAATTAAGTGGCGGTCCTGTTGAGACACCAGCAACTGCATAATCTGCACTGGGACAGCATTGGGGTCGAACCCTTCACCATCAGCGTAATCCGCAAGGCGGATAGCTGGCGTAGACAAAGCAGGGCCGGGGTCTTCCGTAGTGCCACGTACCCACCAGTAACCTTCACCGTTGCGGATATTCATAACGAGGTCGTTGTCGAAGTTATCAAACCACCAGTCGCGCTGCGGCAAGAACACCGGAGTAATGGTACCTGTGCCCCAATCGCCGCGACCCCATGTACCGACGTTCCACCCGTAGCCGCCAACTGTTATGGGGTTTCCGGGGCTAATCTGAAAAGACAAGTCTATAGCCGTGCCGCCTGCAGCAGATACAGTCGATGTAGCAGCCGTGCTAACTTCGTAGGTGAAGATAAAGTTGTCTACACGGGTTACCTCATAGGTACCGTTAATCTCGGTGATGGGAATACCACCAATAGCAGAAGGACTGCCTGAACCGGTAACACCTGCAATAACTACATAATCCCCAGTCTGCGCACCGTGTGCAGTTGCTCCAAGGTCTACGGTAATCGTAGTTGAAGTGTCGGTTGTGTTTATGCAGTTGTCGGTATCCGGCGTAGAAAGGACTGGGTCGATATCCCGTAGCGGTGTGATGTCGTAGAAGTTACCTGCAATCTCGATGTAGACTTTGACGTTAGTGCCCATAGCGAGCATGTCGTCGGAGTAAGTCGTAATCCAGTTTAGCATCTGTCGGCAGTAGCCGATGAAGTCACTAGGAGCCGAACGCAGCCAGCCGCCCATCTTCTCAGGATAGCCCGAGCGAAACCGTATCTTGTCGCACTCGTACCAGCCGCCCTCGTTGGAGTAATCGGTCTGGTCGCGGTTCACACCGGGCTTAAACTGGAGCTTGATGAAGGCCATTAGCTTTTTTCACTCAAGGCAAAGATTAGAAACTGCACTTTGGCATCTGTAGCCGCTGTATCGCAAGTACCATCTGGATTAAACACAGCGGGCACCTCAAAATAACTGCCGTCCTCAAGCGTACCCTTGGCATACCATTCAGCTTCGTTTGCTGGGTAGAAGATTGTTATGCCCACGCGATTAACCTCATAGCACCGACAGTTGTGCCGAACGCGGTGGGCGCACCGGTAAAAATCCAAGACGTAACTGAGCCGTTGTTGCTGTAAGAAGCATCAGCGCGGTTTAACGTAGTGGTACCGATAGTCAGCGTTTCCCAACCAGAATTAGGCGCGCTTCCAGCAACCGTGAAATCTAACCAAGCTGGCACACCCGAACTGTAAACGTCTTTAAGTTGAGAAACGGTCAGACCGCTATTTGCCCATGTCGTGGGTGCGATACTACCTTGGCCACCAGCACCGAAACCGTAGCTACTGAAGCCACCTGCTGATGCGAACCCAACAGTTACTGTTGCGGCCCCTAAATATATTGAGCCGCCACCTCCAGCCAGTGCGCACATAATCCCAGTCATTAGGTTAACCCCGAGCCGCTGATTACCCATGTAGTAGAAGCAACTTTAACGCACGTTACTAAGCCATATTGAGCGACGGTACGCGTACCTGTGGTCGCTGTACCCGCAAGGCGCAGTGTGTCTGAAGTGATGGATACCGTTTGGCTGCTGCCGCTGTTGTTGAAGAGGGCGACCGCTGCCCCGATAGGAAACGCGACAGAGGCGTTGGCAGGGATGACCCAGCCGCCGGTCGTATTGGAAACCTGCTTACCAATATCCGAAAGCGCCAGCGTGTAAGCGCCGGTCTGGGCGTTCTGCGGCAAACCCCGGAAACCGGGAGCCGCTGCGCCTATGGTGCCTGCATCTAGCACTGTAGTAGCCGTCAGGTTTGTGCTCGTCAGGTTTGTGCTCGTGGCGTTCGTAGACGTCAGGTTCGTAAGCACCGCAGTTGTGGCGTTAAGGTTTGTAGCGGTAGCATTCGTAGACGTTAGGTCTGTGAGTATCGCCGTCGTCGCGTTAAGATTTGTGCTTGTAGCGTTCGTAGACGTCAGATTTGTGAGTATTGCCGTCGTAGCATTGAGGTTTGTGCTCGTGGCGTTCGTAGACGTCAGGTTTGTAAATATAGCGGTCGTGGCGTTGACGTTCGTAGCAGTAGCATTTCCAGCCAGCAGGTTTGTGACCGCTAGGTTTGTGGTAGCTAAGTTTGTAGACGTCAGGTCTGAAGTCGTTATGTCTGCCGAGTTTAAAGTGCCAATTATACCACTAACAGCAGCGACGTTTACGATGCTTAAGTCCGGTGTATAGGAAAGAGCACTAACAACATTGACACCGTCACTATAAACCCAAGTCGTAGTACCCGCGAGTACAGTGACACCAGTGCCAGCCGCAGTCTTAACAACAACGCTGTCAGCGCAATCGTTCTGGACGATGTACGGTTTTTCAATCGAAGGGACCACGAGGTTGCGAGTTGAGCCACCAGTAGTGCCTGTGCAGCGTAGACGTAGGTTACGCGCCGTCTGAGATGCGTTGGTGTTGGTCAGCGTGAGCGTGACGTTGGCACTGGCAAAAGTAACATCAGCAGAACCAACAATGGCTTCCTCTAGCGCGGTACCGAGGTTGACGTTAGTAACGTCGCCCCACGAGGTGTTGTTCTCACCCGTTGCCATTAGCTGAATTTTAAGGTTGCTGTATGTACTTGGCATCTTCGTTCCTTACGTCGGTATCTGCACCCACACTACGGCATTGCCGTCATTCACTTGCGTCCAGTTACTACTTTGAGCGTCATTGACCTGTACCCAGTTGGGGGTCTGATTATCATTGATAACGCTCCATACTAACGGAGTTGTGATTAATCCTGCGGCTTGTACACCAGTGACAAGTACATTACAACTAGGGAGTACGGTAGGGGTACCTACCTGACCGGTAGCCGTTAAGCCTGTTACACGTACGCGCTGCGAAAGAAGTATGGACACAGAGGCGACGGAAGTAGTGGCTTCGAGCCCAGTCGGGGTTACTTTTGCAGCCCCCGAAGTAGTAACCGAACCGATTGCACCAGATGCAGTTAAGCCGGATACCGCTGCGGCTGTATTAACGACGGCATTAGCCGTACCCACCAAACCTTCAGCAGATACAGAAGTAAGGGCAGTTGTGGCTTTTGCTTGTACAAGCACGGAGCCAAGCGCAGCTTGCGCTGTTACCGCTACTGCAGAGACGTTGGCGTCACCACTTATAAACGGTGTGCCGACCTCACCGACGCCATCTACGTCATTAGGGTCTACGGATATGTTGCCGTCCGCAGCTACGCCTACACCATCGTCGATGACGTCAAGCGTAAACCCGGTTAGCTCTATGGCTACCCGGTTAGTTTCTTTTATGTCGGAAAACGCTGAACCCGAGAAAGGAGAGAAACCGAACATATCTTATCCCCTCCTTTCTTCAGTGGGTCAGCAAGTAACTTTCTTAGTCCTGAGCGGCTACGCGCTTCGACTTAATCGACCAAACAGCGGCAGCGATGGTAGCACCGGCACCAGCAAGTGCGACGGCAGTCTCAGAATCAATAATACCCTGACCTGCGAAGTAACCGCCAATGGCGGCGAGGACGGTGCGGACTACGCCGTAGACTTCATTCTTATTCATAATAAACTCCTATGCTTCGTTAGTGGAGACTTTTCCACCCTTCATAAACACGTACCCGCCAATGACAGGTTCGTCCTTGGGCCACCGCGATGCAATAAGGCGGCTTTTGCCAAGCTTCATTATGTTTACACTATTTCCTTGATTACCGCCAAGCACATAGTAATGCCCCGCATCTTCACCGACATAGAAGCCGACATGGCCCCCACCAGCACGGTCAAAGACAAGGATTGCACCGGGTGCAAGACGGTCACGACGTAGGAGCGAGCCGTAAGTAGCCCACTCTTTTGCGCGCATATAAAGCTTAGGGAAGGGCAAGCCAGCTTCCTGCATGCAGTGCGCAACAAACACACCACACCAAGGAGTCTCATCGTCGCGCCACCAAGCACGTATTTTTGAGAGCCACCCTTGGATTACCTTGTTATGTGTAGGGCCGGGGATTTCCTTAGTACCTACAAGCTTTTCGGCAGTCTTAAGCCAACGTGGGTCGGTCATGCTGTGTAACTCCCAGACGAATTAAACTGGAGGATTGTGTTTGAGCCACTGGTGGTGACCGTTGGGCTTCCTGTTGTTGTACCACTGTAACTGGCTGTTGGCACGGAAATAATGACCACACCTGAGCCGCCCGCGCCACCTGCGCGTAGGATGTTTGTGGGGCCGGTACCGCAACCACCGCCTCCGCCGCCCGTATTAGCCGTGCCCGCAGAGCCATTAGCGTCCGCGCCACCATTACCACCGCCCCCTGCACCACCTGTACCCGCAGCGGAACTAGAAGTCCGCTTACCGCCTCCACCGCCGCCAGCGCGTGTGACCGAAGTGCCAGTGATTGAAGAAGCCAAACCCGCCCCTCCGGGTGCGCCAGAACCAAAGCTGCCAGAGCCTCCCGCGCCAGCGCCACCGCCGCCACCGCCGCACTGGACATTAGCATCTGAGGTACTACTCTGACCAAAACCTCCAGCATTACCCTGCCCCGCAGTACCGGCAGCGCCTGAGGGGTTACCTGAAGCAAATGTACCGTAGCCGCCGCCGCCAGAGCCGCCAGTACTGGCCGTACCAATACCACTACCACCACCGCCACCTGTGGCGACTACAGCGCCGATTGAGGAGTTACTACCATTATTACCATTAGCCGCACTGCCCGGAGCAGCGCCACCAGCACCAACAGTAACCGTGTATGTCGTGCCCGCAGTTAATGTCGAAGTGTTACTAAGGTAGCCGCCAGCGCCACCGCCACCGGTACCAGTGTTAGTATCAGCAGAACCGCCCGAACCCCCGCCTGCAATAATAAGATAGCTGGCAGAGTAGGTTACAGGTGCAGGTGTGGGCCACAGTCCCTGCTTAATCCAATACGCAGCCTCGGCCAGCGTCCAAATCCCCGGAGCCGCAGATGTGGTCGGGGTTACTGGTGTTTTGCGGATAAGCCCTCCGGGCCACCTATTGGCCATTTGGAACCTCTATCCAAGATAGGGTGTCTTCGTCCCAAGCGTATGACTTACCGTCATCTGGGTAAGCGACTGGCGCGTTCCACAGGCAGGTGTCTTCGTTAAGCAGCCACGACGGAAAGGGTGATGGTGGTATGAACGCATCGCGCACCGCGTCATAGGTGTAGCCGATACCGGCATAGTTCTTGCGGAGCGGACGGCCTTCTGGATGTTGGCCACCATGCGTATTGTATGAGGTCTGCACCCAGAGTGCAGGGTCACCAAATAGGCCTGTGTCGATAACGTCCTGCTCGATGACAAGAACCTCGGTGACGACGCCGTCGATGACTTTTGCAAAGTGGCTCATGCCGTGTAGCTTCCCGATGAGTTGAATTGGAGTATGGTGTTAGCACCGCTAGTCGTAACCGTAGGTGAGCCTGTAGTCGTACCGCTATAGCTGGCCGTTGGTATAGATAAGATAACTACACCGGAACCACCGCTTCCGCCGACCCCAGAACCACCAGCCCAGCCACTGCCTCCGCCGCCGCCACCCGTGTTTGCGGTCCCAGCCGTTCCGTTACCGTTAAATGGAGAACCAGCACCACCGCCACCAAGGCCACCAGCGCCAGCAGTATCACCAGAGCCGCCCCCACCGCCAGCGCGATAAGTAGCACTTCCTGTTATTGAGGATACAGAACCCGTACCACCAGCGCCGCCATTAACACCCGACGCAGTGCTACCAACAGCGCCAGCGCCACCGCCACCGCCGCCAGCCAAGTTGCTTGAGCTACCTGCACCGCCGTTGTTACCTTGGCCGGATGTCCCCGCGCCGCCAGCGCCAGATATAAAACCACCGCCGCCGCCGGAGCCGCCAGCATTACCCACCAAATAGTAACCGCTGCCGCCAATACCACCACCACCCCCGACAGTGCTAACAGCGTTGAAAGAAGACGCGCTGCCATTAGAACCATAGGAAATGGAACCGCCACTGCCACCGGCACCGACAGTTATCGTGTATGTGGTGCCCGACGTTAGCGTAGAAGAGCCTGACAATAACCCACCGGCTCCGCCGCCGCCCGGTGCGTTGGTAAAATCGTTACTACTACCGCCGCCACCGGCACCTGCGATGATTAAATAACTAGCAGTTATAACTGGTGGGGGCGTCTGGAAACGCTCGCTTATGTCGTAGACACCCGAGGTGCCCGTAAGCAAACTAGCTGTAATGATGCCGCGAGGGTAACGCCTAAACATTCAACGTCCTTACGAGTTGAGTTCTTCCCACGAACACGTGACGACAAGGTCATTCGCCGCGCCAGCCGTAGCGCCGATGCTTTCATTTTCCTTGAGGTAGAACGACGTTGTCTTGTCAACTACGATTAGCGTAGCGTCAGCAGGCACCGAGATTGTCGAAGCAATCGGGAAGGCCGTACCACCCAGAGCCGCTGCGCTGTACTTGTTGATTGTGATGTCAGCAGCAGATGTGCCGTCTACGTTGGCAACCATAATAGTGTTAATCTTAAACACCTTACCGCTGGACGCGGCGTTGCTGACGATAGAAGTCGCGCTGGTCGAGGACAATGCTGTGCTAGAATTGTTGCCATAAATGGCGGTGACGCCTGCGAGATTTGGGTTAGCCATGTTGCTTCCTTACAATCCAAAAACCATGCTTAATACGATACTTTGCCCAACAGTGACACCCGCCGCCGCTGGCGCTGAAGATACCCATGCCGTGCCGTTGCTGGTCAGGACGTTAGCCGCAGTGCCGGGTGACGATAGCCCCGTGCCGCCATTAGCGGGAGGAAGAAGGCCAAAGCCGTCTGAGATAGACTTGCTGGCAGGGTAGTCGCAGAACACGTCTTTAGTGCCTGCGGCGAAGTCCACGAGCGAACCGCTATTGCTGGACGCAAGCACCGTATCACGAGACAGCGTAGGGCCAGCACCTGAATAGGTTCCGATACCAACTTCCCACTGGCTACCTGCATTGATGGTGTAGTACGTGGTGTTGCCGTTGCCGACCGCACTAAAGGTCTGGTACCCCGTAGGCGAGGTACCACTGAGCGTTATCGTACCTGTACCAGTGGTAGTGGTAGTATCGCGTACGCGGTCAGCAACATTTAAGGGCATTAGTTTTCCTTATACGATGCGGATGATTGCAGTCGTATTAGTAGCAGTCGGGAAGATGATGGTGAAGTCACCGTCTGTCGAAGTCTTATCCGAACCGAAGTCCAATGAGGCAACTGCAGCGTTCGTCAGCGTGGTGTTCGCGTTCGAGTTAGCTGAAGGCGTTGTGTTATAAATCAACGCACCGCGAGCCGTGATGGACGAGTTTGCGAAGGTCAGGTCGGAGAAGTCCGTGAAACCCGTACCCGAAGACGCGTTGTTGTTCGAGGTAACAACACCAAGGTTAGTCAACGTGCCACCGCCAGCGGTGTAGTTTGTGCCTGTTACTTCGTTAGACGTAGTGTATGCGGTGGTGTTAGCGTCAATCGTGGCCGACGAAGTATACATCGCCAACTTAAAGGTATCGCCGCCTACGCGGAAGTCGTGCACAGCCAGCATAAGCTCGGCCTTAAACGACGTGGACATTGCTTGGGTAATTGCCATCTTAAGGCCTCCTTATGTATCGAGTATGGCGGTTAACTCTGGGTACCCCGCCTGTTTAAATTTGTTCACCAGAGTTACGTTATGTGACCGCACAGCCTCGTGCATATAATGCACAAGCACTCCACGGATGCTGTCTTTGAAGGCTTCGGCTTGGTCACGAATAGCGGGATGCGCGTTGCTGCCCACATAGATAATCTTATCCAGCGCACGCTCGGCAACTTCTTCCGGCGTGGAGCCACGGCCTTGGGTAGCCATGACCATGACGTTGCCAATAGTGCCTGAAACGGGGTCGAACATCTATACCTCCTAAGAGACCGGGTACCGGGCTTGTGGCGTCCGGTACATGTCTTGACGGTTCTTACCTTCACCAAGCTGCTTGAGCATAGCCATCGCGTTGTCGTACCGCTTCTGGTACTCGGCGTTGATATCCTGCTCGCCCTTCATAAAGATATATGCCTCAATGAGCGAACCATAGAGCAGCGCGCTATCGAAGTTATCACCCAACCACGACGTCCCAGCAGTCACAATGGACTGCGGGTAGTAGAAGTAATGCAGTTCGACTGCATAGTTCGCGTCTGGCGTCGGCCCCAAGATGTACGAGTTCTCGTCAAAGTAGGCGTAGTGTGTTGGTATGCCTGTTGTGCTTGGGTTAGGAAACGACTGCCGGATAAAGCTGACGTCCTTGTTGAGCAGATACTCGTAGCGTCCAGTGGCGTCGATGACGGCCATGGAGAAGTTAGCCAGCCAGTCGGATGGCACCGACAGATATTTATTACCTGCCGTCATGTTACCCGTCACGTTCTTACGCAGGTCAAGCAACTGCACCGTGTTAAAGATGCGCTGCTCAGCCTGTTCGATGAACGTGTTAATCTGCTCGGTAGACGTCAAAGTCACCGCAGTGGAGCCGTCCGGGCCGGTCCATGAAGTGTTGGGGAAGTCGTTTTCGACGTACCCTTTGATTGTCTCGAACAGTTCAGCGTAGTTCATTAGGCCAGTTTCTTGCTGCTATGCGTACCTTTAGTAGCCGCGCCAGTGCCGCGAGTTTTCACAGTCTGGGTGTTAGCTACGTTGTTTGGGTAGCCCGAATTGTTCTTCACAATCGGCACCGTCTTTGGTTTGTAGTCCATATTATTTACCCCGCGAAGATTTCTTCTGGTTGGCGACCTTGGCAAGGTTACGACCCAGCGCCTTCATCTGTGCGTTGGTCTTGCCACCCTTGGCGAGCTTGGTCATAGGCTGGCCTTTGTGCTTTGCACGTTCGTGCTTGTGCACGGCCTTAGCCACCATGGCCTTATCTTGCTTCAAATCTTTCTTATCCATCACTAATTCTCCGTCTCAATCGTTACGGTCCCTACTTGACCATTACCTAATAGCGTATTTGGAAGCCCAAATAAACCCAAAGGATTATCTAATCCGACTGGGTTCCACCCCCACTGAATTACGCGACTACCATCAGTGGGGTTATTGTTCACGTTTAGGCCCGCTTGGAAATAGCTATTGTCCGGACGTGGGTCGCGCAGAGCCTGTGGGTCATCCACTGGGTACATACCCAACTGAAGCTGCGGCTGGTCCGGTTCCCAGCATGTGGGGCACACGAGAATGTTGACGTTCTTGGTCTTAATGACAAGCCGCTTGAGCTCCTTAAGCTTGTAGCGAAAGTTACAGCGGTCGCACTGGGCGATTGCCCATTTACCAGAGGCGAACCGATTAGGCACACGTCACCGGAAATACTGACGAGGTGCGATGCGCAATGGCGCTTTCTCGCGGTCCTCATCAGCAGCCTGCTGCCAGAGTTCTTCGTATTGTGCTTTTAGGCTCATAGAACGTTCGAGTGCGCCGGGTATCTTCAGGGATAGGTGATACGCGAGACCAGCCACCAGACAAGGGAGGAACCTAAACGGTATATCTTGCGTAGTAGTACCATCGCCAGCATCCTGTAAGCGGCGCAAGCGCCAATAGACAAAGGTGTAAAAGTTACTCTGGTCCGGTGCGGGCCACACATTAATCTGTGGGTTTGCAACACCATCTACCGGATAGTCTGCGCCTGACTGGCGGTTAATCCACACTTGGATAGGCCGACCTTGCGCGTTCTTATTCGGAATTGTCGAGTATGTGTCGATACTAATACGGCTAATCGTGATGTCCGTCTGCTGCTCCCCGCTTTGGGTGCGCACAACATGCTCAAGCAGGTCTATCGTATCTACAGGCAGGTCATAAACAATCTGCCCTTGAACAAGCGGAATAGAACCCTGCTCGATGGTCCACAGGTTAATACCACGGTTAGCCCACTCAATAGTGAGTAAATTGAGGCTACGCCGCGCAGTGCGCATGTCGTAACCCGTGCGAAGCTCGGCCCCGCAACGCTCAAACGCCTCTTCGATTAAGTCGTTGAGGTTCAGGTTAAATGTGGTGGTGCCGCTCGTGGTCATCGGTACTTCGCTGCCTTCTTTGCTATGGCCTTCGGCTGCTTAACGAACTGCTTGCCCGCTTTTATGCCTGCGCGTTTCGCCTTGCTTGTAGCAGAGTATTCCTGCGAACTCAAAGCCTCACGTGCTTTCTTAGGCAAGTAGCGCTCGCCCGTGGCTTTTGACCCCTGCGTAGACGGTTTACCTGACTTGGTACCCCAGTCCTCTTTAGTCCATTTGGATAGAGATTTCTGAGCTTCTGTCTTCGGGCCGCTGTAGCCGCCACCAGACTTCTTGTACCGTTGCGTAGCAAGCTGGGCTTTACGGGCGGACCATTGACCTGCGTTTCCACCCTTCGTGCCAGCCTTTACGCTGGCAACGATGCGCTTCCACTTAGGTTCGTCCGACCGTGCCATTACTTCTTCTTGAAGCCCTTTAGCAGCTGCGCAAACCGCGCACGTTGGCCTAGCTTGCCCGGAGCCTTAGCGGCCTTGGCAAGCTTACCGGCTGGGATGGGCTTGCCCTTCTTGGCACCAAGCGCCGAGCGCAGTGCACCCGGCTTCTTAATGGCCTTCGAAATATCGAGCTTCGCCTCGCCGCCTTTAGCGTACGTGGTTACGTTGTCGGGGTTATCCTTACGACGAATTGTCTTCGCCCCCGGCATTTTAGAAGGGTTTATAGCCCCCATACCCCGACAAGCGCGCATTAGACTACCTTACCCTTGGTCTTGCCCTTCTTGGCGATACCGTCAATGGAGCCGCCCTTGGCGTACTTCTTCATGGAGCCGCCGCTGCACTTCTTGACCATTGCACGACCCTTAGTATCAGCAGACTTCTTCTTCATTGCAGCACCAAACTTAGTTGCTTTGCCGCCCTTAGCCATACCCGGCTTGGCGTTGCGCTTCGCCAGTTCCTTAAGGAACTCTTTACGCTCTGGGGTCAACGGCACGGTGTTTGCACCACCAGTGATTGGCTCTTTCGGCGCTGGCTTTTTATTAGCTGGTGTAGAACCACCCTTAGCGTATTTCATAGTAGTTTCCTTCTTTTTAACTTTGCCACCTTTGGCTTTGTTGGCAGCGTTCTTCTCAGCAGCTGCTTTACCATACGTAAAAAAGGCTCCTGTATCCGAGCCACTGGCAAGTGGTTTACTACCTTTTGCCCTTGCAGCGTTACGAGCTTTTTCCGCTTCCCGAAATGCGAGAAGTTTTGCACGAGACTTTGCGCTATCGACACTACCCATACCAAACATATCCGCGAAGTTTTCACGGCGTTTTGCGCTACCTGTAAGCCCTGCTACGCGTGCCTTTGCTTCTGCTGGAGTTTCATAACGTTTAGGTGCAGCTTTAGGTGCATCTTTTGGCTTTGTTACCTTAGCGGCTTGGGCGTCCGAACTTGCGTTCCTAGCTATTAAAGCAGGTGCGGCGATTGGAGTGTTTTTAGGTTTATCTGCTGCGGCAACGGGAGCTGCATTCCTATTTGTGCTCGAACTGGATGTGCCTGCACTATTATTTGTGCGCACAGCGGCCTTCTGTACAGGCTTACGGCCTTCACCAGCGATGTCCGTGGTGTAGCTCTTGCCGTTAAAGGTAAAGGTCTTACCCGCACCCAGACGCGAACGTGCGTCCTTGAACGCTGCACCAAAACTTTGTGGTTTACCTATAGAGCTATCCATCTTAGGCGCAGTTAGCGCACCTAGGGTGTCTGAGACTTTCCCTGTAGGGCCCGCAGTATCTTTAGTTACTGACTGTGGCGCACCGTATTTACGAGTCTTTGTCAGGTTACTTTCGGCGGCTTTTTCTGCTGCGCGTGTAGCGGTGCGGTCAGCGCCAGTGCGCTTGGCAAGGTCGTCCTTGGCATCAGCGGTACGTTGAGCCTGTTTAGCTTCGAGCACTTCAAGTGCCCTACCGCTTTTGCCTGCTGAGTCCTTTGCGAAATCTTTTTTGATGTCCGCTATGCGACGGTCGTAACGGCCTTGTGCGCCACCGGCTGAGAACTTTTTCATTTTACGTGCCATGACTATACCTTCCTCATCTCATCGACCTTGGCCTCGAGGCGCTCAAAGGCCCGGTCAAACCGGTCACCTAACTTATCTACCAGCGTATTCATCTCTGCGCGAGTTACGTGGTCCCGAGCAATTTCCTCACGGGTTTTGTTGAGCAGGATGCCGAGACGGTCCAACTCGTTAATCTTCCCCCTAAGGAAGAAGCCCATAATAGTCACCACAGCGCTGAGTATTACGTTCCAAACCATCATTTCCATGTCAGCACTTCCAAGCACGGAGTGACTTATTGATGCGGCTGTTGGGGTCGTTGGCAGTTTTCTTGCTGGTCAGCTTCTTCTTCATGCCCGACATACGAGCACAGAATGACTTCTTGCGCGGACCACCTTCAGGCTGTGGTGCCTTGAGACCGGGCTTACCGGGGTTGGCTTTATTATAAGACGCACGACCCTTGGCGTTCAGCCCGCCAGACTTCGCTTTGCCTTCTTTGCGTGTCCAAGCGGGTGTCTTAGCCATTACACGAACCGCCCTTTTGTCTTGCCCTTAGTAGCGCAGCCATCGCCGCGCTTCGAGGCAGTTGAGCCACCCTTGGCCATCTTCTTGACCTTGCCGCCCTTTTTGAAGTCCTTGGTGTTCTCACCACGGTCTGTGACTCCGTAGCGACCCCCCATAGCAGGCTCACCCATGTTAGCACCGCCCATACCGGCACCTCCGGCTTCCCGCTTCTTTTTAGCAGCCAGCATACCCATAATGCCCAAACCACCGTTCCGTGCAATATCGCCCATGCCTACGCCACCAGCTTTGGCAGCACCCACTAGGCCACCCGTCAGGCCACCCTTAAGAATCTTACCAAGTTTACTCATTATGCTGCATCCTTCTGTGCGGGGACAACCATTGGGTAGAGGATATCATCGCCGTAGTTGCCGATATATTCCTGTACGCCCATGTGGCCCAGTGTGATTGTGGGGTCTACCCACACTTCAAAACCAAGTTCCCGTGCACGGTCGCAGAAGAGGAAGTCCTCTCCGATGTAACCTTCGTCGGTGACGAGGAAGTCGAACATGGCATTCAGCATGCGGTCGGACCGCGTGTCGTAGTAGCTCCACTCTGGGTGGGCTTCTGACATCTGCTCAAACACTTCACGACGCACAAGCATAAAGGCTGTCGCTACGCGCTTTGCGCGGACTAGGCCCATCTGGTTCATGGTGAGTTGGTTGTTCTCGTCGTGGTCGAGAGTAGCGATGTATGTTTTGGTTTCGCTGCGCGTACGGGGCACCGCAGCTACAATACCCTTCTTAGGGTCTGTACCCCACGCCATGAGGCGGAATACGTCTTCTGGCTCGAAGTTAATGTCCGAGTCGATAAACATGAGGTAGTCGCACTTGGACTCAAGCAGGTCTTGCGCCAGCAGGTTGCGCGCACGAGAAACAACCGAACACCCGCATATGCTGCCGATGTGAAGTTCAATTCCATGTGCCGCAGCCTGCTGGGCAAAGCGTGCGAGAGAAACAGCTAGCTTCAAGGAGACCTTGAAGTCGTACGCTGGGAGAGCGATGAAGACGCTCTTACCAGCTAAGTCGTAGCTTTGTTCCTGCTGCATATATCACCCGTAGAAAATAGTAATGGACGCTGTGTTGGTAAGCGTACCATATAGCCCGTTTTCTGCAAGAACCCCTTGGTCCGGTACCGGGATATAAAAGTCCCCAGTGTCAGCAGAGGGCGAAGTCTCGAGCGTAAACAGCACGTTGCCGCCTTGGCCATCCGCCACGACCACCGAACCTGCCGAAGCACCGTTCTTGACGTAGATGCCTTTGATACGCGTACGAAACGCGCAATTAGCATCGGTCTGAGTCTTAAACACGCCAGTAGCGGTCAGAGGTTTGGTTACCTTGACGTCAGTTTGCATTGCCATCGGTATTCTCCTTCTTAGAGGTTGTTACCAATTAGGCTGCGGTTGTGAGCGCGGTCCAAGTCGTAGCGCCATCGGAGTTGACGTACGCACGAGTCGAAGTGGACGAGCCGTCGCTACGCAGGTAGAGCGAACCCTTGGCGGCAGCGATAGTCGGAGCGCCTGAACCCATGTAGATGCCCATACCAGCAGCAGTGTTTGTGCCGATGAAAGCAGCAGCGCCGCCAGCCGTGAGAGCCGAACCGCTAAGAGCAGTAATTGTGCTGGTTGCAGTGATTGCTGCGCCGATGGTGCCGATAACAGTTACCGCGCCGGTTGTGCCGTTGATTGAGATTGTTTGGAAGCCGTTCTCTGAACGAATTGGACCTGAAAATGTACTGTTAGCCATAATATTTCTCCGTGTAGTAGCACTCGTCCGTACCGTCTCTACTAAGTCCGCTGGGCCGGTCGGTACGAATATTGTTCCCTAGTAGCGTAGATATAGCACAAACAAAAAAGAAGGGAAGAGATTTCTCTCCTCCCTTCCCCCCGTTCCCTTGAGCTACGCTCTCGGGGAAACTATTAGGCTGCGCCTTCGCTGCCGTACATACCCAGAGGGTCTGACCAGCCGAACGAATAACGCTCACGAGCCTTGTAACGAACGTTACCAGTATCGAAGTCACCGTCCATGCCCGTCGCCATTGGCGTACGAACAAAGTGCTTCAGACCGTTTGGCACGTCGGTGGTCAAGAACCACGCATCAGTGTCGGTCAAGAAGTGGTTTACGGCGTAACCTTCTGGGATAGAGCCGTTCGACTTCAGTGCGTTGATGTCGTTGTCAGACGTCTGAACGCGCAGCTCGGTTTCGAGCAAGCGAGTAGCAACAAACATCAGGCTTGGTGGTACGATAAGCTTACGTGGCTTAGCTGCGATGAGCAGGCCGCGTTCATCCGTCCACGCTGCAATCTGAATTACAGCCGCTTCAAGCGACGTTTCGTTCAAATCAGCAGGAGTGCTTGGGATGTTCGAGTTCGTGCCACCAGAAACCAATGGGTGCGAAGCCGAGAACAATGGTTGACCGTCACCGCCAGTGTAGTCGGTGTCGAAGCCGTTGTTCAAGACTGCAGCAGCCTTAGTTTGCTTGGTGTAGGACATGGCGCGAGCCAAGGCCTTCGTGTAACGCGACGACAGCGAGTCGTACAAGTTATCTTCAATCGCTTCTTCAGTCAGCGAGAACCCGAGGGCAATCGTTTCGTGGTTGTAGCGAGCAGTGAAGACTTCTTGGCCGTTGTCGTATGCGATGGCCGAACCTTCGTTCTTGACTGGAGCAGCCGAGAAACCAGAAAGCTTCGTTTCTTCTTCGAACGAACGTTCAGAAGTTTCCGTTTCGTAGATTTCTTTGTGCTCTTCGCCGTAACGTGCATACTCGAGGCCGAACAAAGCGTTCAGTCCGGGCAACAGTTCCTTAAGAAGTTGTGCGCGTGAAATTGCCATTAGTCAGTCTCCTTATGCCAGACCGGTTGGGTTGAGGTACTGGTGAGTGCCTTGGTTCCACTTGACGATAACTTCGGTGTAAGAACCGGGGTTACCTGCAATAGCGGTCTCAGGAACAACATCCACTACGCGGATAGGCCACGTCGAAGTAGTACCTTCGGTCGAGTCTACACCCACCTTGGAGTTACCGTTCGAGGTCGAACCTACGTTGTTCGCACCGTTAGCGAGCTTCACGTTCGAGCCGACAGCGGCTTGAGTGAGGTAGCTGATGGTGTTCGAGTTGGTACCAGCGCATACAGCGACCTTGAACAACGCATCAGGGTCTTCCTGAACGTATGCTACGACGTCTGTGATGTTCGTGGTGCCGGGGTAGTACTGACGGTATGTTGGTCCGAAGGTTGGGTCCGTGTAGGAGCAACCGAGGAAAACACCGACAGGTGTAGCAGCGTCTGTACCAGTGTCCTTGCCAACAGTACCGCCTGCGAGCAACTTAACGACGTCACCAAAGAAGATGGCAGTCGAAGAGTTGGTTGCGATTGGAAGTTGACGAGTAGCACCAGCAAAAACCTGTCCGCCAATCAAGTTGATTGGGATTAGCCCGTAAGGGCTGGTAACAGAAGGGTATGCCATTTTATAGCTCCTTTAGCTATTTGCCTTTGCCAAATGACGTCGTAGACCGTTTTTCCCTAAAGAGTGGCATACGAGCGTCGTTTTCACGCATGAAGTTATTGTCCACTGACTCCATCTGAGACTGATTTTTGTTAGCGAAGTAAGCCTTACGCTGCGCCATCAGTTCTTCTGGTGCCTTGCACAACAACAGTCCTGCGACTTCGATGTTGTTTTTGAAACGGCTATCTGGGTCCACTAACATCTGGAACTGAGGTTGTTCCTCAATTGCCACCGGCTCCCAACCTTCCCGTAGTTTGGACGAGACGTTGCTAGCATCGTTTTTACCCATCGACGATACACGTATCCAACGATATGCATATCCAGCTTGCTTGTCCGGTTCTGGCAGGGTCGAGGCCGGTTGCCATACTTTAGGACGTTCAGCTTCTGCACGAGTTTCACGAGGTGCACGGGCGGAGCCCGCTTTGCCTTCTAGGGCGCCAATAATATCAGTCATTTTATTTCTCCATCTTCATAAGTTCACGGGCATACTGCTCAGGGGTTAAACCCAATTTACGAGCAATCACCAGTTGGGACTGTTTCAACACAATCTTTTTGGGGGACCGTGTACGTGAGGCTGGAGCAACGACCGGTGACGCCTTTTGTTCGCGTGCAGCGGGTTTAGTGTCGCCATTATCCATTTCATCTCCGAAGTAATCGGAGAAGCGACGGCGCATAGTTTTGTCTACAACGCCCCAATATTCGTCGGTACCTGCAAACTGCGGGCCACGTTCATTTATGAGCCTCTGGTGAAGCCCAAGAGCCGCTGCGGTCATTTCCGGGTCTGTACCATACCACGTATTGCGCTCTTGCCACGCCATAGTTTTCTGGTCAGGTTGCGGAACTTGCAACTGCTGTTGGGGTATTTCTACCTCGTTATTTTCTTCCTGTAAAGTAGGACGATAATTATTTATTTGCTGCATGCGGTAATTGACTTCCGCAAGCTTCTCTTGAGCGTCTGCTAGACGGTCTGCATCGCCTGACTCGTAAGCTTCTTTAAACTCACGTTTGGCTGCTGCGGCTTCCATCTCCGTAGTTTGCTTATAGCTACCAAGCAAAGACTGTTCGCCCTGTGCTATCGTGCTTTTTAGCCTACGGTTTTCTTCAAGAATACGTTGTGCAACGGAAAGAGCTTCTGTCTTTTCGCGCATCTCGCGTTCTTTTTCACGACGCTCGTCGTGCCAGACCTTCTTCATCTGTTTCAGACGGGTCTTAACTTTATCCGAGTACTCTTCGAGTTCGTCGGCTTCTAGTTCTTCAACAAGTTCCTTCGGCATTGGCTCACGGCCACGGTCTGCCTCGGGGGTATCGTCTTCAATTTCAATTTCCGGCTTGTCAGCCTCAGAAACGGGGGTTTCGTCTTCGATTTCAAACGAAAAATCGTCGTTATCATCCATACTCATATTATTCTCCTTTGTACGGGTTACGCCCGTTAAGCGCGGGAAATGCCCCGAGGGTCTTCAACAACACCTTCTACACTGTCGTCGTTGATTAGGCGGAACTCACGACCGTGGATTTTCACACGGCTACCTGCCATTGGGCGGGTCAGAATGAAGTCACCTTCTTGGCACCATGGGCCAGACGGGAAGCGTTTCTCGTCCTTGTAGCAATCTGGACCCAGCTTCAGCACCATAAGCACTGGGGTAGTGAGTTCTTCATACTGCTTGGTAGAGTCGGCCTTGAAGATACCGCCAGCGGTCTTTTCTTCGACCTCTGGAAGCGCACACAGGATGCGGTAGCCAGATGGGTCAGGAAGCTGCTTTGCGCGGTCTTCAACCGGAACTTCAGGTTCTTTATCCTTTGCCACAATGGGTTTGCCATTAAGGCCCACTAACGAGGGGGTGGTGACCCCAACAATATCAGTCATCGTCTTGTTCCATCCTTTGTGCGGCTTCGGCAACGAAACCGTTTGCAATCATAAGCCCACGGATAATCCCGCAGGCATATTTATATTCCCCATGGTCCTTTGCAGTGCCACGGGCGAGGTCGCCGCTAAGTACGTCAATCTCGTCTTGCATCTTTTTTGACAGGTACGTCAGTAACTCATGTGTCATTCATTCTCCTTGGGCGTTGCTTGGTTAGGAACGGGTTGTTCACTTTGCATGGCTTCGCGGGCAATCTCGATACCCATACGAAGTCCTTCTGCTTCCTGCTTAGCTTCCATTTGACTTTTGGAAGTGGCAAGTTTTGCGCCGACGTTTAGGCCAGCTATCTCTTCTTGTGACTCGATACGCCGGTTTTCGAGTTCGAGGCGGTCGTTCTTCTCAGCTGCATCAATCTGCAGTTTTTGCTTCTTGAGTTCGAGTTCACCCTGCTTAATCTGAAGCTCTTGCATCTGCATTTGGACGATTGGGTCTTGCTGCATCTGTTGGTTCCGCTGTTGCTGAGCTTCGGCTTGGTTCTTCTGGAGCAGTTGTTGTCCTGCTGCAGCTGCCAGACGGGAAACTGCCAACTCTGTAGTTTCATCCATCTCAGCATTGGGTGGTGGTAGCGGTACACCGGCCTGCTCTTCGATTTGTTTACGGTAAGCAAACGCAAGGTGTTCCGCGATGTGCGCCTGCATAGCAGCCTGCATCGACTGTGCATTGGGGTTCTGACCCATGAGCTGCGCAACTTTGGGGTCTTGCATAGCAGCCATATGGACTGCGATGTGCGCCTCGTGGTCTTGGTAGAGGAACGCCTTGACGGGCTTGCCGTTGATGACGTCCATATTCTCAGACACAGGGTCACGCGGCTTCATGTCGTCACCGTCTTTGAGTGGGACGAGCTTGTTAGCATTCTTGATACCCAACACCTCAAGCATCTGGCGGTGCAGGTACGGTAAGTCATAAATATGCGGCGCGCCTTGGGCCAACTGAATGACAGCCTGATACTGCACAATCTTCTGCGCCATGGTAGCGGCGTTGGGGTCAGATACAGGGATAACATCGACGTTGTCGTAGTCAGACTTCTTAGCCCGACGACCGCCTTCTTCTGGCTCGAAGCTGTACGTATCTGGCGTGTAGTCGCGGATGATGCCCTTAAGAAGCTGGAACTCGCGCTTCATCGCATAGTGGACACGTGCCTGTACGGCACTCATCATCTTCAACGTACGCTCAAGAATAGCCAGCGTGGTGCCCACAGGAGCCTGTGCAGACATGTCAGACACCTTCATGTCCGCCATACCCGCGAAGCGACGACCTTCGTCTACGATGGTCCCGAGGAGGTGGTAGAGTACTTGGCTTGGCTCTTTATACGGCAGCGGCATGATATTGTCGCGCATCGTACCCGACGCTACGTCCACGTCGCGCCACTCGGCTGGGCTTATTGGGGTGTCGTCACCCTTGACACGCAGGCCTTTAGTTTTGAAGCCACCCGGTAGGTTAGAAAGAGTACCAGCATCAACAAGCTGACGAATAAGACTGGTGCCAGACTTAGCAAAAGCACCAATAAGGTGAATAAGGCCAAAAGCGTAGAAGCCAAAGCCCGGAACATACGAGTAGTGTACGAAGTGATTGCGCTTAAGCTTTTTCTTATCATCTGGGTTCCAGTTACGACGAATGGATAGGACCGTTTCGGTCTCTTTATCTATGGTAACGACGTATGGCAGCGCGATTTCAAGGTCATTTTCTTCCTTGTCGCGGTATTTATCGTCCTCAATGACGATATCTACGTGCATCTCCAACAGCTTGTACCGGTCATCGGTCTCTGCACGGAAGCCAAGCTGCTCCGCAATCTTCTGCTCTACCTCATCCATCGAGTTGACAGGCTCTGGTAGGTCTACATCACGGTAAAACCCATTAGCTTGGAGCTTGCGAAGCTCGTTCGGGGTCTTCCGCATCACATGGGTGACGCGTTCAGCGACTTCCAAGCTGGACGCGCCATAAGGCACAACTACGTCTTCCGCAGTTACATACATAGAGACCTGACGACCGAGTGATGGGTCGAAGTACACTTTCTTGAACGAGTTACCTGCAAGGCCCAACCCCCACAGCATACGCTCATGTTCAGGGCGATACTCGACCATCACGTCGGTCAACTGGTAATTCATGTCTTCTTGGACGCGTGCAGCGGCGTCCTTCTTCTCTGTAGTCTCTTTACCGATAATCTGCGTACGCACCGGCCCTTGGGCTGGGAACGTCTCACTCATAGTCTCGGCTTGGAACTTGACGACAGCCTCAGCCAGCAGTGGGTGATGCACACCACACGCGCCGGGCCAAGGCTCCGTGCGGTCCTCGACCTTCATACCCAGCAGCTCAAGGCCGTCTACGTATGTCTGTATCCAGTCCTTACGACTGGCAATATCCTCATCAAACTCGCCAAGCAGGTCGCCTGCAAGCTGTGTAAGTACGTCCTCGTCCAAATCTTCGGCTAGGTTATCGTTAAAGTCGCCCTCGTCCTCGCTCGGGTCAATCTCAATCTCCATCCCGCCAATGTCAATCTCGACACTCTCAGGGTCTTCAATCTCAATCTCGATGTCAGGACCAGTGTCCATCTCCGACATCATCGGAGACATGCCTAGCGGGGCTTGGTTGAGCGACTTGTCGATGTCCATTTACTTGGCTTTCTTCTTGGTCGCAGCTTTGACTACGGTTTTAGCTATTGACACCACCGGGGATACCACTGCGACTGCTTCGGCTACGCTAGTTGCAGCTTCCGCTACGTCCTCGATAACATCGAACACGTTCTTTTTCTTGGGTTTCGACGCATTAGTCGATGTGATAGCGTCCATATATGGCACGCCTGCAGCGCGAGCTTCATTGAACGCCGTACGCTGGTCATCAGACCATTTTGACCATTGTGTCTTGCCGATAGGAAAAAGTGCTTTAACGTCTGCCATTAGTAATACCCCTGATTGCGGTTTGACCTAAAGTACACGATATCTTCGGGCTCGTCTAGGTTAGTAGTCACGTAGCCCCCGCGCCTGAACCTGTGCAGTGCCATAGACACCGTATCGACGTAGTCATCGTTAGAACCAGCGGGAAATTCTGCCACTTCGTCAATCACTTCTTCCGCCCAACGCGTGCCCGGTGCCCACACACGACCGGAGGCAAATATGTCTGCAACGCCGTTGAGACGGGAAATCTTGTCGTTACCCCGTGTCGGGGTGAACTCTTGCACCGGTATGCCCATGGCCCGCATCTCATAGATGAGCGGGGCACCTGATGCCTTTTTCTCGATTATGACGCCGTCTGGTTGCCATTCCTTATACTCTTCGACAGCCACACGCTTCAGCTCTGGAAACTCCATGCGGTCCCTGAAGGCGTTGAGGAGGATAATATTTGCCTGCGTTATGCCGTTGTCGTCGGGGGAATAAAACACACCCCATGTAGTGCACGCACTATAGTCAGCACGGCTCGTCTTCTCGAACGCCGTATCCCATACCTGCAGCACAAAGTCGCAGTTTGGTGGGTCGTCACTCTCCCACTCCTGCCACCACTCACGCTTCACGATAGCCGCAGACTCGGACACCGGGTTCTGCTGATACTGCGCCATCCACTTACTGTTAGGGACGTCGCGCTTAACTTTCTCGAGCTCGCTTAACTCCCAGAACTCGGGCCACAGCGGGTTGCCGCTGGGCAAAATGGCTGGAAATTCAATGACTTCCCACTCATTGAGGCTGTCGTTAGCAGCTGCGTCTTTTAATATCTGCCCGGTCAGGTCGCGCTTCGACCAGCGCGTCATCACAACAATAATGGCACCGCCCGGCTGGAGACGCTGACGTGGACCAGAGGTGTACCACTCATACGCCTTGTCGTAGATATCTGGGTTGACTTCTGCTAATGCAGCTTCTTGCTCTGAGTGCGGGTCATCGATGATGAGCACGTCAGCACCTTTACCAGTAACCGCACCGCCCACACCGATAGCGAAATAATCACCCCCTTTCGATGTATTCCACCGACCAGCAGCCTTAGAGTCTGCAGCCAGTTTTAAGTCTGGAAATGTCTCATGGTATACTTCTGTGTCAACGAGGTTACGAACCTTACGTCCAAATCCGACAGCGAGCTCGCCCGTGTGCGAGCACTGGATAATTTTCTTATGGGGGTTGAGCCCGAGAAACCACGCGGGGAGGAGGTAGGAGGCAAATTCTGACTTGGTGTGACGAGGCGGCATATTAATGATGAGCCGCTTGCACTCTCCCCTTGCCACACGTTCAAACGCGTCTGCCATTTTCGCATGGTGCCTACCCCCTATGAATGTCGGCCAAACCTGTTCTACGAACTTCAGGAACCGCTTGCGCGCCAACTCCTGCGTCTTGAGCTTCTCGAGCTTCTCCAACTCAGCCAGCAGCTGTTCTTGCTCTGCGGGTGAGAGTTTTGGGAGTATCTTGGGTATGTCTTTGAGCGTGATGTTCACTATTTTGCCCAAAATGCCCAGCGGTGACGCTCATTACCCGGGATTAGCTGCTTCTCAGTCTCTGTGGTATTTTCAGAGTCATGCTCCCAGTCTTCGTACTTCTTATCGCAGTAGGAGTTCTGGTTCTCGTACAGCTTCTTAAGCTCGTCGGTATATCCGGGGATATAGACAAGTTCTTCCTTGGTGGGCTTAACGTAAGTACGCAGCCACATACCGAACGTAAAACGCTTCGTACGCCTACTCCAGCGAGCCTCAACGCGCAGACGACCAAATAGCATCTGGCAACCGACCGAACCCCCGTCATTGCGGGGGTAGAAGTTAAACCCTTGGCGGATTTCCTCCGCCTCATAGCGCCAGTAGAACATTACGCACCAACCCAAGGCATCATATGGAACCGCGCAGCGGCGCTCCCGAAGACATAAGTACAGGCATATAGTCCAGACTCTTTGCCGCCACCAAAGGTTTCCAACCCAGCGTCACCGAATGTAGCTACGACAACGGTGTCGATGCCGCCGTAATCCCCGTTCTCGATGTTATCTGCGATGTTCCGCAGCATCTTCACCGGGTCTTTATAGTCAGGCGGGGCAATCTCGCCCACCACCTTCAAATCAGGCTTCTCCATCGTCACCCTCCAGTATCTCTTCGAAATCAGCATCGGTGATGCCTAGCTCTTCGTCGAGGTCCATGCCCAGTGGCTTCATATCTATGACGTCTGCATTCAGCAGGCGCTTGACCCGGTCCGTAATGGCCTTCTCGAGGCCTTCAGGCGAGTTGTAGTTGACGTTAATCTCACTACGGTCAGTGAATAGCCCGACATCTGAGTGCTTGCCGAGCAGCTCAATGGCTTTCAACTCGTACTTAATTTCGCCACAATCGGCAATCTCAAGCAGCTTATTAGTCAGTGCAGTGCGCACTTGGCTCGCATCCATCGCCCGGCCTTGGCCATAAGTACGTAGGAAAGCCGCAGCGCCAAGGGCAGCAGGCAGGCTCTGGGTCAACGGGGTTATTTTCTGGTTGTCGATGGCTGCATCTAGCAGTGCCGCTTCTTCTTCGACGTTGTCCTTAGACAACTCTACTGGGGCACCCAGCTGCTCAAGCAGCTCGGCTGTGTTTCCTACGGACGCTAATTTATCGGCAAAATTGTCGAAGTCTTCATCAGACAGGTCAAATGGCACTGGATATTCCGTGCTCGGTTCGGCTTTTATAATAGGCACGTATGTAAGCTCCGCTTGTAGGAGGCTGAGATAAGTTTATGCGCACGCCGTGTAGCAGTGTAGGTGGGAGAAGAAAAGAGAAAAATTAAATTACCCGCGATGCGTCCAGCCACCGCGCTCGTACGTCTTCTTCCTGTGGCAGTTGGCACAGCGCACCTCGCACTTGGCTATCTCTGCCTTTATTTTGGGCATTCCGTACCCCAACCGGGTCGCGTCTGATATGGAGAAGTGCTTGTCGTCGCCTATATGGTCAAACTCAAGCACGATAATGTCCGCCTCACCGCAGTCTACGCAGGGGTTGGCTTCTAGGTGGGCCTTTATGTAGGCGCGTACGCGGTCTTTGGCTATCTTGCTGTACTTCTTCGCACTGGCAACGACTTTGGCACGATGCTTCGCGTAGTATCTGCGGCTCGCTTCTCGCTGTTTGGTTATGTCCTTAAACGGCATGGGTGGGGTGCGTAGCATGAAAAGGGGTGGTGGGAAACTGAGGAAAACCACCACCCCCCCACCTTGGCGGGTAAAAAATAATACCATGTGGGTCGGGCATGTCAAGGTACCATCGACGGGGGGTCTGGCTGTATTAAGCGGCAGCGAACCGGTGGCTGGAAAAAGAGGGGGTGGGGGGTATGGTTTTCAAAATTGTCTCATCGACTGTGCAAAATAGTAATACTAGAGAGCGGCGGAGTCCCAATGCCCCCATAGGGGGGTCGGGGGGCGGTGGGGAGCGCGATAACCAAGGTTACACGACCCTGCCCCCTGTTTTTCCCTTATAAATCAGTCACTTACATAACCGCTTGACATAAATGTCATACATAACCCATAAAGAAGGGGCAGCGAATAACCGCTGTGATTAAATAAGGAATATGTAACATGGTAACAGTAACAGCAAAGAAAGTCACCAAGGCACAGCGTCTGCGTAACAACACGACCAAGGCTATTGCGCTTGCGGATAAGGCGGCGATTAACGTCACCATAGAAGAGGCCATTGTGAAGGCTGTATACGGCGTTAAACAAGGGGAAGCGGCTAGCCGCGTGCTGGCCTTCACGCTAGAGGCGGATTTTGGCCCTACATGGCATTTGATGGACGCGGGCAATATGCGTTCCGACAATGAGAAAGCGGTTTTCGCTAGGCTCGAAACGTTCCGCAAAAACTGCCAAGACCTAGCCTTGGAGAAAGGCCTGTCCAATATCAACAAGCCGTGGAGCGATGCGAAGGCTAAGCAACGAGAAAAGAACCAAGGCGGACGCCCTAATGACAAGGTTGTCAAGCAATGGGATACAGTCACCCATGACGCATTGCGGAAGCGCTATAAGGACGGCATGAAAGAAGGCCGCCTAGTTACGGACGCAGAAAATAGCCTTAACTTCAAGATTGGCGAATTATTAGTCGAGTTTTTCAAAGAAGATTTAACCAAACTAGGTTAATCAAGACAGCCCCGCTGGTTTCGGCCAGCGGGGTTTTTTTTGTGCCCAGCGTCCGCGCTATGATAGAAGTCATGCGAGTGTGTGCGAGCCACTTACATGGCGCGTCAATGATAGTTGAGATTAGAGCGCGTGTGTAAGAGCGTAACCGAGGTTATCACCGATTGGTTCGCGCCTGCCTATGGTCTCGCTTAGCGATGTAACCGTGGTTATCGAAGTAACCAAACCGTTAGGTTGAACTCAACCTAACGTCCCAGAGCGGACAAGTCAACAAGAAAAATGCTGGCTATGATAGAAGTTTTGGGAGCGTGTGGGCGAATGCCCGAACCGTTAGGTTGAACTCAACCTAACGTCCAAAATGGGCAAAGTCAACGAAAAAATACAAAGTAGGCAAAATAACCTAAAGTTATTGGCAATGTAAGAAAACAAATCTCGGAAACCGGCCTTAGAGCTGGTATTGTGTAAAGTTATAAAGTTATTGGGTTGTGAAGCCGGATTTTGATTTTTGACAGTGGCAATCTGTCCGACCCCTTCCATGCAGTGCGAAAGGCAAAAAGGAGCGGGCTCTCTATTTTCTTAATAACATTATAACTTTAAAACTATACTATACTACTACTACCCAAAAACCCAACTTCTCTGCGGCTCTCCAGCGCTCACCCTTTTGTAAGAAAACTAATGAGGGTTTTTGAACATTCCACAAACGCCTACTTTGCAAGCCCGTCCCCAAACAGACCCTCATCTATTGACATGAGCTACTTAATGTGCTACATTAAAAAGAAAAAACAACGGAAAACAGGAGCGACTTCGTGAAGCCAGTCAAACCACACTATTTCGATGTAACCTCGGTTACAGACATGAACGAGCTAACCGCCAGTTATGGAGCGCATCAAGCGTGGACCATTGCGGTAACCCAGTTACGTCGTCGTGAGGCAGCTGCCCGCGACCGTAAGCACAAGCAGTATCTACGACTGATGCTGTTAAACGCAGAGACGCAGCTGAAGCTGCATAACCAAGGAGCAATCCAATGACACAAGTCTTGTGCAAAGACTGTTACGACCCGTTCCCCGTCGAGCGGTTCCGCTTGGGCTACACTACGTGCTTAGCCTGCGGCGACAAACAAGCCCGTGCAGTTACACACTGCACAGCGCCAATCAACAAGAGCAACTACATGCTCATAACCAACCACGCAGAACTCGCGCAACTCAACCCCAAGAGGACAACAGCATGATGGACCGTTTTTTCGATATTGTGACGTTCAGGAAGGACACAGGCGGTATCACTTGGCAGCGGTCCGACAAGCTCAACCTGTTCGATGCGCTCACTAAATTCATAGTGGAAGGCAAGACGACCGAGATATTGGGCCGCTATCCAGACACACCAGACCTAGATACTCGCGTAGCCATAGCAATGGCACAACGTGCAGCGCACGAACACGAGGAGCAAGACAGGTGATAAAAGAGTTCTACCGCTACGTGCTTAGTTTCTACGGACCTTACGGCCTCTACCCGATGGGCGTGACGCTTGGCGATGTGAAGGCAGCGACCAAGATACACTTGGAGCGCACACGCGTGCCCTTCGAAGGGGACAGCATGGATAGAGAGCAAGTGCGCGACATACTCATAGCGATGTTCAACTACAAATGGCCGGAGGCAGCGTGATGAAGAAATCAAAACTAAACGTCGATGACCCGACAGGCTGGGTAGGGCTTGACCGCTACCATGCAGCCATTGCCGAAATAGAAGCCAACATGCCCGTCGAAGTGCCAGACGAACTCAAAAGTATGAGCATGGCGCAGATATACGAGAAACTGAAGGGGCAAGACCAATGAACACCCTACTACACGTAGCAGCCGAGATATTCTTCACAAGCGCAGGCATCTTCGCAATCTGGGCGATACATACAACTATCAAGGGGCGGTGACATGGCCGACAAAAAGCCAAAGAAACCCAAGCTATGGGTGCTGGACGTAGAGAAATCTACATGGGACTATGGCGAATACGCAGTCACAGTAACCAAGCGGCAAGTGGACAAGCTACCCAAATGGGTGCGCAATGCAGGCCCACGGTGGTTTGGTACGGCTAACAACAAGCACGTCTACACACATATCGAAGCCAAGGACGAGTTAGAAGCAATGGCGCGGTTCTACAAACTGTGGGCCGCACTGAAATCAATAGAAGAGGAGAAGTAACATGGGTTACAGGTCAGAGGTAGATGTAGTCTTCTACGTGCATAGCGAGAGCAACACAGCATACCCGTTACTCAAGCTATGGTTTGATGCGAACTACCCGCATATTGAAGCGAAGCGCGAGTGGTGTGCCACCATCCAGTATGACGAGGAGAACCGAGCCATCTTGGTCGGTTACCAAGACGTCAAATGGTATGATGCCTACGAACACCCGCAAGCGGTGAACAAGGCGTTCGACGACATCGACGAGCTAGCAAGTAAATATATAGCCAAAGACGACACAGACACCGTGCCGTTCGACATAGCATGGGAGTTCGTAAGGATAGGAGAGGAAGACGATGACATAGAGACACGAGCCAGCGAGAACGCAGACTTTGTAATAGCGGTAAACCGCTCAACAGAAATATCATTCACACAGAGGAAACCAACATGACATTTGAAGAGAAACAAGCACTGCGCGAGATGCGCGACGACATGGTCGATGACAACGACAAGAAGCTAATCCGCAAAGCGGTCAGCCACATCTACGACCTAGAGCACAAGCTGACAGCGATACGGGTGTTTGCAAAGGCCATCGACGCCGAAGCTAAAATCAAGGGAGAAGAATAATGGGCAATCCCTTAACCGCAGTTAAGAGCTGGCTGACGTTCCACTTGGTTAAGATAGCGTCACAGTTGGACGGTGAG
Source organism: Candidatus Sericytochromatia bacterium (assembly GCA_040400605.1). GTDB lineage: Bacteria > Cyanobacteriota > Sericytochromatia > S15B-MN24 > JAQBPE01 > JBBAPZ01. The sequence goes on from JBBAPZ010000020.1 coordinate 52,920, forward strand.
TTATTCACGCGTCTGTGCGAGGTAACAGTCATCGCGCACCACAGGGAAGCCATAGAGGCAGCACTAGAGGCGGCACAGGACGCATGGCGTCTCCAGCAAGAACACGACTACGACTATAACTATGAGAGGGAAGACAATGCCAAGCCAACAACCCACTAAACTACACATCAAAATAGGCACAGTGTTGCCGGGCCGCGAGAATGACGACGCGGATATAGCTACTATCAAGATGCTAGAGACCGTCCTCGACCTGCGCAGCCAACTACGCGCACTCGAACCGCAGCTTAGCAAAGCAATAACCGAGTTCGGCTTGCGCCGTGGACAAAGCGGTTACCGCGAGTTCTACCTACGCAACGAGCTGAACGCTCAAACATACACGGAGAAGCTAAATGACTGAGCAACCAACCAAAGACCGCAGCTACTACCGGAAGCTGCCCACGTCCGAGCTATGGGAGTTGACCCGCTACAGCACCGACGCAAACTGGCACGAGCTGGCTATTGTGTTAGGTGAGCGGCTAGAGACTGTGCGTGCCGAGGTAGAAGCTACGTTCTACGAGGACTTCGAGTGCCCACGTTGCGGGTTCGTGAAATGACGGGCCGCGTGAAGATAACACCGCCTCTAGCAGAGGAAAGCTGGTCGGAAGAGAACCTTGAGGTGCATCCGTCAGTGGCACTGTTGGTAGCGCGGATGGAGAGTAACCCAGAGGAGTTCTATGAGCGCACAGGCAAGACAACGGACTCGTCGGGCAGAGCCATACGCCCCACAGGCAGCTACCCTAACGCAGCGTGGGGCATGCACAAGATGCACATAGACCAAGTCAAAACACACTGGAACCGCAAGGAGAAGCGGCTCTACAACGAGGCACTGCGTAAGATACGCATGGAAGAATACCACCAGAAGCTGGTGGCTATGTTATTAGAAGGGAAGAACCAGTGACACCGGAGCATAAAGCCAAACTACTCGCGGCTATCTACGAGTTACGCGCCCACCAACAGGAGAAGGACCGGAACGTCGCTAAGATACTACGTTTAATACTGGAGGTTATGGCCGACCCACGCCACGAACACAGGGCCGCGATGTCTACAATCGTGCGTAACCTGATAACATCGCTAGAAGCACAGTAACAACCAAAGAGGAGCAAATATCATGTTAAACTGGAGAACATACAACGCACTACCCCGCCTACGCAGCTACACAGAAGCACTGGCCCATTGGGAAAAAACCATACCAATCAGAGGCGATGCAAACGGGACCAAGCCGGTGGGTAGGCGCGACCAGAAATGGCTAAGCATCTACAAGAGGGAAACCGATAACGCCATATGCGTCGGCAGTGTGTGGCAAAAGGAGCGACCTCTACTAGCTTACTACCCAGACGGGCGCGTGGCTATCGAGGCTAACATCGGTGCATCATGTCGTGAGCGCATCCAGCGTATCGCAGGACTAAACATCCAGCGTAAGCACAACGAGGACTGGGTGGTGGCCAAGGCGTATGTAGATGGTGAAGAAGTCCTAGGACACTACCCACTGCAGCTGCGCTATAATAACCCACGCAAGGCGGCGTTCATCCTGCATGAGAACCAGTCACCGACATACCTCAACCCCGTGCCTGTCTATCAGCACACCGTGAACAAGAAGGTGAAGGCAGAGATAACCGCACGTTACAAGACGTTCCTCAAATACGTCGAGGCGATGGCTAAACTAAGCGCGGTCGAGGCGTCGGATAATCCGATACTGCCAACTGTGAGTTGGGACGAGAGCAGGAAGCTGGGCATACCCGACACACCCTTGATTAACCGCTACAACAGCACCGACGAGATACGAGCGCAGTTCCTTGACTTAGTAGACAGCGGCGACACCGAGCTGTGGCACAAAGCGATGATGTGGCTAGCCCGTAGTTACTGGCGGATGAATTTGAGTGAAGCACAACTCAACTTCAACCACATACTGCACTACCACCATCGTAACGTCCTGTTCACCAAGGTTAAGGCAGAAGCAGGCAAGCTGGTGCACGACCGCTACGCCCGATATTTCCGCTAAGTCGTAGTGCGGAGCCAAACCTATTGACTTGAGCTACTTTATGTGCTACAACAATAGGACAATAGAGAGTCACCTAAGTGACCAACGAGTAAGAGTAACAACCAACCAAGCCCAGACAAAAGTCTGGCACTAACAAGGAGCATAACATGACTGCATTAAACTTCGGCACAACTGTGTCACTCACAGAGGCAGCTAACCTCGTAATCAGCTGCCCTAACAACCGGTTCTTCCTGCGTGGTGAGCCGGGCATCGGTAAGTCTTCTATCATGGGCGCTATGGAGCGGCACTTCGGTGACGCATACGCCTTCGCATATTTTGACTGTGCGCAGGCCGACCTTGGCGACATCGCCATGCCGAGTATCAACCGTGACCAGCAAGTCACCGAGTATTTTCCCAACGCTATCCTGCAGTTACAGACGGGCAAGCCTGTGGTTATTATGCTAGACGAGTTCACCAAGGCACCGCAGCCCGTGCAGAATATGCTTCACCCGTTGCTCGAAGCGCGTAACCCACGCTTGGGTAACATAGCACTACCCGCAGGTTCCATCGTGTTCCTGACTGGCAACATGGCGTCAGATGGTGTGGGTGACAACATCAAGGCGCATACGCTCAATCGCGTAACTACGGTTACGGTTCGCAAGCCAGACGCAGACGAGTGGTTGGCATGGGCAGTCACACACGACATCGACCCAGTTGTCATGGCTTGGGTTAACCAGTTCCCGCATGCGATGGCGTCCTACATGGATGGTGACCAAGAGAGTAACCCATACATCTTCAATCCCAAGCGGATGCAGGGTAGCTTCGTATCAGGTCGGTCGTTGCAGCTGGCGTCTAACGACGTACTCAAGCAGCGTGACAAGCTCACGGCCAACGCGCTACTCGCTGCGATGGTGGGCACAATCGGTGAGTCTGCTGCGCGGGATATGCACGCCTTCGTCGAGTATCAGGACCAGCTACCTACGTGGGACGACATCGTCAAAGACCCAGCCAAAGCCAAGCTGCCTGACAGCCCCGGCGCATGCGCCGTTATGGTCTTCGGTGCCATTGCCAAGATTGAGCGCAACACAATCACGTCGTTCATGGAGTATGTCGAGCGCATGGCACCAGAGTGGCAAGCTGTGTTTGCAATCAACCTGTCTAAGAACCCAGACAAGAAGCAGATTGGTTACACCTCCGCCAAGTTCCGTGATTGGGCATTGGCTAACGTGGACATCCTGTGACCGAGGAGCTTCACGTCGTGGATGTGAAGTCGGGTGAGGTTGGTGGCTTTTGGGAGGTTCATCTGTCCAACGGTTACGTCGTACACGTACTTAAGACACGATGCCCCGACGAGCTATCCGCATACGCATACGCAACTAACAGACTAAAGGAGGAGCAAGCCAATGGCACTAACAGCCGAGCTTCACGTCGTGGATGTGAAGCCGAGTAGGACTTATGGCTATTGGGAGGTTCATCTGTCCAGCGGCAAAGCCATGCATGTACATAAGGACGAAGACTGTCCCGACGAGTTATCCGCGTACGTATACGTAACTAACAGAATAAAGGAGATATATAATGGCACTAACAGCCGAGCGCAAACTAAGTAAGGTCGTGATTGACCTTATGCGCAACCCACTGTTCGCAGACATGTCCGGTATCTTTATGATGGGCAAGAAGGAGGTGCGTGACGACGTGCCAACTGCGCAGACTGATGGCCGTGACGAGGCTTATGGCCGTGCGTTTATCGACGCGCTATCCATACCGGAGGTAGCTTTCGTCGTGGTGCATGAGTCGTTCCACAAGATGTATCGTCACCTAACTACGTGGAAGAAGCTGCACGACGAGGACCATAGGCTAGCCAACATGGCCTGTGACTATGTCATCAACCTAGAGATTGTCACCCGTGACCCGAACGGCACGGTAGTGGCTATGCCGCAGAAAGATGGCAAGCCTGTCGGTCTTATCGACCGCAGGTTCAAAGGCATGAACACCAAGCAGGTCTTCGACATACTCAAGCAGGAGCAGGAAGCAGGCGGTGGCCAAGGTGGCGGCGATGGGGAAGGCATCGACCACCACGACTGGGAAGGTGCGAACGACCTGACCAAAGAGGAGAAGGAAGAGCTGGTTAAGCAAGTAGACCAAGCTATCCGTCAGGGTATGATTGCTGCACAGAAGATGCACGGCAAAGGCGCGGGGCGTATGTCGCGTGAGTTGACCGACATACTCGAGCCGAAAGTTGACTGGCGTACGCAGCTACAGGAGTTCGTTAACACTACCTGTGGTGGCCGTGACTATTCGTCGTGGCGCAAGCCTAACCGGAGGTTTCTATCATCGGACGTCATCATGCCCAGCCTTGTCGGTGAGCGCGTAAAGAACATCATCATCGGCTGCGATACGTCTGGGTCAATCACCAACGAGGACCACGCACGGAACCTGTCGGAGACTGACGCTATCCTATCGGTGGTTACGCCTGACAAGCTGCACATCATCTACTGGGACCACGAGATGGCAGGGCATGAGGTGTATGACGACTCGACACGCGGTTCGTTCCGTACCTCGACTAAGCCAGTAGGTGGTGGCGGCACTAACCCCACCGCTATGGAGACATACCTCAAGGAGAAGGACATCAAGGCTGACTGCATCATCATGTTCACAGATGGCTACGTGCCTAACTGGGGCACGGACTGGAACGGCGCACCGATACTGTGGGTAATCACAGGCGGTGGGCGGATGACCGCATCAACAGGCAAGACAATCCACATCAACTAAGGAGCAAACCAATGAGCAAGTCCGTTAAGGCGATAGCCGTAGGCGACGTTGTGCATCTCAAAAGCGGTTCGCCGCGCATGACGATTATTGAGATTGATAAGAACCACGCACGAGTATTGTGGTCTGACTACGAGACCAAGACCTTTTGTAGGGACGAGTTCCCGCTGGTCGCACTCGCCCCCGCATAACAACATAAACTAAGGAGCAAACTAATGAGTATTTCAAGTTCAGCAATGTTAGTGGAGATGAACATCTCCGTATGGACAGCGGCAATCATCGACCGCAAGACGACCGACAAGGTAACCCTAGACGCCCACGCTGTGGCTGACGCGGGTAAGTTTAGAAAGAACCTTATGGCTGGCACCAGCTTGCGTAAGGACATAGCTGACTACGCTGCGCTGTGTCGCACGTGGCATAACGGACGCACACTGCCTTGGTCCGACAAGGGTGTGAGGCTGCTGCCTACGTCTATGTTTCTGGAGTATAAGCGCGAGGCGGACGCACGAGCGGCGTACTTCAACTCGAAGGTGGCTAAGTTCGTAGCAGAGTATCCTGACTTGGTCGTGACCGCGCAGGCTAACCTAGGTGACCTGTTCGACGGTGCCAACTACCCAAGCGCAGAGGACGTGGCATCTAAGTTCGCGTTCCGCATGGTGTTCAGCCCTGTGCCAGAGGTGGGTGACTTCCGTATCGACGTAGCAAGCGACGAGCTAACCCACCTACGTAACCAGTACGAGGCGGCATACACTGACCGTGTGAGTGACGCGATGAAGACCACATGGAACAAGCTGCACTCGACACTGCTGACCATGAGCGAGAAGCTGACCGAGCCAGAGGGCGAGCAGACCAAGCAGTTCCGGTCTACGTTCGTAACCAACGCGCAGGAGATGTGCCAACTTCTATCACACCTCAACATCACCAAGGACCCAGAGTTGGAGTCAGCTAGGCAAGCACTGGAGAAAGCCATCAGCGGCATAGACGTCGATAACATACGTGAGGACGAGCTAGTACGTAGCGACCTCAAGGCGAGTGTGGACTCGGTACTCGGACAATTTGATTGGTAAGAAGGAGCAATACAATGCCACAGGAAAAAGTAAAATACCCGCTAGACGTACACAACACGTACTGGCCAAGCTATAGCGATGCAGTCTCACAAGACCGCGCTAAGCGGTCCAAGGTGCATCCGTACATGGTCCCGCTAATCGAGGCACTTCAACACAAACGCCCACACTGGGAGTTCGAAGCCTCTAGTAGCGGCAACGTCAACTACACAGACGGTGCAAACGAGAACCCTACTATACTGCACACCATGTTCGATATCTGGGACAATGGCGAGAAGATAGGCGGTATATACAGGGAGTACAAAGGCAGCGGGACTGTCTACGCAGCTAGGAGTCACCGCATAGCCGCGAAGCGCCAGATAGGCACGAGCAAAATGAGTAAGCACCTAAAGACCATAGTGTCCGAAGTGTTGAAGGAGTGCTACCCGCGCACACTGGCCGAGATAGCCGACGAGAAATACAAAAAGTCCCATGAGGCAATGCGGCAAGTTACCTACAAAGATAAGCGTGAGTATATGCACAATCTTGACGTAATGCGCGACTCTATGCTGACATACCTAACATCGGGCGACAGGTGGGCGGAGTTCGAAGCAGCCCCAGCCAGCCCTAATGTGATGCAAGCCAAGGCAGCGTATATTACCCTAGCAGAGAAGCTGCGTGTAGCGACAGACTTAGTCAGTACGCCTGACCACATGGTGTTGGTTGAGCGTCCAAGGGACTTTATCGTCAAGACCTTCGACAAGCCGCCATACTCAAGCAGCCTAGATGCACTACCGGACCACGCGAAGACAGCACTTGCCCTACTCAAGATGGCCGACAACAACACAATAATCGAAGGGATTGGCATCCGCACCGCAGACGATACGTTCTACATCATAACTAAGAAGGAGGCATAAATGGCACAGATGGGTAGGCCACCGCTAGGTGACGCCAAGATGGTCGCAGTAAGTATACGCATACCTAAGCAGCTACTCGAGCAGTACAGGCAGGCGGGCAAGTCTCACATTCTCATGCGTGAGGCACTGCAAAATTTTATGTTGACGTACTCCCCAGAGAGGGATAAACACTCATAAGAAGGAGCAAACAACATGGCGTCAACGCCAGAGAAAAAAGTCAAAGACAAAATCGTCAAGGTGTTGAAGGAGGAAGGGGTTTATTACTTCTTCCCCGCCACCCATGGCTTTGGTCGTAGCGGCGTCCCTGACATAGTGTGCTGTGTGAACGGTTACTTCTTCGCCATTGAGGTTAAGGCAGGGACCAACAAGCCTACCCCACTACAGGTGCGTGAGATTGAAGCGATACGCCGGTCTAACGGCGTAGCCGTGGTGGCTAACGACCAGAACTGGGACATGGTGCGCGGACTGGTGCGTATGTTGAAGGAGCAGAAATGACCGACGAACCACTACCCGCAGAAAGACCGCCGTATGAACTTGTTGCTTTTGCTGCGTGGGTGAACGTGCCCGTTGATAAGATACCCGACACATTCCTTGCACCCACGTGCAAACACACAATGGACGCATGGAAGCGGGTAGCTGACGCAATCATCGGGAAATACAAAGAGGAGCAGAAGTGATGGCTATTTCAACCAAAGAAATGGGGCGGCTTCTCGCCAAGGACCTCGACGAAGCTTTTCGGGCTGTAGACTACGAGCGACGTACCACATGGGCAATCTACACGGAGTTTAACCACAAGGATTGGAGGTACGATATTATCGACATCGTGCCATGGGTTGACCGAAACTACTCGACGCCGTTCACGTTCAAGATTGAAGGTGCCATTGACGAGATGGCTGCATACAAAAAGTTTATAGAGGGACACAAATGACCAGCATTAAAAGCAGAGGCAAAGCGGACCAAGACATCATCCGTGCCATTGGGTACATAACTGACGATAAGTATATCGCAGCATACTTCGGTGTGGATGTGAGGCGCGTCAATCGACTACGCAAGGAGGTGAGCACCCGCAAAGCCAAGGTAGAGACAGTGCGGCAGGTAAAGCTATCAGAGAACGCAAAGCCAACGTCTCAATATTCAGGCATGAACAGCGACTCCGAACGCAAGTGGAACGCCAACGCCAAGGAAGGTTCAGCGCAGCTGCTTAAGGCACTACTCAAGTTCTTTGCTAACAGAGAACGCAGACTAAGGGAGCAAGCAAATGTCTGATATGCGAATGGGAGAAAGGTTCGATAAGTTCTGCACCGAGTACGACATACCAGAGAAGCATCACGGCAGCATGAGGATGCTTGCCAGCATGGCGTTTGTTCTGGGGTATCATATTGAAGTGCGGCTGCACCCACGTGAGGAACAGGAACAGGAACAGGAACAGGAACAGGAGCAAAACGTATGATTATTACGAATGAACCACGCTGGTTAGCTAAAATAACCTACCGTTATGCCGAGGGACCACGTACCATTACGCTTAGGATTGAGGAGCTTTTCGAGCTTCAAGACATCGTGGAGTGCGGCCCTAGCTTCTACTCCATTGAGAGTATTGTGGTTATGCCGAGTGAGCGTTGCCCCAAGGTGACCGTGGAAGAGGCGGCGAAGCAATGATTAATATTTGGAGCTTTGTGTCGATATACTTCATCATAGTAGCGGTGTTTAGCTTTGTGCTTGGGCTGTACGATGATGACGAGGTGCTGGTTATATCGGCGTCACTGTTTTGGCCGTTTACCGTAGTGGTCCTTGCCGGAGTGGGGATACTTTACCTTATCCGTGTACCCTTCAAACTGGCGCGACGCGTGGATAAACGGCTCACCCCCCAAGAAACAACGGAGCAAAGCGAATGAGCGATAAGACGGTAACAGTACGCACTGGGATGGACTTTTTTGGTGTCTGCTTCCTCCTCTTCTTCAACTTTGGCGACAGCAATTACGACCTGTATGACGCCATTATGCACTGGCTAATGAAATGACGGACGAGACTGAAGCTGGACAGCCT
>JBBAPZ010000021.1:0-10023 GCA_040400605.1 Candidatus Sericytochromatia bacterium
AAGGTCAATACTTTTGATGAAAAATTTTTTCTTTTCTGATCAGACAACCGATCAACAAGCATTTGAGTCCTGGTTTGTCGTTAACCATGTGATACGCCAAGCGCTACTGACTTGCTGCTCCGTGCGCACGATTCCAATCACATCGCTCCAAACGACACTCACGATGTTTCAATCCCAAACAGTACGGATTCAAGGTGGCAATCTCGCGCACGTGACGACACATGCCATTTCCATCGATCATTCTAGTGTTGTCGCGTCTGCAGGCGGCAGCGAGTGATTGGGGGACTGTCTACGCTCCTCCGCGATTCGATAAAACAAACTACCGTCGTAGAATGATTGCATCCGCTCACGACTCAATGCCGGAACCTTTTCACCCTTCTCCACGACCGTAACGTCTGCCGCGAGCCGCAACAACAGGCTGAACTCCGCTCGTGCCGCGATTGCACCAAACGTGTCAGTCTTGTTGTCTGCCAACATCAACTGCAATTCACTTCGTGACAGACTCTGCGAGCGATCCTTGTCAAACAACCACATCCTCTCAAACGCAGACGAGACAAATTTCCCATCTTTGTCATAGGCACCCGTGTCGCTGCCATGCTTCGACTTGTGAATATCAGCTACGACGATCCGTGCGTGACGCAATCCTACGTGCGTCAACGTGGCCGCACTTAAACTGCCAAAAGACCCCATGCCAAGGGCCCGAAAACCTGCCTTTGTCTCATTGATGGTGATCACGCCATCCTTGTTCTGATCAAAAAACATGACATGCCGCTGTAACGGCGTCGGATTCGCCACACTCGCGCTTACCATCGCAAGATCATCCGACTTCGACACCCCTGGCGACAACTGCCCGCACGCATACAAAAACCCGCAACTCACGACGACCGAAGTCAGTAGACGCATCCCAAGGCACCCCCATTTCTGCATCGTACAATCGAACCAAACGCAACAATTAAGAAAAAATTAAATTGAGCTTAGGTCTTATCGTAGATTGAAGCGTAAACTTGCGGATAGAATCAAAAACTCACAACAGACATTGTTCCGTTTATGTTCCATAACACATCGGCTCAGGCTGCCATGACGTCAATCTGTGGTTGGCAAACGCTCATTCGACACGTCGTCAAATCAAAAAATCAGTTCATCTGTTGAAAGGCCGAAACATCACGATTGAAACGGATGTCACACGCTCGACGCTCGACGTTGCATCTCAAACACAACAAACGACGCGACGTCCTCGGCATAGGTGCCGGGGCCGAAGCCTGCGTCAAACCCAAGTTCGGTGGCCAGTTGATGGGAAATACGTGGACCACCGGCAATCAGCACCACCTGCTCACGCAAACCTTCCGCCTCGAGCAATTCCACCAGTTGTGTCATGTTGGTGACATGCGCGTTTTTTTGCGTGACGATCTGGGAGACCAGCAGCGCATCTGCCTGGAGTTCTCGTGCGCGGGCAACCAGGTGCTCGATCGGCACTTGCGCACCAAGGTTTACCGCATTGACCATCCGATAGCGTTCCAGCCCGTAGTGCCCGTCATATCCTTTCATGTTCATAATCGCGTCAATGCCCACCGTGTGTGCATCCGTTCCGATGCAAGCACCCAAAACCGTGATGGAATGGCCAAAATTCGTTTCAATGAACGCATCCACGCCGTGCATATCCATCACCGGAAAACTGGAAAGCGGAATCTCGATCGCCGCATAGTCCACACTATGAGGACAGCGCGCATAAGCCACAAAAAAGGTCAATTCAGGCCCCATCGGCTCGATGCTGGTGATGAGCGGGTCGGTCATTCCCATCTTGGCTAGCAACAACTTCGCCGCCTCCTCCGCTTGCCGCCCCGCCGGCACCGGCAAACAGAAGCTAAATTGCATCGCCCCGTCATTGAGCGTGTCCCCATATGCCTTCACCGCCCGCCATTCCGGCTGCGTGGGGGTATCTTGGGTGTTTCCGTTCGTCTCCATTAACCCCTCCTTCACCGTCACACGCCCGTGCCGCTTATCGCGTGGGCTTCTAGGGCCGTCCAGACGGGGTTGAAATACGCCTCTCCTTTTTCAAACACCCCCGTCAAACCCTTACCCCCATCCGGAGTACGTTTTACGTCCGCAAAGCAGCCCTCTCCCAGGGCCGCCACCAACCCCACCGCGTGGATGTGAGCCAGTTGCGCATGAGCCTCTTGCAAGACCTGATTGGCCCGACGAGCAATATGACCGTCCGGTTGCAGCGAAAACTCGGCCATCAAGCCGCCGCTGAAGTTCTGTACATAGTTCAGGTTCTGCAGGGCAAGGTAGCGATCCGCCACAAAAGGCGTATGAATCGCCTCGGTGAGAATCCCGAGCAAACAGATATGCTGTCTGGTCATTACCGTGGCCAGGTTGTACATCGTCTGATGAGCATATGATTTAAAAATGTTACCCGTAATATGCTTGGTGGGCGGCATATATTTTAAAGGATGCTCCGGAAAAATCTGTCGAACCAATTGCGCCATTGCCAATTCATCCAAGAAGCCATCTGGCCGCCTTGGATCAATCTCAAACGCATGTCCCAAGCCCATCTGCGCCCGCGCGATCCCGGCCGCCTCCGCAAAGCGCTCGTTAATAAACTGCGATGACAAAACCGTATGGCCCGCCTCAATCGCATCCGCAGTGGTAAGGTAATTATCTTCACCGGTGTTGATGGTGATTCCGGCAAAGCCGTTCACCATCCGCGAAAAATATTGATCCGTCAACGTACGATACAAATTGATATCCCGGAACAAAATGCCGTAAAGCGCATCGTTGAGGAGCATATCAAGCCCCTCTTGCGCCGCCAGCACGGAAATTTCCGGCATACACAACCCAGACGCATAATTGGTCGCCTGAACATAGCGTCCGAGTTCCTCGCTTACTTGATCCAACGCTGAGCGCAACAACCGAAAATTAGCCGCCGTGGCAAACGTGCCCCCCGAACCCTCCGCCGTCGTGCCATAAGGCACATAGTCAAGCAGGCTTTGCGCGGTTGCCCGAATCACCGCAATGATGTCCGCCCCTTGACGGGCAGCCGCAACCGCTTGCGGCACATCCTCAAAAATGTTTCCAGTTGCGACAATCAAGTAGCGCCACGGCGTTGGCGCATCACCCAGTCGTTCGCGGAAGGCCTGTCGGGCGTCGCGCGCACCCTTCAGCGTCTGCAACGCTTGTTGCACCTGCTCAATGGCCCAAGCCTCGCGACGCGCGGGCTCAACAACCAACGCATCCCAATCAAAGTCAGGACGACAACCAGCAATTGCCAACCACTCAGCCCCTGCCTGCACAGACATGCCTTGCGACAGACAAGCACCGGAAAGCCAATACAGACTCCCGCATGACACTCGGTTGGCGGCAACGAGCGCATCCACCATGCGATTGGGCCACGGTACCCCTTCTTTGTCCACGCCATCCACGCCCAGTACGCGCAAGGCGGCGCGTTCGACGGACACCGTGGAATGAGTCTCGATATAAGCCAAAACGGGCGCTACAACTGAACGGGCGAGTTGGCGGCATTCACCGATCAACGCAATATCTAACGGAATCTGCATGGCGAAACCCCTTGCTCCATCGAAAGCGGCGCCTTCATTGTATCGGGAATCCGAATACCTCACCAGCACGCTTTTACTTGACAGTCTGTGGCCAACGATTGATCATCATGCAACCGGTAGTCCCCACTGTCAGTGATATCGGAGAATCGCGCTGGATGTCCCTGCGTTACGCCCTGCTTGCCTTGTTGGCCCGCGAATCACTCACTGGCTACGATTTGACCAAACGTTTCGATTCCACGATCGGATTTTTCTGGTCAGCCAGGCACAGTCAAATTTACCCCGAACTTGCGAAGTTGACCGGCGACGGACTTGTCACTTTCGAATTGGTGCCCCAAAACGGCAAACCTGATAAAAAAGTCTATACCATCACGTCAGATGGCCATCACGCACTTCAGGACTGGGTATCGCAAGACACGGAGCGACGCAGTGTCAAAGATCCTTTGCTGATGCGCATCTGGACCGTCGGTCTCATCGACCCGAAAATCGCCCTGCGCCACCTAAAAGAGGCGGATGAGGCCTACACGCGTCGCGGCGAATTCCTTAAACAAATGACTGAAGAAGCACAACGAACAGGCATCAACAGCCCCAAGCCGGGCAACCCGTGGTTCGGCCCGTCTGTGGCCCTTGATTGCGGGCGGCGCCAGCATGAGGCTTACCACGCGTGGATCAAGGCCACCATCGCCTTGCTGGAAAACATGCCACGAAGCGAAGAATGAACCACGAAGTCACATCAACACGTTGATGCAACCAGGTAAGCCAACCCCCGGGACGCACGCGCTGTCAGTCGATCACGCGTGAACACAACCCGCACGGGCAGTCTCGGCAGTAGCATCCGGAACAAGGTGGGGACTGTTTTCGAAAAGCGTGGCCACCGCCTGACTCTTGCCGCCCTCCAGAAACGAAGCCACAACACGGGCGACAGCCGTGACGCGATCCTCAACCCGAAACTCCTGCACCAACGTGATGCTGCGATTCCCCACCCTCTCGCAGCGTGTGACCAGTTCGAAGTGGGTTCCAGGCTTGAGCGATGCATGAAACGAAATGTCGATGCGTACGACAACCGGCATCCAACGCCTTCGCCAAATCGCCGATGCCAAACCACTGACCAGCAGATAATGCCAGCGTCCCATGTCCATCAACGCCAGGTAGCGACTGTTGTTCATGTGCCGATTGATATCACAATCCACCCACCAGCAACGCAGTGGCAGACGACTCACAAGCAGAGGCGGCAAACCCCGTTCTTTGAACAGCCAACGTCCGAGCATCAGCATCAGCCGCAGACGGGTTGAAATCATGAGCATCTCCTGACTCGCGACACAAAGCTCATCATCGCGTGTTCGCCATTTACCACGCCAACGCTGCAGAAGACAAACCAAAATGAATAATCGGCATATCTGATGGCTGGGCTTGCAACCTGCAAGTCCTCGCAGGTTGCAGGCTCTTTGACTATACAAAGGCACATAGATTTCTGTTCAAAACTGTTGCGACAAACCAGAAAACCTCGGGCAATCACGCGCTATGATTGAACAATCGCCAAAATTTGATCAAAAATGAACGCGCTTTGGTATCACATCAACCACCCCACAACGACAAATAGTTGAATGTTGTTATCCTGTTCGCCCCATAAACCTGACGATCGCATCTGATTCATTCAGGCGCGCAGGCGATCGCCCCTTGATGCCCCTGCCAGCGCACCCGACCCGTACACGCATCAAGTGTCAAAGCAAACGGTACCGGCTTAAAATCATCGTCTGGAAAAATCACCCGGAACCCCGGCTCCAGAATCGTCCCGCGTGGATTTAGTGCCGTCTCGGCCACCCTCACCTCCGCCCGCCGCTGCGACGCCAACCTAAGCCAGTCAAACGCAGCCCCCGACTGCGCAGCATACCCCCGACACGCCGTCAGATACCGCAACGCCCGCGCACGATGAAACGCCCGATCCCGAGCAGGATCACTCAAGTTGGCAAGCAACTCCTGCGCCCACACATCCTGTTTGGGCAAACGCCCAAGCGCCTCAACCAGCACCAAACGCAACCCCTGCGCAGAATTAACGCCATCCGGCACCAGACTCAACAAGCGCTGACGCGCCCGGGAATACAACGGGTTCGTGAAATCGATCGCCAGCACATCCGCAATCAGTTCCTCATCCAGAACCCCATCTGCCACCAGTTGATCCAGTTCCAGGTTATCCACGTGCGATCGCACCGGCACCACAAACGCATGCTGGGACTCCACCGCCTTCGCCTCACCCGGCGCAAAGCGCAAACCCGCGCGCCGCAACGCCACTGCATAATCACCCGCAGCAACGACAACAGGCGCCTGCGCACCCGTCAAACGCCTATCCACAAAAAACGACACAGGCAAAGACACAGGCTCCTGCCCCTCATACGGCCGAACATCACTCTCCAGGTTCAGCTCCACGCTCCCGAACAACGACCGCAAGCGCTGCTTCACACTGAGCTGACGCACCCGCGCGCGCGCAGCCACCAGACGCTTCAAGCCCCCCTGAACCACCCGCGCCAGATGATGCGCATCCACCGCCTCTTTGAGCAACTGCTTCGCCAGAGCCGCGTGCGGGGTGTGCTCACCTAGCTTCAAGGTGCCCAGAGGCAACACCCTAGCCGATCGCCACCAGTCGTTGTGGGGTTCCGCCAGTTCCTTGAGAATCGGCCCCCCCTGCGTGTGACACCCCGAACAGCGCAAGCGATTCCCGAAAGCCGGGGTACGTGCGTTCATGTTGATGCTCGCCACATCGGCGAGCACATCCGCCGAATCCCCCCGATAATGCCAGTCTGCCGCTGCTTCGGTCCCCGTCAACTCCCAGAAATTGTACATGCCTTTACGGGCATCCCAGGCGATCGCCTCCACCATCAAGCCCGGCTCACGCAGGTTCAAGACCTGTAAAAATGCCCCCTCGCGCTCGGAAAAATACCCGACGAACAACTCACCCTCAGCCACCTGCCCACCCGGCATCGGCCCCTCATAGGTCTCAAAGAACGAAAACGATCCCGCCTCCGGGTTGTGGGCCCCCCGATTGGCCACGATGTGCGGCCGCAAGGTCCCGCCACTTTCGAGCAGTCGCTGGCGCATGGAGAGCACCGTGCGCACTGGCGATCGCCCCCCGGCAAGCATCATCGACACGGCATCACGCGGCGCCTGTTGCGACACGTTCGCCCCTGTTGCCGTGCGGGCGATCGCCCCCTCCCACATCGCACAACCACCCACGATCCCCGCACCAAGCCCAACCAGCAGCAACCGCGCAAGCATCACACGGAACCCCCGGCCGATGGAGGGGCCAACCACAACTTCGTAAGCACCTCCAACCAGTTCCTGATCCGCCGCTGGTTGAGCTGATCCGACTCGTTATCCAGTGCCTGCGACAAGATGGGGAATAATTCCATCGGGGCGATCGCCTTCCCCATAAGACTCGCCACACACTTGATCGATTGCGGCGTCTTTTTAAGGTCCCCAAACTTGGGATAGCTCAGGTAAACACTCGACTTCCAGATCGTCTTGGGCATTTCTGAGACGCCCTGCACTTTCTCAAGTTCAATCTTCCACTCGTCATAAAGCGGCTCTTCAGGATTACGCGTCGATACCGTCCGGTATGAGGCCTGCCTCAACACCCACCCCTTCTTCACCTGCGCCTTCACAGCCATCCCCACCCCCGCAACCAGCGACACCCCGACCGGCGCATGAGCACAACCTGTCACGCCAACCTGAGCCAACATAAGGCTACCAACCCAAACCGTAAACCATCCCTTTGACACCATCTTGCACCCCCCTTGCCAATCACCTGAACAACACCATCACACCCACCGACCCTTCAGCCGGTCTGCACGAAACGCCCCCCGGACGCCACGCACAGCAACACACCCGCAGCAAGACCGAGCAGTCCGCACACGCATTACTTCTGAACCAACAGGTTCCGCGTGCTTTTTTGAGCGAAAACTTTGTAATGTGCCACGCTGGCCACCCGCGCTTAACCTTTTCTTTACTCTAATACAGCCAATACAGGATGTAAAATGAATTGTTTTCATCTAAATGATTAAAAATTTTCATCAAAAAGGAGGGTGTGATGTGGAATGGGCAGCAGTTGGAGGCGTTTTATCAGGTGGCGGTGGCGGGCGGGTATTATCAGGCGGCGGCGTTGTTGTGTATTACGCAGTCGGCGGTGACGCATCGCGTGAAGGCGTTGGAGGCGGAGTTGGGGGTGAAGCTGTTTGTGCCGGAGGGTCGACGGGTGGTGCTCAGTCGGGCGGGAGAGCGGTTGCTGGTGCATTGTCGTCAGATGCGGGTGATTGAGGGGGAGTGTTTGGCTGTGATGCGTGAGGAGGCGTCTGGTTGTCGGGGTCGGTTTAAGGTGGTGTGTGGGTCAGAGGCGGCGCGTTCACGTGTTTTGGCTGTGCTCACGACTTTGGCGCGGCAGGTGCCTGGATTGGATATTGAGTTGTTGATTGATGATTGGGGTGATCCGCGGCGGTGGTTGCGAGCGGGGGAGGCGGAACTGGTGATTCTGGATCACCCGTATCAGGCACCGCATGTGGTTGTCGAGTCGTTATTCAATCTCGAGCATGTCCTGGTCGCCTGTGCCTCTGACTGCGCGGACTGGCCGGATGAGCCGGCGCGGTCGCAGTTGTTTGGTTTGCGGGCTGTGGATTTTCATGAACCGGATCGCACAACGCTAGAATTTTTGCAGCTGTGCTATCCAGATGAGGACCTGAGTGGCTTGCGGCGGCATTTTGTGAATGATGCGCACGGCATTTGTGACTGGGTATCTGCGGGTGGTGCCTTTGCGGTGTTGCCGCTTGAACTGGTAAGCCCTGCGCTGAGTCAAGGACGCTTGCGCCGTCTGTTTTCGGATACCAGTCGCACGCGCACCCTGTATGCGCACACGGCGTCGCAACAACATCCGGCGTGGCCGGAACTTGCAGGGCTGTTAGGTGCGGGCGGCAGCGCAGCTGAGGGTACGAATCGCTGACGACAAAGCGCAAAACCCCTGCCAAACGCCCGGCTGAAACCCGATGAACCCACGATTGCCCCGGATGGTGAAGTGCGTTCTCGCCGTTCCCGTCCGTTATACAGAACGCCGGTGAGTTGTGACCAAACTTGAGCGGTTTTTCAAAACGGCGAGTCATAGCCTGAGGTGTTGATTCTACCGACCAAAACCTCCCGAACGTCCAAAGCACCCGACATCTCATCAAGGGTTACTGCGGGACTCTCCATCGATTATGGCGTGGCATCAATAGTGGGTAATGACGTTGGCATATCGATCAAGCCCGAAGCATCAACAAGAAATCCCCAGCCACGCGTGGATCACGCGAGCGGTGACGCCAACACGTCACGATAGGCACGAACAAACTCTTTTTAAGCGACACAGGGCTAGCGTGTCAATGAATCTTCAGTTTGCGCGATGCGTGCATCAAAGACTGGCGGCGAAGTTAAAAGCCAAAATTTATCACTCAGCACTGCGAGTCTATCGCACCTGTTGAGACTCACCTGATGGCACGGGTTGTTGCCAAGCAGCAGGCACGTAAATGCTGGATACCTGCTCAGGCGTCGGTCCTGGGAGGATTTGACCATTCACCAGCACACCCCGGTCGGTTGCGCCTAAAGCCTTGGCTGAATCCACTGCGTATACCCCAATTCGTGCATGCGCTGAGTACACGCCGGGTTTGGTGATCACAATCCCCCCTGGCTCCATTAAACCAGCATTTTTCTGATCCAGTCGCCTCAGTCCAAGCGACGCTGCATTAGCTGGCTCGCTCAACCAGCCGTCGAAAGTCGCTGCACTTTGCAATGCCTGGTCTGGAATTTTGGTCGCGTCAACGCCATACGGGGGTTGCGCCATCCAGTCCAATACACGCTTCAGTCCCATTCCAGCCGAGGGACTATTAATTGTATCCCGGTATGCGACATCCGCGAGTGTGGATATCCGCACCGATTGCTGAGCAGCAGGTGAATCACCGGCTCCTTGCAACCCCAAGTTCGACGGACGGAGCCGATTTGTCATAATTCTCAAATCTTCTATCAATCTCGGAATTTCGGCAGCCGGATCCGGCGGCGTCGCCGCAGACGGCGGTGTATTAGCCGCTGACGGTCTTGGAAGTGGACTCGGCTGGCCGTTAGTGATTGGTTCGAAACCCATTTTGGATCGACCTCCATGACGTTAGTGACGTAACGGCTGATGATCTGCTCGCCGAACGGTGCTCTTCATCTAGTTCTTCATACCCGTCCGAAGGGACTGTTAAACAACAAAACCACACCGGAACCATCAGATTGAACGATCGGAGGTGCCTGATGCCGGGACCAGCATGACGCAAAAAGACCATGCCATGGTGCCACTGACCGCAGCATCCGAAAACGTTTAACAAACAATCAGCTAATCTGATGGTTGGGACCATCCACGCGTATGATGAAACGTGGGGCTTTGTGGGCACGTGTTGCTTGAGTAGCCATGCGTGGCTCA
>JBBAPZ010000021.1:10123-60958 GCA_040400605.1 Candidatus Sericytochromatia bacterium
GATGAAACGTGGGGCTTTGTGGGCACGTGTTGCTTGAGTAGCCATGCGTGGCTCAGTCACATTGCTGGTCCCAGGCTCATTTAAGTACGTCAGAATCTGGGTATAACCAAGATATTGCTGTCGCCCTCGACATTCCGGAATGTGTCAACAAGTTGAGACAATTTCGGTTGGAAAAGTTCCTTTGCTTGCTAACTTTTTCAGGACATTTTTGGGAGGATTGACTAATGGGACTCTTCGATAAAGCTTCACGCTTGATAAGATCCGAAATGCCAGAGTTTCAAGCCGGAATCGCGAAGGGCTTGAAGGAACTGGGCAACGATGCTGAAAAATGGCTATCGGCGGCGGAAGCACGAACCTTCGGCAACGACGGTCCCAACGGCAGCTTCAACCGTGGCGATTACACCGAAACCTATCACAGTACACCCCAGACGCCGTCGCCCCACACACAAGCTCACCGCAAGCCATTCAGTCAACTTCCTGATTTTACAAGGGTGCTCAATGAAGGCGCACTCGAGCCTCAAAGGGCATTGAAACTGTTAAGTATTGCTGAAACCAGAGGATTCACACCCGAACTCAAAACGTGGCTACACTCGGCGGAACGAAACAAAAATACCGTTGTTGAGCCTTTGACCACCTTGTTGGGCGATCGCTCCCAACACGAAGCAGTCCAAAGCGAGGTGTTTTATCGCGCGCACAAGCTTGGCCTGCAACAAGATATCTTAAGATGGTTGAAGTCACGTCCGAACTTGACTGACACAGTGGGAATGAGTTATCGCAACTTCAACCTAAAAATGACACAAGTCCCAGATAGCCTGAAATTGCCACATCCTCTCAACCTAACCGAGGAAGATTTTGCCTTTGGCAAACAGTTTGCCAGAACGATTTCAAACGAATTGCAGTCACGGTCTTAAACAACAACGACCGACAGGCTGCTTGAACGGCCGCTTTGCCAATCAGGCAAATCCTGAATGCAAAACTTAACTGCCGTATCTCAAATGCTTTAGGGGATTGAACGTGTCGTCAGGTGACTGTGAGTGGCAACAAAAGCCACCATCGTGTCATCCTGCGTTCACATTCATAACATCCACCACTGGCAGATCCGGAAACTGTACCTCAAACCGCTCTTTGAACCACCTGGCATCCACTTTATCCCCCGCGGGACTCGTGGGGTTGATGGTCAATGCCACCGCCTTGAGGGGCCGAAGCGCAAAGCCACGCGCGCCGCGGGCAAAAAAACGCGCAAGCACCCGGGCGGAAGCAAGCAAATGCGTTGATGCAGGCATCAGCAAATCAGGAACACGCGCATTTTGCAAAAGCACATCGAGCAGCATGTCGGTGACCGCACCGGGCACATAGAGTGTGTGCATATCCGCACGCAGCCACGTGTGGAGCAGGTCGTGGTTGCCCAAAAAAGAGGGTGCTAGCCAGGGCACAAAGCCTGATGCGCCAAAGGCGCCCGGTTGCGCCGGGTCAGGGGGCAGGTATTCGGTAGGCGGGGCACCCATCTGTAGGCAATCCAGCACCTGATGCGTCTGTGTGATCAACGCATCGAGATTGGCATCGACACACAGGCCGGTTGAGAGTACGAAGGCGTCGACCCCTGAGGAGAGAAAGGCGCGGCGATCCGCCGCCCCATCCACGAAGATGCGTTCGGCACCCGCGTCTTGTAGCAACCGGAGCAAGGTCTGGCATTCCTTCACCTTGACGGGGCCTGCGACTTCAACGAAGCCAGGTGCTTTGACACGGTAGATGCCAACCGGTCCCAAGGCGGTGCGAAAAGGCGTGGTACTGATGCGTTCGAGGCGGGCGCTTGAGTGGATAACCGAGTCAAAGGAGGTGGCGACCAGTGCCCCCACAGGCGGATGAATACGGGGTTTGGGTTGGCGCGTGAGTTGGTCGATCGCCTCCCCATCCCGTCCAATCGACGAAATGCCAAGCGTCTCCGCCTGTAAAGCAAACTGCGCGACAAGGTGGTTCAGCGCGGTCGTCTTGCCAGCGTTTTTGGCCATGCCAGCGATCGCAACCGTCCGGTACGGCGCGCACACCCGTGCCAGTTCACCAAGCATCACGCCCTCCTGTCAAGCAAACGCACATGCCGCTCACTTAAACTTAAAGGCTGCGCGAAAGAAATCACCGCATCAGGCTCAAGCACCCAACAAGGCACCGTCAACTGCGCTTCACCCACTTCCGCCACAACAGCCAACGCCCCCTTCAGTTGCACAACCACCGTCTCGGTACGCAAACCAAGCATAATGCCGTCTTCAGCCTCCAAACGCCCGATGGCCGCGCGCAACAAAATTAATCCAGGCTTTGTACGACCCCGTTCTATATGAAAAAAGGCAGCGGCGGCCTGAATCAATCCCTGCAAAAAGCGTCGCATCGACCCCGTGGTGCGCAGATACAGCGGTTCCAGCAGTTCGTGGACTTCAAAGTAGCGACCGGCGTTAAAGCACGCCACCCCGTCAAGATACAGTTGCCGTGCCTGCTCGGATGAAAGCGTGGCATCAAATGGAAGCAGGCTGCCCGACATGGGATTGCTCCTGTATGGCCAATTCACACGCCAACAGCACTTTGGGGACGGCTGCTGCCAACGGGCCCTCCACGCGGCCGCCCGCCGCATAGCGATGGCCACCACCAGCGAAGTGTTTGGCAATCAGGTTGACCAAGATACGCCCTTTGGATCGAAAACTTAACTTGAAATTGCCGG
Source organism: Candidatus Sericytochromatia bacterium (assembly GCA_040400605.1). Classification (GTDB taxonomy): domain Bacteria; phylum Cyanobacteriota; class Sericytochromatia; order S15B-MN24; family JAQBPE01; genus JBBAPZ01. The sequence goes on from JBBAPZ010000021.1 coordinate 12,831, forward strand.
AAGGTGTTTCCTTAAACAGGATATAGACCTCACCGCCTGCAATTTTTGGAAGGTTCAACGTCAACATTTCGATGGCCTGTTCACCGCCCCCGCTAGCTTTCAGCATCGCTTGGGTGATACTGGTGTAAACGACTTGGCCATCCATGGCGGTCGCAATGGCATTCAATGCCTCTCCATAGAGCTTGAAATCGCCCATGCCGAGCTGCTCATGGAGCATGCGGTTGATATAATCCGGCCGGGCACCGGCTTCCACCAATTGCGCCACTTGGCGATACAGCGCCGGGGTGCAGCGATCCGTGATAAACCCGCCGCGGGTGTCAAACAAAATGCCCGCGAAAAGCGACGAAGCGCTGTCCGCATCCGGTTCCAGACCGAGATGAGGCAACAATTCTGCCACAATGTAAGAGGTGGCGGCAGCGAGTGTGTCCACGTAAATCCAGTCCGCAAAACACCCATTGCCTTCATGGTGGTCAAGGTTCATCCAGATCGGTCGTTCCCGCACGCTCACCGGAAGGCGCGAGCGCTCCCCGCCATCCAAAAAAATCACCCGCCAACGCCGCTCGGACTCATCCGGCCATTTGGCCTGAATTGGAAAATACCCACCCAAAAATCGACAATGCTCAGGAACCGCTTCATCGGTATAGACAACCACCGATTTTCCGAGGCGCGCAAGCAGGACGGCGAGTCCGCACACCGCGCCAAACGCGTCGGGGTCCGGCGCCACATGGGGCACCAGCACATAGTGGTCGTGCGCCTGCAGCAAGTCGGCAACCTGTGCGAGGCCCGTGACATTACTGACTGGATCCATGGCTCACCTTCCCCTTCACACCCACCCCAATCATCCGTCTTATTCCCTGAAACCAACTGATTCGCGCGAATGCAATCAAGAATGGCACCATTCGTTTCGCTGATCGGGCTTGCGCAATAACCGGCGTTTGACATCGCAGCCAATCCAAATCACGCCAGCGTGAATGCCGTTTCGCAACCACGACATCAAAACGCATCAGCGTCCGTTCAAGATCTGTGTCTTGAACGCAAAAACATCAAGCACCCACGCACCGTTATCGAATAACAACTAAAACGTGATCATCAGTCAACGCGCCTCTCTATCATTCAATCAACAGTGAATGAAATCAATCGGATGAGCCATGATTCTTGTGTCAGGCGGAAGCTCTGCGGTACGCACATCAGGCTCAGCGCTTGTGTTAAGCTGGGAGCCGGCGCTTTCGCATCACTTGGAGTACTGGTTTGATTCCGCTTTACGATCAAAATCCTTCACACCGCACGCCTTATGCAACCTATCTGTTCATTGCGGTCAACATCCTGGTCTTTTTGTATGAGGCCAGTCTTGGCTCGCGCCAGTTGCAGCACTTTTTGGCGGACTTCGCCGTGGTGCCGAAACAGCTCAGCGTGGCAACCACGCACGACCCGACACGGGCGTTGCCCGAGTATTTCAGCGTACTGAGCGCGATGTTCATGCACGCCGGTTTCACGCATTTGGGCGGCAACATGCTCTACCTGTACATCTTCGGCGACAATGTCGAGGATCGTTTGGGTCATGGTGTCTACGTCGTGTTTTATCTGGTGGCAGGGGTTGTTGCCACCTTGACTCACATCCTCTCAGCGCCGTTCAGCCCGATTCCGCTGGTGGGAGCCAGCGGTGCCATCGGGGGTGTGCTCGGCTGCTACGCGGTTTTGCATCCGACAGCACGGGTCACCACATTGTTGGGATGGATGGTCGTTTCCGTGCCGGCGTTTTACTTGCTGGGCTTCTGGTTTGTCATGCAAGCGCTTCACGGGCTTGGGACGATGTTGCCGGGGCACGGTATGCAAGGGGGCACCGCTTGGTGGGCACATATTGGCGGTTTTATCTTTGGCGTGGGTGTCGGTCTGTTTTTAAAAAATCGTGGCTCAAAGCGCTGGCGCTAAACAATGAAGCGTGAGTTGCCGTATAAAACCTCGCGTAAACGCTGCAACAACATCAACCGATACAATGACGCGTGGGTTACTGCTTGAAACGTGAGCAAGCCACGCAAAAAATCAGGCAAGCGACGCCTTGTTTGACGCGATACTGTGCCAGATTGATTGCTGCTTAAAACCTGTGTCGCAAACTCAAAAACCTCAGGCACGCACACGCTGTTAATGAACAACAATCAAAATTTGATCACCAGTCCATGCTTTGTCGTTTCAAGCTGACTAACGGTTTGCTTGTTGGGCCCTTAGCGCCTGGCGTTCCTGACGATGGTCGATAAACTGGGGGCCACCCCGTTCTTCGAATGGCACGAGGATGCGATCCAAATCATTCGGGAGCACCACCGCGTCATTAACGGCGCGGGCTTCCGCCAGCAATTCTTTCGGAGAATGCCGAAAGCTCAAATGGGTGAGGGCGAGTAGCCTGACTTTGGCTTCACGGGCCAGGAGGGCCGCCTCCGTGGAAGTCGAGTGATAGGTTTCGCGGGCACGTTCCTCAGCTTCACGCGTGAAAGTCGCGTCGTGCACCAGTACATCTGCATTGAGGGCGGCTGCAAGCACAGCGGGGGAAGGGCGGGTGTCACCCGTGACCACCAGTTTGCGTCCTGCTCGGGAGGGGCCCAGCACCATCTCAGGTTGGACCCAGCCGTCTGTGCCCATAACGGCTTCTCCGCGTTGCAGGCGTCCGAAATCAGGGCCTGGCGTGATGCCGAGGGCCTGAGCGGTGGCGAGATCAAAGCGCCCGGGGCGATCGCACTCCTGTAAACAATACCCCACGGAAGCGACGCGGTGATCCGTTTGAAAAGCCGACACCGTGAAACCATCACGAACGAACAGAGACCCTGGGTCCACTTCGTGATAGGTTACCGGGTAGTCAGTGTAGCCAATGATGCGTTTGAAAAGCGACATCATGCCCAGCATGCCGCGGGGGCCATAAACTGCGACCGCATCTTCACGACCCCACAATTGCCAGGTTTTGAGCATGCCAGGCAGTCCGAGGAAGTGATCGGCATGCATGTGGGTGAGCAAGATGGTCGTAATCTGATTGATGCCCACCCCTGCTCGCATCAACTGACGCTGTGTGCCTTCACCGCAATCAACCAAAAACCTTTCACCGCCGCGCTTGAGCAGTGTGGCGGACAAACCGCGTTCAGGCGTCGGAACGGCCCCGGAGGTTCCAAGGAACAAAACATCCATTTCCAAAACGAATCAAGCTCCCCAAAACGACCGACAGCGGGTGCCGGAAACCCAAACCATCAAAACTTCAGGATGTAACGCATGCCCAAGAATACGGCAGCAGCGAGCGTCGCCGTCAGGGGAATCGTGAGCACCCACGCAATCATCATGTTTCCCGCAACCCCCCAGCGGACGGCGCTGACACGACGGGTGGCGCCGACCCCCATAATTGCGCCGGAGACCACATGAGTCGTCGAAACAGGCAAACCGAAGGCGGATGCGGTGGACACGGTCAAAGCGGCGGCCGTGTCAGAGGCAAAACCATTGACGGGCTGCAGCTTGACGATGCGCGTTCCCATCGTCTTGATGATTTTCCAGCCCCCAGCGCTTGTGCCAAGCGCCATGGCAATGGCGGCCGCAATCTTGACATAGAGCGGTACCACAAATTCGGGAATGAAGTGTCCCGTAAAAAGGGCTAAGGTGATGATGCCCATGGCTTTTTGGGCATCATTGGTTCCGTGGGACAGCGCCATGAAGCCGGCCGCGAAAATCTGCAACGGCCGGAAGAGATTGGTAACCGTAACGGGGGAAGCCGGCCGGAAGAGCCACATCAGAAGCACCATCAGGGTGAAAGAGACAAGCCCGCCGACAATCGGCGACGCCACGAGAAACAGAAAAATACGTTCAACGCCATCCCAATGCAGTTTGTCGACACCGAAGCCCGCAACTGCCGCACCAATGAGGCCGCCAATGATGGCGTGTGAAGAGGAGCTGGGCAACCCCCACCACCAGGTTAACAGGTTCCAGGCAATTGCCGAGAGCAAGGCCGCGATGACCACCCACTGCCCAGCAGCGGAACCGGTTTGCAGGATACTGGTATCAATGATGCCTTTGCCCATTGTTTTGGCCACTTCGGTGCCAATCATTGCCCCGACGAAATTGAGAACAGCCGCACCGGCGATCGCCTTCCGCGGCGAGAGAACCCCTGTCGATACCGATGCGGCGATCGCATTGGCGGTGTCGTGAAAACCGTTGATAAAGTCGAATACGAGCGCGAAAACCACCACGGCTCCGACAAGCCAAAATAACTCAGGCATTTTTCAATACGATCCCATGCAGTTGATCAGCCACATCCTCGGTGCTGTCGATGGCCCATTCCAACGTGTCATACACTTCTTTCCACTTGACGACAGTCAAGGCGTCAGTCGCTTCATCAAAAAGCGACGACAACGCAATGCGATGCAACTTGTCCGCCTCATTTTCCAGGCGGTTAATTTCGATGGTGTGAGGAAGAATATCCTTGAGGCGCTTGGGGTGACGCAAAAGCGGCACGGCTTGCGCAATCTGCTCGCAACAACGCTCAAGCAGGCGCACCAGCGATATCAACAGTTCAGTTGGGCGCTCAATGCGGTACAGCAGCAAGCGATCGGCCACCAGTTCAATCGCATCGACGATGTTGTCCAACTCGATCGTCAGCGCATGGATGTCCTCCCGATCAAGCGGCGTCACAAATGTCTTGTCGAGCTTTTCCAAAATGTCGTGCGTCACGCGATCGCCCGCATGTTCGCTATCTGTCAATTTTTGCAAGCGTCCCGGCACATCCCGGTAATCTTCGACCAAATCACGCAACAATCGACCCGCAGCCAGAACATTGGCTGCAGACGTTTCGAAGAGATCAAAGAAGCTCTCCTCGCGGGGTATCAGGCGAAACATGCGTAACAGATCCTTTCAGATGGCCAACCATCTCACCGAAAGACTTGCTATTCCTGGCGGCGTCCTTCGAAACCGTCATACCGCTTCAAATCCAGATAGCGTCGACCATTTCGAATCACGCTGAGGGTATTGGACAAATCCTCTTCCAGTTTAGCCAACACATCGTGGGCATACGCTTCCGCACCACGAACAAGATCGCGCGCTTCTGTGCGCGCACGTTCAACGATCGCATCCGCCTCCAGTCTGGCCTCCCTGACCGGCACGGCGTCCGATTCCATCAAATTGGCCAGATGCTGCACGGCACTGACGGGTGAAGCAGCCATCGGCGCGGACTCCACTTGCAGCGACCGAAACGGTAACGCAGGATGCGTCACTTCCCCATTCAAGCCGGATGCTTCACCGGAACCAAGGCCTGGGTTAAAAAACCTGCTCGCGAGGCCCGGTCCATCCAAATCAAAAAGTCGTGCAACCTGCCGGATGTAGCCCGACACATGCACATCAGCTGGCAGGCGTTTGAGGTCGGCCTCTTCAATGGCCTCCAGGTAGTCCAGCTTGATGTAAGTCTTTTGCGCCACATCTTCCAGGGACAAGCCGTGATCAATCCGCGCTTGTCTCAAAATCCAGGACACTTCATTCATGGCGGGATCAGACACTCCAAAAATGTTGCCATCCGTGACCGTAGCAGCCAAGCAACGAAAAAAAGACAGCGCCAGTTTAACACGAACCCAAGGATCACGTCATGGACGACAATTGCGCACACCGGTACTTGACGCCTACAATGAAGAACCATGTGGCTGGAAGCCCCTTTTGACGGGAGTCCCGCAATTGATTAAGCAATTAAGAATTCGTCATTTTGTTTTAATAGAGGATCTGACGCTGGATCTCACGTCAGGCCTATGTTTGCTGACTGGTGAAACGGGCGCGGGAAAGTCCTTGTTGATTGATGCGGTCATCGCGGCCTTGGGTGGTCGCGTCAGTTTGGATGTGATTCAGTCAGGCCATAACCGTGCGGTGATTGAAATGACCCTGGCGCGGGAGGCATTCGACCCGGTAGTCAAGAGCATTCTTGATGCGGAGGGTATTGAAGTGGCGATGCCGGGTGAACTCACGGTGAGTCGTGAGATCGCCGCACGCGGGACGCGTTGCCGCATTGAGGGGCAGCAGGTGACTCAAGCGACATTGCGTCAGGTCGGCCGATCGTTGATCGACATCGCAACCCAAAATGAACATCAATCGTTGATGGATTCTGAAACCCATCTCGCTTTATTGGATCGTTTCGGCAACCTGTCAATTCAAAAAGAGGCCGTCAAAACGGCCTACGAGCAGTGGCGCGCGCTGACGAAAGAACGGGAGCAATGGCAGAAGGAAGCGCAGGAACGCCTGAATCAGGCCGATTTCTGGCGTTTTCAACTCGATGAAATCAGCCGTGCCAACTTGGTCGATGCCGATGAAATCGAACATTTGCAGCAGGAACGGCTCAAATTGTCCCACGCGGAAAAACTCGCTCACGTGGCGACGGGTGCGTACGATGCGCTTTACGCTGGCGAGACCCAGCCCAGTTTATGTGATGGCTTGGGGCGTGTCATTGCCGCGTTGGAGAGTCAATCGGGATTGGATATACACCTCGGGCATCTTGCGTCCAAATTGCGCGAGCAACAGGCCCAATTGCGGGATATCGCGGATGACCTGCGCCATTATGGCGAAGATGTTGAAGGCGATCCCGAGCGTTTACAGGTCGTGCAGGAACGGCTTGATACCTTGCGTCATCTGGAACGCAAGTATGGCCCGGGCCTGGATGCCGTCATGGCTCACGCGCGCGATCTCGAGCACAAGTTGTTCACCCTTGACACCAGCCGCGCGCGCGCGCAGACACTCGAACCGTTTATCGCAGCAGCGATGGAAGCGCTTGGGGCGGCAAGTGCGCAACTGGGTGAAGCCCGTGGACGTGCGGCGCGGGCGCTTGAAGCGGCCATTGCGTTGCAGATGCAGGAACTGGAATTGGCCAATGGCCGTTTCGACGTATCATTGAGTCGACGTGACTGGCATCCGGATGGGGTGGAAACCTGTGAATTTTTGGTGGCCTTGAACCCGGGAGAGGCGCCTAAACCGCTTCACAAGACCGCTTCAGGCGGCGAAATGGCGCGGTTGATGCTCGCTTTGAAGACCGTTTTGGCCAAGCTGGCCCAGACGCCAACACTCATCTTCGACGAGGTTGATACCGGTATTTCGGGTCGAGCCGCCCAGGCTGTGGCGGAAAAGATCGCCCAACTCGCGCACCAGCATCAGTTGATCTGCATCACGCACTTGCCGGCGGTAGCGGCGATGGCGGATCAGCATTTGCATCTGAGCAAATCCGTGGTGGGCGATCGCACAGCGGTACACCTCCGTAGCCTGGACCGCGACGGGCGAATTTCCGAACTCGCTACCCTCGCAAGCGGCAACACAGGCACCGCCGCGCTGGATTATGCCCGTGATCTGCTCAACCGTGCCGAATCCTTCAAAAAAGGCTTGGCTCAAGCCTCAGAGGTCACCATATGAACCATGACGCCACCAGTTTGCATCAAATCAAACTCAGTTATGGGGGGCTCACACTGGAGTTAAGCGGATCACCAGCGTTTGTGGAAAGCCAGGCCGAACACTGGTGGCGACGCTTGCAGCCTTTTTTGAACGCACCCGAAGTTGACACGCCGCAAGAGGCGTTACCGCGCATCAGCACCACGTTTCAACCCACCTGTAACGTAACTGTATCCGAATTTTTAAAACTGAAAGCAGCTCAAGCGCCGGAAGACATTCTGGTGACCGTCGCGTATTACCTGGAAAAGTACAATCGCCGGGAACACTACCAAGTCCTTGATTTGCAGCGCCTGTTGGCGCAAGCACCGGAGGCGGCCTGTCTGGCCATCGATACCGCGGTTGAGCTGGCGCTGACAAAGGGGCATCTTGAGCACTTGCCAGATGGCAGCTACACCCTGACGTATCGTGGACAAGCCTATGTTCGTGAAGGCTTGAGCGAATGACCAAACAGTAACGTATCAGTTTAATGAATTGCAATTGCGGGATAAGTCACATTATGTTATCTCTTGAGGTGGCAAGCGTGTGACTCGGAGCCCCATTCCTGAATATGACCATCTTGAACGCGGAGCGATCGCCTTTTCGCGAACAGCAGGAACAGTTGGAGGATACGTACCTGGCGCCGCAGGCGACGCGGTCTAGGAGCAGTCGTGGCCGAGATGTTCCCGAGGATGCGTGTGTGTTGCGCACATGTTTCCAGCGTGATCGTGACCGCATTTTACATTCCAAGGCGTTTCGCCGTTTGAAGCACAAGACGCAGGTGTTTATGGCGCCTGTTGGTGATCATTATCGGACGCGCTTGACCCACACCCTGGAAGTGGCGCAAATTGCCCGGACGATTGCTCGGGCGTTGCGTCTCAATGAAGATTTGACCGAGGCGATCGCCTTAGGACATGACTTGGGGCACGCCCCTTTTGGACACGCGGGTGAAGCGGCGCTGGATGCCATGTTTGAGGCCGGTTTTGCTCACAACGAGCAGAGTGTGCGGGTGGTTGAGGTGTTGGAGCCTTTGAATCTGACCCGTGAGGTACGCGATGGCATTTTGCATCACACTGGGCCGGTTGCGCCGTTGACCCTGGAAGGGCAAGTGGTCAAGATTGCGGACAGGGTCGCGTATTTGAATCACGACCTGGATGATGCCTGTCGTGCCGGAATTCTGCAGCCAATGGATTTGCCGTCGGACGTGCGCTTGGTATTTGGTGACACGCGGGGTGAGCGTATCGAGCGGATGGTTTTGGATCTGATTGCGACCAGTGGTGCGGATTACGAGGCGATTCGGATGAGCGAGGGGGTGCATGAGACCTTTCTGGAATTGCGTCGGTTCATGTTTTTGAATGTGTATCACGGCTCGCGGGCCAAGATTGAAGAGCGCAAAGTGCAAGGCATCATTGCGGGCATTTACCGGCACGTCATGGATAACCCGGTTGTCCTTGAACGGGCGTTGAATCGTGAGGTTGTGGAATCTGAACGTGAGCGGGCGACGGTTGATTACATTGCGGGAATGACGGACCGTTATGCGATCGCTTTTTATGAAAAAATCTATGTTCCCCGTTCCTGGTCTTTGACCGATGAACTGCCTTCGTGAGTATCCCCATTGAAGGCCTGAGAAGAAAAGTCAAAGCAGGATGAACAACACGCTGGAAGACCCCATCAATGAGATTCGCGCGCGAGCGAACATCGTGGATGTCATTGCCGAATCGGTGGTGCTGAAACGAAGCGGTCGAAATTTTTTGGGGCGCTGTCCTTTTCATCAGGAACGCACCCCCTCTTTCAACGTGAATCCCGAACGACAGATTTTTCGTTGTTTTGGCTGCGGTGAAGGCGGCGATATTTTCACTTTTGTCATGAAATCGCGCAGTTTGACCTTTCCGGATGCGTTGCGTTGGCTCGGTGAACGTTACGGCGTCAACATTCCGGAACGGACGCCTGAGGGCGATGAACGGGGACGATTGAAAGCGGCCAACGAGGCCGCCACGGTTTTTTTTGAAGCCTGCCTGCGAGGCCCTGAAGGGGCCAATGCGCGCAGTTATCTGGCGATGCGTGGCGTCACGCCGGAATGGGTGGAACGTTTTCATTTGGGTTACGCGCCTGCAGAGTGGGAAAAGCTGCATCGTCATTTGTTGGAGCAGGGTATCGATACGGCCACGCAACTGGCAGGCGGTTTGATTCGGCAGCGGCAAAACGTCCCCGGTCACTACGATTACTTCAGAAATCGCTTGATTTTTCCGATTCACAGTGAGGCTGATCAAGTGGTGGGTTTTGGGGCACGTGCGCTGGTATCGGAAGATGAGCCCAAGTATCTCAACAGCCCGGAGACAGCCCTGTATCGTAAAGGGCAACTTCTCTACGGATTGAATCAGGCGCGGGATCGCATCAGGGTCAAAGACCGGGTGATTTTGATGGAAGGATACATGGATGTTTTAACTGCCCACGCACATGGCTTTGATGAGGCGGTCGGGGTTTTGGGTACGGCCCTTACGCCTGCGCAGGCGCGAATCCTGTTACGCTACACGCCTTCCAAACGTGTGGTGATTGCCTTTGATGCGGACCGTGCGGGGCAGCAGGCAGCTGAGCGTGGGCTGACAACCCTTGCGGAGGTGACAGCCGGGATGGATTTGCGCGCGACTGTGCTCGCGGTACCGGATGGCAAGGACCCCGATGCGTTTTTGCGAAGCGCAGGAGCCAAAGTTTTTGGTGACTTGTTGCAGGACGCACCAGCGCTTGATCGGTTTATGCTGGAGCGTGCCTTGGCGGGCATTGAAACAAACAGTACGGAAGGTCGCGCACGGGCCGTGGCAGCAACCGTTCCCATCTTGCGAGGCATGGGTAATTATGTCACTCAGGATCATTACATCACCTGGCTATCCGAACGCCTGGGCGTTCGCCAGGAGTCAATTCGTCTGGAAATCAAAAAAGGCCTGCGTCCTCAAGAGGCGCCCTTACGGGGCGCGCCCCTCACCGTCGGGCGTTTGTCAAGCAAAGAGGCAGAGCGTCTCTTGCTCTACCTGATGGTGGAAAGGCCTGATGTGAGCGATCTTATCCGAGAACACCTCTGCGACATCCGTTTTGAATCCTTGAACCAGGAACTGCGGGAGCATCTCATGAGGCAGAGGGACGCGGCAGGGGCGGTGACATGGGATGGATTGTTGACGCACTTTGCGGCACGCCCTGAAGTTATCCAGCTTTTGTCGAGTTTGAACTTTTCGGATTATGAGCGTTGGGCCAGTGAGTATGGTGCGGTGGCGATGGATTGTGTGAATCATATCTTGTATGAGCATTGGCAAGGTGAGCTCACTCGTCTGAAGGAGCATTTGAAGGCGAGTGCGGCGTCTTTGACGCAAGATGCGCATATATCGCTGGTGGAACGGTTACGGGCAATCTCTGAATTTTGTGTACAGCTCAAGCATCGGCGCGGCAACATTGGCCATTGAAGCGCTTGAATCGGTGGCCAGTGATCGCGTGAACCTGAAAGACCCGAAGGAGCAATGAACGTGGTGGACAAAACCGAAACCTTGAATGACAAGGACCACAGCCAGGTGGATGATCTCCTCGGGGGTTTTTCGAGCGATGGGCCTTTGGAGGACGACCTTTTCGAATTGGCTTCGGCCACGTTGGATGAGGCAGAGGCGCCTGACGAAGATGAAATCAAGTCGCTCAATGGTGACGTGGAACTGGATTTGAGTGTTCCAAAGGGCATTTCGACTGAGGATCCGGTCAGGATGTACTTGCGTGAAATCGGGACAATTCCTTTGTTGTCCGGTGCGCAGGAAGTGGCGCTTGCGAAGAGCATTGAAGCGGGGGGCGCATTGGGTGAGCGTGCCAAGCGCAAGTTGGCGGAGGCCAATTTGCGGCTGGTGGTGTCGATTGCCAAAAAATACATTGGTCGGGGCATGGCGTTTTTGGATTTGATTCAGGAAGGTAATCTGGGTTTGATTCGCGCTGTGGAGAAGTTTGATTATCAGAAGGGTTACAAGTTTTCGACTTATGCCACTTGGTGGATTCGTCAAGCGATTACCCGGGCGATCGCAGACCAGGCGCGGACGATTCGCATTCCCGTTCACATGGTTGAAACCATCAATCGCCTGAAAAAAGTGCAACGGCAATTGCAGCAGGAAATGGGACGCAAGCCGACCGAAGAAGAGATTGCCAAGGACATGGATGTCACGGTTGATCGCCTGCGGGAAATTATCAAAATTTCGCAAGAGCCAGTGAGTCTGGAGTCGCCGGTAGGCAAAGAGGAAGACTCGCGTTTGGGGGACCTCATTCAGGATCAACGCATCGAAACGCCTGTGCATGCTGTCACGCACGATTTGCTTCGTGAGGACATTGCAGATGTACTCAACACCCTGTCCCAACGTGAGCGTGAGGTTCTAAAACTGCGTTTCGGTCTTGAAGATGGCCGCCAACGAACCTTGGAAGAAGTCGGTCAACAATTCAGCGTGACGCGTGAGCGTATTCGACAAATTGAGGCCAAAGCGCTACGCAAACTACGTCACCCCAACCGAAACAAACGTTTGCGCGAATACATCGATTGAGACGACGGCGTGACCGGCCAACTTGCCAGCGCCTTTTGGTAGCCCAAGAAGCCGGTCACTCGCACTGCGTGCATGACCCAATCACTTGACCGGTACACAAGTGCCTTGTTAGACTCTGAATCTGATTTGATCCTTGCAAACGTGCAAGCGATTGTGTCGACCAACCCGGAAGCTTAGCTCAGCGGTCAGAGCAGGGGACTCATAATCCCTTGGTCCAGGGTTCAAATCCCTGAGCTTCCACTATATTCTGCACAACCACTCAAAATTAAATCGCTTCACTGTTATTGCATCGGTGTACATCAGGATTCCCTGAGCGTTGAACGAATGCATCCTGCACGCTTGTGTGTGCGATTGAGCATCCTGAGGGACCAAGTGACGGATCCGCACGACCGGATCAAGTCCCAGGCGGCTATGCGTATTTACCCCGCGTTTGAACTCAAGCGATCGCTGACGCCCAGGCTGATATGGATCGATACTTGGCAAATTCTACAAAAATGCCAACTGTAGTGCCTCAGTAATGAGGCTCTTTGGCGTCATTATTTGATCTCAGCGGTTGACTCGCGGAAGTCGGGGCTCGCGTAGGGCAGTTCGACCGTGAACGTGCTGCCGCCTCCGGGGGTTGATTCGACGCGAATGCGCCCCCGATGCCGTTCAACCACCGTGTACGAGGTGGTCAACCCCAGCCCTGTGCCTTCACCGACTGCCCGGGTGGTGTAAAAGGGATCAAAGACCTTGCCCAATTGTTCCTCGGGAATGCCAACGCCAGTGTCATGCACGGTGATAACCGCGTGTTCGTTGATAACGCTGAGGCCGACGGTGACGATGCCGGAGTCAAAATTGGGCGTTTGGCGTTTGCGATCCATAATGGCCTGTCCCGCATTGGTTAACAAGGCCAAAAAGAGCTGGTTCAACTGTTTGCCATAGCCGTGCAGGAACGGTGCATCGGCCAGATTTAAATCGTAAGTTACCACACCCTCAAAGCGACCTGCGACCATCGCCACCGTGCTGTTGATGCCTTCTTTGAGGTCGACCGGTTTCAGTTCCGCCTCGTCGTGGCCTGCAAAAACTTTGAGATCAGCCACGATTTTCTGGGACCGCGTCGTCCCTTTCAAACAACTTTCAATGGTCTTGGCCACGTCATCCCGCAGATAGTCGTAATCAATCTCATTCTTGAGACGCGTGATTTCAGCATCCGCACTTCCCTTGCGCTCATAAGCGCCAACCAAGTCAAACAAACCATTACAGTAATCCCGCAAGACTTTCAGATTGCCAAAAATGAAATTAAGCGGATTATTGAGTTCGTGCGCAACACCCGCCACCATCTGTCCCAAACCGGACATCTTTTCGGCTTGCACCAACTGCGCCTGGGTGTCTTGAAGTTGCTTTAAAGCCAGCTGTAATTCAGCAGTCCGCTGAGCGACCTTGTCTTCCAAACCGGCATTCAATTCGCGTATGGTTTGATAAGACTGCGCATTATCCAGCGCCAGCGCCACCTGTCCCGCGATGCCCTCCAGAACCTCAAGATCGTGGGGCCCAAACGTTCGAGCCACCGTCTGGCTGCTTACATACAGGACGCCTTTGATTTCATCACCCGCACGCAACGGCACACACATGATTGCCCGCAGTTGTAAATCCATGATGCTGGCTTGCATCGCAAAGCGCTCGTCTTCCAGGGTGTCTAAAATTGAAAGCGATCGCCCTTCCTCCAAAACCTGAGCAATGACACTCTGACTCACGCGCAAATCATCCACTGAATGCCCCGAGCGATCCAAAGTCGCCAAGCGCTCGCTGCCCCAAAAAACGGCGCCATGATCAGCTTCTGAAACCGTCAAGGCCTGACTCAACACCAAGTTCAGGATCGTATCCCGATCCAGGGTGCCCGACACAGTGCGCGACAAGTCATTGAGCATCTCCAAATGCTGCATCGCCTCTTGAGCCAAGCGATACCGTTGCTCACGCACCAAGGCGAGCGAAAAATCAGACGTCAGTTCCGTTAACACGGACTGGGGCAACGCACCCTGACACGCCAAATACAAAACACCCAACGGACCATCGTGCGAACCCAAATACCCAGCGACCCACTCACCCGTCGCGTGCCGACCGTGAATCGTCTCGCGCTCAACCATCGCCCGATCAAGACTGACCAGTTCGTTATCGTGCACTGACGTCCCGTTGCCAACCGTCAGTACCGAACGTCCTTCAGGGTTCAGTACCCGAAGGACTGCTGATTTCAAGGGCAACAATTTCAACAGATGACCAAGAATGGTGCGTAATACACCCTCATCGCCGACCGTGAACCCGGATAGCGCCTCGGTCCACGACACGCGATCGTACAAGGCTTCAGATGCACCAACAGTCGCTGTCTCCAATCGACATTCCAAGGTCATGAACAGCATGCCCCGTTCATCAAGACCCAGATCATAAATCTCGCAAGCACCCTCGGGAACCAGGTCAGGCGTCCGGCGAAACTCCACTTTAAAACGATGAAGACGCGTGGGCGCGACCGGGTGATCACCCTCCAAAACCTTCAGCGCCAACATTTTCTGTTGCTGACGATCAAAAACACGGTAAACATTGCCCATGCCACCGGTCCATAGCGTTTCGCGTATCTCATAGCGGTTGTTGATCAGACCCTTGGGAGTGGTGTTCATCGCGTTCACACCCTTTCACGCCGCAAAATCAACCGGATTACAAATACCGTAACCTAAAAATCATAAGGCGAATGAGCAACCACCTGTCCTAAACGCAAAGGGCCTTCAACAGGCAAGGTGATGACGAAGGTCGTGCCTACCCCCACTTCGGAATGCACCGCCATCGTGCCGCCGTGATTCTCAATGATACGACGCGTAATAGGTAACCCAAGCCCCGTCCCATCCGCAGCCGACTTGGTCGAAAAATACGGTTCGAAAATACGTGGCAACACATCAGCCGGAATGCCAGACCCCGTATCAGTCAGCTCAAGGGTTAGCACATTGTCGTGGTGACGCCCCCGCACCTGCACTGAACCCTTTTCATCGATCGCCTGACAGGCATTGACCAACAAATTCATGAAAACCTGCTGAATCTGCCCGGCAACGCCCACAATCGGCGGCATCTGTTCAAGCTCAACCACAACCGATACCTTGTGGCGAAACGAACTCTCAACAAGGCGCACCGTCGACAAAATGCTCCCCTTGACATCCACGACGCCCACCTCAAGCTTGTTTTTTATCGAAAAACGACGCAACTCATCAACCAAGCTATGCGCACGCTTCGTAGCTTCTTGACAACTGCCCATCACCTTGGGCAAATCTTTAGCCAAATAAGGCCAATCAAGATCCTCCTCAAGCTCAGCCAACATCGCCTGATACTCAGGCTTGATCGTCGCCCCTTCTCGATACAAATCGATCAAGCGCCCCATCTGTTCCACATAAGTCGTCAAACATTTGAGATTCGCGCCCACAATATTTAATGGATTGTTCAGTTCATGGATAACACCCGCCACAAGTTGCCCGAGCATATGCAAACGCTCGGAACTGGCCAATTCACCAGTCGTCGCACGTTTTTGCGGATCAGAGGAAGAAGCCGAATTCGCGGAGGTAAAACGCATGAACACCCCCCCTCTGCAACGGGTCACGAACGAGCGGGACGACCAGCAATCAATTCTGCAATCAAATTCACAAAGCCAAGGCCGGGCGAAGACACAAACTCAACATCTGCCTCATACGTCTGGGCCGACATGACGCGATAACCCATCAAGCGCCCCTTTAGTGGTATGCCGCCGTTCGCACCAAATTCGCCCGGATACAATGTGATATCCACCAGACTGTTGAACCGGGGCTCCTCAGTAATCCCGGAAAGCAACAAGCCCTTCCCATGAAGCGAGGTCACATTCGCCAACTTCATGAAACCACCGGCAAGCATGAACCGACACTTGTAATTCACCGGCACACGCAACACATCCGGTTCTCCGCCGACGACCGGATCACCCACAGGAAAAACCGCAATGCCTTGCGCGTTTTCCTCCTGTAGCAACACCGCCTGCGAAGCTGCCATTGCACCATTCGTCGGAAAGGTAATCACACCGTGCGATCCCACGGGTGCGGTCTCATTGTACAAAAGTGCCTGCTCCTCAACAGAAAGCATATTCCGCACCTGAGCATCCATCACGGATTCATCACATTCACCGCGATTCAAATACACCGTGCCATACTGGTCAACAAAGCGCACCTGCGCGACCAACTCGGTGTCGCCAAAAAACAGGCTGACTGGCGCCCCAACCTGAGGCACCGGTACCTGCAATCCCTTGAGCGTTCGCGTTAACACGTTGAGATCCACCGGCTTCAACAAGAAACTCTCAGCACCAACCTTCAAGGCACTGCCCACCGAACTGCGTACACTCTCCCGTGAAACCAAGATAACGGGCAAACGCCGCAAAGCCGGCTCGCGCTTCAACAGCAATAACGTTTCAAAGCCACTTGGGGACTCGACTTCGATGTCCATGATGATCGCAAAAGGGCGCAACTGGGTCGCCAGCGTCAACACACGCTGCCCAGTTTCCGCATGCACCACCTCATAACCATCCCGCTGCAACACGCTGGACAAGGTCCGCCTGAACAACTCGGATTTATCAGCTAAAATTAACTGCGGCACGCGACCAAATCCGGATTAGCAGCCAAAAGCCGCGCAAAATGCTCCACGATCATCGGGTCGAAGGCCCGCCCTGCCTGCTCTCTGATGGCAGCCAACGCAAGCGCCGGCTCAAGCGGTTCCACACCCGGCCGCCCCACCACCAAGTCATCAAACGCAATGACTACCTGCATCACCCTTGCAAGCAAAGGAACCTCCGTTCCCACTTGCCCCCGAACACCCGAACCGTCAACCGGCTCAGCCAACCAGCCAAGCAGCGGAATCGCCCGGACAAAAAAGGGCAACCCCACAAGCAATTCTTCCGTCACCGCAGCATGCGGCGAGCGTGCCTGACGCTGGTTCGGGTCAATTTGTTCAAGCGCCGACGCAATCTGCGCATCCGACTCAACCAACAAACCTAAACGATGCAAATGCGCCATCACATCCAATTGGGACAACTCTTCGTCAAAAAAGCCAAGGTCGCGTCCCAGCATATTCGCATAATGCTGCACCCGCTGGGCATGATCCCGGGTGTAAGGCGAGCGCGCCTCCAGACGTGTCACAAGCCGCTGAAACAAACCGAGCAATTCCGCCTCATCGTTGCGGTATCGCGCCATCAAGGTCCGGTTGTCCAGCGTCAACTGATAACTCTCAAGTGAACGGCGCACCGTCAGCTTGAGATCATCCGGATCCCAAGGTTTGCTGAGATACTGGTATATGTGCCCGGCATTGATCGCAGCAACGATGTCTTTCACGTCTGAATACGCGGTCAGTAAAATGCGCACTTGATCCGGTGTGCGCTCATAGGCTTTGCCCAGCAGTTCGGCGCCGGTCATGTTCGGCATCCGCTGATCCGATATGATCATATCCACATCCATGGTTTCGAGAATCTCAAGCGCCTCGGCCCCACTGTTCGCGGTGAACAAGTTGTAATCGCGCCGCAACACCCGCTCAAGCAACAACAAATTATCGGGTTCGTCATCCACAACCAGAATGTTGTACTTTTTCGCCACCAATGTATTGTACTTCAAATGAGTCGGCTCCTAAATTCAAGCGCTGCGCCGTGTTTCATGCAACGTTGCCTTGTACCGCTTAAATATCGGACTCACGGGCGACTTTGCCGGAATCAGGCCAAGATTAAGTGAAAAATGAATCATCCGTCAAGGGTAATGCGAAGCAGTTGCGATCCCTTCCAATAGATACCCGGAATGCATGGGTTATAATGCGCTTCAATCCGATCTCAAAAAATTTTTCGCATAAAGAAAGCGTTCTCAATCATGACCGATACCGCCGATATCATTCACCGTGCCTTTAGCGATCGCACCTTGTTATCCTTACCCGAAACACAAGCGGCCATCGATCAAGTCCTCGCCAACCTCGACACAGGCACCCTCCGTGTCGCAGAACCCACCAGTTCAGGCTGGGTCGTCCATGCGTGGATCAAAGAAGCCATCTTGCTCTATTTCGCCTCCCGTCCGCTCGAACCTAGCGTTGCGGGCCCCCTCGCCTTCCTCGACAAGGTTCCCGTCAAAATCAACCACCAGGCAGCAGGCGTCCGTGTGGTGCCCCCCGCCGTGGCCCGCTATGGCTGTCACCTCGAACCAGGCGTCATCCTCATGCCAAGCTACGTCAACATCGGGGCCCGGGTTGGCGCTGGCACCATGGTTGACACCTGGGCCACCGTCGGTTCTTGTGCCCAAATCGGCAAAAACGTCCACCTCTCCGGTGGCGTTGGCATCGGCGGCGTTCTCGAACCGCCCACCGCCACCCCCGTCATTGTCGAAGACGGTGCCTTTCTCGGAAGCCGCTGCATCGTGGTTGAAGGCGTCATCATCGAACGTGAAGCCGTCCTTGGCGCAAACGTCGTCATCACCGCCAGCACCCCCATCATCGACGTCTCAGGCCCCGAGCCCATCACCCTCAAAGGCCGCGTCCCGGCCCGCTCCGTCGTGATTCCGGGCACCATCCCCAAAGCCTTCCCGGCTGGCACCTATCAGGTCCCGTGCGCACTCATTATCGGGCAACGCAAGGAGAGCACGGATCAAAAAACCAGCCTGAATGACGCACTGCGTACCTTCAACGTGGCCGTATGATACACGACTCCCTGACCCGGCAACTGGCCGAAGACAACTTGGCCCTGTGTGCCATCCCCTCCGAAACGGGTGATGAAGCCGCCTTGTGTGACTGGCTGGAAGCCCGGCTTGCCGTGATGCCGCATCTCCGGGTCAGACGCCACGGCGAGGCAATCGTGGCGTGCACTGCCCACGACCCGCTGTGCCCGACGATCGGGTTGTTCGGTCACACCGATACGGTAAAAGCGGCGGGTGATCAACCCCTTGAAATCCGTGACAACCGGGTCTACGGCTGCGGCGCCAGCGACATGAAAGGCGGCCTCGCTGTCATGCTCGCCTTGCTTGCTGCGCACGACCCGCAGCAGCACCCTAACCTGGTGGCCGTCTTTTACGACAGGGAAGAAGGTCCGGTTATCGACAATGGCCTCCAACCCCTGCTGGCCGGCGGCCACATACCCAAGCTGGACTTCGCGGTGTGTCTGGAACCCACCGACAACCAGATCCAGATGGGGTGCGTGGGCGGTTTGCACGCCGTGTTGCGCTTTGAGGGACAACGCGCCCACAGTGCCAGACCCTGGCAGGGGGCAAGTGCCATCACGCGTGCGCTGCCTTTTTTACAGCGTCTGGCGAGTCAGGAACGCGTGCCGGTTCAGTATGGCGACCTTACTTTTTATGAGGTCATGACGGCCACCACCGCGCACACCCACAATTCGCGCAACGTGGTGCCGGATAGCTTCGAGGTCAACGTCAACTACCGCTTCGCGCCCCATCGCACCTTGGCGAGCGCCAAAGACGCCTTGCTTGCGATGGTGGGAGATGAGGCGGTTGTGACGATTGTGGATGAGGCGCCTGCGGGGCAGGTGTGCCTGGATGATCCGACGCTCACGCGCTGGGTTGCGCGAACGGGGTTGCGCATCGAACCGAAGCAGGCCTGGACGGATGTGGCCAGGTTGAGTGCACGCGGAATACCGGCTGTAAATTTTGGCCCGGGTGAGACGGCCCAAGCGCATCAGGCGCGGGAATCCGTCCCGATTGCGGCCTTGCGGCGCAGTTATGATGATTTGCTGGGTTTGCTTGTGCGGCATGGCGATTGACTTCGCCCGCCAACATCTGGCCGAGGAGATACAGACGGGAGTGGCCATTGGCACTGGCTGATGACAAGCCTAAGAGAATCGTTTAGCGGTCAAGTTGTCGGTTGGCGGTGAGTCTGGCAAAATGAAAGCGAACGGGTGTGCGTCAGGCGCCACCCGCCCAATAGCAGATCAAGACGGAGCAACGAGGGTCATGGCAGATAAAACGATTCGCTACGCTGACAACACCACCGGTCGCTACTATGTGGATGAGACCTGCATCTTTTGCAACCTGTGCGAGTCCTTGGCGCCCGATAATTTCCGGGCCGTGGATGATGGCACCCATGATGTGTGCTACAAGCAGCCCACCACACCGGATGAGGAAGCTGCCTGCGAAGAGGCCATGGCTGGCTGTCCCGTGAACGCCATCGGCGACGACGGTTAACTTCCCCGACGACGATGCCCGTGTGACGCCACTCATGGGCATCGTCGTGTTTAGCGTGTAATGGGTCAAGACTACGACTTGTCACCATTGCGTGGGGGTGAAGCATTGAGAAAATTTTGAACCATGCGTGTCTACTTAAGCGATCGATGACCCAAAGACTCGTTATACAGGGACACATAGGTTTTTTTTCAAAACTTGGGTGACAAACTCAAAACATCAGGCAATGACTCGTGTTATTGAATACCAGTGAACATTTGATCAACAATCAAAGCGTTTCTGCATCGTTCACACTGATGTCGTGCGGGCCGCAGGGGTTGGCGAAGTCGGACTTATCTGGAAAATTCCGGAAACGGTCTCTTGAGTGCTCACGCATGAATGTCGAACAGTCAAACAAATATTTTGCCTGAGTCATTTTCGGCTGATGCATCGTGACTTTGGGGGGCTCATGAACCCGGTTATCACCGCGATTCCTGGCAGCTTGATTCGCGCCATCAACGAGGCCAAGCGTCCGGGGGATATTGATCTGGGGTTGGGAGAGCCCACCTTGGCCCCTCCCCTGGCGCCCTTTGAGGCCGCCACCGCCTGGGTGCGCGAGCACGGCTGTCCCTATAGTCCGAATGCTGGCTTTGGCGAGTTGCGTGAGGCGATCGCCCGCTGTTTCAATTATCCCGATTTGAATTCAGTCTCCAACGTCTGCGTGACCGTTGGTTCGCAAGAAGCCCTGTACCTCGCCATTAAAAGCCTGCTCAATCCCGCCACCGACAGTGTCTTGATTGTTGCACCCTGTTATGGCGCCTACGCCAAACTCTGTGCACTGGAAAACCTGCGCCACCGTGAGGTTGTACTTGATGCAAAAACTGGCTTTGCGCCCTCGGCGGAAGCGGTGCTCGCAGCCCTCACCCCCGACACCCGGCTCATCATTCTCGCCAGCCCCAACAATCCCACAGGTCGCATCTGGCCCCGTCACGAACTTGTAAAACTGGCAGATGGCCTGTTGGCCCGTCCCGGCGCGCCTGTTTATGTGCTGCTGGATGAGGTCTATCTGGCGCTGCATTATCAAGAAACGCCCCCGACCTCACTGGCCAGCCTCTACCCGCACACGCTGGTGGCTGGCAGCCTGTCTAAAAGTCATGCGCTGACCGGTTTGCGCCTTGGCTGGCTCATGGGTACAGACCACGCCATCACGGCGGCCATCAAGCTGCATCAGTTCGTCAATACGGCTGCCAGTACCTTTTCGCAACGGGTGGCGATCGCAGCCCTGCAAGACCCCGCAGGCCTCACCATCCACCAGCCCCATTACCGTCAGCAACGCACCCTTCTGCTTGAGCAGTTGCAGCGCCACGCCTTGCCGCACATTCCTCCGGAGGGTGGTTTTTATGTCATGCTGCCCTTACCAGACAACGTGGCGCACGACTCCCTGGCAGCGGCACGCAGCCTGCTTGAAAGCACGCGCGTGGTAACCATTCCGGGCCTGGCATTTGGCGCAGAGGGATTTTTGCGACTCTCCTGGGTGTGTTCCCCGGAAGAGTTGATCACAGGACTTGAACGCATCGCCTTGTTTTTTGCCGAGGTTGAACAGCATCAAAGGGACATCGGGTAGTGCGAGCCGTCAATCAACCGGATGTAAAAATCAAGTAAAGGACGGTGGTTGGTTTGACAATTGCCCTGTTCAAAAGGCAGAGTTGACAAGCGGGTGCGGCAATGTGCAAGCGGTGGGCAAGGCTGCGCGCCGTTGTTCAGCGCCAGTTGATTCAAGGGGAGTAAATGGAAAGCGATCGCCAGTTGGACACTGGCCTGCAAGGTGTCTTGAAAAGCGGTCGCGTGTAACGGGATAAAAGGAGACAAGATGCGCAGTTTTGAACAGGTGACGGATTACCATGTGCATGTGGAGCGCGGGCCTTATGCGCTCGAATGGCTCAAGCAGTTTGTGGCCCAGGCGCAAAAGACCGGGGTAACGGATCTGGGTATCTCCGAGCACGCGTACCGCTTTGCGCAAACCAAGCATCTGCTCTGGAACCCTTGGGTCGAACGCAAGAAGACGGAAGACCTAGATGAGTATCTCGGGTTGTTGCTGAAGGCGCGCGAAGAGGGGTTGAATATCAAGATTGGCATCGAGATGGATTATATGCCAGACAATGGGACGGCGATGAAGGAGTTTTTGGCGTCGTACCCGTTTGATTATGCGATTGGCTCCGTGCACTGGCTGGGTGGCTTCGGCTTTGATCTTGATGAAATGCGTGACCAGTGGGAACGTGGGGATGTCGGGGATATTTATGACACGTATTTTGGCATTCTGGAGCAGATGATCCGTGAGCGGCCTGTGGACATCATTGGGCATGCGGATGTGATCAAGGTATTTGGATTTCACGCGCCGGCGGTTGCCGGCAAATGGTATCGGCATCTGACGCCTTTGATCAAGCAAAGCGGGATGGCCGTGGAGGTGAGCACGGCGGGCTGGCGCAAGCCTGTGAAAGAAATTTACCCGGCGCCTGAGTGGATTCGCTTGCTGGTCGAGGCGGATGTGCCCTTGGTGCTGTGCTCGGATGCGCACCGGCCGGAGGATGTGGGTGCCAATTATCCGCAGGCGATCGATCTCCTGCGCGCGTTGGGCGTCACCCGCCTGCATACCATCACAGGGCGCCAACTCTCACTGGCGTAACGGCAGCCAACTACTCGAGCAAAAACTCCAGGTCGGCCATCGTCAGTTCGGGTCCGCCTTCACTGGCGCCTAAAACATCGCGTACCATTTTGCGTTTCTGCGCTTGGAGTTGCAGGACTTTTTCTTCCACGGTGCCCTTGGCAATCAGTTTATAGCTGAACACATGCCGGGTTTGGCCGATGCGGTGCGCCCGGTCGGTGGCTTGATCTTCCACCGCAGGGTTCCACCAGGGATCGAAGTGGATGACGTAGTCGGCGCCTGTGAGGTTCAAGCCGGTGCCGCCGGCTTTGAGGCTGATCAAGAACACGGGCGTATCCCCCTCGTTGAAGCGGTTCACGCGTTCGAGGCGATCACGCGTCTGTCCATCCAGATACGCGTAATCAATGCCTTGCTCACTCAAGGCATCCCGCAAGATGTGCAGCATTTTGACGAACTGCGAAAACACCAGCACCCGGTGCCCTTGTTCGATCATGTCACCCAGCAATTCCATGAATTGTGTGACCTTGGCAGACGGCACGGGCTTGGCTCCTTCGCGTTGTACCAGCAAGGGGTCGCAGGCCACTTGCCTGAGGCGCAACAGACCTTCCAGCACATGAAAATGCGCGCGTTTCAGCCCTTTGGTCTGCACCTCCGAAAAAATCTGTCCACGGACGGCTGCCAGTGTTTCGTTGTAGAGCCTGCGTTGTTCGTCGCCCAGTTCGCAGTAAGCCACAATTTCGCTGCGCGGCGGCAAATCCGTCGCCACATCCGATTTCAGGCGGCGCAAGATAAATGGCCGTGTGATGCGACGCAAGCGCTCGCGTGCCTCATCCGCTTCCGTGCTGACGGCTTTAAAGTATTGGCTGCGGAAATGTTTCTCCGAGCCTAACAGGCCGGGCATCAAGAAATGAAACAGGCTCCAGAATTCGAGCAGATTGTTTTCGATCGGGGTGCCCGTCAGGCACAGGCGATGCCGGGCATACAAACGGCAGGCCGCCTTGGCTGCCTGTGAGTGGGGATTTTTGATTTTTTGCGCTTCATCCAAAATCACGTAAGCGAAGGATTGCGCGTGCCAGATGTGGCGATCGCGCTGCAGCAATCCGTAAGTGGTCACCACCACATCCGCCTCGGCTAACGCATCAAGGCGTTCGTGGCGATCCGAGCCGTGTAGCACCAAAACCTTTATATCAGGCGCAAACCGCGCGATTTCGCTCTCCCAGTTGTAAACAACTGAAGTAGGGGCCACCAGCAAACTGGGCCCCGGATTGCCGCGCGATTTGTGCTCAAGCAGCAATGCGATCGCCTGAATGGTCTTACCCAAGCCCATGTCATCTGCCAGGATGCCATGCAAACCATAGTCACGCCAAAAGCCCAAACGCGCGAGCCCACGCCCTTGATAATGGCGCAACTCACCAATAAAACCTGCCGGAGGAGGCAATTCACGGTCGGCATCCGCCACATCAAGCCCATCTAAAAAACGCCGCCAATCCTGGTCCCCGCGCGTGGCCCCAGCAGATTCCATCAACTCACGCGCAGCCGGCGCCAGATACCGCGGCAAGCGCTGGGTGAAACCCGCCTCATCCGCTTCCATCCGCGCCCCTGCCACCGCAGCCAACTGCTGTTGTCGAACCAGCCATTCTTCAGGCAGACGCGCATACGCACCGTCCCCCAGTTTCACGAACCGGGAATTTCGCTTGAACGCGTCCCGCAGAGCCTGCCACGAGACGGTTTCATCCTCCACCTGTACCGTGGTCTGCAAATCAAACCAATCAATGCCCGAGCTCACACCGACTGAGACATAGGCTGTTTGACGCCGCACGCGCATGCGGTCGAGACGCTCCTCACCGTAAACCTCCGCGCCTTCACGGAGCAACTGCGGCAATTCATCCATCAAGAAAATCAGCGCCTCTTCGCCCCAAACCATAAACTGCCCGGAACCCCGCGATTCGAGCAAAGTCTGGTTCAAGCGTTCAAACCACGCACGTTCCCGTTCAATGTCACGTGGCCAATGTCCCCACACACCGTCCGCCTCACCACGAATGGCCTGTCTGGAATCACCCGGGGCAAGCGGTGCCGCATTGCCATAGCGAAAGTTGACGCGCACCAGCAAGCGATCATCCTCTTCGGACAGATTCAAGCGCAAAACGGGCTCAACGGCCTCATGCAAAACCAAACTCACCAAATTGTCTTCCGGTGCGTCAACCAATGGCACAGCGGCATCCGGAACGGTCGCCGCCAAAACAGGCCGAAAGACATCCCGTACCAGCAACCAACCGGGATCCTCACCGACCAGACGGGCAACCTGACCCGCCACCAGTTCACCGTCAATATCCCAGATGAGTTCGTACGGGCCGCCCACACTGCGAATCACGCAATCGGGGCGAACCTCAATCGGCGTCCGACCCGCGCCAAAGACAAACGGGCAGCGCGTCAACTCATTGAAAACTCCCGCAACCATCTCATCCAACAAGGGGATACCGTGGGCATGGGGTGATGAAAAGTCGCGGTTGCGAGTGCGGTAATACGGTTCGATTACATCCAGAATGGCCTGATCCGCCGCCGACAATCCCCGCCGCGGAACAGGGCCCCACAAGGCCAGTGGCCGCGGCATGCCAGGCAAGCCATCGTCCATGACGATCGCCCGCTCCATCGACAACCAGACCACCGCGCCACGCCGATATTGTTTTTCCATGCGCTTCGGCGGCGGCGCCACATGCAAGTTGTAAAACAGGACTTCATCCCCGGGCCTCAAACGAGGCACAGTGGCACCAGCCACTGACGCCTCCGCCACTTCGGCGTCACCGGGTGACTCCAAATGCGCCATGGCCACAGCCATCGCGTGCTTGCACGGCGCCTGCATGGGACACGTACAAACCGCAATCAGCTCGCGGCCATCCCAGTTCAATCGCACCTGCACGGGAGCGAGGGCACCTTCATCCACCTCAGCCTCGACCACCAGAACCCCGTTGCCGCTTTCGACACGGCGCGGTCCTACGGCCCCGCGGCGAACGTACGCTGTGCCGCGACGCAAGGTCATTGGATCAGCCCAATTTTTCAGATCCCACTGCAAACGTCACCCCCGAGCAGCCCAAACACAAGCGATCAGCACACCATTATATCAGAGTCATTGAATACAGCGATTTCTCCCATCATTCAAAAGCGGCGATGGCGCCGTGGTCCTTCAAACGATTTGGCTGACAAGAAATGGTGACGTATGCTATTTTTAGGCTGAGCCTTAATGTGTTTAAATTTTAAACAGGCGGCAGGAAAGGAACCGAGCGCACCTTTATGGGTAAAGAAGATATTATTGAAATGACCGGGACAGTGCAAGAAGCGCTGTCAAACGGGATGTTTCGCATCACCTTGGACAATGGTCATGAGGTGCTGGGTCACTTGGCAGGTCGTATGCGTCGTTTTCGCATCAAGGTGCTGCTTGGTGACAAGGTGCGCATCGAATTGTCGCCTTACGACCTGACCCGCGGGCGTATCACCTTCCGTGAAAAAATGGGCCCCGGTCCGGGCCCCGGTGGTCCAGGCGGTTCACGTCCATAAACTGCAAGTTGTTTGTTGAAGGCCGTCTCATCTGAGGCGGCCTTTCTTCATTGGGGTAAAAGGACAAAAAGGCGAGCACGCGGGGGGTGACATGGGGGAATCAGGGGACGCGAAGCAGTTGGAATTGGAGCGTCGGGTAGCGGCTTTGCTGCCTGGTGAGGGTGTCACGCCGTCACCGCCCCCATCGGAGCCGCAAGGGCTCATTAACTGGATGTTGGGGTGGTTAGCGGATGCGGTGTTGTTGGTGCTTGCGCTCAGCAACCTCCTGTTGGTGTTGATGGACTACACCTATAAGGATCTTCGCCATCACTACCAGGCCTTGACACCGCCTATCGTCTGGCAGGCGTTTGACCACATCAAGGGCATGGAACCCCATCGCTCAACGGAGGGGTTTGTTGCGCGTGCGGAGATGACATTCAATGTATTGCGAAACAGCCGTCGTGAAGCGGAAATTGAGCGCTCACTCGCTGAGACGCGGCAATGGGTGGTCGCCAAGATTCAGGTCGAGGACCCTTACATTTCGGTGGGATTGAGGGGGGTATCCGAACAACTCAAAAATCGGGTGCGACGGCACATGTGGGAAACGGGTGCGCCGGCTTCCGAGGTGCTTGATTGGGGCAATCCGTTATCGTGGCATAGCTGGCAAGCGCGCTTTTTGGGTAAGCGTCGACCGTGGGAGGATTTGCCTTCCACGACGAGTTGGTTGCAATTCTGGTCCCGTGAGAACTTGACACCCGAGCGTTTGGAAGCTGAGCGCGCGTGGTTTGGGCGGGAAGTGGTGCCTTTGCTCAAGCGCAATTACTGGCAACGGTTTGGTGAAGACGGGCATCCGGATGATCGTTTCTGGCTGATTGACTGTCTGTTTTTGCCGCTTTTTGGTTTGGAGTTTGTGATTCGGGGCCGGCGCAGCGTGGTGCGCGGTGAGTATCCTGACTTTCGTCATTTTGCGAAGGCGCGTTGGTATGATGGTATTTATTTCTTGCCGGTGGTGGTGTATGCCTTGCCATCGAGGTTGCAGGGTCCTTTGCATCTGGTGCGGATGATTTCGGTGGGTTATCGCATGCAGCGCATGGGGTTGATCAACCCGATGGCGTTCGCTCGCACCCAACTCGCGCGGGTGCTCGGGGTGATCACCGATGCGGTGCAAATACAGATTTTGAGCAACTACCAGCAAAACGTGCATCAGTTCAGCCTGGATGAAGCCATTCGCTCGTTGCCCCCTGCGGAGCGCGAGGCGGTGGCGCATCTGATCGAAATCAACGTGCTCATGCTGCTCGAAAAGGTGACTCCAGAAGTCTTACCCAGCCTTGAGGCCCTTATCAGCCACAGCACCGGTCACGCGCTCAAGCAGTCAAAGACTTACCAACAACTGGCGAAACTGCCCTTTTTTGGCAGTTTGCCGGATCAGATGATCCAACGCATCGTCGCTGAAACCCTGACCATCGGCCACACCAGCCTGCTCAAAACGGCCAGTGACCCCAAAAGCGTCGAATTGACCCGTGATCTGGTACGGCAATTCACGCTCTCGTTGTTGGAACATATGGGCCATATCCGCACCGAAGCGCAACTCAAGCGGGTGGCGATCGCCTGGCTCGACGAACAAAAGCGACGCATCCGCGAAACCTGAGGAGCCGCGCCAATCACGATCCCGAGCAGGCGACGACGCATCAGGTCCGTGAGCGAGGAGGAAACCGCTTTATGGTACGTAACCGAGGAACGACCCTCTCTCTGGGTGTCATCGCAAGCGGTCCGTCTGGCGATGACCTGACTCGTGTGCCAGTGCACCGAGCGATCCGAACGGTTGCATCGTTGGTTCGTGATACCATAACGTGATAAGAATCACAGCAGTGTGGGTACAGTGGGTCAGGTGCAGGGTTTATTGCATCTAGATCGTGCTATTTTCGCGCTTGATTCGTGACAATCAAGCATCAGGAGGAAACCGTGACCGTTCAAGAGCAGCAAAAATATCGTTTGGTGACGCGTTCGGATATGGATGGTTTGGTGTGTGCAGTCTTGCTTCGTGAACTTGACTTGATTGACGAGATTCTTTTCGTTCATCCCAAGGATATGCAAGACAAGAAGGTTGCCATCACATCGCGCGATATTGTCACCAACTTACCGTATGTCGAAGAGGCGCATATCGTTTTCGACCATCATTTGAGCGAAAGCGTCCGCAATCAGAAAGGCTTGAACAATCACGTTATCATGCCGGAAGCGCCTTCCGCTGCGCGGGTGCTGTACGATTATTATGGTGGCAGGGAGCGTTTTCCAGCGTTTTTTGATGAAATGATGATTGCCGTTGACAAAGCGGACAGTGCGCAGTTTTCCAGAGAGGATATCTTGAATCCGCAAGGGTGGGAGCTGCTAAGCTTCCTGATGGATGCTCGAACGGGGTTGGGTCGGTTCCGGGAGTTCCGGATCTCGAACTATAACCTGATGATGGATCTCATTGAGCGCTGTAAAACGATGCGGATTCAAGAAATTTTGGAACTGCCCGACGTCAAGGAGCGAGTGGATCTCTTTCATTCTTACGATGAAAAATTCAAGTCGCAGTTAAAGGAACTGTCGACGGTTCACGGCAACGTCGTAGTCCTGGATTTGCGCAACCAGGAAAACATTTGGCCTGGTAATCGCTTCGTGATTTATGCGCTTTATCCACAGTGCAATATTTCCATTCACGTGATTGACGGGTTCCGCAAGCAGAATACCGCTTTGGCTATCGGTAAGTCGATCTTCAACCGCACGTCACAAATCAATATTGGCGAGCTCGCGCTCAAAAATGGGGGAGGTGGGCACTTTAATGCGGGTACGTGCCAGGTTGCCAATGATGATGCTGACCGTGTCTTGCAGGAACTCGTCGCCATCATGAATCAGGAAGGTTGAACGCCACGCACTGCGGTCCCTGCCGAAAGCCGGTTGGTGTCTTGGCAGGGACATTCTGGATGATGATCCAGAATGCGTTCCCAAATAGATACTTATTGTGAGCCTCAGCTTTAACCCGCGTGGTTTCAAAGCTGGGGATTTTCGCTTGTGTCACGGGCCTGTTATGATAACCTGCGGGGGGAAATTGGCATGTCGCAATCAGGTGCTATGACTTTTCTGGTCATCATGGCCGCAACCCACGGGCTGTATGGGGAAGCTTTTTTGCGCGAACTGAAGCGTGCGGGGCACCGAGTGGTGGTGGTGACGCGTGCAGAGGCGTTGGGTTATGAATGGCCGCGCCCGTTGATTGATGATTTGTTTGCGGTGCCGGACATTTTCAATGCTCAGGAGTTGGAGAACGCGGCGACGTATTTGGCGCGGGAGGTTGCGTTTGATCGCATCGTGGGCCCGGGCGAATATGACATTGAGTTGGCTGCGCGCTTGCGTGAGCATTTCTGCTTGCCAGGGCTTGGTGATAGCGCAGCGCGTTTGGTAAGGGATAAGCTTGCCATGCGCGAATGTGCTCACCGAAATGGGGTGGCGGTGCCTCAGTTTGTGGCGGCGGTGCATTTACCGGCCATTGCCCGTTTTCTTGAGGCGGTGCCGGGGCCATGGATTATCAAGCCGCGGATGGCGGCGTCGTCCAAGGGAATTACGGTTTGTCATGACAAGGAGTCTGTGTGGCGTACGGTGCATGGTTTGGGCGATCGCCTGAGCCATCACCTGATTGAAAAATTTACGCCTGGCGACATTTACCATCTCGATGGCGTCGTCTTGAACGGCGAGGTCTGTTTTGCATCGGCCCACCGTTACGGGCGTCCGATTCTGGATCTTCACACGCATGGTGGCGTCTACACAACGTGGCGTATCCAGACGGGCAGTCCCGAAGAGATAGCCTTGCAGGCATTGAACCAGCGCGTCATTCAGGCACTGGGGCTTGCGGAAGGAGTCTTTCATATTGAGTACATCAATGATCGCGAGACGGGGCAGTTTTATTTTCTGGAGGCCAGCGCGCGGGTTGGTGCCGGGTTGATTGAAGACATGGTAGAGGCTGAGAGTGGGTTGAATTTGTGGGCGTGCTGGGCGCGGATTGAGATGGGCGATCGCACCCCGCCGGCACTCGGCAAAAACGTCTACGCTGGCGTACTCGCTTCGGCGGCCGCCGTCGAACGTCCCGATGCGCGACCCTTCGAAAACGAACACGTTCGTGCCGTGTCAGCCAAGCCCTACCATTTGGGACTGCTGGTGACCGATGCCTCAGCCGATGCCGTGTCACGGCGCCTGGACACGCTGGCAGAAGCGGTTGCTCAACAGGTCATGGTCCACTTTTAGGATTATCAAGGAGCGACCGCCCGTGCCAGCGTTACCCGATTACTATGCCATCCTGGGCGTCGCGGCGGATGCGGATGCGAAAACCATCAAGGCGTCGTATCGCGAACTCGCCAAACGCCTGCATCCTGACCGGGGCGGTTCGGCTGCGGCTGTGGCCAGGGTGAATGAAGCGGCGGATGTCTTGCTTGATACCAATCGGCGCGCAGCCTACGACTTGGAACGCCGCCAGACAAACGGCGGCACGGGGTCAAAAGCCAGGCACTCAACCAATGCGCCCACGGGTGGGGCCAGCACTCAAAAGCGCACCGTTGCTTTGTGTGAGGCCTGTGGGCGTCTCAATCGTCTCAAGCGGGACAATCCGTCACCCCTGTGCGGGGTGTGCGGGCACCAATTGGGTCAACGCGTTCCGGGTCGTGAACCGACTATGCAGCCAAAGACCAAGGACACCGGCGCATCACAGCCTCAAGATAGTTGGGGCCAGCTTTGGGGAGATATTCAAACGCAAGTGAAAGACCATTTAAAAGGCGTTGGTGAAGGCGGGCGTTTGAGCGTAGGCTTGCGCAAGGCGGAACAGCAATTGCGGCGGATGGCGGATGAGCTCAAGGCGCAGGCGGATCGGTTGGATCAAACCGCACCGCCATCAACCACCGGCGATGCGGGCAGCAGCAGGTTTGACGAGTTTGAGCGCTTCGCCAGAAAGATGGACCCCTAACAGTCTTCGCCATCTGTCACAATGATCGTTTGAATCCATGATGTTTGGCTAGATGGGGTGATCAGCATAACCCTCGCAGATACGACTGGGGCTGCCACTCGCAACCCCTGACCGTCATCAAACAAAAGATTCAAATTTACTTTTTGGGCGTGTCTTCAAAGCGAATCCAACCCCAACCAGCGACGCGATTGCGACTTGAAGTTACCGAAACGATCCCGCTTCACAACCACCGCACGCACATGACTGCCATCCTCGCTTACCAAGCGTGACGCTGACTAACGTTCGAGTGTCGCCGAGTAATTCTTACCGAAGTTGCTGATGTAACGTACTTTCAAAGGCACCGGCTTCAGTTTGGCTTCTGCTGGCGTGCGCCCCACCTTGATTGGCGACAGTGTGAAATAATAAGACACTTTCAAGCCCGGACGGTTCAAGTATGGCACCTCCAGATGTCCGTTTCTTGTCTGGCGAAAGTTCATGTACGTCAACTCTTCCAACTCACTCTTAAAGTTATCCGTACTCACATGCAAGCCATACGCTTCAAGCTGCACCCCATAAGTCGGGCGCTTGGGTCCGGGGTACATTCCGCCAATCATCTCTTGCGTGAAGGGTCCCTCTGTCTCGTTGCGATGCGCTTCTTCCGCTCGCACCGCCTGTAACTGCTGGTTCACTTCCCGAATCAACGACTCCGGAATCCGCAACAATACCCGCTCGCCTTGACCAGCCAAATTTTGCTTGACAAGCTTTCGGGATTGCGCACTGGCCAACCCACCATCAATCCGCTGAACACCTGCCAAACCTTGCCCACAACCAGCCAACACCGTCATACCAACCAGGGCGATCACCGCACGCTTAAAACCCTTCAAACCAAGCTTGGGCTGCATTGAAAACGAAACATTCATACGCGCCGTGGGTATCATACCGGTAACTCCTTTGCTCACTTGATTGGGTTGTTAATATAAATTTTACAAAAGCTTTATCTACATTTCATTCTTGTTTCCGACACGTGACTTACAAAAATCCGACATCTGATGACAACCACGCCATTGTCTGCCTATATCAGGACCATTCCGCACCGCTTGGGTCGGTGTCGGTGTGGTGCTGCGACGTTTTATCACGAGCGGCATGAAGGGTTTACGGCCTTGCCGCATCATCACGAGTACGGGCAGTTGCTGTTGCCGATCGCAGGCCGCATGCGGTTGTCGGCTGCAGGGCAGGCGTTGGCATTGGGGCCGGAATGGGGGGTGTGGGTGGGCGCAGGGGTTCAGCATGCGGTGGCGCCGTTGACGGGGGAATTGGAGTTTTTGGTGATCGATCTCCCCGCAGACTGGCTGACAAACGGCGTGGCACTGCTGAATAAGGAAGCTTCCGTGCCGTCGTTACACGTGGCTCACGACACCCGTTGGTGGCTGATGGCACGGCTGCTCACAGAAGAGATGGCAACCGAAAAACCAGGGCGGGAGCGTGTCATGGTGGGTTTGCTTGAACAACTGGCAATTTTGGTGGCGCGGACCTGCCTGGTGCTTGAGCAGCCTGAAGCGACGACCACGCGGGATGCAGAAGTGTGGCGGGTGATTGATATCATGCACGCCAACTACGCAGAGCCGTTGACGGTTGCAGAACTGGCCCGGACGGTAGGATTAAGTGAGCGACAGCTCGAACGCCGCTTTAAAGCGCTCATGGGCACCGCGCCTCGGCAACATTTGATTGCGGTTCGCGTTCAGGCAGCACAAGCATTGCTGGCGGCAAATGTGCCGGTCAGCACGGTGGCGATGGAAACCGGGTTTTCATCACCGGCCCACCTGACGCAAGCCTTTACCCGCGTGGTGGGCTGCCCGCCCAGTGCTTACAAGGAGCGGCCATAAAAATAAAAAAACAGGCATCATTCAACGAAGTCGTTTCTGTATTGAATTGGCGCAGGCAACCCATTCATCAGAACGCCATGGTATCCCTAAGAAATCGCATTTTACCGTCGCTTTTGTGAGGATTCCTGGATGGCACCGACTTTGTACTTGGGCACTGCCCCCCATGATCACGCGTTGATGCGCTCAAAAGGGCGTGTGATCATCACGCCCAATCCGCGTGCTGCTGCAGCGTTGAACGTTCCGCATCGCAGCCTGAACAAAGAGGCTCAGGCGATTTTGCGTGAGGCGGGTTTGCTGCCCGTGGATGCGTTTATGGCGTTTCGGTTGATGCAGGCGGCGGCTGAGAAACTGGGTTTTCGGGATCGCGCAGGCACGGCGCGCCGGTTGGCCCCTGTGATGGCGGAATTGTTTCGTTCAGGTGCAAACATTGATGACTTGTTGGCGTTTGACGATCCGCGAGTACAGCAGGTAGCACGTTTTGCAAAAGCCTACTTGGGATTGTTGCAGCAGGTGGGGCGTTATGATCCGGCGCAGGGTTTGTGGTTGGCGGCGCAACATTTGCGCGACCACCGCAACGTGTTGATTCATGCGTATCCGCGCTTTGGGCCTGATGAAGAAGCGTTTATATGTGCGTGGGCGGGTCCTGATTCGGCGGTGGTGTTGCCGCACGGAGCAAGCGCTGCTCATGGCGACAATTTGGAGTTGGCCGAGCGTTTGGTGAGCCGGGGTTGGTGTTTGGAGCGTGAGCCAACGGGGGTGTTGCAGCGGCCGCTTGCGCAGCGGGCGTGGGTGTTTGCGGATCAAGAAGCGGAGGTGCGCGGTGTGTTGGCGCACGTCAAGGAATTGTTGCAGCAAGGTGTTACGCCGGATGCGATCGCCCTGGTTGTGCGGGATGAGACGGCTTATGGTCCGATGGCGCTTGCGATCGCCCAGGAGCTGGGTGTGCCCTTGCATGCGGCGTATCAGGTTCCTTTATGTGAGACGCGCCTGGGGCATTGGGTGGGGTTGCTCACGGAGGTTATTGAGGATGGTTATCCTTTCGAAAAAACGTTTCGGTTGCTGGGGCATAACCTGTGTGGCGTGCTGGAAGCGGGGCAGCTGAAAACGATCGCGCAGGGGCATCCCAATGGTTGGCAAGGTTGGTTAAGCGTTGGGATCACGATGGATGCGCTTGAGTGGCCGATGATGGCGACGCGTCGTGAGTGGGGCGATCGCCTGAAAGCGACCTTGCAGGTGTTTGGCGTGCTGCGTCGGTCGCAGACGTGGGCTATCGAGGCGATCGCACTGAAGCGACTTCAATCGGCCTTGCGCATTTTGGCGCGGCATAGCGAAGCCAGTATCACTCGAATGGTCTTTTTGACTGAGCTCCGGGAAGTCTTGGCGCTTGAGACGACACCGGCTGCGCCCGCACGGGGTGGTGTGAGTCTGCATCCGCCCTTGGCCCTGTTTGGCGCGCGTGTCGCGCATCTGTTTGTGTTGGGTGCGGCGGAGGATCATTTGCCTGCGCGCATTAAAGATGATCCGGTGTTGGATTTTGCGGTACGCAAGCGGCTACAGGCGTCGGGTTTCAGGTTGGAGGATGCGCGTGGGGCGGCTTATCGCGAGCGCTTGGGGGTTGAAGCGTTGTTATTGGTGGCGCGTGACACGCTGACACTGACTTATCCGCGTTTACTTGCGGGAAAGGCGCAGTTACCAAGCCCGTTGTATGGGTGGTTGGGGCTTGTGTCGTCTGAAACGCCTGAGGTGCCGGTGGCGAGTGTGGAGATGGCGCGGCGTGTGATGATTTTGCACGGGCACGACGGCGGGGATACCGTGTTGGATCAGGCCATTGCGGCGCTTACGATCGAAAAGCGGCGGGAGGGGCCGGGATCGTTGGCTGAGCCGGATCCCTACGATGGGTTTACAGGGATTGCGGTGGATTGGCGATCGCGTCGTTTCAGTTCCAGTCAATTGGTGGCGCTCGGGCAATGCGGTTTCAAGTGGTGGATGCGTCACGTGCTTAAGGCACAGGAATCCGATGAGCCTGAAGACGGGGTGCGCCCACATGTGGTGGGGCAGCTTTACCACAAGACGCTGGAGCTTGCCTGTCGGGGGGTGCAGGACCATCCGGAGCCTCGCGATACGATCCTGGCGGCGCTTGATTCGGCGATCCGTGAAGCGGAGTTGGTGTTGTTTGATGAGCTGAATCTGTCGTTGGCGGATCACTTGGGATGGGAGGCACAGCGGGAGGCGCATCTGACGCAGCTGCGCCGTGCGGTGGCGCATGCCAGCTTTTTGGATCCGGATGCCCGTATCATTGGCACGGAGCAAGATTTTGGAGGTGAGTGGCGGGGTTTTCGGGTCAAAGGGCGGGTTGATCGCATCGATGCACGGGGTGATGGCGTCGTCATCATTGATTATAAAACCGGTGCTTCCAACTATGGCTGTGTCCAGGATGCCAATCGGTTGAACACCTTGGATATCCAGTTGCCGATTTACATGGAAACGGCGGCACAGGCCTTGCATCCTGAAGCGGTCACCTGTGAGGCGGGTTATGTTTACCTGGGCAAGCCCAAGCGCGATGTGGCCAAGGTGAATGATACGGCCATCGACGCACTGGTGCAGCGATTGAAATTGATGCTTGAAGCCGGTGACTTTCGGGTGGCGCCTGATCGCAAACGCAAGGCCTGCACGTATTGCGATTATCGGTTGAGTTGTCGCAGTGGCGCCCGACTGGATCGAAAGGAGTCTTGAATGTCTTTGAATGCGGAACAACGGCAGGCGGTCACAGCGCGGGGTGATGCTTGTGTGACGGCCGGTGCAGGAACGGGCAAGACTCATATGCTCTCCGCGCGCTACATCGCGCTGATGCGAAGCCATGCGCTCTCGCCTTTGGCGATTGTGGCCACGACGTTTACGGATGCTGCGGCTACGGAGTTGCGATCCCGTATTCGCCGCGACATGGCCCGTTCGGGGGCAGATTTTGCACCTGAGATTCTGGCCGAACTGGAGGCAGCGCCGATTATGACGATGCATGCGCTTGCGGCGCGCATTTGTCGTGAACACCCCGATGCGGCGGGGGTGCCGGCGGATTTTTCGATTCTGGGCGATCGCCCGGAGGGAGCACTCTGGTTTGCGGAGCAGCTTGATGCGGCGCTTGCGACCTTGCCACCCACGGTTTATGAGACGATTCCGATTGGGTTGCTGCGTGTGGCGATGGACATGTTGCTGGCGGATCCGGTCACTGCGAAAGAAGCCCTTGCAAGGGATGCGCACGATTTGCAGGCATTGCTTGAAGCTGAACGTGAGGCCATTTTGGCGGAGTGGCAAACTGATCCCGTGTGGCAAGAGGCGGTGTCGGCCTTGCGTGATTGTGTGGGGGTCGGGGAACGCGAATATCAGCGAGTGCTGGCGAATGGGGTGGTGCAGGCGTTGGAGGCCTATCCTGCGAAGCGGGTCTGGCCGGATGTGTCCGTGTTGGATGGAATCAAGCTGAATGTGGGCAGCGCGAAGGGATGGGATGCGGTGGCGTATCAGCGCGTCAAGGAGGCGCTGGGGGTGGTAAGGGATCGGATCAAGGCCGAGCGCTTGTTTCGGGTTGAGTGCGGTGTGGCGGATGCGCGCCTGGCCGAGGTGTTGCCGGTGCTTAAAAGTGCGTATGATACGGTCAGTCGTTTCATGGGTTTGGCCAAGGCACGTGAGCGGGTGTTGGACTTTGCGGATCTCGAAGCACATGCCTTGCGTGCGCTCGGTGATCCCCGGGTGCTCGCGTATTACCAGAGCCGTTGGCGCGCGTTTTTGCTGGATGAGGTGCAAGATACGAACCCCGTGCAGGAACGCCTCATCACGCGGCTCGCTGAGGGCGCCATTTTGACGGTGGTGGGTGACGAGAAACAAGCCATTTATGGTTTCCGGCGTGCGGATGTGACGGTGTTTGGTCGCCTGGCTGAGGCCATTGGATCGCGCGGTGGTGTGTGCGTGGGTTTGATGCAGAGTTTTCGCACCCATGGTCCGTTGATGTCGGCCATCAACCGGGTGTGTGGGCCGATTTTGGGTGAGCTTCGACAGGATTTGCAAGGCGATCGCCCCTTGCCACACGTTGGGCCTCACATCGAGGTCGCGACGACCGAAAAGACCAGCAAAGACAGTGTGGAGACGTTGCGTCGGGTGGAGGCGCGTTTCATTGCCCGTCGGCTGAAGGATTGGCACGACCAGGGTTTGATGGTTCATGACAAGGGTTGTGATGCCTTGCGCCCGCTACGGTGGGGGGATGTGGCCCTGCTGTTTCGCTCCGGCACCGCGATGATGATTTATGAAGAGGCGCTGGCAGCGGAAGGGATTCCTGCGGCAATGGCGCGGGGCAGTGACTTGTTCGCCACACGCGAAGCGCTGGATGCGTGGGCGTTATTGCGCTGGTTGGCCAATCGGGATGATGACTTGGCGTTGCTCGCGGTTCTGCGCAGTCCGTTTTTCACGGTTGCGGATGCCGTGTTGCACCGTTTGGCGCAATCGCGGGGAAAACTGGCTTGGTGGGAGGTGCTGGCGAACAGTGCGGAGCCGGTGTTGGCGGTTGCCCGCAAGGTGTTGGCGGATTTGGCGGCGCAGCGTGGAATGCGTCCGAGTGAGCTTTTACAGCGGGTGGATCACCTCACCGGTTACAGCGCCGTGCTGGCAGGAATGCCCGGTGCCAGGCGCAGACTGGCAGACTGGCAGGCGACGATCGCCGAGGTACGCGCCCTCGAAAACGGTGCTCAAGACGTCCATACCCTCGTGAGGCGCCTCAAGCGCCTGATGGCGGGTGAGGTGAGTTTCGATCGCCCACCGCTGGAAGCAGGGGATGCGATCGCCTTGATGACAATCCATGCCGCCAAAGGCCTGGAATGGCCGGTGGTGGTGGTGCCCAACCTCAGTGCGTCAGGCGCGAGAGACAGCACGCAGGTGCGTTTCGATGCCCAACTTGGGGTTGCACTGAGTTTTAAAGATGACGATGGTGACACGCAAAAGCCGATCCTTTTTGAGATCCTGGCGAGGCAACAGGCATCGCGTGAAGAAGCGGAGGAGCGTCGCATTATTTACGTGGCGTTGACGCGCGCGCGCGATCGCCTGCTGTTAACCGCGCCTGAGCCTAAGGGTGGCCTGTTGGACGTCGTGATGCCCGGCCTCGATGCAGCCAAGATTGCGGTTGAAACGATTGTGCCGCATCCGGGGGATGAGCGCCCGCCTCAACTGGCACAGCCGCCTTTGCCGGCATGGCCGTCCAGATGGTGCATGGGTGCCGTCGGGGTGGGCCTTGATGAGGTACCGGTCACGGCCTTGGGGGTTTATGCCCGGTGTCCGCGATCGTTTTTCTACCGTTACGTGGCGTGTCACCCGGGTGCAGCGGTGTTGTTGGGTGAGGAAGATGAGGCGTTTGGTGGGCATGACGAGCCGATTGGGTCTGAAGGGGAGGTCACGCAAGATGCGATGGGCGTCGGCATTGCGACGCATATGGCGTTGGAGTTGGGGTTAAAAGAGGTGGCTGAATTGGCCCGGCGTCTGCCGGATTTATCAACGGAGGCGGTGGAAGAGGCGCTGACCTTGGCCCGGCGCTTCCGAACCGGGGAAGTGTATCAGGCGTTAAGGGAGGCGATCGTCGCTTGCGAGCAGGCGATCGTCTGGAAAGTGGCGGGGTTGACGCTCAACGGTGTCGTGGATGCCGTGGGGCCTGATTTTGTGTTGGATTACAAGACCGATCGCCACATCGAGCCTGAGCACCACGCGATGCAATTGTGGGTTTACGTGCAGGCAATGGGTGCCAGTCGGGCATACTTGGCCTATCTTCGGCACGAACGGGTGGTTGGGTTATCGGCTGAGGATTTGGCGCCTGCGGGGGAGCGGGTAGGGGCGATCGCACGTGGCATCCGCAGCGGCGCCTATCCGGCAACGCCCACCCAGCAGGCCTGTTCGCAATGCGCCTTTCGTGCGCTGTGCCCGGAGTCGCTGAGCTAAATGCTCACGATGCACGAAAATTGAAAGGCAAGCATTTAACCGGTGGATTTGGTGATTCTGGTTGAACAACGAGGTCCGCCATCAGCCCGATTCAATCTTAACTGATAATTAACGAAAGTTGTATTGAGACAACGTCGATAAGCAGAAGTGTGGGACGCAAAGTCGACTAACAATAAGGAGCAGTTAAAATGCACATGCCCAATCTTCCATTTGCGGCAAGGTTACTCCCGAGGGTAAACAGCACCGAATCCACAGGCAGAGGGGCGTTACGGGCGGCGCTTGGATTGACAGGTTACCGCGACCAAGCAAAATTGGGAGATGTTTTGAATTTGGTCAATGATTTTAGTGACGGAAAACAGCTCAGGACCGGTTTGTTTGGGCGTGGGTTTGGGTTTGGAAAAACGGAAAGCGACTTTATGAAAGCTTTCGACGCTAAATTAATTTTCGAAATCAATCCTGGAAAGTAATCGGGTAAGGGTCACGTCTGTCGACAGGATTTAGGATTCGGATTGAGCGATTGTTAATCTGTGAAGGTCTGGATAGTCGCGGTATGAATTGTGGCGTCTGACCGCCGCTCCTCAAGGTGTCCGGTTGTTTCTTCAACTTAACGGTTGTACCGCATTGTTAAAGTGCCAGAATCGGGCTACTCAGAGCGGATGGACCGTTATGAGATCCCCTAAAATGGTCGCCAACCTTCCTGAATGTACGGGAGCGTCGCGAATTTCACCAAAGATTCCCGAAGTGCGGTCTTGTCTGCACCACAGACCATGAAGACATAACCGTTTACGGGCCGCTTTTTGATGAAGACACCAGACTTTCCACTTTTTAGTGTCTCGAGCGTGCCGGCAGCCAATCCGTAAATCTCGCGATACGGGGTCAGATTAGCCGCATCGGCCGGCGTAACCGGCAAAACAACGGTCGCTGCCGGATACTCTTCCAAGATGTTGGCACCGCCGGGGATATCGACGCGCCATAAACTCTCGGGCGGTATCAATGCGAAATAAGGTTCAAAGAGTGACTTGTCCGAATGATCTCCCACCATGATGTAGGAATCCAAAAACATACGGGGGGTTGACACCTTGTCGGGAAAGGCTAGCGCATAGCCCCTTAGCAGATCCGGAGCAAGTGCCGTGAGGGATTTCCCCGCCAACAGGGCCGCCTTGACAGATGGAAAGATAGCCTTGGAATAGGAATCGATTGCGTCATCATTGTAGAAGCCGTTCGGAGTTGAGCGCTTCTTTTTAAATTGGGCGGGATCCGTAAGCTCCTGAAAAACCCCCTGCCCGATGGCTGTCGCCAACCCTTCGCTGAGAATTCCAAGGGTTGGGACTGCATCTGGATTCCCAGCGCGTAGCAACGCATCGATGAACGGCGGGCTCTCCCTTCTTTTCCCTTCTCGATCCAGCATGTGGCAGATTTCATGAACGACGACATCCGCCTGATCTAACGGCGCTGGCGCCTGGGGAATTTCGACCAACAGGTTGTGTCCACCGCCAAAGGCATTTCCATAAAGCACCTTGGAAGAACCAGCAAAGACGAAGAGCACTCGAACGCTGAGGCTGGTTTCCGGTGCTACGCCATAAAACGACGCCGCTTTTTCGAGTATATCTTCAAGGATTGCCGTACCGGCCTGCTGCCTGAAACGCTCTGCGTGTTTATGGATGTAATCAAAGTTGCGCCACTTGGGGGCAAAACGACGATCGAAGTAACGTAGCGCCTGCTTGAATCGACTCTGGTCGGCATCTCGAAGCAAAATCTCAGATTTGGCAAGGGTCTCATCCACGGTCCTGCTCGACAGAAAGATCGTTGAGAATTTGCAGGAAAGGTCCGCTCCGTGAGGCGGCGGAAGCGGAACAAGACACTTTTCACCGTCACCTTCTTGACGAAGGTACTGGCCCCGATACGTGTCGCGAAGTTTCCGGAAGATTTTGAGATGTTCCTCATCGCTCGAATGGTCTCCGACGTTTTGCTGCCACCACGCCCGAAAGCCTTTGGCGTCGGCATGCTCATAACCGGCCAACGCATTAACCAGCCAGTACAGATTTGCGGGATAAGAGGCCTCATAGCTGATCGACAGGCGATGCGGGCTTGAGGCAGCCTTGGCTTCACCGTCAACAAGCAGCGTAACTGCTGTGATGGCGCATAACAGAGTACCCCGAACCATCCCAGCCACG
This sequence comes from Candidatus Sericytochromatia bacterium, assembly GCA_040400605.1. GTDB lineage: Bacteria > Cyanobacteriota > Sericytochromatia > S15B-MN24 > JAQBPE01 > JBBAPZ01. The sequence goes on from JBBAPZ010000021.1 coordinate 54,151, forward strand.
ACGATCCCCTTCAAGTTTTCATGCAAGATCCCACTGAGACACTATACATTGTCAAATACACGACGACGAGACGCGCCACAGCCAAGGCGGAAAAGCAAACGTTCCATTGACTTCGCGTTGATTGAGGGAAACGCAGCCACGATGCGACCTCGATCTGCTGCACCCCCACGAAACGCGGCGAGTGCTCCCGCAACTCCTGATGCTCGTCCATACAAAGTTCAAGCACTTCTTTCAGATTTTGCTGCAGTTCATCCAATGTTTCAGCCTGAGTATGTGCACCCGGCACGCCTGGTACCGTCCCGACATAAAGCCTGGAAACTTCGTCATATTCGATGTAAGCAGTAAACGTGGCCATTGCGATTCCTCCTTTTCGTCAGCGGCTCGTTAACCTCAGTTCAACAGGCGCGGGATGATTGGGGTTTCTTCGGCACCTGCATCCACACGGGTCACGTAATAGGCGCGCGCGTCGGGCCGGGAACTGAGTACATTCGCGAGCGTGGTGCCGTGAAAGTGAAGCGCCACCCCGTCATCCGCGGCATACCCGCAAGCCATGTCACCACTGGCCACGAGCCGATGGTAAGTGGGACGTCGCTCGGCCTCTGAGTCAAAGTGCACGCAGTTGCTGCCAGGGAGAAACCCCAGGCAGGCCAGTGGCGTCAGCGCCCCGGGCTTGGAATCGGTCAGTCCGGTTTCGTACCAGCAAATGGACCCCGCGCTGATTCCCGCGAGCACCACCCCATGCTCCCAGGCTTTGCGAAGAATGTGATCCAGACCGTGCGCCCGCCATACTGCAAGCATGTTGAGTGTGTTTCCGCCGCCGACATAGATGATGTCCTGCCCGAGGATGTGGCTTTCGAGATCGACCACCGCCCGTCGAAAAAGCGCCAGGTGCGACGGTTCACAATCCAGCGTCCTGAATGACGTGTAGAAACGCTCGACATACCCTTCCGCATCACCACTCGCGGTGGGGACAAAACACACCTTCGGACGCGACGCGGATACCTGCGCCAGGATGTAGCGATCCAGCGCGAGGTTCTCCGGTTCCATCGAGAAGCCACCGCCACCTAAAGTGATGATTTGCCGCTGAGTGAGCGTCACTGGCGTGGCGTGCACGGGTAAGCCTCCTTTGTTATCGCTGATACAGCCTCTACCCATCACCAGCCTGCGCGCATAAGGGTCCTTCACAAACTGTGTCACCAGTTCAGACACGTGGCTCAAGTCAACGTGCTTGACCCCAATGTCCACGAACGCCCCAAAATCCGCCACGTTCCGCACAGGACATTGAACCGGGGTTGCGCGAGGACAAATGTCTTGTTTTCCACGCAACCCTTGTTTTTACGGATCAAAACTTGTTGATATCGAATTGAAACCGAACCCGCCACCACAGCTTGGTCGGCCCGCTCACGGTGTCTTTGACCCCTTGCAGTGCATCACTCACCTGTGCGACGGTCTCTGTGGCTGAGGCGACCCGGGTTTTGGCGATGTTCACTTTTTCGCGGAAAGGATTTATCTTCTGGTTGTAGAGACTCTGCTCGCTGGCCACTTTCGTTGTTGGTTCCGCAATTTGCTTGTTGTAGGTGGCCTGAGCCTGCTTCAGCTCATCCTGAAGGGTCACTACGCGGCGCTGGGATGTGACGACTTCGGGGTGATCAGCCGGATTCTGCTGGCGCCGGGCCTTGTTTGCCTGACCCGTGATCTGCTCGCGCCGCGAGACCTGGCTGTTTCGCTGAGCCTGCAACTTCACCAGTTCGTTGCTCTTTTGCTCTCTTTCCGCGGCTCGGATACCGATGGTCCCATCCATCTGCCTGATCGCGTCATCCGCGTTGGCGAGCTTGCGGCGCTGGGCAGCGAGTTCGTCAGCGATCGCGACCATCTTGTCCAGACCTTGTTTGGCGTCGTCATGATGACCCGCAACCGATTGACGAGCCGCGGTGGCCTTTGTCAGTTCGACCTCTGTATCACCAAATTGTGCCAACTGTGTGCGCAGACTTTCAATCTTGTTTTTGATCGCGGACACCTCGCCAATACCACCAAGCTCGCGCTCAAGGTCTTGGACCCGCTTCTGGGCAGCCCCATGCTTTGTGTTGGCATCAACCAGACCCGCACGGGCATCCGCGACCGCCTTCGTTCGGGAAGCGTCAGACTCAGGCAGGGCCAACGCACGATCCAGCGCCATCTGCGCCCGGGTGACGTCGGTCTTGGCGCCATCCAAGACCCCTTTGGCACTTCCGAGCGCGACCGTCACGGTACCCCAGTTGTCGCGCGCTTTCGACAAAGCATCAATTTGCCCCGTCACATCCTTCTGCTGCGCGACGGCAGCCTTCGCCCTGGCATAACGGCTCTCAACCTCGCGCAGCCGGTCCGCCGCAGCACTGGCACGTGAGCGCTGACTGGCCAGACCGTCACTGGTGGGTGACTGACGATACAACTGATCCACACGGGCCTTCGCCGCACTTTGGGCCTCATACGCCGCGCTGCGACGATTCAGCGCCGAATTGAGATCGATATCAAGCAAATCCATTTGACCGCGCACACTGACAATGGCACTTTCCGTGCGCACAATGGCGCGGCCAAGCTGTGACGCCTCCTCATCAAGCCGCGAGGCCCGACGCCTACCGGGATAGATGGCATCCTGCAAAGCCTCGTTGGCACCCGTCAACTCGCCATTGATACGATCAATGGGCTCCTGATACAGACGATGCGTACTCACCAACGTCGCCTGAGCCACACGCAGTGGCTTGCCAAGCGCCTCATCCGCAGCCGACAAACGCCCCTCTTCTGTCGTCCGCACCTGCTGCGCCTCAGCAAGCCGCTTTTGAGCACTCTCCAGATAGCCCCTGAACTGACTCACATACTTTTTATACTCATCCGGCTTGTTGAATTTCGGCGGTGCCTGCGTCAGTACATTCGCACCCGGTAACGATGAAGCAGCCGCCTGCAGCGGACGGGAAGAGACACTCAACGTATCCGCAGCAATCAACAACGGTGCCGCAACAACCCCATTTGAACGCTCGCCCGGCACAGTCACATCCACCGGCAAACCCACTCCCGACAGACTGTTGATACGCCCCACAAGCATCTCCTCACACCCAGCAAAACCATCACCCAGAGACTTATCACCACACTCAGGCTTAAATTGTTAATTTAAATTTAAAATTAAATGGAGTTTAATCTTGAATAGGTTTAATAAAACGATGGAAGCAGGGGACAGCGAGCGCATACCACACCGCCCCTGGTTTATTGGACATACGTTACCGTTATGCTGCCTTCTGGCGTTACCACTGTTAGTGGCTGAATCGGATTAACGAACGCGATCGCTTCGAAGCGCCATTGCTCATTGATTGTGAATGAATCTCGCTCAATGCCTTCACTTTGTCTCGATGCGCGTCCCGATGAGTCGGGTCAGTTTTCCGAGCAGCACGCGCTTGATGCTTTGGCCAGTCAGAGAGAGAAGCGCGATCGCCTTGATGTGCGAATCCAGAAACGTCGCATTGGCCCCAACAGATTCAGGTGGCAGACCGACCCACGCGCCCGTGAGCGCAAACGACGTGTAAGCCCTGCCAGAGTGACCGGCATGACCGATTCAGTTGGCATTCAGCCGGCCCAAAGACCGTGGCAAGCGGATTCTGTTGGCGGTGATGGTATCCACAAAGGCGCGGACATCCAGCGCGCGGTCATAGCCAACCGGCCGGCGAGAAGGATGCCCATCCCGCTTTGGCCAGAACGACATGGTTTTCGGCTGTCACGTCTCTTGACGGTCAAGCGAGCGTGGGTCGATACTTAGCCAAGATTGTGCGTTTAGTCACAGCAAGACGCTTTCAACCTCAAAGCGAAGGAGTGTTGACAATGTTCAAGAAATCGGCAGCCCTTTCAGTCGCGCTGGCGAGTGCCCTCGCGCCGCTTCTGTCGTGGAGTCCTGCGCACGCGACACAACCCTCCAATCAGGATTGGTGGCCGCAACTGTTGAATTTGCAGCCATTGCGTCAACAGGCTGCGGAGTCGAACCCGCTGGGTGCCAGTTTCGATTACGGCAAGGAATTCGTCAGCCTCGACCTTGACGCTTTAAAAAAAGATATCCGGGCGGTGCTGACGACGTCTCAGGATTGGTGGCCGGCTGATTACGGCAATTACGGCCCCTTTTTCATCCGGATGGCCTGGCACAGTGCCGGCACGTATCGGACGCTCGACGGCCGGGGCGGCGCCGACGGTGGACAACAGCGCTTCGAGCCGCTGAACAGTTGGCCCGACAACGCCAATCTGGACAAGGCGCGGCGTTTGCTGTGGCCCATCAAGCAGAAATATGGCCGCAAGATTTCCTGGGGTGATTTGATGGTGTTGACCGGCAATGTCGCTTTGGAATCGATGGGTTTCAAGGCGATGGGCTTTGCAGGCGGCCGTGCGGATCAATGGGAACCGGACCCTATGTATTGGGGGTCCGAGCGCGAGATGCTGGCAGACAAGCGTTATTCGGGCGATCGCAAGTTGGAGCGGCCCCTTGGCGCGGTTCAGATGGGTCTCATCTACGTGAATCCGGAGGGGCCAAACGGCAATCCTGATCCCATTGCCGCCGCGCGCGACATTCGGGAAACTTTCGGTCGCATGGCCATGAACGACGAAGAAACCGTGGCCCTCATCGCCGGTGGGCACAGTTTCGGTAAAGCGCATGGCGCGCACAATCCAGCGAAGTACGTGGGGCCTGAGCCTGCGGCGGCGGGCCTCGAAGAACAGGGCTTCGGCTGGAAGAATTCCTATGGAAAAGGGAATGCTGAAGATACGGTAACCAGTGGTTTGGAGGGGGCTTGGACATCCACACCAACCGCTTGGAGCATGCAGTACCTGAGTAACCTGTTTGCCTTTGAATGGGTCAAGACCAAGAGCCCGGCGGGTGCAACGCAGTGGATACCGGCCCCGGGACAAGAAGTTGCCCCCGTTCCGGACGCGCATCTGGGCACGGCGAAATTGCATCAGCCCATTATGTTCACAACGGATTTGTCACTGAAGTTTGATCCCAGCTACAAGGTGATTAGCAAGCGCTTCCTGGAGAACCCGAAAGAATTTGAAAAGGCGTTCGCGAGAGCCTGGTTCAAGCTCACCCACCGCGATATGGGGCCGCGCGGGCGTTATCTGGGCAAGGATGTGCCGCGGGAGGTATTGTCTTGGCAGGATCCGATTCCTGCGGTGACGTACCCCCTCGTGGATGCGAAGGACGTGGCCGCGTTGAAAGCGGCGATTCTGAAATCGGGGCTGACGACGGCAGAACTGGTCAAGACCGCTTGGGCGTCGGCGTCATCGTTCCGCGATACGGATATGCGGGGTGGGGCCAATGGCGCCCGCGTCCGTCTGGCGCCACAAAAGGATTGGGAGGCGAATGATCCGCGGGAGCTCGCGAAGGTATTGACGCGTCTCGAAGGCATTCAGAAGTCCTTCAACAGCGCTCAAAAAGGTGGGAAGCGCATTTCGCTTGCCGATCTCATCGTGCTGGGTGGTGGCGCCGCCATCGAACAAGCCGCGAAAAAGGGTGGCTATGCGGTGACGGTTCCGTTCAAGCCGGGACGCGCCGATGCGACGCAGGCGCAGACAGATGTCACGTCCTTTGAGGTGTTGAAACCAACGGCGGATGGCTTCCGCAACTATTTCAGTGCCGAGAGTCGGCTATCCCCCGCGCAGATGCTGGTGGACCGGGCTGACATGCTGTCATTGACCGTGCCGCAGATGACCGCGTTGGTTGGTGGGATGCGGGTGTTGCAGGCGAATACGGGGAACGTGTCGTATGGTGTGTTCACGAATCGTCCCGGCACCTTGAGCAATGATTTCTTCGTGAATTTGCTGGATATGTCCACCAGGTGGTCGAAGTCCACGGACCTTGCGGGGCTTTACGAGGGTGTTGATCGGAAAACCGGCAAGCGTCGGTGGATGGCCAGCCCGGTGGATCTCGTGTTCGGGTCGAATTCCGAGTTGCGTGCGGTGGCGGAGTTCTATGGCGCGCAGGACGCCCGCCAGAAGTTTGTGGATGACTTCGTGGCGGCCTGGAGCAAGGTGATGGAGCTGGATCGCTTCTAGCGCACACGTGGAGCGAGGCGGTCAGGCGATCGCCTGTCCGGGTAACGATTGCGCGTTGCCCGGACTTTTTTTCGGCCGTTCGGCACCCGTTTTGTGTCTTAAGTCTGACTGAATTCTCGAATGATCAAACAGGTCAGATGACGACACACGGGATGCAATTGACGACTTACCAGAGCCCCTTCATCTACTTTTGCAACAATTGACAGGGGTGAGACAGGACGCAACGATTGCCATCGTTTACTTGGATGGAGTTTGAAACCGCATGAACGCAACACCGGATATTCGCTGGAAGCAGCGCCTGACCAATTTCGATCGGGCCTATCTGTTGTTGCGTGATGCGTTGGCCAACGGGCCGGCCGCTCTGAATCAGCTGGAAAAAGAGGGTGTGACTCAGCGTTTCGAATACTGCTTCGAACTCGCCTGGAAAACCACAAAAGACTACATGGAGGCAAACGGTGTGGTGTTTGCTGTGGTGACGCCCCGCGAGGTGGTGAAAGATGCTTTTGCAGCCAAGATTATCGCGGATGGCCAGGTGTGGATTGCGATGCTCGACCATCGCAATTTGCTGTCACACACTTACAGTCCGGCAGTGTTCGAGCAGGCGGTGGAGGCTATCCACCAGCGCTACCTCGGGGGCATCGCGCAGTTGCATGAGTTCATGAGCAGCGAAGCGGCGCCATGAACCGCGTCCCGTTGCAATCCGCCGAGTTGGAACTGGTACGTTCGGTGTTTCGGCGTCATCCTGAGG
>JBBAPZ010000022.1:0-48665 GCA_040400605.1 Candidatus Sericytochromatia bacterium
TGCGTCTCTTGCCACGCCTTGGCTGGCGAGGAAATCGTCGCTGGCAGTGTGCCACGTTTGAACGCCTCCAGAATCAAATGCTCGGAACCACTGGCCAGCGATCGCTCACCGAGTTGGTTGCCGTCAGCATCTTCGATAACGTCCCCTCCCGACACAACCAACGCCATTTGATACTTGGCCCGCGCCGACGAACTCGCGGCCAACGGCGCATTGAAACTCAGGGTCGCTTCGTTGCCCGCCGCATTCCAACTCACGGTCGCGCGGGTATCGGCATCGTCCAAAAATACTGAGCCTTTGCGGATCCCATACCCACCCGGCACCGGTGCCGCGGTATCGGTTGAACCGTCGAGATCCGTCGGCGCATCACCACCTGCCTGCGCGGCGGCATTCGCCGGAAACATCCGCAATGCGTTCTCAAAGCGTCGCCGATTGGTCTCATTCAGTGCCTCCGACAAAGTCAACCGATATTGCACGGATGTGGCATCGACGTCATTGGCCCGATGCTCAGGGCTGGTCGAGACAATTTCGGGTGAGTTGGAGATAAAGTGGGCCTGATTGAAATTCACCGTGTTGCTCAAGCCGGCAAGGGCCTGAAACGACTGCACCTTGACACGCCGGGTCCAGCCAGGCTTCGTGGCGGCAAGCTCCAGCACCACCCCCTCAGGAACATCATTGAACACATAGGCGCCTGCGGCTGTCGTCGTGGTGCGTTCGTAGGGAAAGCGGGCATCCAGTGAGCGAATCACAACCGTCGCAGCATCGACCGGGGCCCCCTCCTCATCTTGAACCGTGCCGCTCACCACCACCCGCGTGACATTCGGCGGCAGTGACGCGCCGGGTTGGGGTGTCATCACAGTGATCGGGCCCACGGCATGCACGATACTGCCTTCCAGAAACCCGATTTGCACCGGCGCCTGCCCCGAGTAAATGGCATCCGCGAGCTTGATCAAAACCGCCACCGGGGGCTGAAGTGGATCAGCCGTCGCACCCAGCGTATCAAACCACTGGTAGCGCTGATAACCCGCATCCGTATACGTTTGAGGATTTCCCTTGTTCGGCGAGGACTCATCAATGATCCCGATGACGGTGCCATCTGCGCTCAACGCCTCAAGCCGCAACCAGTAGCGCGTTGCGTAGTTCAAGTTACCCAGGGTGAAGTTGAAAACCCCGTTAACGGGGAAAATGTTCCAGGCGCTCGCCAGCGGGGTGGCGGCCGGCGTGTTGGTTTCGCTGACGTGGGTGTAGACGTGGGCGTGAATCCGCGCCACATCACCAACTTTATAACCCTCAAGCTGTTTCAGCCCATAACCGGACCGCCCGACCATCACCGAAAAAGCCACCATCCCCTTGGCCTGTCCCGCAACGACCGGTGACAGCACCATCGACAACCCTTTGATTCCAGCAGGCACGCCTGTATCAGGCCCCTGACACCCCACCACGGCCAACACCGCAGCCAGTACGGCTACGGAAATCGAATACCTCGACACGGGTGCCACACCTGGCTTGCTGCGTTCAGGAATCATCACGGTCTGCTTTAACAATAACGATCGGTGCCACGCTCTAACCATGTACCCACATTGACACTTCTTTTCAAGATATCTTGCAGTCCAGCCGCGATACGCGACACTAACGCATCGGTTTCTGGTCAAAACTTGTGTAGCCAACTCGAAACATCCGGCACTGACTCGGAACCATCAAAACAATTCGCAAGGATAGACCGATCGATGTCGGGTGTTACCTGCGGCATGGTCACAACGAATGTTTGACGAATAATCAGTCAATCTGATGGTTGACACTGACTCATTGTTTTTGAACAACAGTCAACATTTGATCACCAATCAACGCGTTTCTGCATCGTTGGGCCAATTTCAAAATTTGTCCTGTTCGTCAGAACGCAGTTGACTTTTGCCGGCTTGCTGGGTACAAATGACTCGGTTGCATTTTTCATGCTTGTCCCGGGTTACGATTTGATGAAGTTTTCCCCATTGGTCAGGATGAATCCGGCTAAACCATGTTCATCCAACCCACGTGCGTGTCGTTGCAAGCGCCCAGAGGTGTTGGCTGACGTGCCGCACGTGATGGTCATACTGGTGTCACAGCGTAGTTAATGAGGTTCCGTCATGAACGCAAAATGGCTACCCATGGCTTTGGTTATGATTGCCCTTGGTGGCTGCAACATCCCCGGCTTGCTGTCAGGGGATGATTTCGATGGAATTGCCGCCAGCAGTGCCCGCAGCACCCCGACGCGGATACTCAAGGGACAGGCAGAGGAGAGCATCCAAAGCCTGGCCTTCAGCCCGAATGGTCAAACCATCGCGTCAGGGGGCGACACCCAATTGGTCAAGCTCTGGAATGTCAACACAGGCAAGGTGACAAAGACCCTCAAAGGCCATGACAAGCCCATCGACTGGGTGGGCTACAGCCCGGACGGCAAAACCTTGGCAAGCGCGAGCGAAGGCGTGGTCAAGCTGTGGGACCCCAGCACGGGGGAAGCGCGCTTGAGCATCAACACGGGGGAAAAGGGCATTCCGACGGTCGTGTTTAGCCCGGATGGGAAGCGTCTCGCCACTTTGGACGGTAATGACGAGCTGGTGTTCTGGGATGTGACGAGCGGCGAAAAGCTGGAGGCTCCCTCTTTCGGGAACAAACTGAGGACCATTTCCTTCACACCGGACGGTGAACAGGTCGCAGTGGTGCGACAATCAAGCGGGAAGATTGAGTTTCTGGATCTCAAAACCGGCGAGCGCAAAGCGAAACTGAGCGGAGAGCAATCGTGGCTGGCTGACCTCCGCTTCAGTCCGGACGGCAAGCTCCTGGTCAGTCGCGACGCGACGGAGATCACCTTGTGGCGTGGCGCCGCTTGGGAAAACGGCACGACGCTTGAGAATTCCCCCATGACCGACATTGCGGAGATCAGTTTTAGCCCGGACAGCAAACGAATGGCTGTGGCTTGGCGCTTTGGCATCACCGTGTGGGATTTGGACACCGGGAAACAGACGCGTTCGTATATGTGGAAAGGAACACCCAAGCGCGATGACTGGGGTGCGATATTCCCTATCTTTAGACAGGCAGACTACCACGAGCCGACGTGCGTTGCCTACAGTCCTGACGGCAAACGCATCGCCAGTGGGATTTCAAACCACGACATTGCCATCCAATCGGCGGATAACACTTGGGCGATCGCCTTGTGGGACATAAAGCCCTAACCGCTCCCACGAGGCCGCCAGTCATTCGAGGTCCAGGCTCAGTTGCCGCCACACTTGCTTTGGCGTACGCGTTCGGGACCGGGCACGGTTACGGCTGCCAAGCCGGCCATAAACCTGTTTGGCCTGCGCCTTGAAGTCATCGCTTTGACGGGCTTGCCCGAGGCGTTGGCGGGCGAGGCGAATGGCGTCTTCGTGCACCACAATGGGTTTTTTGTAACCCTCGGGCGGGGTGTGCCAATGCCATGGCGCGTGCAAAAAGGCATCCGGCACCTCGCGCAACTCCGGCAGGTAACGACGGATAAAGCGCCCGTGGGGGTCGTTGTCGATGGACTGCTTCACCGGGTTGTACATCCGGACGGCATTGATCCCCGTTACCCCGGATTGCATCTGAAACTGCGCATAATGGATGCCCGGCTCGTAATCAGTGAACAAACCCGCCAGATAAGGTGCCGTTTGTCGCCAATCCAGCCACAAATGGTAACTGGCAAACGAAACGAGCATGGCCCGCATGCGAAACGTAATCCAGCCGTTGGCAATCAGGCTGCGCATGCAGGCATCCACCAACGGATACCCGGTTTGCCCCGTCTTCCATGCTTCGAAATAATCCTCGCGGAAATAGGGTTCACGCATCCCTTCAAACGCTGGGTGCATGCAGCGTCGTTCGATGTCCGGTGCCTGCTCCAGTTTTTGCACGAAGTGACAGCGCCAGGCCAGTCGCGACAAGAATGCCGCCAAATTGCGCGTAAAGGGGTCGCTCACTGCGGATGGTTCCGTGGCGAGTGCCGCGAGGCGTCGTCGGGTGGCTTGTTCAATTTCGCGCACGGATAAGGTGCCGTAGGCGATGTGTGGACTCAGACGGGAACAGTGACGCGCGGAGACACCGGGCTGTGAAATGGTCTGTAGATACTTTTTGGCGCGATCCAGCAAAAAGGATTCCAGGATTTTCACGCCCTGCGATCGCCCACCCGGCTGGGCACGGCCTGCCAACGGCTCACCGAAGCGGGGAGAGTCCTTGGGCGGCAACGCATCACCGTTCAGGCTGGGCAAAAACTGCCAAGACGCCGGCACAGGCAAAACCGCCTCGGCCATGCGGGTGTCCCGAAGCTGGGCCCAGCCATCCCGGCTCTTGAGGCGACGCACCACCCCATGCGACGGATACTCGTGCCAGGTGATGCCGTGGGACTGGCACCAGGCAGCGACCATGCGATCGCGACCATAGCTCCAGTCGTTGCCAGTCTCTTCGTGCGAATGCAGGACAAGGTCTCCCAGGTCCTGCCGCAAAGTCTCAAGAACCCCAACGGCATCACCCGTGCGTACCAACAAGCTGCCGCCACGCCGCGTCAATCCGGCAGCCAATTCTTGCAGGCTGTCGCGAATGAAATGCCAGTGCCGAAGCGAACTGTCTGGTTGCTGCCATAACACAGGCTCGATGATATACAGCGCCACGAGTGGCCCCGCCTGCGCCGCCGCACACAAAGGCGCGTGATCATGCAAACGCAGATCCCGTTTAAACCAAAGCACCTGCGGACTTGCTTCCATCCATCCTCCCAAGGGTGCGGCAGGCAAGCAACAACTTCCGTAGAATCTTAACACCAACCAAGGAACCCCAACGATACGAACGGCAAAAAGCGGGAAAGAAAAGCACAGAGACAATCTGACAATAGTAACTCGGAGGAACGATGCGATTGACAGCGATCACCTGCTTGGTCGGTGCACTGCTAATAACAGCCTGCAAACAACAGGAAGAAGCAGCCAAGGATGTTGGCCGGACGGTTGCCCAAACCCGTGTGCAAGAGCCAATTCAAAACGCGCGCCGGGTGGTGGCCAAACTCGAAAAAAGCCAGTCCGTGCTGTTCGACCCAACAAGCAACCTGTTTCACAAAACCGGTTGCCGCAACGCTGACGTGTCCACCATGGAAGCATTGACCATGGGGGCCGCCGAAGAACGCGGTGGAAAGCCTGACAAGGCATGCCTGCCAGGGCAGTGATGCGCACGGTTGCTTAAAACGGACTACACGCACCCCAAGGAGCCTTCCCCATGCTGTCCTTGATCGTGAAGTTGGTGTTTTTGACCGTGACAGCCATCCCTGCCTATATTGGTGCTGGCGTTGGCTGGGATTCAGCTCACATTTCCGGCAAGGATCCCATCGAGGGAGCCGGAACCGGAGCATACTGGGCCACGACAATCAGTATCCTGACCGCTACAGCGATCGCCGCTGTTTTGATTGTGGTGTGCTTTTCCGGGCTGCACGACGGTGGGGAAGCCGGTATACTCATCGGCATCATCAGCTATGTGATTACTGGTGGAATTCTCGCAAGCATCATTGTTGGCATGCTTGCCGGATTTGGTGCGAAATTTGGCGCCCGGAGGAGTCGGAGCGCTGCACGACAGTACGCTACCGCAGCGACAGCAATCGGTTTTTTGGTGCTCCCCTTTATCCTTGCCGTAGTCATCATGTTTGGGTTGGAGAACGAACGTCACCACAACCGCAGTCACTCGCTGCTGGAACACCCGCCGGCAGCAATAGCACACCAGGCGACCATTGTGGTGTCTGCGTGCGTCACAATCTCTCAGGTGGAACAGTCAAACCTCACATACTAAAAAACGGATTGGGCGTGAGTTCCCGGTCGGCAACAATCTCAAGCGCCGCCGGTGCCTTCGGCGCTCCCACGAACTTGTCGCTTTCAAGCGCAAACGCGTTTTTCACAAAGGTGTCGACATCATTCACACGACGGGCCTTCAGCGCAAAATATGCAATCTGCTGGGGATCATAACTGCTCAAACGAACGGAATCGGCAAACTGGAACACATCATCGTGGAAGTTGTTGCCAACCGCTTCGCGCTCGATGAACGCGAGCCAGGATTCAATCTGTTTTGGCTTGAACGCTTTGTTGGTGCCCAGCTGCGTGAATTCCTCCGCCCCATTGCCCCCTGCTATGTCAAGGCAAGATGATTGAAGGCGACGACGATGGCCTAAGAATGGTGCCCGGGGTGAACGTGACATTTACGGGCGCGCGGCCGTCATAAGTGACGTCATCCATTCTGAGTGCGACATTAATCTCTTGCTGCAATTGAGAGGCCGTTTGCGAATTGGTTGTGAATTCATGAAAACCGTCGTTAGTGGGAATTCGCCCCACTTCGGCACTGGCGGCATCGAGGGCCACGATTTTCAGCCAGTAGGCAGTGGTGTAATCAAGACTCGTGAGTGTGAAACGAAATCCTTGATTGGCGCGTGGCACACGGTTGATGGTGACCAGGGGTGCAAAGGTGGCATTCGGTTGGGGTTTCAGGCCCAGCGCAACAGACAAGGCGGCCACATCCGAGACAGGCACAGGGGCTGCAATCTGCTGAACCCGATAATTGCGTGTTGGGTCGAGGCTTACTTGCACGGTGGTCATCAATTGTCCTGTGCCAGGCACAGCAAACGTGTTCGGTGACGTAACAGTTGGCATTGTCTGACAACCCATGGCAACGCAACCGATGATGAGTGTTGCAGCCATTCCATGTCGAAGCGTCACAGGTTTCTCCTTCATCATTGGTCAGTCAATCAGGGGGGTGGCTGGCACGATGCCGGGTGAACGGGATGGGCGTTGCACCGTGCCGGGGCTTACGGTGACGGTGACGCCAAGATCCACACCCGCGCGCAAGTCCTCGGGGCGAATGGTGGGGGCTTCGGTTGCGGCAGCGGTGGGCGCCGCGGTTGGGGCGGCGGTGGGTGCTGCGGTTGGGGCGGCAGTGGGTGCGCCGGTTGGTTGTGCGACCACCAGGGCCTCGGTTGCGATGACCTTGACGGCATTGATCAATTCGCCAACATCGGCACTTGTCTGAACGGCGACATCTAACACCTTGGCCAATTCGACAAAACTGGTCAACAAAGGAATCGTGGGTGCGGTCGTAGTGGCGGGTCCCGGCTGTTCCGGGCCACCACTGGCGCTTGCAACCGGTGCCTCCGTGCGGGTGGCATCGGGCGCGATGACGGCTGAAGGCGGCAAAACCGCCAAAGCCTGCTGCAAGAGGGTTGCCGCTTGCGCGGATTCAAAGAGTTGATCCAAAGCGGGCGCCAGTTTGCCGAAATTCTCAAAAAACTGCTCGACACGGCTTGCATCAAACACGATGTCTTGCCGAGCCTCAGACAGTACCTTGGCCGTCGCCAAAGTTGTTCCCAACGTGATATCGTGCCGGTTCGCATCACGTCCCGAACTCCCAAGCGTTGTCAAGGCGCGCTCGCCATTCGGCCGCGCCTGACTCAAACTGCGCACCGCCCCCGCATAAACGACCCTGGCCGCCACCAAAAACGTCAAGCCTTTGCGCACACTGAACACATACTGCCCAGCCGCATCCGTGACGGTCGGTTCCGCGCCGACCAAGGGTTTACCGGCAATATCCGTCAAGTAAATCTCCGAACCAACCAACGGGCCCGTCACCCCCTCACCCTGCAATAAACGATAATTGCCACCGCCTTGGGCCACCAGATTGCCACCGCCCTGCGCCACCAGATTACCGCCACCTTGGGCGACAAGGTTACCGCCGCCCTGCGCGACGAGATTGCCGCCCCCTTGGGCCACCAGGCCAGGCGGCACCCGGGCAAAGCCACTCACCAGGACAAAGTTGCCGCCACCCTGGGCGACCAGGTTACCCCCGCCTTGCGCGACGAGATTGCCGCCGCCTTGGGCGACCAGGTCGTTGATCCCGCCCAGGCGATCGCCCGCATTGACTTGCCCCACTGGCCCCTGACACGCACCAAGGCCAATCCAGACACCCAGCACGGAGGCATGTTGCCACAGTCTGTTGGCCAACATTCAGTCAAAATCCTCCCCAGCGCACCATGACCGGAAACCGTCGATTGCGGGGGCAAACAAGCTGGCCCTGTGCATCGAGTCAGCCAGGCATTCAAAACTTGTGAGGCTGGCTGTGAAGTTCCCGCGATTCCAGCCGGCGACAAAAATGTCAAAACCGATACGGTGTTTTTGCATCGGAATCGCTCCCGTTCACATACGATCACAGGAAATTACCGAGGAGCAGGGATCGGCCATCCCTCCTGTTCCCACTTACCCAACTCGGTATCGACTCAAAACCGCTACATCCAAATCGCTGGCTGGTCATGGGGCTTGTGCTTCTGATTGTCAGTTCTCGCATCCTCGTTTGGGGCGCGGTTGCGCCGGAAGTATTCAACCGGGACGTGCTTGTAATGACAACGCTCACCCTGGCTCTTTTCATTAACAGTTACGGATTTCGGAACGCAGGTCATATTAGCCGCATCAAAGGCACCGTCTTGTTAACTTCATACCTTGCGTATATGGGCTATTTGATTGTCACGGAATTCGGTGGCTGAGCACGCTCGTGCATCACGCGATTGAACCCCGGACAAGCAAATCTCTCACCGGTGTTCCTCCTTGTCACGGGGCTAACGCCGCTCGTTCCTGCGGAACCTCGATGCGGATTATCAGGGACAAGACGCTAAAGACCACTCACACCGTAGCACACTGACAACAAAAGGCTTCACCAACAAACCTGATTCGATTTCGAAAACCGGAATCAAACCGGCCTACATGCCCGGCATAAAGAAGCGGAAAGGAAAAATCAAGCGGATTTCCGTGCGTACTCGCTGTTCCCGTTCTGAAAACAAGTTTAGTCAAAGCCGCTGCTTGCCTGGCCATCCATTGACAGGAAGATAATGCCTCTTTGGCGGATCAGTTTCAACCCTGTTCAGCCAGTATTGGACAACGCCCGTAAACTCTCGGGTTGGCGCCTAGATTCAGCAACTGACAACACATTCCCCTGCCATGGTGAGTGCGTATTCGACAGCAGCCACAGGATCGGCCGCCAACGGAACCCCGCATCGCACGCACAAAAAAACCACCGGCCCAAGTTAGCTTGGAAACCGGCGGTTTTTCTGGGTTCCGGGGAACCCTCTAGGTGGAGATGGCGAGAATTGAACTCGCGTCCCGAAAGCAAACCATAGCAGCATCTACGTGTGTAGCCTGGGAATTGGTTAACGGTTGAGCACCCTCCTCGGCGCAGGAACCCCACCGCGAGTTGCCTGAGTCTTAACCCGCTTTCCGACAACGTGTCAGCGAGAGCATCCGGCTTGAGTTGCCGATAAATCTAACCGGAGCAGACTTACCGGAAACCGATTCGTTTAGGTCAGAACCTACGCTGCCAAAGCAACGCGGTTGGACTTGAGCGAAACGGCTGTCAGGAAGCTAGGCTTCTTGGCATTTGTTTTTTTGCCGCTGGTTTAACGAGTAACGTCGGCATCCTCGACACGCAGCCCCTACCATCGACTCCCGGTCAAAACCGTGACATCCCCGTGTAGTGACAATTTTCAGTATGTTAAAAAACCGTGTCGTTGTCAAGATACCAAATTCATCAGCCACCAACCGAATCACAAATCAAGGCGTTGTGCTATCGCGCCAACCGGTCCTGCGTACCGCCTCAGACGCTGACAATTCCTGCAGCAGCCGCAAGCCTTCAAGCAAGCTATCAGAGCCCGTCGTGCCGTTCTCACTGCCAACACCTTTCAGAACAGCACGTGCTGGTGTGCGTAAGAAATCACGTATTGACCCACTGTTGTCAGGAACGGTAATCCATCGCTCGCGCGGGGCCGGTGACAGGGTGACACGCTGCGCATCCACTCGCGCCACGCGTCGCCTGCGAAGCAAATCCCGACGCGTATCAAACTCCTCGACGCGCACCCGTTCTTCACCCAGCATGCGCTTGAAACGCCCCCACTCGGCTAGCGGCCGGGCCAAGAGCCAATCACCGAAGCTGCGAACGGATAACAAGCCGTCACGGTTGGTATCGTAGCGGGCGATCGCGCTTTCAAGCTCGTTACGCGTGACCAGGTTGTCACGGTTGCGATCCGCCGCGTAAAACAAGTCCCGCATGGTGAACGCACCCACTACAATCTCATCCTTGATGCCAAGCAACGCCCGCCACTCCACCCGATACGCCTCATTATCCGTCCGTATCGCATCCAGACCCGCAGGCTTCACCAAGTCAATTCGCCCGTTTCGATTGTGGTCGTACAAGGTCATCGCACGCGCCACCACTGACGTCACCAGTTTGGGCGTCCCCATTTGCTTAAGCCCCCTTCGACTGAATCAAAAAACCACGCAGTGTGTAACTTATCCTGATTTTGGGCCTGGGGTTGCTGATTTTTCGAAAATTGTTTGACATGACCATGTCAACGATTGTGAGGTAACGATGAACACGGCACGGCATTGGGGAATGGGTTGCATCAACATCGCGATCGCCATCGCCTGTGGGGCCTTTGGCGCACACGCACTCAAGGCCCGGGTACACTCAGGCACCATGCCACAAGCCTGGCTTGAAGTTTGGCACACCGCCGCCCAGTATCACCTCTGGCACGGTCTGGCCATTCTGGTCATCCTGCTGGCGATGCACACGGGTCTATTGCGGCGTCACGTGACGCCACTGTGGGGCTTGTGGATTGGAACCGCTTTATTCAGTGGCAGTCTATATGCGTTGGTGTTAAGCGGGGTATCCGGTCTGGGGGTGATCACACCATTGGGGGGCACGGTGTGGATTCTGACGTGGGTGTATCTGGGCTTGATGCCATGGTTGCCGCCGGCTGAGTGACGTGGGGCTTCCAATACCACGTTCCGAGCCAGAACAGCAGAAGCAAGGCGGCACCGAGTAACACGAGTGACCACGAGGCGACGTGGGCACCGTGCCCCATCCAGGAATAGGCGGCGGCGCCTGGGCAGACGCCGATCAGCGTCCCCCAAAAATAGTGGTTGAAAGAGACTCGGGTGAGGCCCGCACTGTAATTGACGACATTGAATGGAATAAAAGGCGTGAGTCGCAGGAGCACGGTTGCGCGAAAGCCTTGGGTGGCCAGGAGTTGATCCAAGGTCTTCAGGCGATCGCCCCGAATCGCCTCAAAATAGCCTTGTCCAAGCCAACGGCTGAGCCCGAAGCACAAGCAGGCGCCCAGCGTCGCGGACACGATGTTGATGAGCGTTCCCCAGTAAGGTCCAAAGAGCATCCCACCGACAAAGGTGACCGGCGCAGCAGGCACTGCCAAAATGATGGTGATGATTTTGAACACCCCAAAAGCCACAGGCATCCAGGGGCCCCACGTCTGGAGATTTTGCACCAAAATGACTTCCGCACCCGGTTTAAGCCAACCCAGATGCCAGCTCAACGCACCGGGCAAAAGCATAAAGAGCAAAAAGAAGCTGGTGAACCGGATCAAGCCACGCACGGATGCACGTGGCTTGCCGGATGATTGTGGCTGAGTTGACATGGCACCATCATGGAACAACTGCGATTGATTCGTGAATGGGCAATCGCCAAAGTCCGCGCTCACGCATCCGGCAAACTGAGACTGGAACGCGCGCTTGGTCCCTGCGGGGTATTCAGTTGCACAGCATCACCCGCCTGCGAAACGACCCGAACGAGATCACCCAATTTGACACCCGACGATTGCGCGCCGTTTGGTGCATGACCCTGAAACACGCGCACGGTGACAAGGTTTTCCTGAACCTCAGGCAAGACGATCAAACAATCCGCGTCAAGCTCTTGTTCCAGACGCGCCACTTTATCGATGAAGGCCAGCGCCTTCTCTTTGGTTTCAGGGGCACCAATCTCAAAGGATTCCGCAATCAGAACACCCGCCTCTGCCTTAGGGTCGGACGACATCATCACTCCTTGTTTTACAAACAATGTCTGACAGGATTACGTCAGTACACCCAAACCACCCAAAAGCAGTGCCAGTCCGCTGACGACCGAGGTCACTTTTTGCACATCCTGTGACATCGGCGCAGCCGGCATCGTGTTCGGATACACGCCATACCCACCGGGTGTAAAACTCGGCTGCCCAATAAACGGCGTGTTGTAGTTGTAATGGGGATTCGGCGCAAACTGCCAGTTACCGGGTACATCGCGACCCAAGATGTAGGCACCCGGGGTTGACGGACTGTTTTGCCCCCAGTAGCGGCCAAAAGCTGCGGCAGACTGATCCCCAAGCCCCCACGGCCTGTGATCATATGCCGCTGGCTGCCAAAGGCCGCTGGTCATCGTCGGTGCGCCGAAATTGCCACCCCAACCAAATTGGTTGACGGGCGCCGCAAATGTCGACCCCCCAATCGGCGGACGAGCACCAAACAGTTCGCCCATAACCCGCTGGAATCCGCCCATGCACATCCCCTTCCGAACAAAATGCCACCCCACCCAACGGCTGGCCATCCATTATTGCCAATCACCGCTACCCCATGCATACCCCGATCAATCGTTTTTATCCCGTCGGCATCGACCCAACAGGTGCGCGTTAGCCATCTACTTGGCCTTGCCTTGCACTCACCCATTGCTGCACTAAAGCAGCATCAGTGAACCGGCGATGATGAACGCTGCACCGATTAAGTGCTTGAGTTGCAGTGTCTCACCAAGGCACAAATAGCCCAAAACCATTGTCACCAAGGGCGATGCACCAAACAGAAAAGGGAAAATCCGGGAAACATCGGCGTCTTTGAGCAGGTTGTAATAGCAGTACTGCGCCAACAGAAGCGACACGACGCCACTGGCGGCAAAACACAACACTGCAAACAGATTGAAATCCGCTCGCCACCGGGTCGGATCATGAAAGATCCAGACCAACGGGGCACTTAAGAGTGCCACGCTCGTCGCGCGAATCGCGATGCCAACCAACGGCGCAACCCCTGGCTGCGACAAAGCGAGCTTATCCAGAATCGGTATCGTACCCCAGAGCAGAATCGTTGCGATCGTCCAAAACCCGGTACCAGCCGTCATACGCCTGTTCTACGCTCCTGTCAGGGTTAAGCAATTTGTGGAAGACCGATCAACGGTACCATGAAAAATCACGGGCGGGGCGACGGGCTGACAGACACAATCCCCGCGGCATCCGGAACCGGGGCGATCGCCGCAGGACTTCCGACAACCCCGGAGACAGGCATTGTCGACTCCCTTGGTGTGCCAAACTCAACGACGCGGATGCAATGATTGCCTTGATCCGCTACAAACAGCCGCCCATCCGCAGCCAGACACAAATCACTTGGCGCGTTCAAGCGCGCATCCGCACCCGGTCCGGATACCTCTCCCGCAGTGGCGCCCACCAACGTGCCCACTGCACCGTCTGGCGCAAATCTGACCACCCGCCGATCCTGGCCGTCCGTAAAATAAAGGTGCCCCTGTGGAACACTCACCATGCCCATCGCATCAAGGGATCACCAAAGGACGAGCCGCCGCCCCCGCAAAAGCCATAAGCGCCGCAGGTGGTTGCGTCCAAGGCGCTTGGCTCACCTGCTCAACCGGCGCCCCAGCCACCACGGACGACAAAACACTGGGCGTCGGACTCGGACGCGCTGAGTCCGCGATCGCATTGCCACCACGCTTGGCAGATACCGCCCTTGCAGTCCCCCCAACAGTTGCACTGCAAGCCGAAACCACACACCAAGCGACCATTACACCGAAAAAACAACGGGATCGCGCGCTCAAATGATTCGCTCCTCCATGGCCTTATCGTTCCCGGAAGCGGTTCAAGACAAACAAGAAACCAACAAGGGGTAATCATCAATTTCGCTGAACCGAGCAGCGTACCGCGACAGCAACTAACGAAGGATAAACCAAACGATGCCGCCACCCGCCGCGGAATGTTACTGACAATTAACAATCCACCAGCAAAATTGGCGGATGGCAACACGGGTACCCGTTGTGTCCGTCAGAAAAAAGACCCCGCTCACAACCGTTCAAGCGTTGCGAAGGCGAGGGCTCATCGCACGCGAGATACCGTGACGCATCGGTGTCGATTCAAAATCTATATCGCACACTCAAAAAACATCGGGTCCTCACGCGCCGTTATGCAACCGCAGCGAAAACCTGACCACCAAGCAACCCGTTTCCGTATAAAAAAGTAAGTGGGTGCGCACACCCACTTACCGTGAAAACAAGCGCTAGACCAAGCTGTATACGGCGTTAGACCTGGGCCCTGCCGTTGTAGACGATGCCACGCGCCGGATCAAGCGTGACCAGTTCACCATCGGGAAGGTCGGCCCAGTTGCTGAATTCCAACAACAAAGGAATACCCAACTGCAAACACACAATCGCCGCGTGCGAAGTGAGACCGCCCGCTTCAACCACGACACCCGCGGCACGCCGCATCGCCGGTACGAAGTCTTTGGTGGTTTCCGGTGCGACCAGAATATCCCCTGGCTGGATTTTCGCCTCGGCCTCGGCAGCGGAGTGCACCAGGCGCGCGACACCGCAAATGGATCGCTTGCCAAGTCCTTGACCCCGCCCGAGAATCGTGTTCGCTACCTCAACCTTGATAAAGTTGGTGTTGCCGGGTACCCCCACAGGCGAGCCCGCCGTCACCACCACAATATCGCCATCACCGACAAAGCCCTCGCGTTGCGCATCCGTCATCGCTGCCGCAATCAACTCCTCATCAGAAGAAGCACGTGGCATCACCCGGGGCACAACACCCCACACCATCGTCATTTGTCGACACGTTTCATGCTCCATCGTCAAAGCATAAATCGGACAACGCGGCCGATGCCGACTGACCAGACGCGCGGAAAGCCCCGTGGCCGTGGCACAGATGATGGTCGCAGCACGCAACTTGTCCGCCAACTGAGCTGTCGCCAAGCTAATCGCATCACCCACCGGCGCATTGTCCGCCAGGTTGCGATTGTCGCGCGGCTTGCTCATGATCGACGCTTCCGCCTTCAGCACGAGACGCACCATGGTTTGCACCGCCTCCAAGGGATACTGCCCAGCGGCTGTTTCGTTCGACAACATGACCGCATCACTGCCGTCAAAAATGGCATTGGCAACATCACTGGCCTCCGCACGGGTCGGACGCGGGTTGTGGATCATCGAATCCAGCATCTGTGTCGCCGTAATGACCGGCTTACCCACCGCATTGCAGTGAGCAATGATGAGTTTTTGTGCGAGCGGCACTTCTTCGGGCGTCGTCTCAACCCCAAGGTCACCACGCGCCACCATGATGCCATCCGAAACAGCCGCGATGTCAGCGATCGCTTCCACCGCATCCCGCCGTTCAATCTTGGCATACACATGGGCCCGGGAACCCCGATGGGCCAAAAAGTCCCGCACCTTCAACATATCCGCCGCCTCTTGGACGAACGAAACTGCCACGTAATCCACCTTGTGCTGGATGCCAAACAACAAATCCTCACGGTCCTTGTCCGTCAAGACTTCGACATCCATCTTGATCGATGGAAAGTTAACCCCCTTGTTGGGCCGCAAAGGCCCGCCAACCACCACCTCACAATGCAAACCTTCAGGCGTCGGCCGGGTCACTTTCAACTCGAGCAAACCGTCATCCATCAAAATTATCGCACCGACCGGGACATCTTTTTCCAGATTGTCGTAGGAGACACTCGCACCCGTCTCATCCGCCTCGCGCGGCGCACTTTGCAGAAAAAAGGACGTCCCGGGCTTCAGGATCACTTCACCGCCTTTGACCGACCCAATGCGGATCTTCGGCCCCTGTATATCCTGCAATATACCAATCACCCGCTGTTCTTCGTCAGCGATCGCACGAATGTTCTGAATGCGGGTGGCATGATCACCATGCGTCCCGTGCGAAAAATTAAGACGGAACACATCCACGCCCGCACGGATCAATTGCCGAATCATCTCAGGACTCGACGAACTGGGTCCCAGTGTCGCAACAATTTTTGCCCGTTTCATCATGCCACGCTCCACAGCCAACTCGGGTATCAAGACCGCTTCAGGCATGTACGGGCGCCTCCCCCACTTGCAACAGGTTATAAAACGCATCCCGACCAGGGTAACGCGCAGACTCCGCCAGCTCCTCTTCGATACGCAGCAACTGGTTATACTTGGCGATGCGATCCGACCGCGAAGCCGAACCTGTCTTGATCATGCCCACATTTGTCGCCACTGCGATGTCCGCAATCGTCGTATCCTCGGTCTCACCCGAACGATGCGAAATAATCGCCGTGTACCCGGCACGCTTCGCCATCTCAATCGTCTCCAAGGTCTCAGTGAGCGTCCCAATCTGATTGACCTTGATCAAAATGCTGTTAGCCACGGCCCCCTTGATGCCCCGCATCAAACGCGTCGGATTCGTGACGAACAAATCATCACCCACCAACTGCACACGCGCACCCAAACGCGCCGTCAAGGCTGCCCAACCGGACCAATCATCTTCCGCCAACCCATCTTCCACCGAGACGATCGGAAACTTCTCGCACAAGTTCGCCAGGTAATCCACCATGGCGCCTGAATCCAAAACCTTGCCCTCACCACTCAAATGATAGCGACCATCTCGGTAAAACTCGGTCGCCGCCACATCCAGCGCCAACAAGATGTCCTCTCCAACCTTGTATCCCGCAGCCTCAATCGCTTCGCAGATCGTCGACAACGCCTCTTCGGCATCAGGGATATCCGGCGCAAAACCACCCTCATCACCGACAGCCGTATTAAGCCCACGCTTCTTCAACACCTTTTTGAGATGATGAAAAACCTCCGTACCCATCCGCAACGCTTCCGCAAAACTCTGCGCGCCTACCGGTAAAATCATCATTTCCTGAATATCAATCGTATTGTCCGCATGCGCACCACCATTGAGTATATTCATCAACGGCACCGGCAACACCCGGGCATTGGCGCCACCCAAATACCGATAAAGCGGCAACTCCAACTGGTTGGCCGCCGCACGGGCCACAGCCAACGACACCGCCAAAATGGCATTGGCACCCAACTTGCCCTTGTTAGGCGTGCCATCCAATTCACACATCCTCAAGTCAATGGCCGCTTGATCCAACGCATCCATGCCGCAAATTTCAGGGGCGATCATCTCATTGACGTGGTCAACCGCGCCGAGCACGCCTTTACCCAAATACCGCCCGTCACCATCGCGCAATTCGACCGCTTCGTGAGCCCCCGTGCTCGCACCCGATGGAACAGCCGCACGGCCACTGGCACCACCAGCCAGAAAAACATCCACCTCAACGGTTGGATTGCCGCGCGAATCCAGTATTTCACGCGCGTAGATCTCTTCAATGATCGTGCTCATCTGTCACTCCTCTCACACAGCGTCGTCAATCAAGACACGCCTCAGTCGCCATTCAGACGGCTTCATTGCCATCATCCGTCCCACTGGCCAATGCCTGCCCGTCCCCCACATTTCCCTCCGAAACACCGGTTTTGAGCAGCGTTTGACGAATCACCCGATACAACTCACTGGCTAAAGCAGCAGGGACAGGGCCCATCGGCACCGCAACAATTTCGATTTCCAATAACCGCGAACCAAAACGCAAGGATAACTGATCCCCAACCGCCACCGTCGTGGCGGCCTTGGCCGTTCGCCCATTGATGACGACCCGCCCTTGATCACAAATCTCATTTGCAACCGTACGGCGTTTGATGACGCGCGCAATTTTCAACCACTTATCGAGACGCACACCAACAACCCATTATTACCTGCACATCAAACATGGCGGCATCATACCATACTCGCCTGCCAGGCGCTCAGCGACGGAAATCAACCCCACCGCTTTCGTGGACAAGCCGGAATCAGGGCCAACGACCGCTCGCGCATTCAGGCGTCGGGCTGCAGCGGCGGCAGCGATCGCCGCACCCGCTCGTATTCCTCGACAATCTCAGCCACGATCGTGGCAGTGGGTTGAACCGCCTCAATCAACCCCACCGTCTGCCCGGCACTCCAGACATCCCGCCAACGTTTACCAGCCGACTCCCCAGCTTCCCGCAGGAGCCGATACCGCTCCACGCTGAGTTCGAGAAAATTGGCGGGGTGCCCCGTCACCTCCGCCGTGTACACGATGTTCTCCGGTCCCGATTCAATGAGCGCGCGTTTGTAATCATCACCAACCGGTGCTTCGGTACTCGCAATGAAACGGGTTCCCATGTAAGCGGCATCCGCACCGAGCGCAAGTGAAGCAGCCAAGGTCTGTCCATCGGCAATCCCGCCGGCTGCAACGATTGGAATCGAGAGCTTGCGACGCAGGTAAGGTACCAACACAAACGGGCTGATAACCCCCGCATGCCCCCCTGCACCAGCACCCACCGCGACCAACGCATCCGCACCCGCCTCGGCCGCCTTTTGCGCGTGGCGCAAGGATACAACATCACAAAATACCCGCACACCCGCAGCCCGTGCACGGACGATTAACTCACTCGGATTGCCCAAACTCGTGACAATGAGTGGCACCCGTTCTTCCAGACAAACCGTGAGATCCGCCTCCAAACGCGGGTTCTCCAATAAAATCAGGTTGATGCCGAATGGCACCGCTGCCTCGCGCAAGGTCCGAATGGCAACACGCAACGCCTCCGTCGAACGACAATTCAACGCGGGCATAACACCCATCATGCCAGCCTCACCCATGGCCTTCAGCATCGCCACATCGGAAATCAAAAACATCGGCGCGCCAATGATCGGATACCGCAAACCAAACATCCGCGTAACGCTCGTCTCGATCAAACGTGCCCCCATCCATTCACTGCATCAATCGGATACCCAATTGCAAAAGCTGCCGGTCTCAACCCGTTAACACTGAGCCCCAAACCTGCACAAAGCAGCCATTCGAGCACCAACCCACGCGTTACCAAACGACCACCCAGCCAACACTCACGGTTGGGTACCAGCCCCGTCACCTGCCTCTTTGGACGTTTTTATCAACGATTGTTCAGAGCCAGTCTCCCGTCGCCAAAAGACGGGCCGGCCACGACCCGGTAACGCCCTGCGCCAGCGCGTCAGGGTTTTACGCAAGCGACTGCCATCAAGGGTCTGACGCGCCTTCGGCAATTGACGCGCCAAGGGCGAAGCCAAAACGCCGAGCACGGCACCAATCACCGTGCCGAGTATCAATGAGCCGGCCAGATAGCCCAAGGGTTTTTTTGCCATCGGGAACGCCCTCTCAAAAACAAGACCCCCAACACCGGATGTCTCAATCAACCTGATTCTTGCTGTTCGCCACTCCGTTGGCGGTAGGTGGCCGCTTGATCGGCCGCCGCCTTCTGGGCGGCTTCGATCGCCTCATCCAAGCGGGTCATTTGCTCGTCAATCACATCCCGGGTCCGCTCAATCAAATGCTCAGTCCCGTCACGGACGACATCCACCACTTCGGATGCCTTTTGTCGGGCCTGTGACAAATTGCCCTCCAAACCACTCCGCCAACGTCCACTCAAACTCGGGGCGACCCACAAACCAACGGCAAAACCACCGAGGGCCCCGAGCGCAAGTCCTCCCAGGAGCGCCCAACCATTCGAACGATTCTCCATCGTGGCACCCCTCCCACATCACGACGATTTGTCGGCATTGTACCACTTTGCAGCGACCACTGCCCAGCCAAGTGGGCAGTGCCGCAAACACCAGGACTTGTAATACCCTGGCAGCCTTGCCAAACGTGCCTGTCAAGCGCATGGCAAGGGCACATCATGCGCTGCCGTGGCACAGCTTGTGCTCCTCAAAACAGTCCGGTCCGGGCCACGTGCAGGCGGCACCCGACATTTTTCGCATTCAGGACCAGGCCCCCTTGGCGATGGCAGGGTGTTATAATCAACAGACGGCTTGTAGCGCAAGAATTCCGGATGAGCCTTTTAGGCTCGCCTCACGCTCGCCCGCTCCTAGGTGAAGCACTGACCGACTGATTGATTATTGCCTGAGGAATCGCATGACACGACCGCTCACTTTCGATGACTACGCCCTCCACCCCAGTGTAATCGAAGCGCTTGCCAAGCGTCGTTTGACCCGTCCCACACCTTTGCAGAACAATGTCTTGCCCTTGATCCTCGAGGGCCGCAGTATCATCACGCTTGCCGGGGATGGTGCCGGGCGAACCCTTGCCTATGGTGCGGCGCTGCTGTCCTTGTTCGACTGCGCATCGCAGACACAGGCGTGTATCATCGTCTCAAACAAGCGGCGTGCGGTGCGTGTGGAGGAAAGTTTACGCGCCTTGAGTCTGGAGCCGTTGCTGCGCATTAGCCATTTGCAGGATGCGACGGCACCTGCAGGGGCGGATGTCTGGGTCACGACGCCTGCTGTTGCGGCGGCCTTACAGCCAGTGGTGTTGGGTGAACTCCGACTCGTTGTGATCGACGATGCCGATGACATCGTGCGCGCCGGTGATTTGCGTCATTTGAACGATTTTTTGCAGATGGTGCCGCAGGGGCGTCAAATGGTTCTGTTTTGCAAGGCGTGGCCAGCCATTCTGGATGGGTTGCGCACACGATTTTTTGCGGAAGCCGCGATTTTGAAACAGACCGAGTCGCAGGACTCTCTCATTCCCACACAGGCGTTCGTGCTTCCGGTGATGCCAAAGCCTCTGCGTGCGCCCGAAGGCGGCAACAGGCAAACGATGCGGATGCAAGGCGCCAAGCGCCGTCCCGGCGGTCATTCCCGTTTTGAACGCGAGGAACCCCGTGCGGAATCCTTTGACTTTGATCTCGAGGATCTGTCACCGCAGCGTGCGAGGGGTGGCTCGGAACCCTTGGCACCCTTACCGCGCCTTGTGACCACCTGGCAAACCTGCCGCATCCGCTTGACGCCGGGCACACGTCATACCCGTGACAGTGCCCACGCCTACCTGGCGCAACGAACCGGCATCCCACGCTCGGCACTGCGGGCGGTTCAAGTGCTGCCGGACAGCATTTCGGTTGACGTTGAGAGTCGCGAAATCGAGCGTTTCAAAAATGCGTTATGCGATGAAATGATTGGCTGAACCAGCATTATCAGCAAGTCAAACCCAACACGCATCCGGATCAATCGGCTGACCCCACTGGTTTTTCGCGCCGGCGTTTTTGCCTCGGGGAACGACGGCGCTGTCTGAAACGTGTTTGCCAATGGTAAAGCGCGGTTTCGACCAGGGGGAGGCCTGCGTTTTGCAGTGCCCAGATACAGCCGAAAGCAATGGTCACATGGCCGGCCATATTCAATAAAAACGCCAAAAAAGGTGCCATCCGCATGAGATGCAGGGTGGTGAGCATGTTGATCCAATCGTGGGTGGTGTAGCCCAGTTCTTCGAACTCCTCTCGCGCGTTCATTTTGGTGAACCACAACGGCATTTCCATTTTCTGGGCATCCGCGCAGTACAGGCTCGCATCCCAGAGACTGACACCCAGCCAATAGAGTGCGATGGCGGCTGAGAAGTGATGAGAACGCCGCCAAAAATCCAACACAAAGAGCAGCGGCATCACCAGTTGTGCGATCGTTCCCCCGGCCTGGCTCAAAAAGGTCCCAAAAAACATGAAAATCTTGTGACCGGCCTCGTGGACCAAAAAATTCACAGGGGCCAGCAAATTGCCATAGGGGTTATCGGCTGCCACATAGACGACCCAAACGGTTGCAACTGTGACCATCGCCACTTTAACCCAGTCAATCCTCGCCGCTTCAAAACTTGGTCTTGTTTGTCTCATCAGCGTTTTCACCATGCAGTCATCCCGTGATGCCACTGTCTGCAACGGGCCCCACGCACAACATTCATCTCACGTGGCTGTATCTGAATGGCGCTTGTGTCCGCCATCACCCGCACACGGCTTTGTCTACCCTGAATGTGCGGCTTCGCACCAGTTTTACGAGGAACCATCAATTTTACCGATCGGACGCTGACTATTCAGCGCAAGACGCAGGGGTGAGCAGACTGATTTCGGGTGTTGCAAGCGGCATGATCACAACGAATTTTTAATAAGCAGTCCGTCAATCTGATGGTTGGGGTTTGCGACCCGTTAGCAAGAAACTGCGGCCAACTACGCTAGGATGTCGGTCCCAGTCATGGCAACATGGGGACAGGTGTGCCCTGCCGAATGAAGGAGTGTTCGATGGCGATCGCAGATTGGATGAAGCGTGCGGTGTCACCCGAGGCCGTGATGGCTGACGTCAAACCTGGTGCCCACGTCTTTTTGCACGGGGGATGCGCGCCCGCGTTCGCGCTGGAAACGGCCTTGGCTGGGCGGTTGGGAGAATTGCCGGATGTGACGGTGTATCAAATGCACAAAGAGGGTCCCGAGGCCATTTTGAACGTCCCGTGGGCAGCCGGGGTGCGGGTGTGCGCTTTGTTTTGCGGTGCGGCGGTGCGTCAATCGGTGGCAGAGGGTCGGGCCGAATACGTGCCGGTATTTTTGTCGGATATTCCGCGTTACATACGGGAGGGTATTTTTCCGGTGGATGTTGCGGTTATCCAGGTGTCGTATCCGGATGCACACGGGTATTGTTCGCTGGGTACATCGGTGGACGTTGCGCGACAGGCGGTGGATTCGGCGAAGGTGGTTTTGGCGGAGGTCAATCGTCAGATGCCGCGGACGCACGGGATGGGGATGGTGCACATTGATGCGATTGATGCGTTTAGCTTGAGCGATCGCCCCTTGTGGCAGCATGAGCCGAAGGCGCCTGACGGGGTTGCCGAGGCGATCGCCTGGCACGTCGCCGAATTGGTGCAAGATGGTGCGACATTGCAAATGGGCATTGGCGCCATCCCGGATGCCGTGCTGGCGGCGTTGGGTTCAAAGCGGAATTTGGGTGTGCACACGGAGATGTTCGCGGATGGGTTGATCGATCTTGTCGAAAAAGGCGTCATTACCAACGCGCGCAAAGGCGGCCCTTTCGCCCATCGCAGCGTGACCAGTTTTGTCATTGGTACCCAACGCGTGTATGACTTTGTGAATGATAACCCCAGTGTACATTTTTATCCGTCAGACGTGGTGAACGATACAGCCTTGATTCGCCGCCACCATCGCATGACGGCGATCAACTGCGCGCTGGAGGTCGATCTCACGGGTCAAATCGCGGCAGACTCAATTGGGACGCGCATTTACAGCGGCATCGGTGGCCAGATGGATTTCATCCGGGGTGCCGCCTTGGCCCCGGAAGGCCGCGCCATCATCGCATTGCCCGCAGCCGCCAAAGGCGGCACCATCAGTCGCATCACGCCGGTCTTGACGCCAGGCTCGGGCGTTGTGACCACGCGGGGCCACGTGCAATACGTGGTGACTGAGTTTGGGGTAGCCGACCTGCGCGGTAAAAGTGTACGCGAGCGGCAGATGGCATTGGTTGGGATTGCACATCCCGATCACCGCGACGCGTTGCGCGCACACGCGGTCTGTCGTCATACCTTCCCATCAGCGACCTTGCCGGGCAGTTAAATCGTGACGCATCAATGGCGGTCCAAAACTTGTCGATACAGGGACGCCATGTGTGATTGTTTAAGAAGGCGTTTCCGGGTTTATCCAGATAATCAATACTGAGTCGATCCCGATAACCCGCATGCGGACAATGTTACCCAACGATGAAACTTGGGGATTTTTTGCCAGCGTTACCTGGAACGCCGTAAAGCCCCCACTTTCAGGCGTGGGGATATAACAGGTGTGTTCGTGCTGCGGCGAGAAGAAGCCCATGACGCTGTCAGTACGCACCTATGCGTGTCCCGGCTGTGGGACGGTCTTGGATCGGGACTGAAACGCCAGTCTAAACATCAGGGCGGCGGGGCTCGCCGTTCTTGCTCGTGGAGGGGCTTAGCAATGGCGGCTCCTGCGAAACGAGAATCCCCCGGCTTTAGCCGTGGGGAGTGTCAATTAAGGCGACAGGCATGACAGTGACGCATCGGTTTTTTTCAAAACACAGGCAACAAGATTGAAATGTGAGGCGATGACTCATTTTGAGTCAATGCCAGCCAAAAATGCAATCAACATTCAACGCGTTTCCGTACCGTGAATGCAAACACATCGAAGATGAGCAAACGAACGCTGGTTAAAACACCTGTACGGACAGGTGTTTGATTGGCATGAGGCATTTGACGCCCCCTTGCAGACGCTCGGGGGCGCCATGAACGACCAATAGCCAGTATCCGCGATTCAGGCATTGTGCCAGGTAGTCGCGTTGATCCTCAGTTGCCCGTTCATCCATAATGGCACCGAGCAACATGCCAAGCCCCACCCCGCCAGCCACCGTATGCACGAGAATGTTGACGGCCATCACGATTGGGCCAGCAGCCAACAAGACTGGCCCCACACCGGGCAATACCATCGAAATGAGGCCGAGCGCAAAACCGATGCCCCCACCGATTGCCATGCTCTGTGCCTCAAGCAAGCCTTTGGGTGTGGCATCCTCGACAATTTCGGCAATCTCACCGGCCGCCTCGACCCGTGGTTGCGCCCCTTTCGTTGATTCGGGCAACTGTGCGATCGCGTGATAGGCGTTGTGGATGTCCAGTGCCAGGATTGAGACGGTGTTCAAAGGAATACCGCTGCCCCTTAGGGCCTGCATGGCGGCAACGACATCCGCTTCGCGCTCCAGGACTGCAATCAACACGTGTTTTTGCGGCACAATCGTTCGTAACGCCTCAAGAGCCATGAGTCCCCAGCCTCCCTCACCCACATCGCCTCACTGGCGTCACCCTAGCACAAGCGGATGCATGATCAAAGCTATGGCTGGCATCAGGCTAAAGGTCAAACAAGGTGCCAGCCACAGGCCATTCGGCAAGGCGAGCGGTCACGAGGCTTGGACAAACCCTAAAATCGACGGTGGATGGCTCAATGTTTTGTGGCGTGTTTGAGACGATGTGATGCAGTAATTTCCCCCGCCACCGTGTTGGGTGACGCACGTGGGATGTTTAAGCTGGGTGTCCATGCTTAGAGTGGCCAAAGAGGAGGAATTCCATGGACAGTCGTGTATTGAAAGGCCTGAGTCATGCCGCATTTGCCGCTGGCGTCACCTCGGTGGCGGTATCCGGTTTGACCTACCTGTTGGCGCGCAGAGAGGAACAGTCCGGACAGCGGAACGCCAGTCATTTTATCGGGTTGTGGGCGCCGACTTTCTTCACCCTGGCGGAGATGTTGGATCGCATGTCACTCGAAGATTCAACTTATCTGGGTATTCCCATCGAACGCCAAACGCCTGATGGCGTGGTGGAAGCCCCGCCCAAAGAAGCGTTGCGAATCTGAACCACCTGCCCTACGCAAAACAACCACCCGTATCCCGTTTGGCCCAACGCCAGGCACCGTGAGTGTAACTTCTGGACAGGGTGAGTCCAGCGAACACGTGGCAGTTAACTCTGCACCCTTTTATACACGATGTGACAGCCTGGCTTTCCACAACGAATTCGATCCACCGTTCAAGCCACCGCAGATTCAGGATTAGACACTTCCATATGAAAATGGCAGCAGAATCTTGAGTGTTTTTTTCCAGTGTCGCACGGGTGTCCTTATCAAAGAAAGCATCCCGCAATCCCCGCAAGTCGGTGGTTTGCGGGTACTTTGCCGTGGCGCCACCGACATTAAAACAACCACTTTTGGCCACCCCTCCGACTCGCTGATTGTTCCTTGACCCGCATTCGATACATCGTTCAATTGAAAGGTACTTAAAACCAGAGATTTCATGCGTGTTTGCGTGTCCTTGGCTTCCCAGTCGAAACAGTTCATGTGGTGGTTCGACTGTTTGTCACGTGACAGGGCGCCAACTTGATTTTCACGATTTTGTGCAGTGAACTGCCGTATGTCAGATGGAATTTTCATCGCAACGAGGCAGTTTGCAGTACTTGGAATCGGGCGAGTCATCTTTATATCTTGATCTGGTAGTCGTCGTCTAAGTCAGTGCAATTGATGATTCTTCCAAGTCTGGCTGATTATTCGTTTTGTGGTCAGGGTATGAGATCGAAGAGGCAGTCAAGCAGTCTGCAGTAGTTTGGAGGAGACCTCATCGTGCGCCATGTGCCGCTGGCCGTCTTGACGGCCTTGATTGTAACTAGTGGCTGCAACAATTTGTTTCCAACCGGCCCCAATGCGTCACTTCCAGGGGGTACGGGCACGAAGGTGGGCTCCGCGCAAAGCAAGAACAGCACCATTGTCAGTCGAATTGATGCGGGCGTGAAAAAACCGATTCGCTATGATAACCGTGATGCAGGTGTCGCGGTGATGACCCGGTCGTTTTCTTTCAGCAACAACCCGAAACTCAAAAAGGCGTCGGAAAGCTTCAATGCGTTTGCGCAGTCGCTGGGAGGTCTTCTCACACCGGCGTCGGGTGCTTGGGCGGGTGGTGGCCTGGTCGCCAATGGCGGGGGCTATTGGAACACCAATGAGTTTGCAGCGAGCCTCCGGAACCTGCGGGTGATGAGTGTGAAAAACGCTTATGCGATCGCGGGCATCCAGGAACTGAAGCAGGGCGACGCCACCCTGTTGATGGATGATGCGACCAAGGAAATCACGGGTGTGAAAACACGTGATGCGGAACTGCGGTTCAACTTTGCCAAAGCCGGCAATCGCCGCACGTGGACAATCGACATCGTCAAGAGTCCGGATGGGACGCGGGGGAAAGTGACAATTGAGGTGAACTCCACCACCTGGCGATCGTTCGAATGGCCCGTCGCTTACATGCCGCCCGAAATCTGTGACACCGATGATACGCAGACAGTTACGCGCATTGTCCCCAAGCCCGCAAAGACTCCGTGGAACCTCCGCCCGTCTCCTGTACCCATCGCAGCGGCTTCACCGGCCAACCCGGATGATTGGGATACCACGACGGAAGCGGATGACGAAGTGCCCGATGGGGAGCCCGAAACAGAGCCAACACCGGATATGAACCGTGCGTATGACGGTACCGATGGTGATCCAGATGCGGAGTGGATGTCGGATGGCGACGATGCGCAAGGGTATTGCGAGCCGGATCCGAATTGGGTCAGGCCCACACCGGTGCCGTTCAAGGTTGGCGGCAACGAGTACCCGGAGTTTGTGGAGAGTGCGAGTTTTCAGATCGAGGTGGTTCCCAAGGGTGATGATTCGCTGAAGATGCAATTCAACGGCACCTTGGATGAGGCGCAAAATGTGCCCAACAGTAGCGTGCGTGTGCCGACGCACTGGGTGTTTGCAGCCCAGGTCCCGGGCATCGCGATGGATTGGGAAAGCCGGATGAAACTCATCCCACGCAATTTCAGTTTCGATGGAAAAGGTCGCATGCTGGTTCAGATGGCGGAAGGTGAGGAAGCCTTCACATATACAGCCAGTATGGATGAGAGCCGCGGCACGGGAACCTTTGCCTTGACCAATCAAGGCGCCAAGATGCAGTTGTTGATGACGACCGGTTGGTCGGGCGCGGCGCAAACGCGACTGCTCTCGACTGAGGATGGCGCCGAGTTGGGTACGGTCACGATGATTCGTTCCAATGCCGCCTTGTTGACCTTTAAAGATGGCACAACGAAGGAATGGGAGCTTTTCCCGGGTGAACTGTTGTCCGTTGGGGCACCCACTGCGCCACGGCCGGAACCGATGGCGCCGCAGCGGTACCCTGTTGCGCGGCGTCCGGTACCAATTAACAACTAGTGACCAAACCCCGGTGATGATGTGCTAATGGTTATTGCTTGGCGGGCGATCGCCCGCCAAGTACAGGCCACCGCCAAGCAACGTCAACGCTCCCGCAAACAGACCGACTGCACCCCAAGGCGTTGGTCTGCCTCGCCACGCGCTTGAAAACACACCCAGAGCAGCCACAACCCCGGCAAAAACGGTGCCAACCAATCCAACCTGTACGAGGCCTTGCGCCTTGGCCTGTCGTGGACTCAATTTGGATCGTTGCGAGGCGTAGTGATCGCTCGCCAGCTGCAGAGCCGGCGTTACCGGATCGCGCCGCAAATACGCAATTGTCGGCCGCGCCACCCCGTGCAAAGACCGCTCCCGCACCCGCACATCAGACACAACGCACCCCCCCAGTCCCTTGGAATCTCCCAGACACCTATCGGCAAAGGAGGTTCCAAATCCGTTCCAAACAACAAGCACTTCAGTTAACGATTGATTAAAATTAGATTCAGCCAATCAAGCCCGTGGGGCCAACCCTGGCTGCGATTCAGGGGTCTCACCGAACAAGGGGGTGCACTCAGGATGGGTTTTGAGCCACGTGAGGGGGTATGACGTGGAAAGGGGGCAAACATTCGTGGTACTGTTTTCGGATGTGACCGTTGGTTTTTTTCACTTGGGCAGGGGTGTGTATGACAGAGTCAACGTTGAGTGGCCGTCGCGTCCGGTTAGGGGGTTCCGAACTGGAAGTATCGCCGTTGGCGTGGGGGATGTGGCGCTTTGCCGGTGAGGATTTGAAGGCGTCGCGTGCCAAGATTGATGCGGCCTTGTCGATCGGCATCAACCTGTTTGATACGGCGGATATTTACGGTTTTGATGGACAGGGTGGTTTTGGTGATGCGGAGGCCTTGCTTGGGCGGGTGTTTGCGCAATCGCCGGGTTTGCGTGACCAGATGGTGCTGGCATCGAAAGCGGGGATTGAAATCCCGCAACCGTACAATTCGAGCCATTCTTACTTGAAGCGTGCGTGTGAGGCGTCATTGAAGCGCCTCGGGGTTGAGTACCTGGATTTGTTTCAGATTCACCGACCGGATCTGTTGGCGCATCCGGCGGAGGTGGCGGCTGCGTTGAATGAGTTGCGGGAAGAAGGCAAGATTCGGGAAGCGGGGGTTTCCAATTACACCGCGGCGCAGACGGCGGCGTTGCAGGCGCATTTGTCGTTCAGGCTGGTGAGTCATCAGCCGGAGTTTTCCGCGCTTGCGATCGCCCCGCTCAGCGACGGCATCCTCGATCAGGCACTCGAAAAAAACATGGCGGTTTTGGCATGGTCGCCTTTGGGAGGAGGCCAGTTGGGTGTCAAACCCGAAAACGGTCGGGCCCTGGCTGTCTACGAGGTATTGGAGCGCATGGCCCATGCGCAGGGCGTATCGGTTGCGGCGGTCGCTTATGCCTGGATTATGGCGCATCCGACGCGTGCCATTCCGATTGTCGGTACACAGAATCCCACGCGTATTCGTGAGGCTGCCGAGGCGTATCGGGTGGAATTGAGCCGCAAAGACTGGTATGACGTGCTGGTTGCCTCGCGCGGGGAGCGGATGCCGTGACTCAGGAATTGGCCCCTTGTGAAGTCAGTTGGTTTGCCGCGTTGTGCGATGACGATTACGCGTTTTTGGGCGTGAGCGACCCGGCATTGCAATCCAGTTGGGAGCATTGTCGCAACCTGGTGCTAACGGCTGAAAAAAACGGGTTTGACAACATCTTGTTGCCATCCGGGTATCAGTTGGGCATTGATACGGTCGCTTTCGCCGCGGCGGTGGCGCCTTTGACCAAGCGGATGCGTCTGCTTGCGGCCGTGCGTTGTGGTGAGCAGTGGCCACCGCAGCTCGCACGGCAGTTGGCGACCTTGGATCAAATTTTGGGAGGTCGGTTGACCATTAACATCATCTCCAGTGATTTGCCGGGTGACACCATGGCCTCTGCGCCACGGTATCGGCGTACGGTGGAGGTGATGCAGATTTTGAAAGCCTTGCTGAATGGTGAATCCTTGGACCATGAGGGTGAGTTTTATCGGCTCAAGCTGGCGCCGCCGCGTGTCACCACGGTATCGGGACGGTGTCCGCCGCTGTATTTTGGGGGTCTGTCCCCGGATGCGCGGGATGCTGCGGCACGGGCGGCGGATGTCTATTTGATGTGGCCGGATCGTCTGGATGAGATTGCTGCGATCGTGGCGGATATGACGCAACGGGCGGCCGGTTATGGCCGAACGCTCAAGTTTGGCTACCGGGCGCATGTGGTGGTGCGTGAAACGGAGGCGGAGGCTCGAACCGCTGCCAATCGCCTGCTTGAAAAACTGGATGCGCAAACCGGGGAAGCCATTCGGCAAAAGTCACTTGACACGGCGTCCTTGGGTGTCTCGCGGCAAGTCGCATTGCGTGATGGCGCAAACGAAGATGGCTATGCGGAGGCCAATTTGTGGACCGGTATCGGTCGGGCACGTTCGGGTTGTGGTGCGGCGATCGTTGGGGATCCCGACCAGGTGCTTGCGAAGATCAACGCGTACCGGGCACTTGGCATTGAGGCGTTTATTTTGTCAGGGTATCCGCATGCGCACGAATGTGATCTGTTCGCGCGCTACGTCCTACCCGCCCTCCATCACGGACCGTTGCAGGCGGCCGGGCAAGTGAGCAAACAAGCGGTTTGATCCCCCACGGTCGTCATGAGAAAGGCAAGCAACGGTGCTTGACAGGAAATTGGATGGCCAGACAAACTGGAGCCGTCTGAAATGGTGGATTCTGGCGCTCAGTTTTCTGGCGGGAACACTGAATTACGTGGACCGTCAGGTGATTGCCATCTTAAAGCCCGTCTTGCAGGCGGAGTTTGGGTGGAGTGATCAAGATTATGGGCATTTGGGCACCATTTTTCAGTTTTCGGCGGCGCTGACCTATTTGGGCATCGGGTATGTGATCGATCGCGTGGGACTCTGGCGCGGCTATGCGGCAGGGGTTTCCATCTGGAGTGCGGCCTGCATGGCGCACGCCGCTGCCAGTCAGCTTGTGCAGTTCATGGTGGCCCGTGTGGTGCTTGCGGCGGCTGAGGCGGTGCAGACACCGGCTTCCATGAAGGCGATCGCTGAGTGGTTCCCTCAAAACCAACGGGCGCTCGCCGTAGGCATCGTCAACACTTCCTCAAACATCGGGGCTATCATTGCGCCGTTGCTGGTGCCTTTCATCGCCATTCAGGCCGGCTGGCGCGCGGCTTTTCTGGTGACAGGCGCCTTGGGCTTTGTGTGGTTGATCGCCTGGTGGACCGTACCAGCCCAAATGCAGGGGCAGCCTGTGGCAACCGAAACCCCGGGCGATCGCCCGCGTCTGAAAGCCCTGCTTGGTCTGCGCCCCACCTGGGCCATTGTGTCAGCCAAAGCCCTCACCGATATGGTGTGGTGGTTTTTGCTCTTCTGGGCACCTGACTTTTTGCATCGTCAGTTTCAACTGGATCTGAAATCAGCGGGCCCACCCTTGGCCGCCATTTATGGTTTGGCTGCACTGGGGGCCTTTACAGGTGGCCTGCTGCCGACGTTTTTGCTTCGTCAGGGCGTCAGCGCAAACCGTGCGCGGAAAGTGAGCATGCTCATTTATGCGCTGTTGATTACGCCCTTGCCATTGGTTTTGCAGGTATCCAATCCGTGGTACGCGGTGCTGTTCATTGGCATGGCACTTTTTGCGCACCAAGGTTTCTCAACCAACATTTTTGCGATCGCCGTCGAGGCCTTTGACGCGCGATCCGTGGCGACGGTCATCAGCTTCGGGGCCTTGGCAGGTAACACCAGTGGCATGCTCATGCTGGAATTCACCGGCTGGGTGCTCACCCAGCATCACACCTACTTGCCCATGTTCGTCATCAGTGCCAGTGTTTACCTGGTGGCTTTGGGGCTGATCCACCTGTTGCTGCCACAGTTGCGCCCCCACACCACCGCCGCAACCCCCTGATTGCCCTCCACCCGCAGCGTGGCAAAGACTGACGGGATACCGCCGGCGGGTCAAACAAGCGCTGAGTGGTTTGGCAGGCCCTCAGTACGCAAGACCCGGGGCAAGTCGGGGTATATGCAGCCATGTACCAACCCTTGTTGGGAGTTTAAACGGGATGAATACTGTCACACGCTTGCTGCTCATTCAAACGGCCTTGTGGGGTGTGGCTTGC
This sequence comes from Candidatus Sericytochromatia bacterium, assembly GCA_040400605.1. Taxonomy (GTDB): domain Bacteria; phylum Cyanobacteriota; class Sericytochromatia; order S15B-MN24; family JAQBPE01; genus JBBAPZ01. The sequence goes on from JBBAPZ010000022.1 coordinate 31,672, forward strand.
CGCGCCACCGTGACGCCTTTAGTCGCGCCGATGCCGGATGCTGCCACCCCAGCGCCCTTGTTCGAACCGGCGACAATCGCGCCGAGTCCGTTGCCAACGCCGCAAACCACGGTATCCGTCGAGCCTGCTTCAACGCCATCCGCCGATGCATCACGGCCCCCTGCCAGCCCGTTGGCCTCGCAGAGTCCACGCATTCTGGCGGTCAACACCATCCACCCCTTGCCGGGCGGATTGAATCAGACCCAGGTACTCAACTCCAATAGCCCTGAGATGGTGAAAGAGGATGGGGTGCTCATTTCGACGTTCAGCGGCAAGGATACGGATTTGGACCACCGTTTCGTGGGTCCTTTTGAGCTCTTTTTGCACCACATTGCCGAAACGGCATTTTTGGATGGCCGTGACACGTTGTGGATCGGGCTGCTGGGGCGAGCGGACGAGTCATTGGTCCGTCTCAAACTGCTCGGTGGCGTCAGTCATTTAACCGGCCCTGATGCGCCGTTCAAAGAACTGGCTCCCATTGTGGACGACCCTGAAGGCCAGGTCTACTCAGGACCAGGCAGCCGCGTCGCCGTGGACCAACTCATGGGCCGTGCGGGGCAGCTCACCGACTATTGGCAGATTGAGGCGGGTAAAACCCGGTTGTTGCAAAGTTGGCCCATTCCAGCCAAAAACTTTTTGATTCCGGGGCGCAATGCGCGTTCGGGCATTTTTCGTTTTGAGGCAGACAGCCCGGTGCGCCTTGCGGCTGTGGCGCTTTACGGGCGTTCGGGCGATCGCTTCGAACTCGCCGACTACGAAAAATTCGTCAAGGACGGCAAACGTGCCGGCCCACCAGACAAAGCCGCCACCATCTACAATCCCCGCACCCTGTCCTTTGTCTATGGCCGCGTCGCAGGCGTCCAATCCGGCGCCCGCTGGGCGGGGACCTTGTTCGATAAAGCCAGCGACACGCTCAAAAGCCCCGGAGACTGGCTGGGCTTTCCCATTGCCGCACTGTACGGCAATACCTTGGGCACGCGGCAGATCCAAGCACCCGACCTGCTCAAACGCTACCCGACCTCTGCCGTTCAGGCGCAGGGCAGTTATGGGGTCTTGTACGAGCTCACCATTCCACTGGACAACCCGGGGGACACCGCCTGCCAATATGCGCTGGGTTTTTCGTCGCCGCTTAAAATGACTGGTGACAAGCCGGGCGCACCGATGTACGGAAACGCTGACGGCAAGCCAGTCATGTTCCGCGGACCACTGAGGCTTGACTGGTTGGACACAGATGGCAAGCCACGGCAAGTGATGCGGCACATCACCTTGCGGCAGGGCGAGGCCGGTCGTGCCTTTGCCGAATTGAGCGTACCGCCCCGACAACGACTCAACGCGCGCCTGAGTCTGGTTTATCCTGCTGATTGCACCCCCACACAGCTGTTAACCATCACACGGTCGTGATGCCTGCGACGCGATCGCCAAACCAGGCATCGCTGCTTTCAACATGACCGGGTTACTTCAATTTATCGAATTCAGTTTGTCGCCGCTCGATCCACCCACCAAGGCGGTCCACACCTTTTTTTCCCGCAACAAACGCGAAACCGACGACGATCGACTTCATCGCCATCGCCAACCAGAACTGTGAACGCCGAAGTAAGACCATCACAACAGATAAGGCCGCAATGCCGAGCGAGAGCACCGAAAGACCATTCAAAAGGGCAGACGACTTCTTCACGAGCCGTCACTTATCGGCAGAAATATACGTGTCATCCACGTAGTGCCCCGGAACGGATACACTAGGATCCGCTCCCTCGGTCGCAGGCGCTACACGAGGCTCCGGTCGGAGCCCACCGGTTGGCTCAATCGGGTTCAACAAGTCGTTTCCCTTCGGTGTTAAATGCTCATTTGAGTCAAGACAACTGAGCGGCAAGTCTCCACAAGCGCTCAGTTGCCTCAATCAATTCTCCGGGCTCAGAGCAACGGAGGCAAGCCTGCTTCAGCACGGGCCGCTTCCATTGCCATGGTCAAAGCATCCAGCGACTGTGAGTTCACCTCGCCACTCGCCACTTGGGCCGCAATGGCCTTCATTTTATATGTGGCATCCGCACGGGCACCGGACATCAGCAAAGCTTTCTCGCGCAGGCCTTGAGCAGTGTGTGGCGCCCTGCGAAGCTCTTTCGCGATTTGCCGCATCTGCTCCGTCGCCTGCGGCTGTTCCGCGATCATCAACAAAGCCATTTCTTCCAATTCCCTGGGGTCGGTCTGATCACCCTTACTCAGTCGCTCGGCAATTGACCGGGCTTCTGGACTTGCACCCGGCGCAAAACCGTGAGCCATGAGATTCAGCACCGCCGAGCGGCGCGGATCCGGCTGCTTGTTCTGATTTTCCCTAATCTCCTTCGCAATATCTTTAATCTGCTGTGGTGCATCGGGTGCCAAACTCTGCTTGAGTATCTGGAGTTCGCGCCAGCGCGCCGTCGTTGGGTTGCCGCTACGTTCTTCGTGTTCCAACGCTTCAAGCTGTTGGGCTTGCGCCAACGGCATGGTGACCGGCGTGCGGATTGCTTCGTCCAGTTTGCGCAGGGCGTCTTGGGTCAAGGCGGGGTCCGGTTTATGACGCTCCGCGACGTGATCGACCTCAGACTTCAGCTTGAGCAAGCCGCCGATTTCATCGCGCATCTGCCGCGCTTGCTGCTGAATGGTTTCCAATTCCTTGCCAGACGCCTTCTGGGCGGCCTGACCCAATTGCAGCAACTCCTGTTCCCGCGTCTCGATCAAGCTGCCCAGTTGATGCGTGCGCTCATACAATTTGCGATCCGTCTGCGTTTGACGCCCCACGTTGCGCACCAAGTCCTCCGCCTTGACCAACGACTCACGCGGTCGCCCCGTCGTCTCGGCTTGCTGCAGATAGGCCGCTAACAGCTTGCGGTCCGCGTCGGTCGCGCGGGGATTCCGATTCAAATCCTGTGTCAGTTTCACAAAGCGATCCGCCACCTCCATTTCGTGGCGCGTGTTCTGGACCGTTTCATCCAAGCGCGCCGCGTCCTCGGGCGAAGCCTCGCGCCGTTGAACCAAGGCTTGCCCCAACGTGGCTTTCAAATCACCCACACGAGTCGCATAACGCAAGGCGCCTTCCTCAAGCTCACCATCCTTGCGCGGGGCACGGCCAATCTGATCCACGCCCTGCGTGAGCTTGAACGTGAGTTGCTCCAATTGCTGCGGTGTCGGCTTGCCCTGCGTGAAAGCCTGCATCACCGGCGCAAGCACCTTGGCCTGTTGCTCACCCAGTTTTGGATCCTTTGTCACGCGATGGGACATGTCATACAGGTGACCCCACTGATTCAACGAATCCTGATGCCGCTGCAAGGAGTAGATCTTGCCTTGCAAATCCTGCACCGACATGGTGCCCACATTCTGCATCAACCCGTCCAAGGTCCGCCCCATCGCCGCATGTTCGGCTTTGAGCCGTTGCGTGATCGCATCCGCACCCTGCTTCAATGTCGCTTTGACCTCGGGCGTGATCGGCGCAGCAGCCACCCCGCCACTCAAACTGATCTGATCCGTCGGCGTCCGACGCGTCACCGTCGCAGGCGGCGGCGCAACAGTCCCACCCGGTTGCAATTGACCGGCATTCCAACCCAACCGCCGCGGTCCAATTCCGACTTCTTGACCCACGTCGCCACCTCCATATATGCCAAGCATCTCACACCGTACACCTATTCACATTGTACCCAGCAATGTGTTAACTATCTTTTCAAGAGATTGGATTCTTGTTGAACTTAATTGAGATTTTTTATTTTAAAACACGTTTTTAACAAATCCCGAAAACATTACCCAAAGCGCGTTTACAGAAATACCCGCAGGCTTGCCAAGCAATCCTTATAACACTTTTTTAACACAGTGCTCGCAAAGCGCCATTCAAGCATCAGCCCATGTCACGAAATGTGGTCATCAGGGGTGACATTCCTGGGTTGAGATATTCGGATGGGCTGTTTGTGTGTAGCCAGGTTTGCGGGTGTGCGATCAAGGAAAACGGCGTTTGGATCGCAAACACGCATTTAAAACGCATGGCTTGGCGGGTCTTTAGGGGGCCAACGTTGATCATTGCTTGGGGCTTCCTTGGTGTTTTGTAAGTGCCGGACAGGTTTTGAGCCGTAACCTGGTTGTGTTTGCGGGTATGTTGGATCAGGGCGAAGTCCCTTGTTTCTGGTCGGTTGCTGAAGTCGCGATAGGCGTTTGTCGGGCTGCTCGATGTGTAAAGGTTCAAGGCGCACGGATTACGCACAGGTTGACCTGCTAGGGTAAGGGAGAAGCCGGTTTGCGCTGGGCTGGCCATTCATCGGACTCGCCCGGTGGTTACCGATGTCTGGTGCGCTCAGGCGTATCGCAGGGTTCGAAGGCGGCCAATCCCCGTGCCCGATTGGTCTGGTGGCGGTCGTTGGAGCAGCGAGTCTGATGAATTCCTCGATTGGTTTCAGGGCAAAATCGCGGTGACTTGGGTATGAAAGCCTCAGTTTGAGGGGTTCTTGGTTGTGTGGGAGCAGGCGTGACGATGTCGATGGTCAAAACCCCGACGCAGGTGGGGCCTTACGAGACGACGGATTGTTTGGAGCAGGGGCTCTCGCATCAGATTTTTGCGGCGCGGGATCGCGGTTCGGGACGACTTGTGGTGCTCAAGTTGGCGGCGGACGCCGAAGCGTCGACGCAAGCGCAGTACCGGCAGACCTATCAACGGACCAGTCGGTTGCGCCATCCGCATTTGTTGGCGGTTTTGGACCATGGGACCGCTGAGGATGGGCGCCCGTACCTGGTGATGGCTCATCATCCAGGAGAAATGTTGAATGTGGAAGACATGCCGGTTGAGCCGGTCCAGGTGGCGCGCTGGGGGGTGCAGTTGGCGTCAGCCTTGGCGACTTTGCATGCGCATCACTATGCCCATCGCAGCATTTGCCCGGCGCACATATGGCGTGAGGCTGGTGGACAGCTTCGGTTGGCGGGGTATGCGTCATTGGCGCCGACACCTGCGGAGCCGTTGGGTGATCGCGGCCCTTACAGCGCACCCGAGGCCCTAAGGGGCAACGCTGTGGATAGTCGATCCGACCTGTATTCGCTTGGTGTGGTGCTGTATCGGATGTTAACTGGGACCTTGCCGACGCCAGGGGCCAGTGCGACAACCCTGCTCGAGTTGGCGCGGCAGGTGCCGAGGCATGGAGAGCGTGGTGGCTTGAGCGCAGGATTTGCGCGCGTGGTTGTGCGTTTGTTGGGGCAAGACCCGGTGGATCGTCCCACTAGCGCAGAGGAGGCGCTTTCCGCTTTGCTGCCTTACGCAGATGGCATGACGCCGCCTGTGGCCGTGGGGCGGTTTATCCCTCCCGCATCGTGGGAGCAGTGGATGGCCAAGCGGGAGCAGCCCGGTTGTTTTGCCTGGGTCGGGGAGCCAGGTTCCGGGACGACCCGTTGCCTCGAAGAAGCGTTCATTGAATTGCGTCAAGCCGATCGGACCGTGGCTTACCTCTCTGTCGAGGCGGGTTGCGGCCCCTTTGATTTTTTGGAGCGCTTGTGGCGTTGGGCCGCTGTGCGGGCCCCAGGCACCCTCGATGGTTTGCCCAAACCGCTGCAAGGCTTGGTGACCAGTTTATGGCCCTGGACCTTTCCTGACGTCCGACCAATCAATGAACCGAGCCGTTTGGCCCGCGTATTGCCAGAATTGTTGCGGCGCCTGTTGAACGCAGCAGCCAAAGGTACCACGCCCTATATTCTGGTCGATGACTGGGCTTATGTCGATTCACGGAGTCGAGACCTGTTAATGGCTCACCAAAATGAGGTCTTGTCTCAGGTTCATTTTCTGTTGGCCTCGCCGACACAGGTTAGCCATGCGCACACCCTGCTCTTGGAGCCGTTTGATCAATCAAGCACGTCCACTTGGCTGAACTCGGTTCTTGGCAAACCCGCTTCAGGGGCGTTGTCGGAGCGTCTTTGGGCGTTGACCGGCGGCAATCCGGGATGGTTGGTGGAAGCACTGGCCCACGCAGCCACATTGGAAGCAGCGAACGATCACTTGCCGGACAAAGTGGATGCATTGTTGGCTGCGACCTGGCGGGTTTTGTCCATCACGCAACGCACCATTTTGACCCTGTTGGCGTTACACGGTGGTGGATGCTCCCGCACGGATTGGACCACTACCGAATTCCTGCTATCGTCGGAGTGGCCGTTGGATTTGGATGAGTTATTGACCCGGCGGATCATCCGCGAGCGTGAAGGCCGTTTGCAACTGGCCCTAGGATGGTGGACGGAATGGATCCTCACGCACGAAACACCTGTGCGTCTGGCACGCCTGGCAACCGAAATGGCCCGGGCTTATCAAGAGCAAGCACAGATAATGGGCAGCAATCCTTCGCCGGGATTTACACATCGCATCGCACGGCTTGCGATGCAGGGCAACGATCTCGAATTGGCGCTGGATGCCGGCTGTGTAGCCGCGGAAGCCGCTTTGCGTGTCATGGATTATGACTCCGCATCGACCTGGGTGAAAGCGGTTCAAAACAAGGTCGCCGAAGCCGACTCGGACTTCCCGGCACTCGCTTTCGCGAATCGTGCAACCGGTATTCAAGGCGAGATTTTGCGCTACACAGGCCAACTGGATGCATCAATCAAGGTTTTTGGCGATCTGATTGCCAACGGCAGCGACCCGGAGCAACAAGGACGCTGGCTGGTATCCGTCGGCAAGTGTCACCAGATGGCGAATCGTTTGTCCGCCGCTGCGGAAGCGTACACGGCAGCGATTGAGATTTCACGGGCGGCGGGTGATTTGAGACAGTGCGCGCGCGCAACGGCCTCTTTGGGTCGCTGTTTGTTCATGTTGGGTGACAGAACCGGTAGCGCGGAAGCGTATCAAGACGCGTTGAATGATGCCAGGCTGTCGCATCACGCGGGTGTCGAGGCCGAAGCGTTGGCCTTTCTGGGCAATCTCGCGGTCGAACATCCGGAGACGGCCGCGGAGGGTCTTGACCTGTTGCAACAGGCGCTGGTTTTACGAGAAGGGGTGCAAGACCCCTTTGGCAAAAATGATACCCGCGCGCTGCTGGGCAATGCGTTGTTGATGCTGGGGCGTCCTGATGAAGCCAGGCTTCATTTCGAGGCGTGTCGCGTGCTGGCTGAGGAAATCGGTTATCATTACGATATCGCCGTGGCGTGCGCCAATTTGGCTTTGTGCGACGTGGAACAAGGCTTTTGGCGCTCGGCGTTGAACAACGCGCAGATCAGCAAGGTGGCGGCGAAGCACAGCGATCACCAGCAGTTCACAGGACCGGTATGCTGGCTCGAAACACTGATTAGCGCACAATTGGGCGACTTTCGGGCCATGCTGGCGGCTCACATCGCAGCTGAGTCAGACGAAGCGGCGCTCTCCAACCCATATTTGCGCTGTTTTGGCCTGGTGTATGCGGGCGCTCGGCATCTCAGTCTGGGTGCACTGGAAGCGGCGATTGGTGCCTTGGCGGTTGCTTCAGACAGCATGGAGCGAGCCGGTGGTGGCGAGTATGCGTTCAAGGTCCATGCACTCCTGACTGAAACGTATTTGCTAAAAGGCGATCGCACCCGGGCTCTGGAAGCATTGGCCTTCGTGGAGGCGGCGGGGACAGACATTGCAGGAGCGGCGATTCTGGCGCAAATCGCCCGGCTGAAGGCGCTTTATCACGATTTGTACGGTCACTCTGCCGAAGCGGTGCACTTTTGGCTTGAAGCGCGCAACTGGGCCCGTACGGGAACCTTGGGTTTCACGGAAATTGAAGCGGAATTGTTCCTGCATCGACAACGCTTGACAGGCGCAACCACTGCAACGGAACCTGATTGGGAGTCCCTGGTTGGCTTGGCTGAGCAATCAGGGGCACCAGCGTGGTTGGCGCTCGTTTTGCTCGCCGCAGCAGAAGCGTCAGCGCCAGACACGGAAGCTGGCGCCGCTTGGCTAACCCGTGGCACGGAACTTCTAAGACACTACGTGAACGGTTTAAGTCCGCGTTCCGCGCAGGATGATTTCATGGCACATCCCTTGCGTCAACATTACCGCCACCTGGTCACGGGCGACGTCAGGCCTCTGACAGGACCTGTTGAAACCGCTTAAACTGGCTTTCGCCGTGTCACTTCAGCAAATTCTGCCCGTCAAGGCATCGCCGTGGTGACGATGTCGGGTCGATGTACCCGCCACGCTGTTTCAGTTCGCAGGCGAAGCACTCGCAAACACCGATTATATGGCTCATTCAGCGATTTTTATCATTGGATGACAAGATCAACAATGGTGATGATGGCAAACCCACAGACAAAGCGGCGCGAACAACTCCCGTTCGCGCCTCCAAGCGGGGAAACTGAGGGTGCGTGCTCAACCGCATTGATTGGTAAACACGTTTTTGGCAGACATTGCGTGTCAATCGGTGCCTTGATGAGGGATCTGCAATTGCCACACACTTTCTGACCAGCAGCCGATGCGCCGCTCATCAGTACATTTCGGTCACAAAGAGCCGTCCCTGTGCCGGATTGACGTTAACAGCCGAACCGTTGGCGATTTCCATCCGGATCAGGACACGGATCGTACGCGTGGCGGCTCCCACCAGGGGCACAAATGTGGTGATGGGAACCACCGGACCCCAGTCGGTGGTGGAAACGCCATAGACGTCCTGAGCGTAAAAGATGGTACCATTGACTTCGACCTGGACCCGGGCCCGGCCTTGGGCTGCCGCGACGGTGATGGCATGCAGCGCGACGCTGCCGGTGATGTACATTCCGCGGCTGCTGGTGGAACTGGTAAAGGTATCATCCAGCAAAACGTAAGGTGCCGGCGCGGCGAAACGGAAGTTGCCGCCAACGGGGTCAGCGAAGGCAGCCGTATTTTGGAGGCCATCGCCCGCCATCACATACTGTCGGTATACCGTGTTGCCCGACGCACCTTGTTCACCGGCCACTGAGACGTTGCATGCTCCGAGGTTGGTGCCTGCGGCGGCATCGCCGGGATACCCCTGGGGCGTAACGGTCAAGCGACGGTTGGCGACATCAACAACATTAAGGCGCACATACGAACGCGCCGTACCATTGCTCAGCAGCAGCATCGAACCGGCGCTGAACGCGCTGACATTTGCGACATCAATGGTTTGCGCGACCCCTGTCACCCCCACCGTAAAGTTGGCCGTTGTAGTCAAAGGCGTAGCGCCATCTGCACCCGTCGCGCCAGCCGCACCGGCGGCGCCGGTGGCTCCAATGGGGCCTGTCGCACCAATCTCGCCCGTCACCACCACATTGCTATCGCCCAGGTTGGTGCCTGCAATCGCATCGCCTGGGTAACCTAGGGGCGTCACGGTGATGCGGTTGTTTGGATTGTCGACATTGTTGACCCGTGCGTAGATGCGCCCCGCGTTACTTCCGATAAACACCACGGCACCCACCACAAAAGGAACCGCAGAAGCCACGACCAAGGTCTGGGGAGCGCCCAAAACGCCCACCGTAAAATTCGTGGTTGTCGATCGCTGCGCAGGCCCCGGCGCTCCCGCCGCACCTGCCGTACCTGTCGCGCCGGCAGGTCCCGTCGCCCCAATCTCGCCCGTCACCACCACATTGCTGTCACCGAGGTTGGTGCCTGCGATCGCATCACCCGGATAACCCTGGGGAATCACCGTGATGCGGCTGTTAAACACATCCACGGTATCCACCCTGGCGTAGATGCGCCCCGCGTTACTCCCGATAAACACCACGGCACCCACCACAAACGGCACCACCGAGGCCACGGTCACGGCCTGCGGCGCTCCCCACACACCCACGGTAAAATTGCTCGTCGTCGATCGCTGCGCGGGTCCCGGCGCCCCTGCCGCACCTGTCAAGCCCTGCGGCCCTTGCAGACCCTGTGGTCCTTGTGGTCCAGCCACTCCCTGAATGCCCTGCACGCCTTGAGGCCCCTGCGCACCCGCCACAGCAATCACCGCACCCGTGTTGTAAGTGAAGCCAATTGGCTGATCCCCGGGCGCCAACAACGGCGTCAAGGTCAACGTCGCATCATCCTTGGCCGTCAACGCAAAATAATTCCGACTGCCACCCTGAGCCAACATCAACACGCTACCCGGCACAAACGCCACCGTCTGCTCAACCGCCAATTGGATCGGCGTATTGCCCACCGTGTACGGCGTTCGAGTCAACGTCACCGGTGACGCACCCACAGGACCCGCAACACCCTGCGGGCCCTGCGCTCCCACCACACCAATCAATGCTCCGGCATTAAAGATGGTGCCACCAGGGGCATTACCGGTCGCACTCATCGGCATCAACGTCAACGTCCCCGCCGTCTTGCCAAGCACACGCATATACAACAAATTGGTCCCCTGCGCCAACAGCACCACACTGTTGGGCACAAAGGCACTGGTTTCATCAACATTCAAAGTCACCTGCGCAGGCCCCGCCATATAATCCTGCCGCGTTGTCGTCAAAGCAATTGGCCCCGCCGGTCCGACTGGCCCAACAGGCCCCGCAGGACCAATCGGGCCAGTCAAACCGCGCAACCCAGCGACACCCACCACCGTGCGAACACCGAAATCGGTCCCATTTGGTGCATCACCGGCGTACTTAAGCGGTAAAATCGTCACGGTGCGATCGCCCACCGCCGTCAACACCCCATGCACGACCCTGCCGTTATTCGACAAGATCAAGACAGAACCCACCACGAACGCACTGGCCTCCTCCACGCCAATCGTCGCCTCCGAATCCCCCAACCGAAACGTCGACGTGGTCAAGGTAATCGGACTCGCCCCCTGCGGGCCCCGCTCGCCCACCCCAACCGGCCCCCGCGGCCCTTCAGGCCCCTGCAAACCCACAGGCCCGTTGGCACCACGGACCCCTTGCGCCCCCTCAGGACCCCGCGGCCCCTCCGGCCCCAGTGGGCCTTCAGGCCCCACATACGCCGTCTGCGTCCCTGTCGTTCCAGGTAAACGCGCCACCTGAATCGTACCCGTCACAGGGTCCAGCGGCGCACCACAACCCAACAGCAAGCTGGAGCAAAGACTTACCCACGTCACGCCACGCGCGCGCATCACCACAGTCTCACCTATCTCTCGACTCGAAAGGCTGCCCAAGCCATACATACCAGAAAGAACGGGACCTGAAACCTTCATTCAAGCACGTCCGGCAAAATTGCCGGGTGATCATGACCACACCGCAAACGACAGAATCGGGGCTTCGCACCGTGAAAACGGTCCATACGCATCACTGGCACCAATTGAAAGCCAAATCACTGTGGCAATCAAACCATCACACCCCTTAACGCAACATCTCCCACCCGTGGCAAAAGGAAGCTGCGATACAGGGCATCGATGCCACCAGCGGATTTGTTGTCGGCTTTCCGCTACAATTGTAGCCCTTCCGCGAATGGATGGTTCGTTTGTTGAGACAGGAGCGTCGCTGCCATGCGTCAAATCGCCTACCTCGCGCTGCTGCTTGCGATAGGCTGCGCGGATGACATTATCCCCACACCCACTGCGCCTTTAACCAGCCCCACGCCAACGAGCGGTACGGCTCCTTCAGGCGACCCGTCGTCGTCGCCCAGCCCATCCCTGACACCCGGCGGGAGTCCGGCGCCCAGCGGAAGCCCAACACCTTCAACGTCGCCAACGCCGTCGGGTGCGATCGCCTCGTCGCCTGGCCCGAGCGGCTCTCCCACCCCAACAGGTTCACCAAGCCTCGCCCCGCTCACCGTCAGTTTCGAAGCCCCGTTGGCCACTGCGGATTATACGGCGAACACCATGGACATCCGCCTGGTCGCAACCCCCGCCAAGAACATCACCATCAAGGAAATCAACCTCTATTACGATGACACCTTATTGCTCAAACAAGCCAGTGACAAAACCCAACTCGAACTCAAAGGCTGGAATCCGCATGTCAAAAACTCGGTGAACAACCAGGACGCCACCGAGGTTGGCAACGGGTTACACACCTTGCGCGCCGAGGCTGTTGCCAACAACGGTGAAGCCGTCAATGCGCGACTGACTTTTCAAAAGCCGGTAGTCTTGAGGGGGTGGATCAATACCACACCCAAAAACGGCTCCCCACAACCCTTGCCCCCATTGACGCCCGCCATGTGGGATGTGCGTGCCGTGGCAAACCGCAATCGCGTGTTTGCGCTCTTTGGTCGCACGGGCAATAACGGTTCATTGCAGAACGATGTGCAGATGCTGAATGTGGATGTGTTTGCGCCGCAATGGGAGACACTCCCTGTGCCAACGGACATCACATCGCGATTGGGGGTGGCGATCGCCGTGCTGGACGATCGCCTCTACCTCGCTGGCGGCCACCCGTTCAATGAGACCGCAGTCAAACAGGTCTGTAGCACGGGGTTTTTTGATCCCACCGTCCTTAACTTGCCGGACTTGCCAACAGCACTCACGGATGCTTCCGCTGCCGTTTTGGGGCGGCAACTATACGTGGCGGGAGGCCGTACGGGCACCTCAAACGGTCCGGCAACCCGGGCCTGTTACCGTTTGAGTCTGGACGCGGATGGCAAAGCGGCCACCACCGCAAACTGGGAGACCGTGGCTGATTTGCCGCCGGAGGTGGGGCCTGTGTCAGGGGCTTTGGTGGCTCATGACAATGCGCTGTATTGGTTGGGTGGCGACGATGGGGTGTCGCGGTATCGCGAGGCGATCGCAAAATTCAACCCCGCAGGCAATCGCTGGGCGATCGAGCAATACCTGCCACGGGGTGTCCGCCACGCTGCAGTCGCATCCCACGGGGGCTTCGTGTGGGTGTTGGGTGGAGAAGTGTCGGCAACCGCCATCACCGATCAGGTGGTGCGTTATGACCCTCAGACGCGAAGGGTGACAACCTTCCCGAATCCTGTTGCATCAGGCGATCCCAGACTGAACCTGCCAGGCCCACTGGCGGGGGCGGCTGCCGTCAGTACCGGGACCCATTTGTACCTGCTGGGTGGCAACGCAAAAACGCCAGGCAGCCCAGTGCCACAGGCAGAAGTCTGGCGCGCGGACTTGTTGTGAGTGAACCCTTGATGATGGGTGTAGAGGGGAAGGTGACGTGACACATTTTGAAGCCATGGTGCTTGGCATCGTGCAGGGATTGACGGAGTTTTTACCTGTGAGCAGCACCGCGCATTTGGCGTTGGTGCCGTGGTTGATGGGCTGGTCCGACCCAGGGTTGGCTTTTGATGTCGCCTTGCACGTCGGGACCTTGCTGGCGGTCACGGTTTTTTTCAGGCAGGACCTTTGGGCGATGGCGAGGGCGTTTGTTAAGTCCTTGCCCCGGCCGGACCTGAGTGATGCCTATCAACGGCTCGCGTGGTGGGTGATTGTGGGGTGTGTGCCTGCGGTGGTTGCTGGGGTGTTGCTGGAGGATTGGATTGAGGGTGCGTTGCGATCGCCTGCGGTCATCGCAACGATGCTCATCACCGTGGCGTTGCTGATTGCCTGGGCGGAGCGCCGGGGTTCCTTGACGCGTGATTTGGAACACCTGACCTGGCGCGAGGCACTGCTCATCGGTTTGGCGCAGGCCTGCGCCCTGATTCCTGGCACCTCGCGCAGCGGCGCCACCATGACGATGGCGTTGTTTTTGGGGTTTGCGCGGCCTGAAGCGGCGCGTTTTTCGTTTTTGCTCGGCTATCCCGTCATTTTGGGCAGTGCGTTGTTCAAGCTGAAAGATTTGGCGGCCACAGGCGCACTCAGCACCCATGCCGTGCCGTTGGCAATTGGGATCGCAAGTTCCGCGGTGAGTGGTTATCTGTGTGTGCGTTTCTTGTTGCGATTTCTGGCGAGTCATACGATGAGCGTTTTTGTGGTGTATCGCATCGTGCTGGGTCTTGTCATCATCGGCTTGTTGGCGAGTGGGATGGGGGGCGGCCTCGGGCTTTGACAACGCCGCAAGCAAGCCGTAACCTTATATTTCACCTGTTTCACCGTGACGTGACGGTAGGCGAGGTGTCTGTGCGGGGGGATGAAGCATGGCGACAACGAAAATGCCGAAACCTGAGTGGCTGAAGGTACGCGCGCCGGGTGGTGAACGTTATGGGTTTATCAAGGGACGCTTGCGCGAATTGGGGCTAGTGACGGTATGTGAGGAAGCCCGCTGTCCGAATGTGTCGGAATGTTGGGGCGGCGGCACGGCGACTTTTATGTTGATGGGCGATACGTGCACGCGCGGGTGTCGTTTTTGTGCGGTCAAGACCAATCGCAAGGGGCAGCCGATTGACCCGGAGGAACCCGTCAAGGTGGCGGGGATGATTACCCAGCTCGGGCTTGATTACATTGTGCTGACGTCTGTGGATCGCGATGATCTTGACGATCAGGGGTCGGGGCATTTTGCGCGCACGGTGGTGGAAGTGAAACAGCGATCGCCTGAGTTGCTGGTTGAGGTGCTGATTCCTGATTTTAGGGGCGATCGCACGTGTCTTGAGACCTTGTGCGCGTCCAAACCGGATGTTATCGCGCACAATATCGAGACGGTGCAGCGGTTGACTCCATCGGTGCGCGATCCACGCGCCACGTATCAGCAATCGTTGGATGTGCTGCAGATGATCAAGGCGATTGATGCAGGCATTGTGACCAAGTCCTCGATTATGTTGGGCCTCGGTGAGACGGAAGACGAGGTCATTCAGGCCTTGCGCGACTTACGCGCGGTGGATTGCGAGATTGTCACGTTCGGACAGTATTTGCAGCCGACACCCAAGCATCTGCCGGTGAAAGAGTTTTTGACGCCCGACGCCTATGCGCACTACCAGCGGGTGGCTGAGGGCATGGGGTTCCGCTACGTCGCGTCGGGCCCGTTGGTGCGGAGTTCTTATCGGGCGGGTGAGCTGTTTGTCAAGGGAATGCTTGAAGAGCGGCGGCACGTCGCTGCGGTGTGAGGGTAATCGCTTAGAAAGTATGGTTTTTTCATGCCAACCATGAACATCATCCAGGCGGTCAATGACGCCCTGCGGCTGGAGATGCGACGCGATGAACGCGTCGTGGTTCTCGGTGAGGACGTGGGTAAGTTCGGCGGCGTGTTTCGCGCGACGACAGGTTTGCAGGAAGAATTCGGTGAGGGCCGTGTGATGGACACGCCCCTCAATGAATGTGGCATTTTGGGAACGTCGATTGGCATGGCGTTGTATGGTTTGCGACCGGTGCCTGAGATTCAGTTTGCGGATTTCGTGTATCCGGCGTTTGACCAAATCACCAACGAGCTGGCCAAATACCGCTTTCGCTCGGGTGGTCAGTACGCAGCGCCGGTGGTGGTGCGGATGCCGGTCGGCGGGGGCATCAAAGGGGGCCATTACCATTCCCAATGTAACGAGGCGTATTTTACGCACACGGCGGGCTTGCAGGTGGTGGTGCCGTCAAATCCCTATGACGCCAAGGGGTTGCTGGCGTCCGCGATTCGGGGCGCGGACCCTGTGATTTTTATGGAGCCCAAGCGGGTGTACCGTGCGGCGCGTGCGGAGGTGCCGGAAGCGGCGTATACGATCCCGCTTGGGGTGGCCAACTGTTTGCAGCCGGGGCGTGATGTGACCGTGTTGACCTATGGGGCGATCGCCCACACGGTGATGGAAGCGGTGCAAGCCACGGATCTTTCCGTGGAGGTTTTGGATCTGCGCACCCTCATCCCGTTGGACATCAATGCCATTTTGGCGTCGGTCACCAAAACCGGACGCTGTGTAATTGTGCATGAAGCGCCGCGCACCTGTGGCTTCGGTGCGGAATTGGCGGCACTGGTGTCTGAAAAGGCCTTTTTGTACCTGGAGGCGCCGGTGCTGCGGGTGACCGGTTACGACACGCCGTTCCCATACACACTGGAGCATGAGTATTTGCCCGATGTTCCGCGCATTTTGGCTGCTTTGCAGCAAAGCGTTGCATTTTAACTTGACCAAATGGTAGCTACAGAAGGAGCGTGTAAATGAGCCAAGTGACGCTGGTTGAGACCCGTCCCGGAGAATTCGAGTTTCGTTTGCCTGACATCGGTGAGGGGGTTGTTGAGGGCGAGGTCGTGCGTTGGCTGGTGGCGGATGGCGATGCGGTCGTGGAGGATCAGCCGGTCGTTGAAATTATGACCGACAAGGCGACGGTGGAAATACCGAGCCCCAAAACGGGCCAGGTGTTGAAGCGCTTCTGGCAAGAAGGCCAGATTTGCCCGGTGGGACAGGCGCTGCTGCTGATTGGCGGCGCACAAGGTGGTGTTGCATCGTCCGAGCGTGCTGAGTCGCCTGTTGTTGCAAGCGCTGCCCCAGTCCCGGCGGCGCCTGTGGTGGCGATGGCGCAACCGGCAGCCGCAACGCAACCGGCCGGCGTGACGCGGGAGAATGGCGCGCGGGCCTTGGCTGCGCCTGCCACCCGACAGTTGGCCCGGGAGTTGGGGGTGGATATTCAAAGCGTTCCCGCTACGGGCCCACACGGTCGGGTGACCAAAGCGGATGTGAGCGCCTTTCATGCGGCCCCGGTTGCCGCGGCGGTTGCGGCGGTGGGATCACCGAAGGCTGCGGCGGTTGCGATCGCCTCACAAGCAGGGGATGAGCGTCGGCCACTGAGGGGCTTGCGGCGCAAGATCGCCGAGAAGATGACGCAATCAGCGTTCACTGCGCCCCACGTCACCACCTTTGATGAAGTGGATATGACGGCCTTGGTGGCCTTGCGCGCGCGCATGAAAGGCCAGGCGGAGGCGCGCGGGCTGAAGCTGTCTTACATGCCGTTCGTTATGAAGGCAGTGCTTGCGGCATTGCGGCGTTTCCCTGTTTTCAACGCGAGTCTGGATGAGACCACGCAAGAAATCGTGATCAAGAAAGACGTGCATCTGGGTTTTGCCGCCGCGACGGACAACGGGTTGATGGTACCAGTGGTGCGGCATGCGGGAAGCAAGAGCGTGTGGACCTTGGCACAGGAGATTGGGGCGATCGCCGAGCGAACCCGTCAGGGCAAGGCGGCTGCGGATGAGTTGAGCGGCAGCAGCTTTACCATCTCGAACGTGGGCTCCTTGGGTGGGTTGTTTGCGACGCCGATCATCAACTA
>JBBAPZ010000023.1:0-44992 GCA_040400605.1 Candidatus Sericytochromatia bacterium
CACGCCTTTCAGCGGGTTCATAAGGTGATGAGCACAACCGGGGCGAAATCTCTGGCCCACCCATGAAGTTAAAAATTTTATTAACTAAAAAATAACAAATTTTTAACTGCAATACCTATGCAAAATTGTTCAGGAGTTGATAAGCAATCCCGATGACCTGTTGGGGCAGGGTTCGGTTTAAAAAAGCAAAGGAGCATCCTTCGTGTTAAGCAATTTGGCAGCCAATGCAAAAGCCGGTTTAAGGGGCACCAGAGCAAGCGTGCCCGAATTTTTCGGAGTAAGACCACGTCCATTGACGCTCACTGCTGCTGGGGTGTTTGGTCAAGATATTACAGCGCTCAGCTATCGGCGAGAGATTGCGCTAAGAGATATTTTGACGCTCCCAACATATCGTCCGTCCAGTTTCAAAGGGGCTGATATGCGTGCGCTTGATGCCCCCGGTATCGACTTGGGGATGTTCGATCTTGGGGGTGTGAAGCTCAATGGTGCGAAGTTGAACGGTGGTGACCTGAGTACGTCCTATCTTGATGACGCTGTTCTAACAGATGGTCAATTTAATGGCGTCAACTTCTATGGTACGGATTTAAATGGAGCCGACATGCGTCGTGCGAGTTTTAGAGAAGCAGATTTCTTGTGTGCGGATCTACGCGGCGCCAGAGCTGCGGGGGCCGACTTTAGCGGTGCGAAGCTGATAGCGACTCACCTCCCTGATCTACGACATGCGGAAATAGCAGGCGCCGAAATACAAGCAGGAGGTGGGCGGCGACTCACCCTGCGAAATTTCAAAGAGCGACCCAGCAATCAATTTAATCATCCGGCGGATAACCCTGACCGCCTCATCGTTGGCCCTAATGGTAGGGTCAATGCCAAGGTTGTCTCAAACCCCGCTCAATGAGTACCACACAATCCAATCGTCGGATATACAGGAAGAAACCTGCTCAAGACGTCGGTCAGTATCCACCTTTCAGCGTCAAATCGTTGCGATTTGACGCTGAAAGGATTGTATTGGAACGCTTGGTACAATTCGTTTAGATCAACTCGACGTGACCGGGTGCTTCACCGATATCGGTTTCAAGCGGATCCGGCATCACGGATGCGAACACTAACTGTGGGTACTGCCGTCAAGTCGAATGAGAGAGCCCCTGTGTGACACCCGGAAACGAGTTACGCAACGGCAAAACAAACCAGGTATACAAATCGGTCTACTTATTCTTTTTCCAGAATCGGCAATGGGTCTAGCGCGCGAATACCCGTGAAATCCAACCGAGGAATTTCGCCTGCCTCCGGACGCCGGATCGTTTCAACGAAACTGATCGTGCGGTGATTGGGCTTGCTTGCCGTAAACCGTAAAGGCATATCCACCGGCACACGGGTTTCATACCCACCTTGCCTGGACAGTACCGCCTCCTTGAAAGAATCTTGCGGGCCCTCACTTTCGATGCGGACGATCGCCCGCGGCAATGCCCGGCCCATCGTATCTTCCACACGCCCCGACACCTTCACCAGCACTGGGACGCCAACCCCGGGCGTCGCGCCATTATTTTTACGCAACGCGTACACACCACTAAAATCCATCTGCCAGTTGCCCTTCAGGTTCAAGGCACGCGACACGGTTTGGCAACCCTCCAGAATCGCGCTGACTTTCAATGGGGTTTGTAACGGCAATCCTTCGATGCGATACTCCCCCACTTTGTTGCTGTTTGCCATCGCCACTGCCAAACCCATCGGCGTTTCCACATACAGGGTCACGTTGGCCAAGCGACTGCCAGTTTCATCACTGACCCGACCCCGTAGCAGGGCCGTGGGGCTGGCGCTGGCACGGGGCGTGGGGGTGGTTTGGGGGTTCGGGCTGGGCGCGGGTGATGATGACCGCTCGGGACGCGGATTCAAACTAACCGTTTTGGCGATCGCCACACCTGGCACCAAGCTGACATTGAGGCTGGTCGCCTGATAATCCTTGTGCTGAATCCCAAGCGTATAGGTGTCGGCTTTGAGATTCAGACGCACCTGCCCCGTCGCACCGGTGCGACGGGGAATCTGACCCGGAACGATCACCAGTGCTTCCGCCACCCCTTGATTCGAGCGGGCGTCAAGCACCTGAAGGTCAAGGTCCGCCCGGCCCCCGTTGCTGGTGCCGCACCCAAGGCCAAACAAGGTCAGGAATGACACGCTTGCAAGCAACCGTTGATAACGTTTCCGGCAGGCCATGATGACGCCTGGTTACTCCTTCCAGTTCAGTTGATAGGCCAAGTCATCCAGGATGCTATGGGCACAGACGCCCTTGGCAATCTCAGCACCAAAACCGAGGGCCGCGATTCCCAAAAGTTCGGTGTTGGTCAAGGGGGTTCCAGCAACATCTTGCACAAATTGCAGCGGGCATGGCCAATTCGGTGTCATTTGCACGGGCGGGGTGGGACAAACCGTGATGACGTCATCCAGGATGTCACCATCGCCCGCCGCGGGCGTCTTGCTGTCATAGGCCCAGCGGAAGTCAGCCGCCAGGTTGCGTTTGACGGTCTCCGGCTTGATGCGTTGCAGTGCCGCTTCGCCACAAGGTTGATTGAGGCCGAGGCTTTTGTTGAGCACAACCGTGCGCAGGGGCACAGCGCCATCGTAAAGCGTCAGGTTGCCCTTCAAGACCGTACCAGGGCACAGTTGATTGCTCCAGGCATACGCGATTGCCCGGTTTCCGGAGCGGGTGGCTGCGACAAAAACGACCGACAGGAAGAGTGAGGGGTCTACGCTGGCTGCGCCATTCACCCCCCATTTGAAAGACACGAACGCTTGCTTTGCGAGTTGGCGCTTGTTCTCCGGCCCGCGTTCGAAAGAGGCATCCTCGGCATCAAGTTCCGCGACAAGCATGCCTTTATGCGGTTTGTTACTGGCCGTTCCGAGAATTTCCTGGACGGCTGAACCGGTCATCGTCGAACGCACAGTCGTGAAGGTAACCGGATTGAAAAACGGGTGTTGCACCGGCCCGAGGTAATCATAACGTCGCTCGGTCGTGTCAAAATTGTCCAGCGTCACCCAACGTTCGCCATCCAGCGTGCGGAGAGTGGCGTTTGCTCGCGGAGTTGATACGCTCCGCGTTTGCCCCGGCAACTGCGCGCAGGCCTCCAGCAACAGGCAGGTCGTCGCGATAAGTCCAAGTTGTCGAAATCGTGGCGAAATGGGCACGATGTCCCTCCTCCGTGCGTTATGGAACAATGGCTGCGGGGACGGGTAAGAACTCGCGCCAGTCGGCTGCGTCTTTGAAATAGCCGTAGTCGTCCATTTCGCCGGAGGCGCGGTAGCAAACGAAGAAGGGCGTGCGGTTCAGGCGTTTGTAGAGGATGAGTTCGGCGTCATCGCCTGTGTCGTTGTAGCGATCGCGCAAAATGTCCCTATACAATCCTCGGCGTGCCACATAATAGGACACCCCACTGCTTCGACGCGCCAACGCTTGCCCGTCCGCCAACCATTGCTCGAAGCTGATGGGCCGGGGCCAGATGCCATTGGGCAATCCTTGGGAGTTTACTCGCCGTTGAAACGTTTGAGATGCGCTTTGGCGATCGCTCCACCGCAACCGCTCCGCCGGCACCCGGTTAATGATCGCGATCTGCATCCGTACATTGCTTGCCGCATTGCGCCCGGCTTCGTAGCCAAAGTCCTCCAGCACCTGCAAAAACTTGTTCATGGCTGCTTCTGGATCCGGTTTGGCAGGCACACCAGAATTGGAAGGCGTGGTCGGTGTCGGTTTGGGCAAAGGACGTAAAGTCCCCACGACAGGTTTCGGGGCCGGTGGCAGCGTCGCGATGGGCCTGGGCGGCACGCCAATTGGCCCCGGTTGCAAAGGCTGCGTTGGATCCAGCACCGGATCAGGGTCCAACGGGTAGTCCGGATCCGCGGGCGGATTCTCTGATACCGGCTGCTCCGGATTCACCCCAGCCTGAGAACCCCAACCACAACCACTCAGCAAGCCCAACGTGACCAGGCCCGCGCCCAATAATCGCTTCCACGACCCATTCACCGGTTGACGCACCCCGACCTCCATCCGGCCATACAGCGAGGCCCCGCTTGTGATATAGATACGATGGTCTCAAGACTTGCCTAAATTGAGCTTAAATGATGGATGTAATCATCGTTTAGCTGTTTGCCGTTAGAATTAGGTGCGTGGCGCTTGCTTCTGTTCGCTGACTGATGGATGGAATCATGCAGCAGGCGGCACATGATGTCCGTTCAAAACGAACATGTGCGATGGCTGGCTGGGTTTGAGCGTTGATTGTGTCAGTGTGCGAAGCGCTTGGTGCCATTCCCTGACGCAATGGCGTAAGATTGGCGCGGCAAGCGTAACGTTTTGATCCCAATCAAAAGGTGGTGCGTGTTTTTTGAGACATGTGACGCGGGTGATCGGCGCTTGCTGTTTCTCACGCGCAGATGAATGCCTGGCTGGGAGTTGTCGGAGAAAAGGGGAAAAGCCAAACGATGCCTGAGTTACCCGAAGTGGAGACGGTTGCGCGTGATCTGGCGGTGTTGCTGGCCGATGGCGTCATTGAAGGGGTTGGGCACCTGGGCTGGCCCAAGGTGATCCAGTCACCATCCGTTGCCGCGTTTGAGCAAGGAATTGCCGGAAAACGGGTAATAGGCGTTGCCAGACGGGCCAAGTGGGTGTTGATTCACTTGGATGGTGCGAAGACTTTGGCCGTTCATTTGCGCATGTCGGGTGCGTTGCTGGTTGTTCCGGCGGAGACGGCAATGGATTGCCACACTCACCTTGTTTTGGCGCTTGCGGGGGGTCGACAGTTGCGTTTTCGGGATGTGCGCAAATTTGGTCGGGTGCAATTGCTGGGTCCTGACGGTTTGACGTTGCTTGACGCCGCGCACGGTGTCGAACCGTTGAGCGAGGCGTTTACGGTTGCGTCTTTGGCTGGGTGCCTGTCGCGCAGTGGGGTGCGTCTTAAAGCGTTTTTGTTGGATCAACGCATCATCGCGGGGTTGGGGAACATTTATGTGGATGAGGCATTGTTTTGGGCTTCCTTGCACCCTTTGCGCGTGGCTCGGAGCTTGACTGAGGGGGAGGTCACGGCGTTGCATGCGGCCATCAGGCAGGTGTTGCGGCAAGCGATCGCCTGGGGAGGCAGCACGTTTCGGGATTATCGCAACGGCTATGGCAAAATTGGCGGCAACCAGGTTCACTTTAGCGTGTACCGTCAGACCGGTAAACCCTGTTCACGTTGCGGCACGGCGATCCAGCGGATCCTCGTTGCGCAACGGGGCACCCATTTTTGTCTAACGTGTCAGCCTGTGCCCTCTGGCGAACAGACGGGGTGAGCACCCTGACCAGGGACCTTGGCTATACAGAAACGTGTTCATTGGTGAACAACTGTTCGTTGTTGATGAATAACAGCAGGTGAGGGCCTGATGTTGTTGAGTTTGCTACACAAATTTCGAACAAAAACCTATGCGTTACTGTATCGCGATTCCCCAATCATGCCTTGGCAGTGTGTCAGGCCAGTCGATGCGCCTTGCAATGCGCCGTGTCGTTCGAAGGGCAGGTTTGTCAGACACTGTGTCCGCTTTGGGCCGTCTGAGGCGGTATGCCTTTAACGGTGTCCAAGAAAGCCAGGTCTCCGATTAAACCGGTGTTTTGTGCGAAAGGGCTTGTGCGCGAAGCATAGGGCAAGGGTTGCCGGGTTGTGTTAGCGTGCGAGGCGAGCTTGTCGGTTCTTGCCGTTGTGATTGACCTTGAGAATGCTTGTTGTGTTCGCATCACTGGAATCATCGTGTCAGTTGATGCCCCAACCATTTTTTCTGGGACCGGCTTGGAATTGAAATGGAGGCGTGATGCAAAAGACCAATTTTTTGTTGTCCTTGGCGGCGCTGGCCACCTCGCTTGTAATGGCGTGTCAAGATAACACACCGTCTCAGGCAACGGCGGACGGCGGTGAGGTGGGTGTTCCGGACAAGGGCAGCCTCATTTATGATTTGCCATTTGACCAGCAGGATTATCGTTTGCACAGCCGGTATCAGTTGCAGGCGCTGGGGGATTTGGTGCCGGTTGCTGTCAGTGCGGATTCCGAGTTGAGTGTGTTTGTCAAAGAACGGGTGATCGATCGCAACTTGGGCACCCAATGGGCCAGCGGCGTTTACCGCGGTCGAACAGCCTGGCTAGCCATGGACTTCGGCGTCCGCCAAGCCATCAGCAATGTGGCCATTAAAACTGGCCCCACCGCGCCTGGTTGCTCCTATGACATCGAAGTATCGGATACCGGTACAACTTTCACCCCCGTAATGCGCAATGTAACCAACACGACGTGGAACCTCGAAACCAAAACCCTTCCAACCGTCACGAATGCCCGCTATGTGCGCATTTTCTGGCGCAATAACCCCACTGCACCAGCCAACCGCTTCGCCATTTACGAAATGTTGCTGCGTGGCGAGCAAGCGGCGAGCGCAACGCCTGGCACGACGCCATCACCGTCCACGAGCGCTCAGCCCTCAACCCTTGCCTCCGCATCGGCTTCCGCTACCCCGGTGCCATCGCCCAGTGCATCGAGTTTTGCGAGTCAGTATTACCCGAATTTGCAGGCACGACCGGCGACCAGTCTGTGGTTGCAGCAAGTGAACGGCCAGCGTTCTGTGCGTTTTGCCAATACCATTCCCAATCAAGGGGGCGGCCATTTTCAGGTTCGCGGGGATAACAGTTCGGGCACCACAACTGAGGCTTACCAAGAGATCATCAACGATGTGGGCAGAGTCTTTGAAACACGCTTCGTGGGTGCTTTTGAATACCACCCAACCCACAATCACATGCACCTTGACAGCGTGGCCCGTTATCAATTGCGGGCGGAATCGCCAACTGGGCCGCTGCTTGCTGAAAGCAGCAAGGTCAGTTATTGCATGATGGACAGCATTCGCTACTATCCCAATGCCCCGGCCGCACGATACGGTGGCTGCAATGATACATTGCAAGGAATTACCCGCTTTTGGGGCGATGTCTACGGCAGCACCCTGGATGGTCAGTCTTTGTCGGTTGATGGGCTGGCTTCGGGCACCTATTACATCATTACGATTTATGATCCACTCAACAAGTTTGTTGACACGAACCGTCGCGATGACGTCGCCTGGACCAAAATTGGCCTTGACATGACCGGATTCAGGGTCACGGTGCAAGGGACCTCGGGCTAAGCGTGGCCACAGCCGCAACAGGAACGGAAACCTGAGCGTCACTGGGTGATGCTCGCACGCTCAAGGCGCATCGAGTATGTCAGCGCCCAAAATATCAGTCAGTTGATCCAATGCCCAAAGCAAATCACACTCTTCAATGACCAGTGGCGGGGCGAATCGAATCACCTTTTGATGGGTTTCCTTGCACAAGACACCCCGGCTCCAAAGTGCCTCACAATAGGGCCTAGCCGGGGTGTTCAACTCAATGCCCACCATGAGGCCTTTGCCGCGCACCGCTACCACCACCGGACTTTCCATCGCCCGGAGGCGCTCGAAAACAATTTGCCCGAGCCGTTCGGCACGCTGGGGCAACTGCTCGTGTTCGATGACTTCGAGCGCTGCGATCGCCACCGCACAACCGAGCGGATTACCACCGAATGTTGAGCCGTGATCACCCGGACGAAAAACCCCCATCACTTCAGCGTTCGTCAGCATCGCCGACACCGGATAAAACCCGCCAGACAACGCCTTGCCCAAAATCAACACATCCGGCACGATGCCATCGTGCTCAAATGCAAACAACTTGCCCGTCCGACCCAACCCGGTTTGAATCTCATCAACCATCAACAATACGCGCGATGCCTTGCAAACTGCAGCCGCTTCCTTCAAGAAACCCTCAGCCGGCACGATGATCCCCGCTTCTCCCTGGATGGGCTCCACCAAAAACGCCACCGTATTCGGTGTGATGGCAGCTTGCAGCGCCGCCGCATCGCCATAGGGAATCACTTTGAACCCGGGCGTGAAGGGACCGAACCCATCCCGATACTGCGGTTCCGTGGACGCGCTCACAATCGTGGTGGTACGACCATGGAAATTATCCGAACAAACAATGATTTCCGCTTGGTCCGCAGGCACGCCCTTGACCCGATAGCCCCATTTGCGGGCCGCCTTCATCGCCGTTTCGACAGCCTCGGCACCCGTATTCATCGGTAACACCTTGGCCATTCCGGTCAACGCCGTCAACTTTCGATAAAAACGACCGAGTTGATCATTGTGAAACGCCCGCGACGTCAACGTCACTTTCGACGCCTGTTGCACCATCGCCGCCAGAATGCGCGGATGCGCATGCCCCTGATTGACCGCCGAGTAAGCACTCAAGCAGTCCAAGTAGCGACGGCCATCCACATCTGTCACCCAAGCCCCACTGGCTTGAGCAATCACCAACCCGAGCGGGTGGTAATTGTGCGCGCCCAACTCATCTTCGAGCTGGATCAGATCGTTGCCCCGCAGGGCTTGATGCACGTGTGTATTCATAACCCCATTATACTTGTCAGGCGTATTTTTAAGAACCCCCGCCACGATCGGTTCTCACCTCTGAAACAAACATTTAACAGACCATCAACCAGGCAGGTGGCTAGGAGAGCACAGACCAACAGCCAAGCGAGGGAATGAGGGAGGGAAGACAACGCTCAGGCCGCCTGGCTGCTGCGCGTGGATTGATGCGTGGTACAGTTCGGTGGGGTGTGTCGGCTGACAACGGGGGGTGCGGCGGTGATCATTGGCAGTGTGCAGGTCGAACTGGAACTGACTGACATCGGGTCGCTCAAAGACAAGCGTTCGATTGTCAAACCGTTGATTCTCAAGTTGATGCAAAAGTTTACACTCCACGCCGCCGAAGTGGACCAACTGGATGTTCATCACGCCGCGACCATTGGCCTCGTGCTGTGCGGCAATGATCAACAACACCTCAACTCGGTGCTGTCAAAGGCCGTCAACTGGCTCGAAGAACATCAATTCGACGCCCACGTCGCCCACGTCAGCTTCGAATTCACCCACGCCCATTGACTGCGCCTCAATGCGCTGAACAACCCTTGTTACCACCTTGAACCGGCCGGACCCCCGTTTTGGCGTTGAATGCGTCACTTAGCAGTTTGGTGTACAACTGATCGGCTACATCATTCAGCGGTTGCTGTGAACGCGCATAAGCTAGCAAAGGCGCCTCGCGGCCGCTGTGCGTTGCCGCATCAATTGTCACAACGAACAGGTAAACCAGCGCCGCAGCCCGTTCACCGACGGGACGCATCGCCGCAAGGTCCGTCCGCAGCGATCGCCCAAGTACCGCCCCCGTATCCAAATACTCCTCCAACACAGCCACACCAAGCGGCACCTCATTATCTGAAAACTGACCTTGCCTGGCTGCCAGCAACTCCCGCCAAGCCATCAACGCCGGAAACTCAACCCGTGAACCCATCAAAACCCATCCCCCCTCACTCACCCTTTGTCCCCCCGTGCACCAGCAGCCAAATACGCTACCGAACCATCACGCACTGGCTACTCGGATCTGTCCCGCGTGCGCCAACAAAGGGCATTCGACAACTCACGGCGAAAATCCTGAAAACCAAGTCCTCGACTGATCAACAAAAATTTTCGAACCATAAAACATTCTGGACCAGTTTACAGGCAAGCTACCCTGAAACCAGTATCCAAACGACGTTTCACACACCTGCCAATCTTCTGAAATATCAGACAAGCGCAACAGCGAAATGCTTGCAACCCCTGCATCATACCCGTCAAACTTCGTCTACCCAGAATTTGACCCTTCGCTGCACCACATTCCGCAAATCACAATCGCGCGCAGCGTCGGGGACGTACCGGCAGTCGGGTGGTCGCGACACGTCAGTTCCAGCGTCCACAACTCGTCTCATCGTCAATGAGATATATCCACTTCACGAAACGGGCTGTTGCGGTGATACCCAAACAGGCATCATCAGTGTGTTTCAACTATTTTTTGTGCACGTGACGTGTCGAACGGGCATTGATACCTGAAACGGTTGTTTTTAACTGTTTTAGGTGCATATCGGATTGACCCCCGTTTACATTTTTTGTATACTGGTCAGTATCGACGGTTGATGTTGACGGCCTGTTTGGGTGCAGATGTGCCGTATTTGTGCGACTTGCCTGTTGGGTGGGCACCGATGCGGTGCCAGGGCTTTCGGGCCTTGTGATGCGTTCGGAGGGGTGAGATGTCTGATTGGCCGGATGGGCTGGTGTCATTCAGTCAGCTCTTGACGGATGCGATGAAGCTGAAGCAGATGGACTATCGCACCTTGGGCAAGCTTGTGGGTGTGTCGCATGGGTATTTGTGGCAGTTGGTGAATGCGGACAAGCGGGCCATCAATGATCCGTCGCAAAAGCGCAAGCGTCCGAATGAGGAATTGACGCGCAAGCTGGCGGCCGTTTTGGAGATTGATGAGCTGGCGTTGTTGCGATCCGCAGGGTTTCAGGATGCGCAGTTGGAGTTGGCGCCGACGGGTCCGACGCGTTACACGAATTATGCGACGACGGCGAGGCAGTTGTATCAAGATGGCTTGCAGGCCAGTGCCAAGGGGCATACGGAGCGTGCGATCGCCCTGATTGAAGCGGCGTTGTCGCGGGGGGGCGTGTCCTTTGTGAATGGGCACGCGGGGTTGGCGATGGCGCATTATCAGGCGGGGAATGATGGGGCGGCCATCAAGGAGTTTGATGCCGCGTTGGCGGTGTATGAACAAGAGGCTGAGAAGGCGGCGATTGAGCAGGGTGACCTCCACTACAACCGGGGTTTGGCCTACCAACGGTTGGCGCGTACCCTGCGTGGTAAAGAGCAGGTTCGGGCGCGCAGGCGTGCGGCGGGTGATTTTCGCACGGCGATTGCGATGGAAGGGGCGTCGCAGGATTTGTATCACAGCGCGCTGTGTTATTTGTGGCTGGAAACGGACCATCCACGGCGCATTTTGCCGTATGCCCGTTCCTTTTTGCATCGGCAGGCGGTGGGTCCGACGCGGCATACCACGGCGGCTTTGGATATCAACCTGTTTTATGCGTATGCGGTATCGGCACTGGGGCTTCCGGGCGGCGGGATGGCGTTGGTTGATTTGAGTTTGCAGTTGTGTCCCAATTACTGGTTTGCGCAGTATGTCAAAGCAGCTTTGCTGGCGCGTCAGACTGGCACGCACCCGCGGTTGAAGCGGGCGAGCCTGAATGCGGGGGTGCTGCATATGCGCCGGGCGATCGCGCTTTACCCGGCCTGCGCGGAGCATTTTCGCGCCGAACGTGAGGGCGATTTCAAGGCTTGGGGGACTGAACCCGAATTTGAAGCAGTCTTGGCCCAAGCAGACACGTCGACTCGTGATCACGTGTCATAGGACGCTTGATTAACCCGTAGCGGACCCAGACCTGTTTTGTTTGAAGCCTTCGAGGAAGGCTTCTTTGAAGGCAAAAAAACTGCCATCGAGGATGCTTGAGCGGATCCGCCTGACCAAGTGCACGATAAAATGCAAATTATGAATCGAGGCAAGGCGATAGAAGAGCAGTTCATCCGCCAAAAAAAGGTGCCGGAGATAGCCCCGTGTGTGGTATTGGCAGGTATGACAGGCGCAGCCGTTTTCGATGGGCCCCTGGTCGTGGCGGAAACGCGCATTGCGGATGTTGATTTTACCCGCGTGGGTGTAGAGTGCGCCGTGGCGCGCAATACGGGTGGGGGCGACACAATCGAACATATCCGCGCCACGTTCGATACATTCAAAGAGGTCTTCGGGTTCACCGATTCCAAGCAGGTGACGCGGTTTATCTTCATCCAGCAACGGGCACACCCACTCCAAGATTTGGTGCATGTCCGCTTTTGATGTACCGAGTGAGCCGCCGATCGCAAAACCCTCAAAACCAAGCCCATTCATATACTGCGCACTTTCAAGGCGCAGGCTCTCATAGGCACCGCCTTGCACAATTCCAAACAATGCCTGATGCGGATTGGTTTTAGCTTCAAGCGATGCCTGGGCCCAGCGATGGGTGCGCCTGAGGGCCTCTTGCGTATACGCGTAACTGGACAATGGCGATGTGCACTCATCAAAGGCCAAGATGATGTCAGCCCCCAATTTTTGCTGGATATCAATCGAAATGGCCGGTGTGAAGCGGTGTTGACTGCCGTCGATATGCGAACGAAACGTCACCCCATCCTCATCCACACGACAAAGCATCGGATTCGCTTTGGACTGCGCCGGTGCACGCTGCGGCCCCTTCGCGTGAGGTGTCCCCGACTCCTCTGGGAAAATTTTCGCAATCTTACCAACCCCATGGGCCATTCCAAACCCCAGACTGAACACCTGAAATCCGCCGCTGTCCGTCAAAAATGGCTTGCGCCAGCCGGAAAAGCCATGCAAACCACCAAATTCAGCCACCAATTCAGCGCCTGGACGCATATAAAGGTGATACGCGTTGCCCAAGATGATTTGCGCTCCAATCGCATCCAAATCCTCGGGCGTCAAAGCCTTGACCGTGGCCTTGGTACCCACCGGCATGAAAACCGGCGTTTCCACCACACCATGCGGCAGCGTCACACGGCCGGCACGGGCCAAAGAATTGGGAAGGCGTTTTTCAATTTCAAAGTGCAAGGCACCCATTGTCTTACTTTCTTGGGTTAAGGGGTGTACATCAATACGCACTCGTGCGCGTGAGGTGATAAGGACGGGCCACGCCACCTAGCGTGAGCCCTTGTTCCCACAGCAGCCAATCCACCTGGACCGCATTGAGTGAACAGCCTTGCGCCGCGAGGGCGTTTCTGAGCAATTCCACCGCGTGGATGGTCACTGCACGAATCTCAAGCTCCTCGACACCGTGGCGTTCAAGCGGGATGTGGTTCGCCAACTTGTCACCCAACGCCTGAGCATACCGGATGATGCCAAGATGTTCCAAAACCTGCGGCACCTTGTAATCAGCAAACGCCGTGAGTTCATGGATGTCGTCAAATCGACCTGGTCCTATCCCGCCGAAGGCACCGTAAAGATCGGCAGGCAGTATTTGGGCGCGCTTGTACAAACGAATCAGACGACCGCGATAGGGCGTGACATCATCAAAAACCGCAAAGTCACGCAAAATCCGTCGCACCAGTGCGACGGCACTGTGCTGGCACGCGTGGATGGCGTGCACGAATTCACCCTGATAACGCGCAAGCAAGGTACGTCCAAGGTGGTTCAGATGCGCCAGTCGTGTCTCCAGCAAGGGAATGTCGCCCTCACCGCGCAAAATCTGCTGCAATTCGCCGATGGTGCAACTCGCCATAAACTGCGCATCGTAAATGGGACAATCTTCTTCGATAGCGCGCTTGAGCGCCGCAGCCAAAGCCCAATACCCTCGCAGCGTTTGTCCTCGATATGTGATGGTCCAACGTGGCTCGCCCCAGAAACTGAAATTCAACCCATCCAGCACAAGCAGGTAATTGGCGGTTTTCCACGTTCCATCCGTGAAATGGAGCGCCGCGTTCCACGCAGGAACCTGAACGGAGCCGGCCGCCAGTGCAGTGGCCACGGCATCAAGGGCAACGGGGTCAATCAGAACATGCTGCGCCTGTTCGGCGACGTAGGCGGCGTCTTCACGCACGCCCAGTGTGTCCGGGGTTGATGATGGCACAGTGGTTTCCTCGCTTGGCGTCGGGCGAAGCGCCCGTCTTTATGATAACACGGACATTCTTGGGGGACTGCGGATGCGTCCTTGAATCGAGAATCCGTTGCCGGATGTTCTTTAAGCCCTTCGATGACACAATGCATTTCGTCATCTTGGGCATCGGCCTCGTCATCCTGACGGTTCGAACCGATGCGTGGCGTCTGCGCGGTGAAACTGCCTGTTTTGCGTATGGCATGCCAACCATCAGATTGCCTGATTGTTTGTTGTAACTTTTTAACATTCGGCGGCCGGTGGCACGATGACGTGGTCTTTTTGCGTCATGATGGTGCCGGAAACAGGCAGCCCGATTGGTCAATCTGATGGTTCCGCATGGCGTGTGACTGACACTTTTTATCATGAACCGGGTATACTAAAAGGCGGTGTCAGTCATCCAAGCGGTTACGGGCGCTTGTGTGGGCCGGTTGCCTGAACCTTGGCGGCGTCTTTGGGATGTGGCACGGTGGTTTTTTGTCAGACGGCGCTAACCCGCGGTCGGCGTATGCTTGAATGGGAGATCACGTGGAGGTTCAGGGGTTTTTATCCGGGGTTAGTGGGTATTTCGGGCACGTCGTCAGTCGCTGTTTTTGATCGGCGACCTTGAGGTAAGGCGAGACTTGAGTGGGGTGAGCGTGGCCGCTAAGCGTCGAGATGAAGTCGATTGGCCCGTTGTTTTTGGCAGCGCAACTTTGCTGCTTGTGTTGATTCTTGGTTTTCTTGCGGGTGTGCCGCTGCAAGCGGTTGTGATTCGGGCGCTTTTGGCGGCCTTTGTGGGGGTGTTGATCGGCCTTTTGGTGAGTGAGGCTGCGAGGGGTTTTAAACATTTGGCCGAGCAGCCCGCGACGGGGCGTCACGTTGATTGGGTGATTGCGGATGATCTGCCAGAAGGTGCTGAGCCGTTTGATGCTCCTGTCGTCACGCAGGAGCGTACCGTACCGCAGGCGGCGGGTGACGGGTTTACGCCCATTGATTTCAAGCATCAGGCGCCGCAGGTGCGGAGCATGAAGTCGGAATGACGGCTTGTGAGCGGGTGTGGGGTTGAACAGGCGAGCGAGCGACGGGTGGGTGTGATGGTGACGGCTGTGATCGATCTCTGGCAACGCTATACCCGAGCGCCCGACCCTGTCGTGCGCGAAAAACTGATCACGGCGTATCTGCCGTTGGTCAAGTATGTCGTAGGCCGCCTTGCCGTGACCCTGCCGCCCACAATCGAGGCGGATGACTTGCTCGGTTATGGCGTGATGGGGCTTATCGCGGCCATCGAGCGCTTCAATCCCGAACGTGGTATCAAATTTGAAACCTTCGCGACCAGCCGCATTCGCGGCGCCATCATTGATGAGCTGCGGGCGCAGGATTGGCTACCGCGTTCCTTGCGTCAAAAAGCCAAGGAGATGGAGAGCACGATTCGGCACCTGGAGAATCAATTGGGACGCACGGCAACGGATCAGGAACTGGCTCAGGCCTTTGGCGTGGGATTGGACCAGCTTCCCAAAAGCTTGCAGGAAATCGTCGCGCCGGTGCTTTCATTAGATGAACTGGTGTCGTTGAGTGAAGATGGACAAAAGATTTCCTGGCTGGACACGTTGACTGACGAGCGCCTTGGTCCTGCTGCTACCCAAGACCATGAAGCGATGCTGGATGTTCTGGGTCAGGCCATTGATCAGTTGCCAGAGCGTGAAAAAACCTTGGTAGCACTTTATTATCACGAGGGTTTGACCCTGAAAGAAATCGGCGCCGTTTTATCCGTCACCGAAAGTCGGGTCTGTCAGCTTCATGCGCAGGCGATGGCCCGCCTGCGCACGCGCATCAACGGTTTGCTTGGTTAAACCTGTCGTTGGGCTTTGTGTCTGGTTAGCGCGGCCGGATGCGTTCATTGGCTTGGGTTCGGAACGTGCCGATGCGCGCGACGAATTCGGGGTGGTCGATATAAGGGTTGCGATTGCCCTGGACGTTGTAGACCATCGCATTGCGCGCCTTATCTTCCAAATTGACCGGATCCTCGATGTGCCAACGTTTGATGACATCTTCTTCAACCTTGAAATTGGTTACGTTGAGCGCGGCGGATGCACCGTACACGGTGTAGAAGTACAGCAAGGCGCGTGCCGTGTTGCCTTTTTGCTCCACACGCGGTTGAAACACCCGCTTGCCCCAGCCATCGAGGCCTAGCACGCTGCCGCCTCCAGTCCATTCTACTTTTTTGACTTCGCCGAAAGGTAGTGATCCACGCAAACCGTTGGTGCGGATATCGGCTGGGAAAAGATGATGCAAATCAGAACGCGCCGATCCTTCGGCGCCCAAACTCTGCGGCCACGTGTGCTCGGCGTTCAAACCACCGCCATTGCGATAGGCACTCGACCGATTTGATACGTTCTCGAGTGACCGGCCAATGTAAACACAGCGCACCACATCGTCATTATCAATGTCGTCCACCTCGCCGAACATCAAGTCCCGCGCCTGGTCATAACCAACATCTGTATGCCGGGCTACAATGCGATTCAGGGCCATCAAGAGCTCCCGCCCCGACAAACCATCCGCCGCATCATAATACGAATCCGCAAAGGGGCGCACTGTCACCCGCTTGGGCCCGAGCGTCGCCTTTTTGCCTGACGCAGTCGCGAAGACGTCGGACAGCCTCACGCCGGACTGTGCCTGGCCACACGCTGTGATCAGCGCGGTCATCGCCGCAATTACACCCAACCGGACCGCCTGATATCGCATCGACGCTCACCTCATCATCTTGCCACGACAACCTTAAACTTAAGTTAACATAGCTGAGTGTGGAGCGCAAGGCTTGAGCGGACTATTGAAAATATTGCACGTCACAGGCGTCCAGGCCCGGACGTTATTTTGTTCAAAGCGGATGGGCCTAGTGACGGTTCGAGGCGCCAGTGTGTTGTTGCAGGCTTCTTTTGGATCTGAATGTCGTAACGGGTGGCAATTGATTTCGTTGTTCGGCAGTGCCTGATTTGGCTGATGCGATCGCCACCTGAACACAACCGCGCTTCGTGTTGGATGAAGATCGTTCTGAATCAGAAAATTTAACGTCAATTAAAACTTAACGGTTCACAAAAGACTTGGCAAACCACGCAACTGCTGTTACCTTTAAGCTAAGTTTAATCTGCTATTAAGGAGGCTGTGACGTGAGAACCATCACCACCTGCGTGTCGGCGTTGATTCTGGTAGCGAGTTTGGCTGGCTGTGGGGCGCAAGGCCTGGGCAGTGCAGCCTCTGTGTCGCCACAAGTGGCGTCCGGGCTTGAGATCGATTCTGCGACCGGTTTGCGCAAGGCGTTCACCCGGATTCACAAGGCAATTTTCAATACGATGGACAAGGACAAGAACGGTTGGTTGGATGAGGCTGAGGTTGGTGGTCGCATGACTTTGCGGCAGTTCCAGTCTGCGGACAAGTCGCAGGGATGGGGGAGTGCCAATCGGTTGAGTCAGTCGGAGTTTGTCAATTGGGCGACAACGACGTTTTTGTGGTTCCGTCAGGATGCAGACAGTTTTGCAAATACGTTTCGGCAGGGTTTGTCGGGTGTGTTCCGTCGCTTGGATGAGAACCGGGATGGATTGTTGACGCCGAAGACGGAGTTGAGCAGCCGTGACTTGTCGAAGTTGCGTTTGCGTTTTGAGTATTCCAAATTGAAGATCAACGTTCCCATTCGCAAGGTTCCGGCGGACAAAGTGGCCGGTGTGGACAAGACGGGTGACGGCAAGTTGAGCCAGGCCGAGTTCGAGGATCTGTACCTTGAGATGGTCATTGCTGCCTTGGGCGGGGAGACGGCTGCGCCCCCGGCACCCCCGGCACCTCCAGCCCCTGCTGCGCCCGGCGCGCCGGTTGAGCCGGCTCCGGCCGAGCCGGCTGATCCCGGTGCCGGCATCTAGCCCAACGGCTATACGGACTATATTTGCTTTCAGTGCTGCCAAGGGGGTATGAGTCACTCATACTCCCTTGGTTGGCGTTTTCGTCAGGCTCGTTTTTGAGCGCGCTTGAAAGTGGGTTGTTTTGCTCGTTTCGTTTGACTGTGTGGTCACGTGTTAGGGACTGTTGATGGATTTTTTTGTTGATGGGTGTCTGTGTTGGGGTGCGCGGTCAGGCATTGGGCATGTCATACTGAAGGGGAGAAGGGATAGCGAGGTCCCTGAAAGGAGCGAGCATGGCGGCACCGTTTAAGGCATATGATGTGCGGGGCATTTATGGTCAGGATGTGACCGAGGCGTTGGCATATCAGTTGGGTCGGGCGTATGTGACGTTTACGGGAGCAAAGACGGTGGTGGTGGGTCGGGATATGCGCCCGAGTTCCGGTCCTTTGTCGGCTGAGTTGATCCGCGGTTTGCGCGAGGCGGGCGCCCGGGTGATCAGCATCGGGATGGTGTCAACGGACATGTTGTATTTCGCGGTGATCAATTTGGGGGTGGATGGTGGTGTTGTCGTGACGGCATCGCACAATCCCGGTGAGTACAATGGGTTCAAGTTCGTGCGCGAAAAAGCGATTCCGATGGGTTTGGAGAGTGGGTTGGCCGATCTCGAAGGGTTAATCACAAGCGACCAGTTGGGACCGCTTGCTCAGGCGCTGGGTGCCTATGAAGAGCGCGAGGTGTTGGATGATTTTGTGGCTTGGATGCATGATTTCGTTGATCCAAGCAAGCTTAACCCGTTGACGGTCGTCATTGATGCCGGTAACGGGATGGGCGGACCAATCATGGAACGTCTGTTTGCTAATAGCCCTGTGAAAGTGGTGCCGCTCTTTTTCGAACCGGATGGAACTTTCCCCAATCACGAGGCGAATCCATTATTGGAAGAAAATCGGCGCGACCTGGTGGCCAAGGTGGTTGAGGTGGGAGCTGATCTCGGCATTGGGCTCGACGGCGACACCGACCGTGCATTTTTTGTTGATGGCAAGGGGCAATTCTGCGATGGCGATTTCATCCTTGGTTTGCTGGCCAAGCCGATTTTAAAGGCCAATCCTGGCGCCACGGTGATCTACGATGTCCGTTGCAGCGATTATGTCCGTGATACGATTGCCGCGTTGGGCGGGCACGCCGAGATGTGGAAAGTCGGGCATGCCTATGCCAAGACACGCATGCGCGAGTTGGATGCGACCTTCGGTGGCGAGGTGAGCGGCCATTATTATTTCAAGCATAAAGATGCCTATTTTGATTCCGGTAACTTGACGGCCTTGTTGTTACTGAAGACCTTGAGCGATGATGGCACCAGGCTGGAAGGTGCGATGGCGGAAACGAAGCGGTATCACATTTCCGGTGAAATAAACTCGCGGGTGGCTGACCCGGACGCCATCATGACGGCCATCAAGACCCGTTACGCCGAAGAAGGGCGTGTGCTCGAAATTGATGGGTTATCCGTCATATCCGACGCGTGGTGGTTTAACATTCGCAAGAGCAACACGGAACCATTGTTGCGGCTGAATTGCGAAGCCAAAACCCGTGAACAGATGGAAGCCTTGCGAGACGCTTTGCTCGCGCAGATTCGTCAGGTTCAGACTTCGCCTTCTCTCGCTTGAAGCCAGAACGATACAAAACGCATTGATTGTTGAGCACGTTTTCAGCTGGTATTGAATGTCAGCGCGTGGATGATTGATGTTTTTGAATCTGCCACACAAGTTTTGGGCTGCAATCGATGCGTCACTGTTTTGGGAGCTTTTGACGGTACCTGGTTTGGGCGTTTCCGATTTCAGCGATAATCAACCCTGTGAGACAGCCCGGTTGGCGTGACATCGGGTTAGAAGGGCGTGTGGCAAAACGCGGTCGTTTTTTCCAAGTGCATCGCTCGTGATGACAAACGAAGACGGGGCAAACAGGATTAGCACGCCCGCGAATCGGGTTCACGGGTGGCTCCCCGGTCGCAGCTACGGCTGTTGGTGGGGAGCCTTAAACGTCTTGAGGCGCAAGGAATTGAGGACCACCACGATGGAGCTGATTGCCATGGCGACGCCGGTGGTGGCGGGTGCCATCGTGAGCGGGAAGAGTCCGCTGGCCAAGGGCAATGCACAGACATTGTAAGCGAAGGCCCAGAAGAGATTTTGGCGCATCAGCGTGACGACGCGACGCGCCAAGGCGATCGCCCCTGACACGGGCGCCAATCCATCCTTCAACAGCGTCACCTCCGCTGCTTCAAGGGCCATGTCTTTCCCGTGGCGCATCGCAATGCCGACACTGGCTGCCGCGAGGGCCGGCGCGTCGTTGATGCCATCTCCCACCATGCCCACACGGTGACCCTTGGCCTGGTATTGTGCGATGTGCGCCACTTTGTCTTTGGGAAGCAGGCGGCCATGGCGTTCCGTGATACCCAGGCTGGTGCCGATGACGTCCGCGACGGGGGTTGCATCCCCGCTCAACAAGATGGTTTTAAGGCCCTGCTGGTGAAGGGTGGCGATAATGGCCGCGGCTTCCGGTCGTGGTGGGTCTGACAGTGTCAACAATCCGATGCAAACCCCTTCGAGGGATACCACCACCGGGGTTTCACCGGGATGGATGAGGGTGTTGATGCGCTGTGCGGTCTCATCGCTCAAAAACTGCAGGCTTTTAAGCCACTCCGGTTTGCCGATTGTTACCAGTTGATCCCCAACCAGCGCGGTGAGGCCGAAGCCTGGATGCGCCTCAAAGTGGGTGGGCGATGCCGGCTGGATGCCCGCTTGGCGTGCCGCTTGAACGATGGCTTGGGAGATGGGATGCTCGGAGGGGGTTTCCGCAGCGGCGGCAATGGCCAGGATGCTGGATTCCGTCTGATCCGACAACGGCACGATCCGCGTGACGGCCATCTTGCCGGTGGTTAGGGTGCCTGTTTTGTCGAAGGCGAGCGTATCGAGTTGGGCAAGGTGTTCCCAGGCGCGCGCATCACGCACGAGGAAGCCGTTGCGGGCTGCGATGCCGGTGGCCAACGCGATTGCAACCGGAGTGGCAAGGCCCAGTGCGCAGGGGCAGGCGACGACCAGGACGCTGATGACGTGGGTGAGGGTTTTCTCCCAAGGCGCGTTGCCTAATGCGTGGAACACGGCTGTCAAACCCGCAAGGAGAATCACTGCGGGAACGAAGCGCGCGACGACCCGATCGCCCAGGCGCTGCATGGGTGCTTTGGATGCTTGGGCATCTTGGACCAGGCGTGCGATGTGCATCAGGGTGGTTTGTTCGCCCACTTCGGTGGCTTCCATCAGGACGCCGCCGGTGCCGTTAATGGCCCCGGCAAGGATGCGATCACCTGGCACCGCCCGAATGGGATGGCTCTCACCTGTCAGCATCGCAAGGTCGAGATGGGTTTGGCCATCCATGATCGTGCCGTCCACCGGTACGCGCTCGCCCGGGTGAACCCGTATGCGATCGCCCACCATCACCTGCTCGATTGGCACCCACCATTCGCCCCGTTCCGTGACGATCAAGGCTTGATCCGGCACCTGCCCAAGCAAAGCGGTCAACACCGCTTGCGCCTCGTTTTTGGCTCGGTCCTCCAACCATCGCCCGAACAGCACGGCAGTCGGCACCATTGCGATCGCATCCAGATACAAGCCGACCTCCTGATGAGACGCGCCCATCAGGACACCCACGCTACTGCCCAACCAGGCGGCGCCCAAACCGAGCGCAACGAGGGCATCCATACCCACGTGACCGTGCCTGGCCTGCTTGAGTGCGGTGACAAAAAATGCACGTGCCGGTCCGCCCAACATGGCCGTGGCGATCGCAAGCGACACCCAGTGCGGCGCACGCAAAAACCCATGCATGAGCACCATGGCCACAACCGCGAGACCGCCAGCCTGGACCCATTCCTCTTCGAACCACGCACGCCGGGCTGCCGGTTGAGCTAACAGAGCACCCCCAGACACCATGGCCTCGGCTTGATAACCTGCTTGCGCCAACCGCGAATGGATGCCCTCAATGCTTGCACGCGCAGCGTCGTAGTCGATGGTTGCCTGGTGGGTGATCCCATTGACCCTTGCGCCAACGACCCCCGGTACCCCGCCAAGCACCGTTTCAATCCGCGACACGCACGCCGCACAGTGGATCGGGCCAACCCGTAACACGGTGCGCGTTATGTCGGTAGCAGCACCGGATGGCATCACGCATCTCCAAGTCTTATCAGGCCCAAATGCCCTCACTGCGACGGAATCGCGTTGCGGACCATCGACAGTTTACCTGATGGAATCGCGGAAACGATACCCACATGCATTGATTTGTGGCCAGATTTTAGCTGGCGACAGGCTATCAGCAGGGGCTTTCCCGAAGTTTTTGCAGTTGCTGCAAAAGCTTTTAACAAAAAAACCGATGCGTCACTGTATCAGGAAAATTTGCGTGATAAAAAACACACGGCCCACCGATTGTGAGCCGTGTGTCGTTCTGCTTGTGCCTTGTCGATGGGGGATATCACATTTTCGGAGTCGGCCGATAATAATGGGTGAGGTGGGCATACACTTGATACAGGGGGGCGACGCTGTCTTGTTGAATTGTTGTCTCGCTCACCCAGGCGGTCCGTCCGGTGTAGGAGTCGTGGATCCGAAACTCCCGGTTTGGACGCTGCCCCCTGATGGCACTCGCCAGCATGAAGTGCGCCTGCTCAGCCCCTTCGCCCGGCTTGTTCCAGATCAAGCGCAAAGGCACGTCATACCCTTGCTTGAGGCTCTGTTCAATGCCGTCCAGGCTCTCCTCCATGTTGCTTGTGTCTTGCACGGTGTAAGTTGCAGCCGTGATGGGGGAGAGCTTGTCGTTTAGCAGATACAGGATTCCGATGCCCCGTCCCCCGGTAGCCCCCCGCGGCACGGCCAGGCCACCGTATTCTTCCAGCCAGGTTTTTTGTAAGTCTGCCAAGTTTTTGTTGGCGCCAAACGGGTCAACCTTGTTTACCACATACAGCTTGTTCAGTTCCCACGCATACCGGGGATCCTGTTCACCGACCGCGCTGAGAACCAGCGATGGTCCGCAGGCATCTTGCCACTGTTGGGTGAGATCCGGGTCATCCCGCATGGTCGTTTTTGCGATTAAAAACGCATCGGATAGCCCCCTGATTTCGGCGGCGAATGCGGTCACGTTTTCCCAAGGCTCGCTTGCAGCCAATGCTTTAAGAATCAGGATTGCCTCAGTGCGGCTTTGACACAGGTTAATGAGGTTGGCCAGGGTTTGCCGGGAACCTGACCCCCACGCCTCCAGCATGCTGTTAAAGCGTGTCGTGTGCACGGAACTGAGGAGATCACGGGTTTCGCCTTCGGCCAGAAGATTTGGGAGATCCGCGCCCATTGCGGCAGATGGAATGGGGCCAAGAGACGGTGCCAGCGAGCCAGCCGGCAAGGGTGCCGGGGCAGACGAAGGCGGTGGCGTGGGCGTCGGGGCCGGACGCACGCTGCCGGATGGTACGGGCGTGATGACGACAGCAGGCGACGCTTGCGGCGCAAAGTTCCCCACGCCGCTTGGCATCGGAGTCGGAGCCGGCGTCCAAAGGGGGGGCGGTGGCGTCGCGGGCAATTCGGATGCCAAGACGGGCACACTCGGCATACCACCTGACTGCGACAGCGGCGCGGCAGGCGACGTAGACGTTGCCACACGTGGACTCACCCGCTTGAGTTGGGTGCGCACCTGCTGCGTCTTGCCGGCCTCCATCGAGACGCGCACCACATTCTCCGCCGTTAACAGCCCGGCATCATCATAAGCACTGAAGCGCAACTCATAGGTACCAACCGTCACACCCGCGAATCGGAACACGGGCTTCCCGTTCACGAAATCAGCGCGCAATTGTTCCTGTTGGCCAATCAATTGCGTCTCGGTACCTGTCACACGAAACAACTGTGCCACCACACGCGCCGGTCGCGTCGTGGTCGTCAGCAGATTGAATGCAGCATCCAGCCAATCCAGCTCAACAGTCAACGTACTGGTTGCGGGAGCGACGCCAATCAGCGCCTCGCTGCGCGAGGCACCAACGGTGCGGCTTGGGTCACCCGACTTCAATACCCATGTCGACGTGGGTGCGCCAGCCTGACACCCCATCAGCAAGATAGCCAATATTGTTACAGCGTTGCCGCGAAGCGTCACGCGGTCCTCCTTCACCCCATCTTGTCGACGTGTGTGATCGTCTTCGTTCCTCTCTGTACCCCACCTGCCTGATTTAGCACAAAATAAACCTTTTATCGGGGGTGCATTGGTGCCGTCTTTAACACACTTTAATCTGGTGCGATCCCGCCTCCGGGAATGCAACGAAACACGACACGAGGCATCGGAAAGCAAACACCAGAGTAAGCCGCCTGGCAAGCGCCGCCGTGAAAGGCGGGAGCGAATGTCAGGCGAATGGCCAAACAGTTGCTCCGCGGAACGAGTGAGGACGGTTCAGCGGGGTTGCACGCTCAAACAGGCATCAAAAATTGATTTTACGTGTTAAGCGTGTTGCGGCGTGTGAAATGGCTGCTTTGGCCTCGCCTGGTTTAATCCGTCAATGTCACACCCGGACGAAGTCAGGCTTACGCGGGATATCCCATCGGTAGCTGAATGGCGTCAGGCGTCACGGACCATATTCCGTATGTTACAGCACGGACACGATCTGATGTCGCTGCCTTCGACCCGCAGTTTGCGCTTGCTGCCCCATGCTTGCTCCCACCGATTACTTAAAAATTAATGTCGTATTTGGGGAGCACTTTGTCGAATTTGCTGCCGATCGCCCGTGACCCTATCGGGGCGATCACGAACATCGTCCCCACAAAACTTAAGAAGCCAGCCACCGCACGCGGCGCTTTCAAAGCCAGCAAGCCTATCACACCCAATGCCTTGAGGGGGTTTTTCGCTACCCAGCCCATGGCGTTTTCAATCGGCTTACCCAAATACTTGTGCGCGGGATCGCCCACAAACCGAACAAAGGGGTCCGCGATCGCCTTGGCTCCCTTCTCCGGAATCCGCTTGGCCAACTCACGCACCATCGGGTACCCAAACGAGCGATTAGTCAATTCATAACCCAACATCCCTGCTGTCATACCAGCGGCAGTGCTCACGAACCGACCAACCCCTGCGACCAAACCAGGTACCGGTACGCCCCTGAAAACCGTTTTGGCGGCACCATTCAACGCTGCCGCGGTCAATCCACTCGCCACCACCCAGCCCACGAAAGTCACCGACTTGGTCAGCACGCCTGCCGCATATTCACTCGCCGTCCGCTTGCCGAGCTTGTACTTTTGATTGTCGAACAAGGCTTCGCTGGGCACGTTGCCCAAAGCACCCGCTTTGAGGTTGCTCACAAACTCATCCGCGTCGAACTTGCCGCCGCCAACCAGCACACTCTGAGCTCGGTTAGCCAACGAAGGCGGCTTACCTACCGTCGGTTGCGGTCTGCTTTGATCAACGGTCGTCATCGAAGCGGCTCTCCTTCTCTCGTGCTGATTGTCTTGTCCCACGAAATGGGCCCCGGCTTTCGTAAAGAGGCTGTTATTTAATCAAAAATTATTATATTTAACAGACTTTTGACAATTGGGATCAGGGGTTGGTTGGGGTAGTCATTTCGTGCAGGAATCGGGAGGGGGTGACGTCCTTGTTTTGGCCGAATCGGGTGCGAACGCGACCGTAGCTGAGGTTGAGAGAGGTGCGTGCGCGGGTGATGGCGACGTAGGCGAGGCGGCGTTCTTCGGCGAGGTCGCCGTCATCGAGTGCGATTTGGTAGGGCAAAAGTCCTTCTTCGAGTCCGGTGACAAAGACGGCGTCCCATTCGAGTCCTTTTGCTGCGTGGATGGTGAGGAGGTGGACGGCACCGGTGCGTTTGTCGCTTTTGCGGGGTTGGGTGGCGGCTTGTATGCGGTCGAAGAGGTCGCGGATGGAGTTGGGGTTCCAGCGTTTGATTTGGGCGTGCATGGCGCTGAGGGCGTCGAGTCGTTGGGCGTTGGCTTGATCTTTTTTCTTTTCAAGTTGGGATTTGTATTGGGTTTGGGTGATGATGGTGAGGTAGAGTTGTTCGATGGGGCCGTTGAAGCGTTGCCAGGCGTTGATCATGCCAAGCACGTGTTTGATGAGGCCTTTTTGCGCGAGGGTTGGCAAAGGAATCTGGTCAACTTGGTAGCAGGCGCTGAGTAGGTCAGTTTGTTGATTTTCGGCTGCGGCTTTGAGGATGACCATGGCTTCGCGGGCGAGGCCGAGTTTGCCGAGGAGTTTTTCGAGTGCGAGTTCGGCGAGCGGGTGACGGCTGCGCATGGCAAGGCGCATGTAGGAGAGGGTTTCGGCGATTTCGGCCTGTTCGTAAAAGTTGCTGCTTTTTTTGACGGTGAAGGGGATGTTGCGGGAGGCGAGGGCGTCCATGTAGGGCATGCTTTGGGCGTGGGTGCGAAACAGGATGGCGATTTCGTCGGGGAGGATGCCTGAGCGGATGTGTTCGGTGATGCGATCCGCAATGGCCTCCGCCTCCGCGAAATTATCAGCAAACTGGCTGACCAGCACGCTTTGGGCAGAGCCAGGTTTGTGGGCGCGGATGGTTTTGTCGATGCGTCCCGAATTGTGGGTGATCAAGCGGTTGGCGAGGTCCACAATCTGTGGCGTGGACCGGTAGTTGGTTTCAAGCAGGATTTCGGTTGTGCCGGCGTAATCTTTTTTGAAATCCAGAATGTTGTTGAGGTCCGCCGCCCGAAAGCCGTAAATGCCCTGGGCGTCGTCTCCTACGGCAAACAGGTTGTTTTGGGGTGCTGCGAGCAGGCGCAACAATTCGTATTGGGCCCTGTTGGTATCCTGATACTCGTCAACCAGGACGTGGGTGAGGCGTTGTTGCCATTCCGCGGCGATTGCCGGCACGGTCTGCAACAGGCGTACACTTAAATTGATCTGATCATCAAAGTCGATCAGATTCTGCTTCACCAGACGCGCCTGATACGCCTGATACAACTGCGCGTAGCGCACCTCCGCGGGATCCGCACTATGACGCTTGATCGCCTCCGGATACACCAACATGCTCTTGGCCCGCGAAATGAACAACGCCAAATCATCAAACCGCACATCCGCCGCAGACTGCTCACGCACCAAAATGTCAAAAATGGCCCGCTGCGTCGACGGCATCACCAAATGCGGCTTATCCCCCGGATAACCCAACACCCGATAGTTGCCTTCCAAAATCTTGAGACAAATCGAATGAAAGGTCCCAATCAACAACCGCTCGGTCACCGCCTTCCCACCCGCGGCCTTCGCCACTCGCGCCGCCATCTCCGTCGCCGCCTTCTTCGTGAACGTCACCGCAACGATCGCCTCAGGCGCAATGCCGGTCTCCAGCATATAGGCAATACGCCGCGTCAGTACCGTCGTCTTGCCACTGCCAGGCGCCGCAACCACCAGTACGGGACCCGACACCGTCGTCACCGCCCGCTTCTGCGCCCCATTCAAGCCATCCAACAACACGCCAGACGCAGACGAACCACCCAGCAAAGACAATTGCGTCACAATTTCCCCCCCGAAAGCGCCTCAGGACTCAAAACCTTCCGTTAAATCCAATTCTGCCCGTCCCGGTAACGCCTGCGGCAACAACGCCAACAAAGACGCCCGCTCCGCTGACGTCAAACGGGCCGTCGTCCCCTCACGCTGATGCCGAAACGGAATCCCCAACGATTCCAACGCCGCTTCG
Organism: Candidatus Sericytochromatia bacterium; assembly: GCA_040400605.1. Classification (GTDB taxonomy): domain Bacteria; phylum Cyanobacteriota; class Sericytochromatia; order S15B-MN24; family JAQBPE01; genus JBBAPZ01. Next base: position 27,190 of record JBBAPZ010000023.1, read on the forward strand.
ATCCGGCGCACATCCTTCTTGCGCTCTTGCACTTTCATCTCGGCCGTAACGGGTGACACCCCCTCAGCCTCCAAATCGTCAGCGAAACGCTGGGGGACAAACAATTGATACATGACCGATCTGACCGACCTTTCCAACTTCCTTATACTTTACTTAAAAAATATTTAATTTTATGACACGAAGGACGCAAGTTTTTAACTAAACCATTTAATAATACCTTATCTTGAACTTCTTCCTACTTTAATTTTGAGGAGGGTACACCTTGCGTCGACTGATTGCGATAATGGCTGTTCTGGTGGCGTCGGGTTGTGGCATAGCGGGGCAGGGTGTGCTTCAGGGCGCCAATGGTGCGTTGGAGGTCGCTAAGACTCGGCGTGGCGCGGTATCGAAGCTGCCTCACGGTTTGGGTTGTCGTCTGGATGGGTTGAAGCGTTTGGTGAATGACGACCGTGCCTTGATGGCTGCGGGTGATCGTTCGCAGCGGGTGGATCTCCGCCCACAGTGTTCGCCGATCAGTGATCAAGGGGCCAGCAGCGCCTGTGTCGGCTTCGCCACCGTAGACGGCTTGGGAGAGTTTTTGGCCAAAAAGCAGGGGCGTCCAATGGACCTCTCCCCACGCTACATCTGGAACCTGGCGCGTGCGCATGACAAGAGCCTGAATGAAAACACCGGGACCTGGCCGCACGTGGCATTCAAGCTCGCCGACAATCTGGGCTTTGCCGAGGAGCAGGCGTTTCCTTTTCCGACCCGGGCGCAGCAGAAGGACGAGGCTGTTTTCCTGAAGTTTTTCAGCGAGAAGCCACCGACTGCGCTTGAGACGGCTGCCAAACGCAACCGCTTGATGCGCGGCTTCAAGCCGATTTATTCAGTGTCCGGCATGAAAAAATCCATTGATGATGGCTTGCCAGTCGTGTTTGGTGTCGTCGTGTTTCCAAGTTTCATGGAAACTGGTTCAGATGGCATGATTCCGATGCCGCGGCGGGGTGAAAAAGATGAAGGCGGCCATGCAATCGTATGCGTCGGCTATGACAACGAACGGCGTCATTTCATCATTCGCAACTCGTGGGGCACGTCTTGGGGCGACAAAGGCTACGGCTATTTGCCTTTTGACTTTGTCAAAGCCGGCTTCGCCTACGAGGGCATGACCGCCAAGTTGTAGACCATGTGCGATGATTCCCGCCCTTGTTCGATACCTCATTGAATCAAGGGATGCTTGAATCAACCCGTGTTGTGGCTGTTTGGGCGTTTTTTGCCTGCCAATCGATTCCGCTTTTTTTGAACGAACTGGTTTGAAGTGACAAGGCGATCCAGAAACGTGTTGGTTGTCAAAGAAGCGACACGGGTTGTTTTTCAGACGGGTGGCAGTGGTTCGGTCCGACGACGGGTTTGCAGCGAGCAGCGGCTTTTTGCGCTGCTTGCTTGGTTGCTCAGTCCAAGAGGGCCAGCTCGCGTGCGCGTGCGGCGATCGCCTGATAGATGTCGCCCAGGCGGGTAACAGGATCGGCGGGCGATCGCCAAAAAGGTGGTCGTCCGAGCCGTTTGGCCGTGACACCGGGAAATGGGGGTGGCGTAATGCTGATGGCCACAGCATCCAGTTCGTCCCCGGCCTGCCAAAAGCGAAAGGGTTCGAGCACAGCGGGATCCTTGGTATCAAGGTCCCCCGGAAGTACCTGGGCTTCCGCTGCGCGTTGCTCGCGTAACATGGCCAGAAAATGTTCCCGATTTTTGCCACGCAATTGCAGCAACAAAAAGGGATCCTCATCCAGCTTGGTGCCAATTGACAGCAAGACCGCGGCGACGTGTTGGCAAGGCGTCTGGACATGAGCGCAGCCACATTGGGTGTGCCAAGCCTCTTTCTGCCGGGGATAGAGGGATGCGTAAGCGGCCGTGAAACAGTCCTCGATGTCGGGAGGAAGCTCACCGGCGAGTAATTGGGCGGTGAAAAGGGCGTCTTGATAACTGATGATTTCGATGATGAGGTGCCAATCCCGCTCAGGCAGGACATCGATTGTGACCGTCACGTCGTAGGGCAATGTGCGCGAACCCTGTACACGGGCTCGGACGGTGTTGTCATCGAATTGGAGCGCAAGGATGCGCTCGGAGTCGGCATACACCTTGCCGCTGCTGAGGCGATTTTTCCAAGGCAGGCGCTGGAGGGTGTTGAGCCATTGATCGCTCCACCACGCTTCGGGGCGGCGAATGGCGACGGGCTGGTCGACTTTGCGTGTCGTGATACGCGCATCACGGCCACCGGGGCGTACCCGGCGCGCCCGGCCGTTTGCCTGTTGCGTACGACGCGCACCGGTCGCGCTCGCAGGCACTTCAGGTGCTGCGGCGTCGCGTGGGCGTTGCTTGCGATTGCGGTTGCCGCCGTGATGCGACCGTCGGTGACGGGTGCCACCCTGGGAGCCTTCCAGGGTGTGTGCGGCGTCTGGTTTGCCTTCCATCCAGAATTCCTTCTTGCTGGTGAACGTGGGCCCAATCGTAGGGGATGCGAATCAGTCGAGTGCGATCGCCTCGTCGCGGAGTGCCAAAATGTCTCGCAACTGGTCGGTGGACAACTCGGTGAGCCAGCCTTCACCTTCTCCTACCACCAGCGAGGATAGCGCCTTCTTCTCTTCGAGCATCGCGTCGATTTTTTCTTCGAGCGTGCCCAGGCAAACGAATTTATGGACCATGACGTTGCGCTGCTGACCAATACGGAAAGCCCGATCCGTTGCTTGCGCTTCGACGGCAGGGTTCCACCAGCGATCATAGTGAAACACGTGATTGGCCCGCGTCAAGTTCAACCCCACCCCGCCTGCCTTGAGTGAGAGCACCAATACAGGCGGTGCATCCGGGCTTTCTTGAAAGTCGCGCACCATTTTTTCGCGATCCGCAGCGGATACAGCCCCATACAGAAAGGGAATCGGTCGCTTCAGCACGCTCGACAAATGCGACACCAACAACTTGCCCATCTCGGCAAACTGGGTGAACACCAGCGCGCGATCACCCACCTCCGCCACCTCTTCCAACATCTCCGTCAGTCGGCTCAACTTGCCGGAACGTCCGCCTGACGCCGCTTGCGCATCACCGGTAAACAACCCCGGGTGATCCACGATCTGCTTCAGCTTGGTCAACGAGGCCAAAACCAAACCCTTGCGCGTGATACCGGACGACTCGTCGATACGGCCCACCATCTCCTGCACCACCGCCTGATATAAACTCGCCTGCTCCCGCGTCAGCGGACAAAACACCTTCTGCTCGTTCTTTTCCGGCAAATCCTGAATAATCGCAGGGTCCGTCTTGAGACGACGCAACAAAAACGGCTTGACGAGGTGCCGCAAGCGCAACCCGGCCTCCTCGTCCTTGAAACGCTCGATCGGTGCCGAAAAATTCGCGCGAAACTGCGCGGCTTGCCCCAAATATCCCGGATTCAACACATCCATGATGCTCCAGAGATCAAACAGGTGATTTTCCACCGGCGTACCCGTCAACGCGATGCGCCAGTCCGCCTGAACGCGTCTCGCCGATTGCGCCTGCTTCGATGACGCATTCTTGATATTTTGCGCTTCATCAAAAATGGAACCACTCCAGTGCAAACTGGCCAACGCCTGTTCATCCCTGAACAACAAGGTGTAGGTGGTGATCACGAGATCAAAACCCTTGTACAACTCCGCCAGGTTCTCACCCTTCGCGCGCGCCGCACCATGGTGAACCTTCACCCGCAAACTGGGCCCAAAATGACGCGCCTCACGTTGCCAGTTACCCACCAGACTGGTGGGACACACCAACAACCACGGCGCACGAGCCTGCCCGCCAAGGGCCGCTTCAGCCTTCACCCCCAGCAACAACGCCAGCACCTGAATCGTTTTGCCCAAACCCATGTCATCCGCCAGACACGCCCCTAACCCCCAGCGGCGCATCGCACCCAGCCAGGCATACCCCCGTTCCTGATAAGGCCGCAAGGTACCCTTGAACGCTTCGGGCGCCTCAGCCCCCTTCATCCACTCACCCGGACCGAACTGTTCGAGGAACTCGCCCATGTCCCCCTCGGCCTGCACGGTCACAATGGGCAAGCCACCAGCCAAGCCCTCCGGCGCCGATGCCAGCTTTACGGCATCCAGGATATTCATGCGCCCCGTGCGGGTCTCACTGAAAAAGCGCAGCGCCTCTTCGACCTGCTCCGGGGCCAACTCCACCCAACGCCCACGCAACTTCAATAACGGCATCTTCATGGTCACCAGACGCTCGAAATCTTCCTGGCTCAGGGTCTCATCCCCCAAGGCCAAACTCCAGTCGTAATCGATCAAGGTTTGGTGACCCAGTCGACCAGGCAGAGCATCAAAGGCTTCCCGCATCGTCACCTTCACACCCAGTCGCGTCCGGTTGCTGCGCCACCAAGGCGGAATCAATACGCCATAACCACTTTCTTCCAAACGAGGCGCGGCTTCCTTCAAAAATTGATAAGCCTCCTCGGTACTCAATTCCACCGCCTCGGGATGCGAACTCTTCAAGCCCCGCGACAACGGCTCAAAAATTTTGGTTGCACGGCCAAGCTCCTCCAACAGCCGCTCTTGCGGACGTTCGAAACGCCTCGCCAAAAATCCGGCCTCATGGCCCTTGCCCCGCCATACCTGCTGCGCGGAGATGATCAGCGACGGGTCATCGCTCGCCTGCAACGCAAACTCCAAACGCCAGGATGCACGCTCAGGCGCACCCTCAGGCGGCGCCTCCAACCGTAAACACGTCCGAAAAGGCGCCTCCGGCGGTGGCATCAACGGCTGCGTCCACGCACTCAGATGCTGCGCCAACATCACCACTTCCAAAGGCTCCATCGCAAACACATCATTATCCGGATTCAAAAGCGCTCCGAACCAGCGATGACCCGCATTGACCGTGCCATTGCCTCCCGTGGGCACAAGCAACGCATCGCTCGGCGCCCACAGGCGCGCCGCCGCATCCACCATCGCATCCAACGCTTGCATCAGCAACGCGCGACTCTCCGTCGCAGGGGGATGAAACGCCCGACACGCAGGCGGCATCGCAAGCGTCAAAGCGCCAATCCGCTCCGCGTCCCGACGCTCGTTCGTCAAAATGCGCCATCGCGCCCGCGGCGCATCACCCGTCAAAGACAATGCCGGTATGAAGCGCTCACGTCCCAAAAATTCCAGCGCCAACTGCGCCACCTTCATCCAGAAGCGCCAGTCATCCCCGCACCGAAGCCCGGCTGGCTCCCGCAGGCTGCAAACCGTCAACAGCGCATCCGCAGGCTTCAACACCACCCCCGGTATGCGCCAGGCACGACCCTCCAGACGGCCCATCGCGGGATCAGGCCCAAAACCCGCGTGCGGCGGCGCCAGCGGCTCGGTCCCGATGCTTGGAAGATGCGCCGTCGCCACATGCTCAGCCCCCACGACACCCCATTCGGCAAGCACCGACGTGGCAACCGCACGCGGATGTACCGCCTCTCCGGTAGCGCCCGGGGACTCGGCGCCAAGGGCGTCGGGGGGGGCAAATGATCCTTCACCCCATACAAAAAAATCTTGGGTCGGCAACCACGTGCCGTGCAGCACGAACATATTTCTCGTAGGGTAACACCAACCAGCCGCGCTGGCTACATGACACGCCCCTGATTCTCGTTTTTTTGCGATGAAAATGCTGCGACGTCGGTCGCGCAATGGTGTGAGCTGATCCCACCGTCACGAAAACGGCGCTGATCCGCGAGCAGGTGACCAACCGCCCGTTTGACATGCCACGACGACCAACCGTGCTTGACAGGCATTTGGGTCGCTGGATCAAGCATGCCCACCCGATGCGCGGCAGTCACCTGATTCGTGGCTGCCCTTTTGACACCTCATGAGCTCAAAACTTAACTGGAACACGGTTTTTTTGGCTCTTTTGCGTGCACCCCGCCTGCCACGCGCATCAGCCCCTCTGGTGAATCGACCATTTGTTATTGAAAATGCAATTGTTTGATTCCCGGGGTCTCGCGCAGTGACGCGTTGCAAACCCACGGTTCAATCATGCGTCGGACAAGCGGTGTCCAACAGTAACGTAGCGGCTGCTGTCCAAAACCGGTGAAACAGATTAAAAAGATCAATTGAACACAGACTGCAATCCAAGGTTGGCCCACACTTTGAGCACCCAATTGTGTGTTCCGGATCTCACGCAATTTTCAGAACTTCGTGCCTTGGGTGGTCAAGTGCTCCTCTAATGAAATATAATTGCATTAATGAAGTGCGGCGTGTATAACCATGGGCAAGGGGTAAACGAGGGTCGTTGCTCGGTGGGTCAAGGAGTGGGTGGTTGAGCGGGTTGGGTTTGAAGTGCCGGGTTTTGGCGTTGGTGTGGGTGTGCAGTGTGGTGTTCGCGTTGCCTGTGTGGGCGCAGACCACCGGGGGTGAGGCGCCGCCTGCGGGTGTCACGGATGCGGAGATGGAGGAATTGGAGCGTCTTTTGGGTGGGGGACGTTCCGCCAATGGTCAAGCGGGGGCTGTGGCAGCACCTGCAATGGGTGCTTCCTCGGTTGGGGGGGGCGGGCCGGTTGGGGGGCCGTTGATTGCGGCGCCGCGGACTTTTCAGGATATGAATCCGGATTTGTCGGTGATTGTGGATGTGGCTTTGGCGGCGTTCAGTCGCGAGCCGATGCAGACGGGTGCGCATGATCCGCGGGTGAACGGGTTTAACTTGCAGCAATTGGAGATTGCGTTGGGGGCGCCAGTTGATCCTTTTTGGCGTTTTGACAGCAATCTGGTGTATGCGCAAAACGGGGTGGAGATTGAGGAGGCTTACGCCACGAGTTTGGCGGCGCCCTTTGATTTGCAGGCGCGCATCGGGCAATTTTTGACGCGTTTCGGGCGAGTGAATGCGACGCATCCCCACACGTGGGAGTTCGTTGATCAAACGCTCGTCATCGGCAAGTTCATGGGTAGCGAAGGCAACCGGGGCCTCGGCAGTGAGTTATCGTGGTTAATGCCTTTGCCCTGGTATTGCGAGTGGGTGGTGTCTGCGACCGAGGCGAAGGGTGGGGCGACGGCGCGCAGCTTTTTCGGCAATGAGAATCTGGGTGTCGCGTCGCCTTTGGATGTGCAGTGGACCACGGCGTTGAGGCAGTTTTTTCCGCTATCCCCCGATTGGTCGCTTGCGTGGGGCCTGAATGGGGCGACGGGGCCCAATGGCAGTGGTCGGAGCAATCGCACGGACATTTTGGGCACGGATATTTATGTGAAGTGGCGGCCGGTGGAAGGGTCGACATTTAACGTGGTGTCTGGGACGGTTGAAGCGATGGTGCGTCGGCGGCAGCAGCCGGGGGCATTGCTTGAGGATCACGGGGGCTATGCCACGGTGTTTTGGCGTTTTGCTCAGCAGTGGGCGACCGCTGTGCGGGCGGAGCGGGTGAGTGGTGTGAGCAATGATCCGCTGGATCCGGATTGGGTGGGCGATCGCACGCGGTACGCGTGGAATGTGACTTTTTGGCCCACGGAGTTCAGTCGTTTTCGTTTGCAGGGGTCGCTGGATCAGCCCACGTGGCGTCCTGAGCCCATTTATGCTGCCATGTTGACGATGGAGACGGTGACCGGGGCGCATGGCGCGCACAAGTTTTAGAGGGAGGATCGCAGTGGGATCCAAGGCACGTTTCTGGTGGGGCGGTTTGCTGGCAGTTGCGTTGTGGTGGCCCGTGGAGGCGGCTGAGGCCCGTGTCAACGTGGTGGCGACCTTGCCTGATCTCGCGGCGATCGCCCGCGAGGTAGGCGGTGAGCACGTACAGGTGAGCGCAATGGCTTATCCCACGCAAGACCCCCACTTTGTGGATGCCCGCCCCCATTTGATTCTGTACCTGAACCGGGCTGATCTGCTCGTTCTAAACGGTTTGGAGCTGGAGGTTGGTTGGCTGCCCACGTTGCTCACGGGTGCGCGCAATGGCCGGATCCAGCCGGGCACCAACGGCTATTTTGATGCGTCCACCGTGGTGCCGCTCAAGCAGGTTCCACAATTGCGAATCGATCGCTCGATGGGCGACCTCCATCCTGGCGGCAACCCCCACTTTACGGTGGATCCCCGCAACGGTGCCCTGATTGCTCTCGCTCTTGCCGAACGCCTGGTGGCCAGCGACCCCGCCCATCGCGCCGGGTACCGCGCGCGCGCGCAAGCCTTCGCCGCCACCGCACGGGATTTTGCCGCCGCCGAGGCCAAGCGTTTCGCTAAAATTCCCGCCAACCGACGGCAAGTTGTAGCCTATCACCAAAGCCTCATCTATCTTTTGGACTGGTTGGGCCTTGAAGGCATCAACAACCTCGAACCCAAACCCGGCATCCCGCCCTCGCCCGGCCACGTTGCGACTGTACTTTCCCAGATGCGGCAAATCGGTGTCGAAGCCATCTTGCAAGAGTCATACTGGCCGACCACAGCTTCCGAGTTGCTGGCAAAACGCGCCGAAGCCAAGGTAGTGGTGTTGCCTGGCGGCACCAATTTTGACGGCGGCCAGACTTACCTCGATTACATCCGGGAGGTTGTGCGTCGCGTCGCGGAGGGGCTCAAACGGTGATACGCGGCTGCTATGTTTCCATTGTGCTTGCGGGGCTCAGCGGGTGTGCGTGGCAACCCGGTACGGGCTTTGCCACCGTTCACGCAGATGGCGTGGTCTTGCGTGCCGCGTTGGGCGCTGGGCGCCAAGACACGCAAGGGCGCTGGAAGTTGAGCGATGGGAGCAAGGTGGCTGAATTCAAGGCTGTTTTGACCGTGAAAGATTGTGTGTTGGAATCGTTGTCTGAGTCAGGCGGTGGTGGTGGGGGCACTTTTGATCCCGCGAACCCGCCCCCCGGGTATAGCCTGTGTCACGGCGGGCATTGCCACAGAGCGGACGGTGCGTTGATCGATGAAGCGCAAATCAAGGCGGAGTTGCAGGCCAAAGCCGGTGTGTCTACCTACACAGGCGTCCTCACCCTGCTGCCTGCCGAACCCCGTTGGCAACTTGCCTGGAAGGCTGATGCGGCCGCACCGTGGCAAGCATTGCAGCCCCATCCGTATCTGGCACAGGTCAATCTGAAACGGGCGAGCCTGCGTCTCACGCAACTGGAACTGCAAGGGGTGACAAGCACGGATGCGGTCCCGGGCGATCGCCCCTGGCGCATGACGCTGCCCCTCGACGGCATCACGTTTTCTGTGCCTCTGTCCACAACCGTTTCGCGGGCCGGACCCGCTGCCTATCGCCTGAGCGCGAGTTTCCGCCTCAGCGAACGCCTCCTCGACGGCTTGCCCTGGCAGACCTGGTTTGCCCAACCCCCAACCGCAGATATGCTCACCATCACGCCAGAAGGCGAGGTCCTGGCCTCACTCAAGGAACGCTTCCTGGCAAGCACGTGGACCGTGCAGTTGACGCCGAAGCCCGCACCTTGACTGGTGAGCGAAAGCATCAGGCATCGGTTTGTTCCTGGCGCACAATCGACACGTTGACGCGCGTATCCGAGCGCGTCTGGCAGGTCCGTTTTGATGTGGTGGTGGCGTGATAGACACCAAGGCTGCGCCTGTGTGTTCATTCATCTGTGCGTTCGTGCTGTTATGCGGGCTCCGCCTGCCGGGTGCCATTTGAACATGGTACACTCCCTCAAAGCCTCAGTATGATGGCGCAAGGGAGCGGAACATCCAGCGTGGGGAGGGTGGCAGGGGTGATCGACAAGCGGGTCAGAAATGCCGAAGCGGCCTTGGACGGCTTGCTCAAAGATGGCATGACCATTATGGCGGGTGGTTTCGGGTTGTGTGGCATTCCGGAAAACCTCATTCTGGCCATTCGGGAATCCGGCGTGAAGGACCTGACGTTTATCAGCAACAATGCCGGTGTGGATGACTTTGGTTTGGGTTTGTTGTTGCAGACCCGTCAGGTTCGGAAGATGATCAGCAGTTACGTGGGCGAGAACAAGACCTTTGAGCGGCAGTATCTGGCGGGTGAACTGGAAGTGGAACTGATTCCCCAAGGCACGCTCGCTGAGCGCGTTCGTGCCGGGGGCGCAGGGATTGGCGGTTTCTTCACCCGTACTGGCGTTGGCACACAGGTGGCGCAAGGCAAAGAAACCCGTGTGATTGACGGGCTCGAGTATGTCCTGGAGTTGCCCCTTAAAGCGGACCTGGCAATTATTAAAGCGCACGTTGGGGATGAATCAGGCAATTTGATTTATCGTGCCACCGCGCGCAACTTCAATCCGATGATGGCAACGGCTGCGAGCGTCACAGTGGCTGAGGTTGAACGTTTGGTGCCGATTGGCGGTCTGGATCCTGACCAGGTTCACACGTCGGGAATCTACGTGAAGCGTATTTTTGAGGGTGTTGCTTACGAGAAGCGCATTGAGCAACGGACCGTGCGCGCGCGTGATGAAAAAGTGGGGGTGTGAGATGCCGTTTGATCGACACCAGATTGCGCGCCGCATCGCAGCGGAACTTCACGACGGTTTTTATGTGAATTTGGGTATCGGGATTCCGACGCTCGTCGCCAATTACATTCCAGCGGGTATGACGGTGGTTTTGCAATCCGAAAATGGCTTGCTTGGCATTGGGCCTTTTCCGTTTGAGGGTGAAGAAGACCCCGACTTGATCAATGCGGGCAAACAGACGATTACAACCCTGCCTGGCAGCAGTTTTTTTTCGAGTGCTGATTCGTTTGCGATGATTCGGGGTGGGCATGTCGATCTCACGATCCTCGGTGCACTGCAAGTCGCTCAAAACGGTGACATTGCCAATTGGATGATTCCTGGCAAGATGGTCAAAGGAATGGGTGGCGCCATGGATCTGGTTGCCGGTGCGCGGCGTGTGATTGTTGCCATGGAACATCAAAGCAAGGGTGGCGAACCCAAATTGCTTGAGCGCTGCGACTTGCCACTGACCGGTCAAGGTGTGGTGGATATGGTCGTGACTGACCTGGCGGTGCTTGCAATCACCCCGGAAGGGTTTGTTTTGCGCGAGTTGGCGCCAGGCGTGACGGTTGAGGAAGTGCTGGCGAAAACAGGGGCGCCTGTGCATGTCGATCCCCAACTTCGGACGGCCAGCGCGGTATGAACCGCACCTTCGGTTTGATGGCGCTCCTTGGTTTGCACGTCAGTGTGAGTCTTGGATTGACCCCATATGCATACGGTGAGGTCAGTCCTTCGCCCAGCGCAGCGCCCACTACCTCGCCGGTAGCGACGCAAACCAAATGGACGCCTCGGCCATACACGACCCGCGTTCCGATGGCACCAAGCAGCAAGCCGATGATGCCGGCGATCGGTCCCAACTGGCCCTATCCGCGGGTTCCGGAACCGGTTGTTGCGCGCCAAGGAGCGGTTGCCAGCGTGTCGGGTGTGGCGAGTGAGGTGGGGGTTCGTATCCTCAAGCAGGGTGGCAATGCGGTGGATGCGTCGGTTGCTGTGGCACTGGCGCTGGCGGTGGTTTTTCCGGAAGCCGGCAACATTGGCGGCGGTGGTTTCATGCTTGTCAGAACCAGCCGTGGTGAGTTGACCAGTTTGGATTTCAGGGAGGTGGCTCCGCTTGCGGCGAGCCCGGATATGTATTTGGATAAGCAAGGCAATGTGACGCCAGCGAGTCAAAAAGGTCATCGGGCTGTGGGTGTGCCCGGCACGGTGGCGGGCTTGGTGGAAGCGCATCGTCGCTATGGGCAATTGCCGTGGGCCAGTTTGGTACGGCCTGCCATCACGCTCGCGCGTGACGGTTTCGAGGTGAGCCCTTATTTGTCTCGCAGCATGGCCCGTGCACAGGATTCGTTGATGCGGTGTGCCGAGACCCGGCGGGTATTTATGCCTGAGGAGCAGGTGCCGCGTGCTGGAAGCATACTGAAACAGCCTGATTTGGCGCGCACTTTGGAGGCGATCGCCAAAGAGGGTCAACAGGGTTTTTATGGTGGTCGGGTTGCGGCGTTGCTGGTCAAAGACCAGGTGCGTCACGGGGGAATCATCACGCTGGCGGATCTTCAACGGTACCGCCCCCGCTGGCGCGAACCGCTGGCTTTCCACTATCGCGGCTGGCGCGTGGTGTCGATGGCCCCGCCCAGTTCAGGCGGCGCCACGCTCGCGCAGATGCTCAACATTTTGGAAGGCGTCGACCTGAAAGGGTTGTCTTGGCACACGCCTGCGCACATTCACTGGTTAACGGAAGCCGAACGGCGGGCGTATACGGATCGCAACGCTTACTTGGCGGACCCGGACTTTGTTCGGCATCAACCGCTTGATACATTGATCAGCAAGGATTACGCCGCCAAGCGTCGCGCCACCATCAACCCGGAGCGCGCCACACCCCAATTCGGGCGGGAACCTGGGCTTGGTGCCCCGGAAAAACTGGTTCCCGCCATTCAGGAGTCCGAGCAAACCACACACTTTTCCATCATGGATGCGCGCGGAGGCGCCGTCAGTTGCACCTACACGCTCAACGGCAACTTTGGTGCGGGCGTGGTGGCGGAAGGCACCGGCATCCTGCTCAACAACGAGATGGATGATTTCGCGGTGAAGCCAGGCGCGCCGAACCTGTTTGGGCTGGTGCAAGGAAAACTGAACGCCATTCGTCCCGGCAAACGCATGTTGTCATCGATGACACCGGTGTTGGTGTTTGACGCATCGGGCAAGTTGCGCCTGGTGGTGGGATCGCCGGGTGGTTCAACCATTCCCACAACTGTGATGCAGGTGGTGAGCAATGTGGTGGATTTCGGCTGGACGCTCGCTCAGGCGATCGCTGCACCACGCCTCCATCACCAAGGCCTCCCCGATATCATCTATTATGAACCCCACGGTCTCGCGAACGATTGCCGTGACGGCCTGGTAAGGCTGGGTCACGCCCTCAAACAACGGGAACCCATTGGGGATGCCACAGGCGTCTGGGTCAGGGATGATGGTCGCCTTGAAGCGTTTGCGGATCCGCGCCGCGGAGGCCAAGCCGCAGGCTACTGAACAGTGACACGCGGGTTACGGTTCAAAACCTGCATGGCAAAAGCAAACCATCAGGCCCTGGCTCGTTTTTTTGAACAACAACTAAAATTTGATCACCAATCAACGCGCGTCTATCGGTCAAGAATGGCGCAGCAAGCACAAGCGGTGGGTCGAATGTGGCGTTACGCCAACATGGCTGTGCTGTTGGCCATTCGGGATATGGTCTGTTGCGCTTGCTGCCATTCGATTACTTCTGTAGACCGACGAATGATGAGTCTATCGCGATGGGTTGCTTCAGTCGACACGGATGGCTGTTTGGCGGTTAACGTCGTGGTCAGTTGCTGACCTGCGCCCAGTCGCTTTGTGCGCGGCGCTCATGACACGCTGCTACCACCTGCGCGCGTTGCGATTGGCTCATCAGGATCCAACCCCCGATTTCATCAAGTGTCCGATAACACCCGGTACACAGGCAGCGCTGGCGATCCACGATGCACCATTTGATGCACGGTGAAGGCACTTCGGATTGTGTTTCAGACATTGTTACCCTCCATCGCCCCGCAGACCATTGTAAAAACAAACAAGTCTCCTGTCATCCCTGCGCATGGAAAACCCGTTGCCCGTCGCGCAAAATACAGGTGCGGCAGGTGGTGTTCGGCCCATGCACCGTGCAGTGCGCACGCATCATCAGTCAGGTTACCAGCCATCCGTTTCGCTGGTTGTTTGTTAATTGTCAGCACATTCCGCGGCCGGTGGCGGCACGATTTGGTTCATTTTTCGTCATGGTGTTGTCGCAGTGCGCTGGTCTGATCAGCGAAGTTGATGGTTCCGTCAGGTTATCGATGGTATCGAAATCAAAAAGCTGCGGAACGGGTACAAGGGGTAAACAAACGCGGCTCGCCGCCAGAACTGAAAGGAATGACCATGGCATACACACTGACACTGCACGAGCGTCAACTCGACTTGATTCGAGACTTGCTTGAGGAGCGCCTGGAGGATGTCGAAAATGACATCGAGCACTACAATGAGCACCCGGAAGAGCTGAACAGTGGCGTTGAGGCCGGTGAAGAACCGGTTTCAATCGAGGATTATGAGCATTATCGGGATGAGATACAGTCGTTGCTGTCGCTGATTCCGGATACATCGGAGGAATCAGAGGAAGAGGAGGCATAAACAGCGGCTTCGAACAGTCGCTGCCACGGAAAGTGCGTTGAAAAGCTGAATGGGCGATCGCCAAAGTGCGTCGCCCACGCAGCCGTCAGAGCGCCCTGAAGGGTGTCAGCGAGTTCGCCAATCCCAAGTCCTTGCTTGGATAGCGTCTGCAATTCAGGTCGCAGCACGCTTTGATACAACCAATCCTCAGCCAGGCGTTCCGCCAGAAGGGTTGTGATCGCATCATCTTGCGCTTGCGGATGGGTGGCACACGACAGTGCCGCAACCAACGTACCGAAGGTATTGCCTGCCGTGTTCCAGGCAGCAAACGCCTTGAGGCGCCAGGTATCCACGCGCTGTACCAGCTCAGGCATCAGGCGGGGATCAGCGCCATTGGCGTAGGCAACGTCTGCCAATCCAACCAGCTTACCGGCGCCGAGGGCCATCTCAAGGGTTAGTAGCAGTGGTTCGAAGTTGCGCAAGGGGGTATCCGGCGCGTCAAGGTTCAGGCGGAGCGCCAAATCGCCTTGCGCCGAGGCCGGGGTGTTGACGACAATCAAGGCGTCGGCAGCTGCTTCATCACCAATCTCTTTGCAGCCGGCCGCACGGATTTGGCCGCGCAGGGTCTGCCATAAGGGGCGATCCTCATACATCGCTTGAATGCGTTTGCCATCCAGTGGGTGCCAGCTCACGGCAATTGTGGGGGTTTTTTGATCCAGATGGTTGATGGCACGGGCGACCAGCACGGCGGCGACTTCATCCGCGCCGGGGTAGATGAACACGCGATCCTCCAGCCGGGTGGTGGTTACCATCTGTTGCAACTGTTGCTGCTCTTCGACATTGAAGCCAAAGGAACTGGTGTCGTCTTGCGTCAGCATGAGGCTGGTAAAGAGTCCGGAACCGGCCCATTTGACCATTGTTTGATTCAGTGAAAAATTACGCTCACGGGTTTGCAGATAGTCATCGAGGATCGCATCTGGAATCTGGCGGCGGGCTTCGGCGGCGATCGCCCGATCGGCTTCATCCGCCGTGGTCTTGTGACGATGCTGATAAAAACTGTAACGAAAAATCAGTTTGCCGTAACGATCCCAATACGACTTTTCTTCTTCATTCACATCCGAGTCGGATAAGCGCATCGTCACGCTAAACGCGTGAATTGGCAGGTGTGGATGGGCCTGCTTCAACTGCAAAATCGGTTGCAAACATTGGACCAATTCAGAAAAACCATCCGTCGAACGACGCGAGGGAATGAGACCGCCATACGCCAGGGTGTCAAGGGCGACCACCACGGCGTCAACCCGAGGAGCGACATCGAGCAGCCACGCGCCCAAAGCCTGCCGGTCCGCCTGTTGCGTGAGATTGCCGAGCAATTCACGCGGTGGAAGCAGTACCCGCGCGCCTGCGATCGCACCCACGCGAGCAGGAATGTCATACGTGCAAGGGCGATCGTCCAAGGGCAGCACAGCCAGGCTTCGCATCAAAAACTCCCTTCCCGCAAGCGCTAAGCTGCCACATGGGTTTCTGTTCAAAACTTTTATAGCAAACTCAAAAACTTCAGGCACTCACGCGCTGTGATTCAACAACAGCCAAAACCTGCTAACCAATCAATACTTATCTGTACAATTATGCCTGTACCATGGGTTTGGCACAACGACACCGTTTCATTGACACTCTGCAAAAACATTATTTAAAACTGAATCAACAAGATTGCATTGGATGACAGGCGTTTGTCCGCCAGTGCGCGCGTCAGCGTGCGGGTGGCAGGTTGACTCAGCGTGAGGTCAGCGCGTAATGCGCCTTTGGTGCCACTCGCTTTCAAAACCAATGGATTGAGGCCCGCATCGACATCCATATCCGCTCCCGCACGCAGATACTTGGCACCCACGTTTGGCAGCGCGAGCGTCTTGCCGTCCGCGCCAATCAGGTTGGGGCGCAAAGCCGCCTGCGCTCCCAAGCCTGACGCCTCAACAATCACCGCGGAATATTGTGTGAGGTCAACGACGGCGGGTGTTGCGGACACAACAGGCGCAGCGGAAGCCGGTGTTGAAGAGGTGTCGGCACCTGTTGGGGGCGGATCAGGTGTGGGCGCAGGCTCCGGGTTGAATAGGTCGGCAAGACTGGCTGGCCCGACCAACCGAAGACGCAACTCGAATTCAGAGCCGCCGTCGGGCCACCGATTCAGCGTGCCGGCCTCCGCACCCTCCAATATCTTTAGCAAGGCGGCTTGATGGGCTTCGTTTTCCAGCAAGTAATCTTTCAGGCGACGATTCGAGTCCAGCCTGATGTTATCCACAGCTTCAAATAACGCGCGCTTGGCATCCTGTTTGGCAGCTTTGTCGGCAGCATCGCGTCGATGGCTGGCAGGTCCGCGATCGCCCGGTGACCCATAACCCGTAACACTCAATACACCCGTGCACCAGTCGATGCGCGATCGCTCACCTTCCTCGATGTACGAAACCGGCGACGTGCTCATCGCGCGCACGCCCTGTCCGGGGGCGTCCGTAGCCGGCGCGGCGACACCCACCTGCGTGAGCGCAAGTGCCCAGACCAACAATGACATTGTTAAAATTTTCGGCGCCATGCATCCTCCCAGCCATCGCTAGAACCTAGTTTTATACCACACGCCGCCGCCGTTGTTCGACTGACAAAAACCTCGGAGGGGTCGCCGAACCAAAACGTGATTGGGCGGGTGCGTGCACAGAAGCCAAAACCTGTTGGTGTCACTCACCCGAAGCGAACGACACCCGTTATAATCAATCGTTGTCAGAAAAGAATGATCGCAATGAAGCGGTTAGTGAGGAGAGAGCATGACACCTGTGTTGGATCGTCTGTCGTCACTGGGTATTGCGTTGCCCGAGGCTCCGAAGGCGGTGGCGAATTATTTGCCTGCGGTTGTGGCCGGGGATTTGGTCATCGTGTCAGGACAATTGCCGCTCAAAGAGGGCCAATTGTGTTCGACCGGTAAACTGGGTGCAACCGTCAGCATCGAGGAGGGCTACCAGGCTGCGCGTCAGTGTGCAATCAATGCGTTGGCAGCACTGAATGGCGTTATCAACGGGGAGTGGGGTCGCGTCGCACAGGTCGTGCGGGTGGGTGGTTTCGTGGCTTCGGCTGAGGGTTTCACGGATCAACCCAAGGTCATCAACGGTTCTTCGGATCTCATGGTAGAGGTTTTCCAGGACGCGGGTCGCCATGCGCGCGCAGCCGTGGGTGTTGCCGAATTGCCTTTGGGCGCGAGTGTCGAAGTCGAATTCATGTTTCGCTTGCACGCCTGAACCCAACACCCGGGCTTGGTGCAGGGTTACCCCACACAGTTGATGGCGTGTCGAAACGGCCTTCGACACGCCGTGACATTTTGACACTCCCCACGGCTAAAGCCGAGGGATTCTCGTTTCGCAGGAGCCGCCATTGCTAAGCCCCTCCACGAGCAAGAACGGCGAGCCCCGCCGCCCTGATGTTTAGACTGGCGTTTCAGTCCCGATCCAAGACCGTCCCACAGCCGGGACACGCATAGGTGCGTACTGACAGCGTCATGGGCTTCTTCTCGCCGCAGCACGAACACACCTGGCTGGTTGCCAGGAAGCGTCCGATCTGGACGAAATGCTTGCCCGCCCACAGGGCCTTGTACCGGAGCATGTCGAAGAACAGCCCCCAGCCCACGTCTGATATGGCGCGGGACAGGTGACGGTTCTTGACCATGCCCTTGATCTGCAAGTCCTCCACCGCAATCACGTCGTGGTTCTTGACGATGGCGGTGGATACCTTGTGGG
>JBBAPZ010000024.1:0-23250 GCA_040400605.1 Candidatus Sericytochromatia bacterium
TTGACTCTGCTGGCAATGCTGGCACTGTTCGTACAGTGCCCGTGAACATCCAGACCGGCGTAATAACGTCTCTGACTACTGAGGTCATCGACAATAATGTATTGTTCCGCTGGGACAACGTGCCGGGTTCCTTGCCTATTGCTACCTACGATCTCCGCCGTGGCCCTGTGTGGGCTTCCGCTGATGAGATCGGCTACAAGGACGGCGGCTTTACTACGGTGTTCGAGGCTCCACAGACGCAGACGGTCTACACCTACTGGCTCACAGCTATCGACACGGCGGGCAACTACGGCGCTCCTGTAAGCGTAACTGCAACCGTCAACCAGCCGCCCGACTATGTCTTGGCTACCCGATTTGAGGCGACGTATGGCGGCACTCGCTCCAACGCGATATTCGACGGCGAAGTTCTTGCGCTGCCGGTTAACACGACTGAGACGTGGACGACACACTTCACAAGTAGAAGCTGGAACACCCCACAGGATCAGATCAACGCAGGGTACCCCGTCTTCATTCAGCCCGGTATCATAACCGGCTACTATGAAGAAGTCTTCGACTACGGCGCTACGCTAGCCGCCATGAAAGTCACGGCGACGTTCCGTGAGATCGACGTTGCTGGGACTGTAGCCATCGACACAACTATCACCGCAGCGCTCGACGCTGCGTTTACGGTTAACGTCCAGACGTTCAGCGGCACGCAGGCTTACGCTATCAACTTCCGCTACATCAAGGTACGCCTCACTGCTACGGCTACCAATGATCAGGGCGTGGCTGAGATCACCGACTTTACGGTCGTGCTGGACACGAAACTAAAGAGCCAAACTGGCAAAGTCGCAGCGAATTCTGCGGACTCAGGCGGCACTACTGTGTACCTCACAGACGACCGCACTTCAGGTGGAAACAAGACGTTCATTGACGTAGAATCCATCAATGTGTCAGCGAACACGTCGTCACCTGTTTACGCGATCTATGACTTCACGGACACGTTCAACCCCCTGAGCTTTAAGGTCTTGCTTTACAACAGTGCTGGAAGTAGGATCTCGGGTGAGGTAAGCTACTCCGTTAGAGGATATTGACATGGCTGACCACAGCAAACCAACAGTCACAAGCACGTACGCCAACTTCGTCACGGAGTTGGACACGCGGATTGACGACGTGACTCTTGGGCTGGACCCAGCCACTACGTCACCTACCAACCTCCCGACGAATGCCATCCGCTGGAACAGCGCAGCTACTAAGTGGCAAAAGTGGTCTGGCGCGGCTTGGTCTGACCTAGCAGCGCTCTACGCTATCAACATCAACGGCAACGCGGCCACCGTCACCAACGGTGTGTACACCAGCGGCTCCTATGCTGACCCTGCATGGATTACGTCCATCTCTGGAGCCAAGGTCTCTGGGGCCATCAGCGGCAACGCAGGCACTGCTACGGCTCTGGCTACTGCGAGGACGATCAACGGCGTCAGCTTCGATGGCACCGCCAACATCTCGGTCAACGTAAACAACAACCTGACGTTCAACAACACTGGGTCTGGCGCAGCCAGCGGCACAACGTTCAACGGCGGCACAGCGACAACCATTTCGTACAACACCATCGGCGCTCCCAGTGCTGCTGGCGCTGGGGCGACAGGTACTTGGCCTATCAGCATTAGTGGTGCAGCGGCTTCTGCCGCAAACGCCACGAACGCGACGAATGCTACCCAGCTCGTCACTACCAACTTCACCATCCAACAAGTTGGCGCGGAACTTGTGTTTCTTTACGGCGCTACCCGTATAGCGAAGCTTACTAGCGCGGGCAAGTTCGTCGCCATAGAGAACGAAGCCAACGCCACGATTTAAGGAGCAGCTAATGCCAACTACTTTACGAAACACAGACATCCTGTTTAACGACGGTACCACACAAAGCACGGCGGCTACCACAGGCTCAGCCATACCAAATCAAATTATTATTCAGTCTACGCAAAGTTGGACTGTTCCAGCCGGTGTTACAAAAATTAGGGTCGCACTCTTTGGCGGCGCTGGCGGCGGCGGTGGCGCTGGTTGTAATTATGGTTGGAACGGTGGCGATGGAGGTTCTGGCGTAGCGTTCCTGACTGTAACCCCCGGTACTACGTACACAGTGACTATTGGTTCTGGTGGCGCTGGCGGTAGCGCATATGGCGCTGGAGGTACTGGGGGTACTTCCAGTTTTGGTGCCGCAGTAACCGCCACCGGCGGCGCTGGAGGAGGCGCCAATCAAGGCGTTCCTGGCACTGCGGCTCGTGGAACTTTTTCTACCAGTGGCACCATATTACAGAGAAATACTCAACAATCTTATGGCGGCGCTGCTGGAGGCACAAACACTGGCGGCGGCGGCGGCGGCGGTGCGCTTACTGGTGGCGGTAATGGTGCCGCATTACTGGGCGCGGCGGGGGGGATTTCATATGGCCCGGGCAACCCAGGGCAAACAAATCCGTCTGGATACTACCAAGGCGGTGCTGGTGGAACGCCAAATGGTGGAGCCGGTGGCCCTAGCAATGTAATTCAGGGTGGCGGCGGTGGCGGCGGCGGTGGCTGTATCATCTTTTACTAGGACTTTATATGAAGAAAGCTCTTATTGACCCGAATGCCCCCGTGATGCAAATCACAAGCTGGGTGCTGAATCCGATCACAGGTAAATACTCGCCCGTGGTTACGGAAATACCAAGTTCAGATCGAGTGGCAGAAGTCGCTGACACTGAGTTCCCTGTGTGCGTTCCGCTGTTCTGGGTCGACTGCGCCGACGACGTACTTCCTGATGTTTGGTATTTCGACAACGCAAACCAGACGATTATCCTTGTGCCTCCCCCGGCACCATATCCAGAAACAGATGTATCGGGCGCAGATAACCTATGACCATGCCTGTCCCTGCTGTGCATGAGGTGCAGTATTCGGGGCTGCATATCAAGGTGTTTCATGCTAATCACGGCGAGGGCTTACCCCGGCATCAGCACTTGTATCCACACCTTACCATGTGCCACTCTGGTAGCTGCGTGATACGCAAAGAAGGTGTAGAGCGTATCATTGATAAGCACTCCAAGCCGATTAACTTGCGCGGCGGCGAATGGCACGAGATAGAAGCACGAGAAAACGGCACTGTTATCGTCAACATATTTTCGGAAGATCAATACTAAAAATGCCCTACGCCTTCCTCCATCCTGACGGTAGCATCAAACTGGTGGTGCCTAAGCCGACGCCGTTCATGAAGGTGTTGCCGGGGGAGAGGATCGTCAACTACAACCCGCCTCCGGCGGACCCTGAGCTAATGACCATCGTCCCAGTGGAGCCGGTCCCAGCGGATACCATGGACGTGCAGTTCACCACGACGTACAAAGACAAGGCGACTACCGAGAACGTCCTGATGCGGCGCAAAACGGCGCTCATCCAATACCATCTGGACACAACCGCGCAATCGCGGGGGTACGACAACATTCTGGCTGCGGTGTCCTACGCCACTTCCCGGCACCCGGTGTATAGCGTTGAGGGCCAAGCTTTCGCCATTTGGCGGGATCAGTGCTGGGACATCACGTTTGCAACCTTGGACGCCGTTTTTGCGGGGGAGCTGCCCATGCCGTCCGACGCTGCCTTGGTAGCTCAACTTCCTGCGTTCACGGGCTAGCGCAGCGGCTATCCTGCGGTCATAATACGGGCATGGCGCACCTTGTCCTAGATCCGCAGAACCAGAAGCGTGTCGGCCAGTGGGTAGCGGAGAAGGTTAAGCAGGGCGCGAGTTGGGGGGATTTTTTCGCAGTAGGTGTGGAACGTGGCGGCGAGATCATCGCTGGTGTCGTGGTCAACAACTACAACGGAGCCAATGCAACTTGTCACATCGCGATTGCGCAGCAAACCAAAATGCTTGTGCCGTTGCTACGAACTGTGTGTGACTATGCCTTCCGGCACTGTAGGTTGAAGCGGCTTACCGGCATGGTGCCGACCAATGAACCCCACATCATTGCGTTCGATAAGCATCTTGGGTTCGAGGAAGAGTTCGTGATGAAAGACGGTGCTCCCGGATCTGACATGCAAGTTTTGGTTATGCGGCCTGACAACTGTCGATGGCTGTCGAAGGAGTGAAGTATGGGTGGTAAGTCAAGTCCTCCGCCGCCGGACTACAGCGGTCTGGAATCTCTCGGTAGAGAGCAACTCGATTTTGCGAAACGGCAGTACGAAGAACTCAAGCCGCTGGCCGAGCGTGTCTATGGTGCGCAAGCTGACGCTCAGACAGAGCAGATGACTCAGGCCCGTGAATACTACGACTACCTCAAGAATACGTTCCGACCTATCGAGCAAGGGCTAGCCCGAGACGCCGAGGCGTTCAATACCGAAGCCTACCGCGAACAACTCGCCCAGAAAGCCGCCGCTGATGCGGCGCAGGCGTTCCAATCTGCTCAGGGCGTGACGATGCGTGAAGCTGCTCGTCGTGGTGTCAATCCTGCCTCTGGCGCATTCGGTGCCGCGCAACGCAACACAGGTCTGGCACTCGCCGCCGCGCAAGCTGGTGGTATGAATCAAGCTCGGCAACAAGCTGAGCAGACTGGGTGGGCTCGCCGCCTTGATGTTACTGGTCTCGGGCGTGGGCTCTCCGGCGCGTCTACCGCAGCATACTCTGGGGCTACTGGTGCAGGCACTTCCGCCGTGGGCACAGCCGCCGCTCCGGGCACTCAGTACATGCAAGGCCTGCAGCAGGCTGGCAGTACGTACGGCACCATCTTGAACAGCCAGACTTCAGCGTACAACGCTGGAATGTCTCAGTCCGACCCACTCGCTTCGATTGTCGGCATGGGCGTCGGCGCGTACGTTGGTGGGTTCGGCGGTGCGGCTGGTAAGGCTGCGGGGTCAGATATTCGTCTGAAGCAAAACATTGAGCGTGTTGGCTTCGATGAGCGCACCCAGTTGCCGATCTACGAGTTCGAGTACAAGGACAACCCCGGCGAGCGCTTCCGTGGTGTCATGGCACACGAGGTAGAAGCCAAGTATCCCGATGCGGTTGTGACCGGGCCTGACGGGTACAAGGCTGTGTTCTATGATCGCCTCGGTATGCAAATGGAGAAGGTGTAAGTCATGGCAGATTTCTTCAAAAGCCTTACCAGTGGGTTCGGCACCGGCCTTCAGATCAGCCAAGCTATGCGTGATCGCGAAGAGCGTGATCGCCTGCTGCAGCAGCGCCAGGAACTCCAAGCGGCGTATGGGCTCACTCCGCAAGAGGAGTCCCGCGAAGCTACCCTGGCGCGTGCGCAAGCAGAGACGCAAGCCCTCGCGCAACGAGACGCGATAGATTTTGGCCTGACTCCCCAGGACATGCAATCGTACGCACCCGCCGCCCCTGTTATGCCAGCCGGAGGCCAAAGTATTGGAGTGCCCACTTACACGATTGGTGGACAGACCTTTCGGCGTCAGCCTACGGAGTTCGACATTGACGCCGCTCGCACTCGCGCAGCCGCAGATGTGTATGGTAAGTATGGTGACACCGCCCGGCGGCAGGAACTTCTCACTGGGCTGCGCCGTGAAGAGCGTGCGATAGCAGACGAGAAGCGGCGTCAAGAAGAAGCGCTACGTAGCGCGGCACGAGAAACACGCGACCAAGCAGCTTTTGTGACACAGCAGCAGGAAGTTAGGTATAGGCTTGACGCACTCGCGGAAACCGCCGCCGAAAGAAAAAATCTCAGGGCGTTTGAAGACCGGCTCAATACGATAGCCAACCCATCTACAGATGATGTGACTAAGCTTTCCAAAGAGTTCAACCTGTCAGGCGCTACAAAGGATGCTGTTCTCAGTCGGTTCATCACTGGCCGAGGACTTGTGCGCGGCGAAGAAGCAGCCGCTCGTATGCAGGCGTTTAATCAGTGGCAGGTGCAAAACCCGAATGCTGGGTTCCCAGAAATCGCGGCTGAGACAAGACGCCTTGGCATGTCCATCGACGAGCAGTACAACATTGCCTCCAAGATAACTGGCATCGACAAAGCCTCGTTTGAAGCTTCTGAAATGCGTATTCGCAAACTTGTTCAGGGTAAAAATCTTGACGGCTTGCTGAAGGCGCACAAAGAAAGCGATGACCTTGATCCCGGCACGCACTTTGAAGTTATCCGTGGCAAGGGCGGTACGCTGACGCTCAATCGCGTTGATTCTAAGACTGGCACCGTGGTGCAGCCTAATGTCTTTAGCGGCACCGAGGCTGAGGCTACTACGTATCTGAATAGGGCCGCGACTGATCCGTCTACCATCGTTGACTTTACGATGAACTTAGAAAAGGGGAAAGCGGCGATACGGGCTTCGCAGGCGTCTACACAAGCTTCTCAGGCATCGGCAAGAGCTTCGGATGCTACTACCGGGCTGCGTAGTGCGCAAGCGGCTGCACTTGCAAAAGACGAGAATACTAGAGCCGAACGCACCGCGATTATGGAAGCGTACGACAAGCTCACCCCCGAGCAACAGAAGGGACCAGAGGGGGACGCGCTCATGAGGCGGTTCAATATGGTCAACGTAAAGCTTGGTGGTACTGTTCCTCTTGGTTCAACAGCCAAGGCTGGACGGCAGTATGAGATGACTGATCTCGACAAGGAAAACCTCAAGTACTACCGCGAGTGGGAAAAAGATCCTCGAAACGCGAAGTTGCCACAAGCGACTAAGGACGCCAAAGCTGCCGATCTCGGTATTACGCAGTTCATCAAGCGCAACACTGAGGGACCGTCATCTGGCTTTGGGTCGAACCCATACGCTGCGTCGCAAGACGGTACCGCCGCTGCCCCCGCCACTACAGGGCTTACCACTGCACCAGCGAGGGCGCAGGCTCCGGCGCTTACGTCTGAGAACACTAAGATATTGTCCGCTGCTGGCAACACGGGCTACAACGTACAGTTACCTGATGGCTCTACACGAGTGATGTCTATTTCGCAGCTTGAGCAAATGGGGTATAAGTTCCCAAGCGGCACTGGCTTACAGCGTCCTTGGTACGCAGACTTGCTCCCAGGACGTTGACCACGGAGTTGAAATGGCGATCTACAGCATAGAAGATCTTCGCAGGGCAGTACCGCCCGACATGAGGGACTTGCCTGACGATGCTCTTCTGCGCGACTACGGTCGCCGCATAGGCAAGTCCTTTGAAGAAACAGCAGATTACTTCGGCCTAAAGCCTCGTGGCACTCTCGCTGAGATGGGGCGGCAGGCTGTTGGTGGCCTTGTTGTTGACTTGCCTAAGATGGCTGGTCAGGCTCTGGAGTACACAGGCTTGGCTCCCGAGTATGGCCGGGAGATGGCTCGCGCTGCTAAAGCTCGTGCGCCTCAATACGAACCCGATATGCGGGGTCGTGGGCTTCTTGGCGAAGCTGGTGTCCTTGGTGCCCGTGCGCTCGCCCCTGTCGGTGCAACGCTCCCCTTGGCGTTCGTGCCCGGCGGTCAGTTTGCTGCTCCTGCAGCCGCCGCTACGCTGTTCGGCACTTCTGCTGCCCAAGAGACCTACGATAAGCTCCTCGCACAGGGTGCGTCTGAAGAAGATGCCGCTGCAGCCGCTCGTCGTGTTGGCCTAGTTCAAGGTCCGCTCGAAGGCGTTGCCTCTGCTGTTGGTCTGCGGGCAGTTCGCCCGCTAGCTACTGCCTTGCGCGGTGCTCCTCGTACTACTGCAGGGGTTGCTGGTGCTTTGACCGATACCGCCGTTCTTCGCCCTCTCGCAAAGGGCATGGGCGTCAACCTCGCCGTGCAGCCTTCTACTGAGGTGGTACAGGACGTTGGCACGGAACTCATCGAGCGGTCGTACGGCGCACAGCCAGAAGACATCGGTGATATTGCCCGCCAGTCTGCGCTTGGCGGCTTCGGCCTTACCATGCTGCTCGGTCCCTTGGCCGCTGGCGCTTCAGTGTCTCGTGCTCGCCGTGCTGCCACTCTGAAAGAAGCTCTATACGGAGAAAACACTGACCCTGCAGTCCGTGCGAAGGCAATGGACCTTGTCATGGCTGAAGCGCGGCGGCAGGGCGTCGATGAGCGCAACGTAGACCAGTGGTTTGACTCTCAGCTTCAGCTTGAAGATGCACGTACCGAAGCCCTGCGGCAAGCCGAAGAGACACGGCGGAACGAAGAGCGCGTTGCGCAAATAGATTTGCTAGGTGGTGAGGCGCAGCAGTTGGAGGGCTTGCAAACTTCGGCGTTTGGCTCCCTCTCTCAGCAGCGGGCCATAGAAGAAGGCATGGCCGGGCTTAATATCCCGCAGCCGTTCGGTTCCCTCGAAACACAGCGTACGTTTGAGCAAGATTTGACCCGCATGCGTGAGGACCGCGTGGCAAGTGCAGGGCAACAATACCAAGATCTCATGGGCCAGCGTGCTGCTGGTCTCATGGCGGCACAAGAAGCTGGGCAGCAGGCGCAGGAAGTCATGGCCCCGCAGGCGCGGGGACTGGAAGCCGCTGAACAAGTCGGTACCCAGTGGCAAGAGATGCAGGCGGATCGTAGGCGACAGTTGCTGGAGTTGGATGACATTGGTCAGCAATGGCAGAAGATGCAAGAGGATCTGCCTAAGCCCGTATCTGGCAGGCTAACTGCGCGGCAACGGCAAGCTCTGCGCGGGCCATCGGGCGAAGCTGCCATCCCCACTGCTCCTCGTACCTCTGCTCTACCAGAGGCGGAAGTAACCCCGCTGACTACGTTGCTTTCGCAACCCCCCGTATCATCCCCCCTACCCGCCGCCACACCAGCGCCGTCGTCTCTGCTTTCTGAGCGTCCTGCTCCTGCAGCCCCTTCTCCTGCCGTAGTCTCTCCTGTCGAGGGTACTCCATCCGGTGCTCCGCGCACCGTTAAGCCCGCTGCGCCGCAAGGTGCGGCGGGCGCTTCTTTGACAACCAAAGGAGCAGAGGTGGAAGAGGGCGACGATGCCCTATCTAAACTGCTGGCTGACGTAGATGTAGCTCCGCTTAAAGGCGAGAACATTCTCAGCGCTGCAGTGCAAGGTAAGGCGGGCATCAAGCCACCGGGGCGTGTGTCGTTGAGCCTGGAGACTCTGCGCAACATTCGCAACTCGCTCATCGACCAGAAGAAGCCTAAGTCGGAGCAAGAAAGTCGCATTGTCTCCGCAGTCAATGCGTTCACCGAAGCGTACAAGGTGTATCTCGACAAGGGGGGCACCGCCCGTACGCTCATCGGCACCACAGAAAAAGCAGAGATGGCTCGCATCAAGCGGCCTGACGCAGTTGGGCAAGAGCTTTCAAGGCTGGAGTTGTACGCAAACAACGTACAGCAGACTCTCACTGAACTAGGGCGTGCTGTTGGCGGTAACGCAAAGGACGTTGAAGCTATCGTCCGCCTTGTTAAGGACATGGCGCAGGGGCGCATTGTGGCTCCTCGCAAGACACGCAGCGAGGTTATCCAGGCTGGTAGGAAACTGGATACGATGCTGTCTCAGGCATGGGCTGCTGCGAAGTCTGAGGCATTCCGCGTTGCAGGAGAAGCAGATCTGGCGTATGTGAGGCCGGGGGAATCTCGCGTCGCTAAGGAACAGGAAGGCAAGCCCTCTCCTCTTGAGCTTGCGGTAAGCGAAGGCGTCAAGGTTGGCAAGAGCGACCGTGTTGCTAAAGGCGTTGCAGGTGCTCTGCAGCATCTGATCAACAGTGGCACTCCGTTCGAGCGGATGCTTGGTACGGTCCTGCGCGACACGCTCGAAGATCAGGACAGCCCAGTCAAGATCAAGTTCATCACCAAGGGCAATTCCAACTACGACCCCAAGACCGACACCATAAACCTGCGCAAAGACGCTTCTCCTGAAGTCCAACTTCATGAGATCTTGCACGCAGCGCTGCAGTCGTTCGTCTACAACAACCCAAGAGACCCGGCTGTACTTCAGCTAAAGAAGTCACTCAAGCAAGTGCTTTCGTACAAGGGGGAACTTTCTCCCAAAGCCAAAGAAGTGCAAGTTTTGCTGCAGCGGCTTGTCAGCGAGAAGAACGAACTCGACGCGGTACTTGAGCTGATCTCTTACAACGCCACGCTCAATGAGTTCCGCAGGGCTATGCAAGCCATGCCGTCCAAGGGTGTGCCTGCGGCTTTCAGGGTTTCCGTAAGCAAGCTCTGGAACGCCATCAAGACCATGCTGCGTCGCATGCTTGGTGTCAAAGACTCACTTGCTTCTGACATTCTCGATTCTTCTGTTGACCTCCTTGAGCGGTCGCGCAAAGGTACTGGGACTCGTGGGCAAGGCAATGTGCTGGAAGCGACAGTTACCTCTGACACCGCTATTCCCAGCAAAGAATCTGATGCACTGACGCCGCAGTTTCAGAACCCGCTGACCAATGAGCAGTACAAGAAGCTGAGCAAGACTCTGTTGCCTGAGTTGGTGTCGTCAAAGTTCCTCTTCGACATGCTTGGCTGGGCCAAGGTACCCGGCAAGGTGGAGGGCGTGGCGCAGAAGATCACTGACTTCGTCGAGAAAAACAGCCCTGGCGCGTCTAAGGTTGCATCGTGGTTCAACACTCACTTCGGCTTGCAGTCTGGTGTGGTTGACACCCTGGTGCAGGGGAAAGATGACCGTCGCGGTGGCTCGATGATTTACGAGCAGATCGCCAAGTACTTCACTGACTTGCCCCCGCTGCGGTCTGTGCCGGTCCTTGAGTACATGGACAACCGACTCGCGTTTCTGCGCAAGCAAAGTGCTGAGCCTGCATTCCCTGGCACGGATATGCGCCTCAAAGACCTTGCAGACGCAACCATCGACAAGTGGTGGGAGTACGCCAAAGCTCTGCGTGACCCTCGCCAGCGGGACAGCTACGCTGGCATTGAGCGGGACGGGCGCTGGACTGGTGGCGTTAAGTTTTCTCAGGGGCTGGCGTTCGCGGAGTCTGTTGACCAGATTGCGAGTCCGTCGTTCGGTGTGCGTAACATCAGCAAGTTGATCTCTACGCGCACCAAGGATGAAGTCAACGAAGACGCCATCGCTTTCCGCAAGGATGCCAATGGAGATGCGGTCCTAACCGATCAGTTTGTCGGGCTGATCAAAGTTACGCCTGCGCTGAAGCAACGTCTCAATGCTGCCAAGACAGACGCAGAGGTGTCGCAGATTTTTGCTGAACTAAAGCCTGATGAATTTATCTCGGCTGAGCTAGTTGCTGAAGACGGCAAGCCTATGTATGACAAAAACGGCGTGGAGCTGGCTCCCGACCGCAACTACCTGTGGGACTTGAAAGAGAAGGCCAAGGGCGGCTATAAGTTCACTGCACGCCTCGACGCTAAGCAGGCACTGATGACCAAGAAAGGTCAGGATCTGGGCTACGCGCTTCAGAACACGATGTCTATCTTGGCTGGCAGCTACTCTTCCAATCGGCTCACTGAAGCTCTTGCAGCCTACGAGCAAGGCACGCCCAACGCAGTGGCGTTCAATTCGCTGGATGACCTCAACGCCATGCTCAATGGTGAGTACAAGGGCAACAAGTTCGAGCCCAATACCAGCGCCGCGTCGTGGACCACTCGCGTTAAGCAGGATCAGATTGTCAAGCTTAGCGATAGCGAAGCCAAGTCTGAGACCGTTAAGGGCTTGTACCGCAATCGGCATCAATGGGTGCAGTTGCCGAAGGGACCGACGTATGGTGCTCTGGCAGGCAAAATCGTCAATGGCTCTGTGTGGAGTGCCATCGAAGATATGAGCGACCGCAGGCCGCTTGTGAACAGTCGTGCATACAACAACGTAATGCGCTGGTTCAAAAAGTCCAAGACGGTGTACAACCCTGCAACGTGGGGCACCAACGTCGCATCCAACTTCACGATGTCGATGCTGGACGACATCCCCCTGCCGACCATTGGGTACGCAGCGAAGCTGTACGTGGGCTACATGCTGCCCCCGGCTATGTCCGCCAAGCTTGGCATCGCACTAACTCGTGAACAGCAGCAGTTGATGCTGGAGATCATGAAGACGAACGCCCTGCTGGGTGACTTCTCGTCCAACGAACTCAAGCAGTCCATCTACGACTCGATGCGCAGCACCGTTGGTGACTCCGAGCAGAGCGTAGCTGAGCGCGTCATGCAGTTCATGAAGATGGAGAAAGACCGCATCGAGTCTATCCAGAAGATGGCTGGCAAGGGTAAGGACGCCGCTGAGAAAGCAGATCAGCTTGCCGCCGACTGGTACTCGATGCAGGACAACATCTTCCGTGTTGCCTCGATGCTCAACAACCTCGGCCAGCAGGCTGCTGCAGGGAAGACAATCGACGCCGAAGCCTACAGGCTTGCTGGTGATCATGCGCGATTTGCGTTCTTGGATTACGACATCGACTCCAAGGCTATCCGTGTCATGCGGCAGACTGCGTTCCCGTTCATCTCGTGGCCTTACGCCGCTGCTAAGCTCATCGGCAGGATTGCTGTTCACAAGCCATGGAAGCTGGTCAATCTGTACGCAGGCTATTGGATGCTGGATGCCATGCTGCAGGCTCTCACAGGAGATGACGACGATGAGTTGCGCACCGCTGGGCCAGAGTGGGCTCGTGACAAACTTCTATTCGGACTTGGCCCACATACCCACGTCCGCGTGCCGTTCCTCGGCGACAGCGAAAACCCCGTGTACTACGGACTCGGCAAGTACGTCATCCCCAGCAGTTTTGGTGAGCGTGTCCCTAACGGGTTCCTTGGGCAAAGCTGGTGGCCCTCATTCGTGTCCCCCGGCGGACCCTTCATCTCCGCAGCGGTTGGTCTCGTTGGTGGCGTAGACCCGTACAACGGCAAAGCTCTGTCGCCCCCTGTTGCCGATGACTGGGAAAAGCTCACTGCAAGATTGGCGTACGCGCAGAGCCTGTTCGCCCCCAACCTGCCGTTCCTCAACGCACGGGAGTTCGAGCGTGCCAAAGAGGCGATGACTGCAACTACAGACCGCAGCGAGAACTACAGCAGTCTATACATGGCTCGCCTTGCTGGCATGCGGTTCTATGACTTCAACGTGCAGGGGTCACTGGACGCGCAAGATCGTGCGGCCAAGGCTGTCGAGCGTGACTACAAGACTGAGATCGGCAAGATCCGCCGCAAGATGGAACGGCACGAAAATCCTGACTGGGATGCGTTCTATGAGCGTGAGGCTGAATTAGTCAAGCGTATGGAAGAGCGTATTGCTAAGATACGCAGTACTGCAACTGAGGAGTGAACATGGCAAAAGATCCACGGCTCGAAAGAGCAGGTGTGTCTGGGTTTAACCAACCCAAGCGCACGCCGTCGCACCCCACCAAGAGCCACGTCGTCGTGGCTAAGTCTGGTGATCAGGTTAAGACCATTCGCTTCGGCCAGCAGGGCGTATCTGGCTCCCCCAAGAAGGAAGGCGAGTCTGAAGCGTACAAGAATCGTCGTGAGTCATTCAAGGCACGTCATGCAGGCAATATCGCGAAGGGCAAGATGTCTGCAGCGTATTGGGCAGATAAGGTGAAGTGGTAATGGCTACCAAGCCCAAGTCCCGCGTCAATGAGGCGGGCGTCTACACCAAGCCCGGTATGCGCAAGGCGCTGTTCGAGTCGATCAAAGCTGGCACCAAGGGTGGCGATCCCGGCGAATGGTCTGCACGCAAAGCGCAGCTATTGGCGAAACAGTACAAGAGCAAGGGCGGAGGCTACAAGTCATGAAAGACCCACAGCAGTCGCTCAAGCAATGGACAGCCCAGAAGTGGCGCACCTCAGACAGCACACCGTCTGAGGGCAAGAAGCGCTACTTACCCGACGCCGCATGGAACTCGCTCAGCCCTGCCGAGAAGGCAGCGACGAACAGAGCCAAGGCACGCGGCAATGCGAAGGGCAAACAGTTCGTAGCTCAGCCCAAGAAGATCGCTGCGAAGACCGCTAAACACCGTTAACCAAGGAGGTTCTATGTACGGTAAGAAGTCGATGATGATGCCCTTCAAAGGCAAAGAGTCCAAGAAGGAAGAGATGAAAGAGATGAAAGAGATGAAGATGGCAGGCGGCAAGAAAGCCTACATGAAGATGGAGAAGGCCGAAGGCGGCAAGTCCACCTCCATGAAGAAAGGCAAGAAATGAAAAAAGCCATCCCAATCAAGCCGTGCCCTGGGTGCCCGACGCCTGCCAAGTGCAAAGCTGCGGGTAAGTGCCTTAAGAAGGGCAAGTGATGCCGTTCAAGTCCGAGAAACAGGCTAACCTGATGCGGGCTGCAATGCATGACCCCGCCTTCGCAAAGAAGGTTGGGGTCAGCAAGAAGGTCGCTACTAAGTTTGTCCGTGAGGACCAGAAGGCTAAGGGCGTTAAGCCCAAGCCGAAGAAGTGATCACTTCATCCGTGCGCCACGAGTGCGCGGAAACGAGCGATTAGACTTGGCGGGAACTGCACGAAGGTTCCCCGCTCCATTGCCGCCTCCCTTGGAGATCGGCGTACGGTGATCGACATCCATGCCATCACCCTTACTGACTACACCCTTCTTCATCATGTCAGAGCGTGCAGCGTTGCGCTTTGCTCTGTTGGCGATCTGCTCGGGCTTGCCCTGATAGCGGTCGTATTCGGCGCGGTAGTTGCGTGCCATGATCACTCCTTCACGAATGTACCATCGGGCAAAGTTGTGCCCTTGCGGTCTTTGATCTGCTCGTAAGCATGCGTCATGCAGCGCACAATGTCAATATCATGCAGAGCGCAGTAGTTGACCAGACACACCATGATGTCCCCGACTGCGTCGATGCGACCCTCAGCATCGTTCTTCAGCTCTGCATCTGCCAGCTCGCCCATCTCACTGAGCGCCTTGAGTAGCTGCGCGTGCGGCTTTCCATACGGCACTATGCGCCGAGCCTCGGCCCAGCGGATTATGTCTGTCTCTACGCCACGATAACTTGTGTACTTCATGCTCCACCTTGCAAAACAGCTAATGCCACGGGACTCTGCGCACGGAATGTGGAGCCAGTCAACGTAGCTGCGAACCTAGGATGATTCAAATTGATCATTATGCAATGAGTCTGGCCCGGACTGCGACCAGAGCATCCCTTGAACATGGTCACACGCTCCCTCTTGGCGATCAGCGCCCCGTTGGTATCCAGCTCCCGCTCAATACGGTCTACGCCATCTCTGGTTTTGGTCAGCCACTGCCGCAGCTTGACCGTGTTGATCGCTAGCACGCTGCCCGGCAGCACTGGGTTGTTGTCGTCATAGACAATCTTGACCCTGATCACCGCTTTGTCTGGTGCCGGTTGCCGCACTTGCTCCTTGTTCGATCCGTACTTCTCGGTGCATTCAACGATCTGGTCGTTGTGCTCAAGGACAAACTGCCCGATGGTGTCGAACACGTCAACCTTATTGTCGATGGTGTGCTTGCGGAATGACACTACGCAGTCAATCAGATACTGGGTTGTTGCGTCCACGTCGAACGGGAACAGCCCGAGCTTCTTACCGATGGTGCCCATGATCCAGCCTGCGACGATGGCAGTTTTGTAGAACCGCTCCTGCGGCTCAAACATGAAGTTGAACTTGCGCATGAACGCCTGCTCACCTTTTTGCCAGATAAGCTCCGGCCCGCCTGAATCGACGACTGTAGTCACCAGTTCTGGGAAAGCCCAGCCGTTGTTTTTCTCGACGATGTCATAGAACTCATAGCCCTGGCTGGAGCCGTCCTCTCGCGTCTGCACGAACGTGCGATCATGCTGATGCAACTCCAAGCAGCGGGCTGACAGCGGGTCATTGTTTGCCTGTACGTTCAGGAACTTCTGGTGCAATGACACGTTGCTCGATGCAATCGTAGGGCCGCACCACTCTTTCGGTTTGCGCAGGCTGCGGTCTTTGGTGAGTGCAATCTTCTCGCGGCCTTGGCTCAGGTCATACACGAGGTTAGATAGCGCGTCGTCATCCATGGTGGTCAACTCATCGACCGTACACGGTAGGCTGTTGAGCATCCCACGAAGACTGTAGATGGCATTGACCGTGTCGTTCTTATTCAGGAACAGATCTCTCGGACTGCCGACCAAGCTGTTAGCTGCGATGAGCGACAGGGTTTTGCCTGTGGTGGTCTCTGGTGAGTAGATCGACACGACAGCACAGGCGTTGCCAGCTACCTTGCCCAATATGCCCGATGTCGCCAGCAAGATCGCAGCACGCATGTTGTTCGTGCCCGGTGCATTGAGCATGTTCATAGCCCGCACCCACTCATCGCGAGACCCATGTGGCTTGACCACATCAGCGTAGCGGTCTGCTGGGTCTTTGAGCCTGCGCTCTGTAGCCCCTGTCGGCGAGCCAATGATGTTCTCACCACACAGGAACGACCCATCCTTTTGCCAGCCGAACGACACGTAGTCCTGCCCACTCGGTGTCATGCTCTGCACCATCGTCAAGTAATCCATTAAGTATGCCCTCAACCTTTCCTGCTGCCCCAAAGCCTTCACGTAGATCTGCCGGTTAAGCAGGAACGTAGAGAAGTCTTTGCCTATGGTTGCCACTGAAGCCATGTCATGGTCTTCTTCCTTCCACCCAACCATTGGGAACTTCACTGCTAGACGAAACGCAGACTTGCGTGTTTCCGAATCATTGAACACACCAGTGACGTGCATCTCATACGTACTGACCAGCTCATGCTCTATGGTCTCTGCAGCAATCTCGTTGCCGTTTGAATCAGTGGTAGTCGTCTCTGAGACGACCTCTCTATAAACCTTGTTGTCCATGATCACGTAAGTCTTGGGCAGCGTGACCGGAAGTTGCTCTCCATCTTCTGTCGTAATCTCTGTCTCTGTCACTACGGACAACTGTGCTGGACTGGTGATCTGTCCTTTGTGCGGGCATCCCTCGCACCCCGCTCCACATAGCTGCTCGAACTTGGCGCAGGTTGTTGGCCCTGTACCGTTCCACCTAGTCAGCTTATCCATGTTGGCATCCAGATCAAAGTCCGGGTGCTTACCAGCCAACTTGATCACAGCCACCTGTGGGTCTGTCGCATGCTTTGCCAAGCCCAACGATGCACGCCACAACGGCTCCTGCACCGGGCGACCAGCAGCATCAGTGACGCCACCAGAAGCGACCAACGCACCGACCTGCTTGCAGCGTGCAGCCACCGCGTCGATCAGCACATCGTTGGAGTTGAGCACCGCGTCAGCGATGGACGACTTGCCCTTACCTGCTTTGCGCGATGGCGCTGTGGCCTTCGGTACTTTGCTCAGCCATGGCTTGAGCACTCCGAACAATGCAACTGGCTCATAGTCTGGGCAATCGCGCTTGCACTCTACAGGCTTCCACGGCGTTTGTTTCTTGTGGTTGGTGCCCACAGGGCGCAGCACCATCGACGGGTCATGAATCTTGCTGGTGTCTATGACAACGCTCTGCTCTTCGAGCGCAACACGCAGTGCAGTTGATGCCTTGACCCAGTGGTCCTTGTTCACCGCTTGAGTGAGCGGCCAGTACAGGTGAATGCCACGACCCGAAGAGATGACCATGGGCTGCGGCATGCCAATAACTTTGAGCGCAGCAGACATGGCATCCCAGCCTTCTTTCTGCGTCTTGTACGGCTTGTCTTCACCGATGTCGAGGTCAAGGGCCAGTGCCTTGAACCATGTTGCTTGTTCCTGTTTGCGCTGCCATTTGCGCTTGCCGTTGTCGTCGGTGTATGCGTGACCGCTGAACGCACCAACGCCAAAATAAACTGTTGTCGTGGGCTCTTGATCCCACTTCGCTATCGCTGCTACCGCGTCGTCTAAATCTGCAAAGGAGCCACGGTTCCAGAAGATACCGCGTGGGTTTTGGCCCGATGGATCGGGCTTGTGTGTGCAGATAACGATCTCGTCTTGCTGGGCGAATACGCGAGTCAAAAAGTGTTTCGTGTCCAAAGCTTGCCCCCAGATGAAAACCCCGGCCTGAGCCGGGGGACTGTACTCTACGCGACGATTCTATTACTCGTCGAACAAGCTGTCGATCTTCGCCGCAAGCTCATCTGTTGCCTTCACCGCCGAGACGACGGGCTTGGCGGGCTTCTGTGGAACCTCCTGGGCCTTCATGGCAACTGGTGGTGCTTCTTCCTCCTCGTAGGCGTCATCGACCGCCTGTGGCTTGGGAGCAACGGCGATAGCCTGCTGGGTTGCCGGTGCCGCCAGTGCTGGGCCTGCGCTCTGGGGAGCGATCTGCCGGGTAGCCACTTTGACGGGCTCGCTTTCCAGCAGGTTGTCCACCCTTGAGATCGCCTTCTCAGGAACGTAACCCTTTTGTTTGAAGGTGATCTTGGGGTAGCTGGCCTGATCATCGAAGCCAAGCTCGGTGATGACCTCTTCCGGCCCGATGCCGTAATTGCCGAGTTCTTTGAAGTACTCGCGCAAAGCTTTCATGCCGCTTACAGGCACGGTCAGGCTATACACCTTGCTCGGGTCGGCAGCGGGCACAACGGCCAGATGACGCTGGTCTGCGCACATTTTCGACTTCGCGCCGGAGGGCAGCACTTTGGAGCCCAGCACGTTGTGCGGGCAGTCAGCGCAGGAGCCATGCACCGGAGCCTTGACCGAAGCATCGGGCTTCAGTCCGTCGTTCGACCAGCAGTCAGGGCGGACGTTCTCAGCCGAGGCATCGAACAGCTTGCCGTAGAACACCTTGGAGACCCTAGGGTTTGCGCCCACGATGATCGTGTCGAGGGTGACGCCGACGGTGGTCTCGACGCCGTCTTCGTTCAGGCGGTAGCGACCAGCACGGATGCTGATACGCGGAATGCTGATGCCGTCACTGACGATGGCCGAGGCCACGGATGACTTGGTGCCTGCCTGCTGGCGGGCTGCGATACGCGCTGCAATGTGCGCTGGGACGTTGGTGATGTTGCTCACGAGTTACTCCTTGTTCTGAGCTTTGCGAAGATTGAAAACACGGTTCGAGGAAAAATTCACCCCCGGAGGAGGTGCGCCGTTGGCCTCGATGAAACTCTTGACCCCGGTCTTCGATGCACGGGCCTCGACCATGTCCCATGCATCGTGTTCTTTGCAGTAGTTGAAAAATTCCTCACGGGATGCCACTGTCGCAGTGTGGTGCGTAGACCAGTAGACAGTGCCGTTGGAAGTCTTGACGGTCTCAAGCCCGTCCTCGATTGCCTTGGCAGCAATCCAGCTCTCAAGTATGTTGAGCTTCTCCTGCAGCACAGCCTTGGCAGCTTTGTGTGCTCGCTCCATGTCCTCGACTTCTTTGCGGACGTTGAGGTACCGCTCTGTTGCAATCTCGTAGTTCATGTTTGACCTCTTTAATCATCGTCACTGTTGACGCCCTGCACGAGCGACAAAAATTCCGCAAGTGTGTTTTTCTTCGCACGGAGCCTGCGGTACAGCTCTGCCTCGAAGCCTGTGGCCCAGATGTGCCATACAGTCGTTTTGCCAGTAGTCGTCAATCGACGAATCCTAGCGTTAGCTTGTTCATACTGCTCAAGTGAATAAATCGGCGCGAACCATATGATGTCCTTAGCCCGTGTCAAAGTCAATCCGTGAGCCGCTACCTTTGGGTGCGCAAGCAACACCTTGATGCTGTCCGTGTGCTGGAAGTCATTGAAGATCTGATCACGCGCCTTCTTGCTGACATCTCCATGCACTGAAGCAACATCAAAACCATCTGCAGTCAGCTTCTCTTGCAACCAATCTTGCACCCCTCGAAGCGGGACAAACACGATAGCCTTATCGCCTATCTCTGTGAGCAACTCAGTGAGGGTATTATACCTCTCCGAGGCGTCTATGGCAATCGTTCCGCTGTCGCTGTACACCACGCCGCAACAGATCTGAAGCATCTTGCTGAGCGCCACTGCTGCGTTGGGGGCAGTCACTGAGCCCGCTGCGAAGATCGTCACGGCTTTGTCCTTCATGTCCTTGAAGGCTTTCTCTTGCTGCTTGGTCAGATCTGTCTTACGCCCTACGAAGTTTGTGTCTGGCAAATCCTTGCACTCATCCAGCGAGAACCTGATTGACGGCTGAAGAACCTTCTTACATATGTCGAGCGCGTTGGTCCTAGGTACCCACCGGAACGTAGACACCTTCTGCATCACCTGATCTTTGAACGTCGTGAAGCTCTTGGGGCAGTTGGGCGAGTCCACCAACCTTGCGAGTGTCCACGCATCAGCAGGCGTCTGCGAGATCGGTGTGCCCGTCAGCAGCCACAGCCACGGCTGGTTTGCTTGAGCCCACTTGGCGAAGATCTTGTACCGCTGCGAGCTTGGTGACTTGAGCGCAGTCGCCTCGTCGTAGATCACAACATCGAAGTCCTTGAGATACGCCTGCATGTTCGTGAAGCCGTCATGGTTGATGATGACGTACTGCACACCGGGGGTGTCGAGCAACTGCAAGCGCTTCTCTTTGCTTCCTATGCAAACAGCGAACGAGCGATGCGGCAGATGATGACGTAGCTCCCTTCCCCACACAACCTTGAGCGTTGACAGCGGCGCGATGATCAGCACCTTCTTCGCAATGCCTTCAGTGAGCAAAAAGTCCGCAGCCCACAGCGAGCTGATCGACTTGCCAGTACCCGGTGCGTTGAGGCACAGCGCACGCTTATGCATGGTCAGGAACGCAGCGGTCTCCTTCTGGTGATCCATCGGCGCAAAGCGTGCGGGCCAGTTGTAGTACTCCAAGATCGGAGCAGGCACAACGAAGCCAAGGTTACGCAGCACCATGGACTCTTCCACGCCGTACGGCATGGCAACCATCGACTCACCATCCATATCGAACGTCTTCGCGTGCGGAATGCACTGAGCAACGGCTGAGTTAGCCGTGCTGTTGATGACGATCTTTCGCTTCTCAGGAATTACTAGCATTGATTGCTGCCCACGCTTTGAACGTGAGCGCCCATTGGTCTACGCTGGTTTCTCTTACGATCCACACTTCGCCACCGGCTTTTGTCGCAGCCGCGATTTCTTTTTCTTGGTGAGCCGTGGTCGTACCTTTGCCAAACTTAGTCTCAACAGCAAACGGGCATCCGTTGACCCAGCCCACGAAGTCTGGGATACCCGCACGCCCGTAGCCGTTTGCAGCCGGCATAAACCACCAGCAGTTGGGTGTGCTGTTCAGGACTTGCTTGACGATCTTCTTAACGTCACCTTCGTTCTTCATGAGAGCTTCCTTTCGCCTGTCTCAAACTTTTCTCGTCCATCAGTGGAGTTGTGCGTTGCGATCCAGAACTCATCGTCTAGGCTTGGCTCGCACCAGCAATCATCAGTAAGTACGTGAATGTCCTGCTCGTCTTCGGGCAAGATGTGGGTCACAGTGTACCCACATTCAGTGATCCCAACAATCCTAATCCATGTCATCTTTTCCCCTTTTCATTCGATCCCATGCGAGCACCAGCATTAGTCTGTTCGGGTAGCCTGATGAAGCCATGGCACGGCTAACGTAACCTTCCACAGTCCTCGGACTGATGCGCAGCTTCCTTGCGACCAAGTCCGTCTGCCCAAATTCACACAGCGCGTCTAGCACTCTTGCCTGAGTAGGCGTAGCGTTTATTTTTTTCATTTCTTCGCAGGGCAGTCTCTACCTTGATTGCACTTCTGGTTGCATGGTGGGCACTTGTGCCAGTCCACGCCCCAGTCGTCGAACAGCGGCATCGGGTCTTGCCCCCTTGCTCGGATAGCGGCGGCAATTGGGTCAGCGCCAATGTAACCATCTGCCACCTTCGCACACGCCTCACGCTCGGCCAGCACCGCCGCCTCCAGCTCGGAGCGGTAACAAAGCGTGTCGTCGTCGTCTTTCATGTTCATCCTTAGTTGATAGCGGGCATCCGGTCTGCTTGCAAGCCAGCGCGATAAGCCACGGTCATCGTCTTGCAGCAAGCCCGGAGGCCAGCCGGTTTTCATCCTTGCCCCCTTGCTCGGATGGCGGTGTCAACTTCCTCACCAGTCAACACATGCCAGCGTCTCTGATGCGCCTGACGACAAAGACTGCGATAGATGGCATCGTCAGCTTTTGCGATGTCGTCCGCTGTGTCCACGTCGTCCAGCAGCATCCAAAGTTGCAATGACTTCTCACGTTCGGCACCGGTGACAAGGTTGGCAAAGGCTTCAATCTCAGCCAACCCCCAACGATGCGGCTCTGTCCAGCCATCGCCAGTGCGGATAAGTCCAGCCTCCCGCGCCATGCGGATGATTTCATCTTTCATTCGGCCACCTCATACGTTGCTTCAAAGATGTCTGGCTTGCATGGGTAGTGCTCGCCCTTCACGCCAGTGATGATCCAGTCGCCCGGACAAACGATGTGTCCACCTTCAAGCGTGTCAATCCAGCCGTGGTGATTCATGGCGTTGTCGCAATGGTTGCAGGTCAGTTTCCCTTCCGGTGTGCGGTGGTATCGCACAACCTCGCCCTCCCAGTTATGCGCCTTGCGATGCTCGGCGGGTATTCTGATCAACCGACCGTTCTGAAAGCCGTCTTGGTCGCTAGCGTAGTCCAGCGGGTGATCACCGTTCTTGAACCATTGCGTGGCCTCAATGACCACAGGTTTTTTGCGAAATTTCATGTGTTCTTCTCCTTGAGTTTGGTTTCCCAGTAACGGGCAGTCTCGTATTCTTCGGTGGTGCAACCCGCCAAGTCCGCATCCGTCAGCCCAACCCACTCACGCTTGTAGATTTCGGCCTCTGGTATTGCCTGCTCGACCAACTTGTGCTTGTTCAAGTCCCACCAGATTTTTGTCAGGTGTGTTGTCATGATTGCTCCCCTGTTGCTTTGGCAATGGCAGCACGGGCCTTGTCCCGCAGGGGCAAATACTTGTATGGGTGCAGTGGGTTGTATGTCCAATCCATGCCGCCCCATATGCGGGCACTTTCAAGCCCGTATGCGACATCACTCAACACACTTAGCAGCGCCTTGTTTTCTTCGTGCAACCGGCGCAGCTCTGCGGCGGCTTGCTCAATGTCATGCTGGTGGGCATCGCCATTCGCGTAAAGATCAAGACGATCAGCCAGCCGCAAGGCTTCAGGTTGTTGTGTCATGTCTGCTCCTCAAACGCCGATACGGTGTCCTCGACCAACTGCTCAAAGGTGGCCTGAGTGACCGCAGCCTTTTTCCACTGGCTGGTGTAATCGCTGTCTGCCTGTGCCCAATAGTTTTGGCCGAGTCTGTATGCCCGATTAAGGGCAGCTCTCAGTTCTTCGCTTGTCATGCTTGCTCCCAATTCTCGTTAATCCACTTTTGAACTTCTGCGCCGCTCCACATCTTGCGGAGCATGGTTGGAAACTGAGGCGGCTTGCGCTGTGGTGGGGCGGTGTATAGATGGCCTGTGTACTTTTCTGGCAGTTCTGACTTAACTAGAACACCATCAATCACCAACGCCATCGGCTCCTGCTCCGGATGCGCCAGCCGGTCGCGCAACTCGTCACGCTG
>JBBAPZ010000024.1:23350-32108 GCA_040400605.1 Candidatus Sericytochromatia bacterium
ACGCCATCGGCTCCTGCTCCGGATGCGCCAGCCGGTCGCGCAACTCGTCACGCTGCGCTTTGATGCACTCGGGCCTGTCGCAGTAGTAGCTGCACGAATGAATGTCAGTCATGGGTAGTACCCTTCCTTAATCATCATTGCCCTTGGGTAGTCGCTTTTGAACCGCTTCCATAGTTCTTCACGCTCATCCTTGGCTTCGCACCAATCAATCAGCCACGCCCAAGAGGCGTCCTCGCGGCCTCGTTCAAAATCTACCATTGCCCAATGCATACAAAGAATTACGTTGCGCTGCGCGTTGTAGTAGTCATTGAGCAGGGCCAGTAGCTTGATGTCAGTCATCGTCTTCCTTTCAGTCTTGCATCAGGGCAAATGTCTTTTGCTGGGCACCATGGGCACAGGCCGGATGGCTTAGTGTTGAACACACCAAGCTCGATCACTTCCTGCACCTTGGTAAACCTTGGCTCCAGTGCGCCCCACAGTGCGCCCAGAAACCGCCGCTCATACTTCGCATTAGTCACCTCGTTGAACTTCAGCCAGATGAACGATGTCTTGACCGTGTTGACTTCCGGGAAGTGCCACATCACCATCGCTGCGAACAACTGCAACTGAGTCGGGTTGTCCTTGACCTTGCCAGTCTTGTAGTCCAAGCAGTACGCAGTGTCACCATCAACGACCAGCACGTCGGCGATGGAGCGAATCCACACGTCCTTAGCGAACCAATCGACAGGCTGCAACTGTTTGTTCACAGCCATCTGATGCTCGAAGAACTTGTCACCGTCCCTCGAAGTTATCTTGTCAACAACCGTACCCCACTGCTTTAGCGTGCTCTTGGCTTCATCGGTATCCTCCAGTGCTACCGCAGCATCAGTGGCTGCTTTGCCAGCCGTCAGCGCGTTGCCATACGCCTCCAGCACCTTGTGTACACGGTCTCCATACTCCGACGCCTCACTCATCGAGTTCTTCACTCGCTTGGACACGTACAGATAGTCGAACTGCGCTTGGCACTGCTCGAACGTAGAGAGCCGACTAAACGACAGGGGCATTACAGTGGTCATGTGGATTCCAGTGCTGCTATGGCTAGTTGCTTGGCGATGTGTTCGTGCGCTCGACGAATGATTCTGGCTTTGCCGTCCCACACCTCGTCGCGCACTACCTCCGTTGCTAGCTGTACCTGCAGTACATGCGCCCAGCCATCGCGGCAACGGATGCCCACGTTCAATACCGTAGCCGCTGAGGCTATGTCAGGAATAGTCTCCACTCGCAGCCAGTCGGGGGTTGGGTACCTAAAATTATTTGGCATCGCCATAGCTTCTCCCTACACCAGTCTCGCACGCAACTGGGATACTGCGGCACCATGGCGGTGTCATCGACAGACACTCTTCCATATACGCTCGCGCTTGAGTAAGTTCTTCGTTCTTCACAACAGCCACAGCCTCGTCATGCACTGACAACTTGACTGGGTACCGCTGGTTGATACGTGCAGTTTGCCACATAACGATCAGCATTGCAGCATGTTGCGACAAATTTTCTACGACCTTGGGACCGTAGATGCGCACGCGCTGTTTACCCATGAGGTACGTCCACTCTCTGGCCTGCTGGTCGTACTGCAGATCATGGTACACAACGCCGGGTTCGCCGGGGCGTCCGAAGCCACTGTTCTGTGTGATGAACCAGCCGTTCACATCTACATTGATCAAGTCGCAGCCACGATGGATGTCAGCCAGCACAACCTCATGGCAATACTGCCACAGGTTCACGATCTTGTGATGCATGGTCCTGTACAAGTCAACGATCTCGTGCGCCCTATCCTTGTTGATGAGTTGCACCGATGGGTCAGAGCGCTTGGCGATACGCACCATCTCCATGAATCTCTCAGCACCGGCACCGTACTGCAGCCCGAGCATAGCGGTCTTGCCAAGGAATCGCTCAGCCTTGTCAGCCTTGGTGATCGCCCTGCCAAACAACTTGCTCGCAAAGTCGCAGTACAAGTCCACACCGTTGCGAAGCTTGTCGAGCACATCGTGCTGCCCAGCGAGCGCCATCACCGTACGCAACTCAATGTTCGACGAGTCACCAGCAAGCACCGTGTGCCCCGGAGGAGCCAGCAGAGCGTCCCTGAGCCCCGCTGACGGGCCTCGTGCGGGTAGGTTCTGCCAGTTGACTTGATTGCCGCCTGAGTAGCGTCCTGTGGTCTTGGCACCCCAGTAGTTGAGATACACCGGCAGTGGTCCACGCTGCGACATATCGACGAACCGCTTGGCACGAGTTTCCGCGATGGTTGTCTTGACGCCCAGCCTCGCCGCAATGAGAGCCTGCACCTCTGGGTCATCATGCTCCAGCAGATCAGTGAACTCCTTGTCACTCTTGGCGAAGGCGTACGTAGTATTACCAGTGGTCTTGCTGATCTTCGTCGGCGGAGTCACGCCAAGATGCTCCAGTGCCCTCGCAAACCTGTCGTTGGACATGATGGTGTCTTTGTCCACAAACGCAGACTGCAGCAACTCGTCTTTGCGCCTCACCTCAGCGTTGTACAGACTAACCATCTTGTTCGTGTCGCCAACGAACATCGGCTCGGTGAACATCCGCACAGTCATGTCGATGAGCTTGAACGACAGAGCAGGGGTCACTGGGTCGAACCGCTTGCCCAGTTCCTTGCACAGCCATGCGTCATGCTTGCAGTACTCGCCGTACTCCGCTAATCCCATGGGATTAAAGTCCTCACGCCGCATACCGAGCGCCTTGATGACCTCAGTGCCCTTGTCAGCTAGCTTGAAGTGCTTGGCAAGGTTCGCCAACGAATGTGATGGGAGGAACGGCAGTGCCATGCGCCCCTGTGCCAGCGTATCCAGCCAGAGCTTGGGCTTGATGCCGAACTTCTGCGTGAGGATGAACCCATCGAACAACGTGTTGTGGCACCGCACGGCACTGTTGGCCCAGTCGAAGTTGCTCTGCAGCCAGTTCAACGTCTGCTCTTCTGTGCCGCTAAACCATTGCGCCTCTTCATCGTTCTTGATGACGGCTACGCCGATCACCTCGAACCTGCCATCGAGGATGTACTCATCAGTCTGCATCTTGCTCAGACTGAAGTTGTTGTCGTAGTACGTCTCTGCATCGAATGTAAGAATGTCCATCACTTCACCTCGTCCAGCATACGCGAAGCCAGTTCGCTAAGAATGATCCGCTGCACTTCCTGCAAGTCAGCCGCTATGTACACATCTCCACCGCCAGCGTAGTGCGGTGTGCCGAAATGCTCAACGAAGCCGTTGAGCACACGACTGATCCGCATGTCAACGCCACTGTTGGTCTGTGGTACTTGCCGTCCCATGTTGACCGCCCCTTGCGCTAGCTTCGCCTGCTCCATGCTGCTCACGTTGGTTATCGTGTTCATACCAGTGAACTGCCCGGAGGAAATGCCGTTGGAACCATCAATCAGTACAGATTTTTCAAACATGAGCTTCCTCCATTGAGAGTAAGAACAAAATGCAGCAGCCA
Organism: Candidatus Sericytochromatia bacterium; assembly: GCA_040400605.1. Taxonomy (GTDB): domain Bacteria; phylum Cyanobacteriota; class Sericytochromatia; order S15B-MN24; family JAQBPE01; genus JBBAPZ01. Next base: position 26,843 of record JBBAPZ010000024.1, read on the forward strand.
ACGTGCGCAAGATGCGATAGATTCGTTTCCGGGTCCGCAGTTTCACCGCGAGCATAAGCAGCCAGATGGCGGAACGCAGCCGCCAGATAGCGAACCTCCGCATCATCGACATACCGCCAGTTATCCCGCGCATACTTCTTGGCTCCGTAATCTAATACCTTGACGATCTCCTCGACTGCATCCCACGGCAGCAGGGTGTAGTCGGGTTTGTCTTTGTCAAACTTGCGACCCTCTTTCGGGTCATGTAGCTCGATGCTCATAGCCATGCCTCCTCTGCGTCAATGATCTTCTGCTTGCGCATCTGCCGCTCCAACTTCTCCAGCTCCGTCCCCCGCACCCGCGTGAAGGGCCAACTGGGATAGGGCATAGATGTGTTCCAGCTTGTGTCGCAGTCGGATTGCTTCTTCTGCTGCCGAGTCAAGTTGGTACCGCAGGTAGCGGTTCTCTGCTCTGAGTGTTTCAAGTTCCACATGGATTTCATCCTCCGTCATATCCGAAACTCCTTCCTTGTCAGCGCCAGATTGAAGACGCTGTTCGTTGTGTTCAGCTTACGCTTGCGAGCGTTGTACTCGCGCTTGTACTTGTTGACATCGTATGGCTTGCGCTTTGCGTCTTCCGCATCGCCCAGCGCATACACGGCACGCGGGTACTTCCTACTTGATTCGTCTTCATCTACGTACGCACTGATGTAGACACGCTTTGGCGTCTGTACAGACACCTTGCGCATCCGTGCGACCACACTCGACACATACATGCGGGTCTCGCCAAGCTCTCTGCAAAGCTCAGCCGTTGTCATTGGGCCAAGCTCGTCTAAGAGTCGGGTTATCTCGCGGACAGTCTGTCCGTATTCTTTTCTCATGAGTCAGTCCGTGAGCTGTTATTTTCTACTATTGAACCGCATCCAGCAAGCGCCACACTTCCATTTGCTGCCGACCTGTACACCGCCCTGCTCTTCAGACGGCTTTGCGCAACTGTCGCACAGTTTTAGTGGCTTCGTGCTTCGCTGCAGATGCGGCGGCACGCTGCTCTTCAAGTGGTTTCCATCCATATCGTCTCCAAGTGCGTTGAACATCTGTTGCTTCTGGTCCGTACCATACGTAGTCTGGGTGCCCGACTGGTATGAGTGGCAGCGACATGCTGCTGTACGGAATGCCTTTGAATTCGGTTGTCATAAGTTTCCCCCGTTGTCTAGGTGCAAGAACAAGTACCACAGCGCGAGTTGCACTGTGTAGGTGGCTGAGTAGCTGTCGTTGTTTTTGATGTGCTCGTCGAACCTGCGCTGATACAACTTGCTCCAGCCAAGATGATCTTGTGACGCAGGCATTTTGCTAAGTTGCGCCGTGGTCAGTTTACGTTTTGTGATAGTACTCACAAGATCCTCCGAAACACAATGGACCCAATGACCTCGCCACGGTGAACGATGTCGTAGGTCTGCCCGAACTTAGTCGCACCCATGCGAGCCATGTCACTGAGCAGCACAGTCATCGACCGACCAATCGTAGAGACATAGACCACATTGGATGGATCATCGACGCTGAGCCACTGATCGTCTTTGTCGATGTTGACACCAAGTTCCTCGAACCCTCGCACCAATTTAGTCTCGATGCGAAGGAGCCGTTTGATAAGTTCTTTGTCTTGCGTAATCATCTGAAATCTTTCCTGCGCCATGCGGCGCGTTGCATTAACCTAAGCCCGCTCAAAGCAAGCTGCCGAGCACGCTCTCGCGTTATGCCCATGTGCTGCCCTACCTCTTCTAGCGTGTAGTCCTCCATGTAGTGCATGACCATAGCCTGCCGCCTGCGCTCGAACCGCTCGCATATATCTTGGCGGCTAAATGCTGCGGCGAAGATTGCCTGACACAACTGCACGCGCTCATACCTAGCACATGGGTCATCGACATAGTCATGCGAGAAGAACATAGGCGGTGATTCCTCCAGCTCATGTTCTCTCGTCAACCATATCTTGTGGACTGTGAACGGCAAGGTTGCGGTGTTGAGCTTGCCATACCATGACACGCCCTTGCCCCTCATAGCTGCACCCGCACACAGGTACCGAACGGAGCATCGTACTCGCGCCGCCCGATGTTGGCCCAGATGACGGGATGCGATGGCTCTTCACACTCGTCGAGGTCGCCCTCCATGTCAGTGAAGAAGATCATGCCGCAGTACCGCTCACCCGTCTTCTCGAAGTGCTCGAACACTGGCTGGAACCGAGTACCGCCACCGCCCTTGGGATGCAGCTTGAGAGTCTCGTCGCGCTCGAACCGCTCGGAGTGAGTCACAGCGTAGTCGCAGTACACAACCTCGACGAACGATGGCTGCAAGTCGTCAACGATAGCCTGTATCTCTGCAGCGATCTGGTCGCACTCACGCTTACCCATAGAGCCCGATGTATCGAAGCCGATGGCAAGCCCGCCCAGTGCGTCAGTGCGCAGCGATGGCAGGTACAGACCGGAGCCGATGAACCGGCGCGATGGGCGCAGGTAGGTGTAGTCAGCCGCAGCAGACTCAGTGAGCATGGACCTGCACACATCCTGCCAACGGACGAGCGACTCGCCTACGTTGTCGAGCACACGGTCGATGAGCGATGAACCCTGACCACACTCCTTAGCCATGCGAGCAGCGGCAACGATGGACGCCTGCATATCGACACGGGTAGCCTCGTCCTGCGCATCCTCAAGGTCGCCGTGACCATCGAAGCCACCGCCCATGCCATCGTCGTCGCCGTCGGCACCGTCACCAGAACCGTCACTGTCTTCGTCGCCCTCGCCGTCGCCAGAGCCACCGCCCTTCTGCTTCTGCTGTTGCTGTTGTTGCTTCTGCTGCTTGAGCTTCTCGTAGACTTCCTCGGACGACATGTCCTCCTTGACCCACGACAGATGAACGCCGCCCTTGGGCAACTGCCAGCCGCGTGACTTGATGTAGGCATTGATGAGTGCGTCGTTGGCGTAGTTCCACAGGCGCATGTCACGACCCTCGCGCCGCCACATGTGCATGAGCACAACGTGCGAAGCTTCGTGCAGCACAAGGCCGAACAGCTCCTCGTCAGACAGCGGCTCGCACCACGTAGGATTGAACCGCACCCATGTGCCGTTGGTGCCAGCAGTGGGCACAGTGGCAGAGATCTCGCGCTTGACGCGAGTCATCACAGCAGCGACGAAGGGCTCACGCATACCTAGCTTGCTGTAGGCTAGCTCGATGCGGTCATGCAAAGTTGTCATTTGAATCTCCAGTAAACAAGTCTTGGTCAATGATACAGCTAATCCCATGGGATTAGCCAACGTACTCTAACGCAAACAGTGAATGCACATAGATCTTGGCAGTGTCGAAGTCATCGAAGTACCGCAAGTCATCGAATGCATTGCGTACAACTACGTAGCCCTTGTTGCCGTCCAGCAGAGCACCGCCATCGTACGACGCACGAATCTGGCAGAGCGGCTCGCGAGTCTGATACATCTTGCTGGTGCGGTACTTGGCTTTGCGTACTACGTACACGTTGACGAGCGGAGCAGCGTACGAAGGGTCGAACACTAACTCCGGTGCATCTCGCGTGTGTGGGTGTTTGATTGCAACCATCACTTCATGCTGAACGCAGCTTGGTTCTTGACAGCCCACTGCGTGAACGCAGGCGAGCGGGTGATGGTGCGGTCACGCTTGTGTGCCAGCTTGATGGTCAGAGTCTGCACATCGCCGGGCATCTTCTCCAAGAACTTCCATGCCTTGTCGAAGTTGGTCGCGTCGAGGCGCGTAGCCAGACCCATAGCGATGCAGTACCGCACGTTGAGTTCCTTGGGCATGGGCACGTCCTTGCCTTCAAGAATGTCCTCGATGCGGGGCATGGTCTCCCAGACACGCAAGTGAGTCTCGAAGATCATGGCAGCTTCCTCGCCAACGTCACCCTTGATCAGCTCGACGCGATCCTGCACGGGCAGCTCAAGTGCAAGCGTGTCAGACACAGCGAACCACGAACGTGGGCTGGGGAACGGGCGAATGTCACCAGTGGGCTCGAACTTGTGCAGCAGGTCAGGGCGATCCTGCAGCAGCGACAGGATCTCAGGACGAATGCCGCGAGTCACAGAGTGATTGACGAAGTCGTCGAGTGTGGTGTTGACCTCGATGTCGTTCATGCGGTTCTGCAGTGGTGCAGCGAGGTTAAACGTGACGCCACGGTCAGTCTTGCGATTGCCAGCAGCGACGACCATCCACTCTGGCGGAATGCCGAAGTCTTCAGGGGTCAGGCACAACTGATATGCAGCAGCCTGCACAGACGGAGGGGCAGAGGTGATCTCGTCGAGGAACAAGATGCCAGCACCTTCTTGCGGCAGGAAGTCAGGGCGAGCCCAGTGAGTGCGACCGTCGATGACGTGGGGGATACCCCGCAGGTCAGTCGGCTCCATCTGAGCGAGGCGCAGGTCGATGACACCCTTCCAGTTTGCAACGTGCTCGGCGAGCAGGTCGCTGGTCTGAAACACAACGTCGGACTTGCCGATACCCGACGGGCCGCGCAGGAACACAGTGCGACGACGGGTCTTGTCGTTGAGGTACTTCTTGACGAGGATGGGGGTGACGTGAGCGATACGCATGATGATCTCCAGTGATTGAGTGAACGAGTTTGCAAGTTACCGCAGGGCCGCTGCGGTGCCGGTTAATCCCATGGGATTAGGATGTTGTCAGTCAGTGCCGCCAGCGTTGGTGTGCTGTGCAGCCATCTCTTGATCGCGAAGCTGAGTGATGATGTTGTCCATGAGCGCACGCACCTCGCGGTGTGGGCCTGCGTCCAGATGCTTGAGCACGATGTTGACTTGCTCAGTAGTGAGAGTGATTTTGAAATCCATGAGGAACTCCGTTCAGTTGATAAGTAGCTCTGCCGAAGCAGAGCCTGTATGTTACTCCGGGTCGGAGTCTAGTGCAAGCGAAGCGTACTCCGCAATGGTGAACTGCCGCAGCGTGATCTTGCTGTGCATGTCCTGCGGCTTGCGCTTGTATGTCTTCTTGGTCCATTCATACTCGACAACTTCTCCCTGACACAGCAGAGGGAACAACTGCATAGCTACCTCGGCAGGGAACACCATAGAACCAATGCTGTCGATCAAGCAATACGATTGCGGTGGCTTGGTACTCATGGCTCAGTCCTCCAGCATTGCGTCGATGGATGCTAGCAGCGCAGCGGTCTGCGTGTTGACGGCTTTGCGCTTCTCAGGGTCATCGCGCAACTGTTGCGGGTGCGGCACAGTGTCAGACACATCCTTGGCAAGAGCGAGCACATG
>JBBAPZ010000024.1:32208-34553 GCA_040400605.1 Candidatus Sericytochromatia bacterium
TGCACACGGAAGCGGAAGTCGTTCTTGAGGTCGGTCAAGTCAGGGTACACACTCGGGTCGAACAGAGCACCCTGCGATTGCTGGGCGTGCATCATCACGTTGCTCCAGTTGTTGAGGAACGCAGTGACGCACTGGTCGAACTCAAGCTGGTACTTACCCAGCCGGTCAGCTACCTCCATGAACCTGCTGGTGGGCAGCAGGTTCTCGCCGCGTGTCCACATATACGTGACGCTGTCGATGTACGAACGGGCCGCTGACTCGACCGCGAGGATCGGCTGCACCAGACCCTTCGGATACAGATCCTTGCGGAACTGCCCAGCACCGTGGGCGTTGTTGGCTGTCTCGGCATCGCGAGTGGCCTTTTCATCCTTCTGCGTCATCTGCGGCTTGTTGACAGAGATAGACACCAGCAAGGCATTGTTTTTGATGGACATGATGAACTCCTTAATCCCATGGGATTAGTTTGTGGTTAGTGAACAAGTTGTATCGCTGGGCGATCTCCCAGTCGATGAAGATATTGTACCAGATTACCTGTGGTTTGTCAAGTCAAGCAGCAAAGGGAAGCGAGTACCTCACGGGATCTTTTACGAACTGTTCGTACTCCACCTTGTCTGTAAAAGGCACAGTGCCGAACTCCCGTGCGTGCTCAAGTGCTATGCGCGTCTTGGTGAGGTTCCATCGCATAGCTTCTGGGTACTTGTGCAAGTCATCGAGCAGTAGTGCCAACTCAGCACGGGCTGAAGCAAGGCGCTCTTTGCGCTCACGTTTTGACGGTCGTTTTCTCATATTCCAACTCCTCGATTTTGTCTGTGATGATCTCTTCGAAGTACTCCCGCTGGTCGTCGTTGAGCACCAGTGACTCTACCCCTCCGAGATGGGCACCGGCGTCGTCAAGCTTGTTTCCGTCCTCATCCACTGGGTACACACTGACCACACACCAGCACCAGTCGTTGTCGTACCAGCCGCGCAGGTGTTCGTAGTCCGCCTCGACCGCAGCCATTGCAGCCTCGTCGGTCTTGTGCCCCCATTCCTTCTTGGCCTTCTTGAGTGACTCCCACACGTCATACCACACGTAGTTATACCGGCGTTGGTTGCGGTCGTTGAGCAGTCGCAGCATCGAGAACTGTGCGTGTGCCTCAATCGCACGCGGGCTGTCGGATCCGCAGTACCGCTCTATGTAGTCGTCCAGATCTACCGGGTCGCTGGGGTCGAAGTCCAGATCGCGCACAACAACCCCATGGCAGTCCGTCATCTCTGCATCTGGTGCAGCCATGCCGTAGTCGTATGTCACCTCGACCAGATACTGTACGCCGTTCTCGTGGTCGTAGATCTCTGAGTGAATCACATCAGCCATTGTTGTTCCCCTTCAAGTCTTTTATGTCGAGTCCCTCTGGGGTGCGGCGCATTGTCACCAGCACTTCGCGTGTGGCACGGGACGTGACCACAGCCAGCCCGTACTGATCGAGCACTATGCGAACGGCCATGTTGCGCTTGGCACCACGGATTGATGCCGCGTAACCCGTGCTTGACTCCTTCTTTCCTGACGCATCAGGGCTATCGAAGTACCTCGTGAGGTACGGGCGCTTGTATTGAATCTGTGTTTTCATTTCTGCATCTCCTTGAGGTTGTCCCTCACCCATGTCACCAGCAGGTGGGCGTCGAGGGCTGCGGCTTTGATGGGTTCGAGGTGCCCGGGGTGAATGGGGGTTGCTTCCATTAAATAGCCTGTCTCGTTGGCTATGCCCATCGTCAGCTTGTGCAGGTATGTCAGGGCTTCGTTGAGGTTGTCTGGTCGTTTCATGTTGCTCTCCTTAATCCCGTGGGATTAGTTGGTTTGTTTGTTGCTCGGCACGAAGAACAGCGCGACCTTATGGATCGCACCGTACAGGCTCGTCACGTCGTCGAACGCGAACTCGTTGCGCTCATCATCTACCGAGAGGTGGCTGTACGTCCAGCGGTTGTCATCAGCATCGAAGAAGTCATCGGTGGCTTTGGAAAACCACTCGTCGATCAGGCACTGATCCTCATCGGACAGACCCGACGGGTCTCCATTGACGAGGTACGGCAAAGCAAAGTCACCCACGGAGTAGGTGAGACGTGAAAAGACAATTGTCGAGTTATAAGTCATAGTGGTCTCCAGTAAAACAAGTCAAGGGCGATGACGATGAGGGCGAGCAGCAGGACAACCCGCTGCGCCTTTTCTGCGGGTGTGAGTTTCATACAAATTCCCTGTTCAGTGCAACGTACGCAGCCACCGTAGCCCGCGCAGCGTCAATGTCTTTATTCACCATGCAAGCGGTCACGGTGTCGATGGTGTGCAGCAGTTCCTGCTCCATGGCAGTGAA
>JBBAPZ010000024.1:34653-44959 GCA_040400605.1 Candidatus Sericytochromatia bacterium
GATCCGAGTGGCTTCATGTATGCCATGGGCGTTTACACGCTGCAACGAATGGCGAGCCGCTACGAACAGACGATTGCGCACCTCGGGCGAGTAGCGGGTGTACTTACCGGGCCTATGCACTCGGCGGAATATGCGCCGCTCGACTTCTGACACGGCATCAGCGCCCTTGTCCTGCATAACTTCGCGCAAGTGATCCCGCACACCCTGCCGCACGTAGCTCATGTGCCGGTCTGTAGTGTTGCTGTACCGCGAATCAGTGAGCCACAGCTCGCACGCTTTGGTCTTGTTGCTGATTACCACGGCACCAATGTCTGTCTGGTATGAGGTCAGCAGCGCGGCCATGGTGAAATCGTCAGCGGTGCGTGGGTGGGTATACGCGGCGACTGGTGTCCCGAACGTAACGTACAGATTCGACCCCTGCGCAGAGCGCCTGTACTTCTGATTCTCCGGTGCATCCGGGTGCGTGAACACAGACAGAAACCGTGACACGATGACTGAATTTGAAAGGGCCATAAAACCTCCAGTAAGCAAGTGAATGAGTTAGTGAATCAGTGAAGCTTAATCCCGTGGGATTAGATGTTGAAAACGTCGGACTCGGCCTTGATGCCGTCAGCAACAACAGCGTCCTGCAACTCATCAATCAAGGCAATGATGCCGTCGAGCGACTCGCGCTGGTGTCCGTCATGCACAGAGGCGAGGTACAGAAGTGTCAGCTTTTGGGTTTGCAGCAGGGCGTAGTCAACGCTAGCCGCGAAGGATTGCAGTCGTGGCATAAAACCTCCAGTGAATAAGTAAACGAATGAAGCTTAATCCAGATGCCTTCCGGCACCTGGGATCTAATCCCATGGGATTAAGCGGGGTGTTGAGCAGGGCTGCGGTTTGTTGTCGCTTCCCCACTCAACAGAAGACATTGTATCAGATTACTCGTAGCTTGTCAAGTCAGGCAGGGGACAGGACTTCATACGTAGAACCCCAGCGCGAGCAGCTTGCGGCGTGCGATCTCTGCATGGATAGCCTGCTCCTCCTCGGTTGGGTTCTCCGGGTCTACGGGGGCGTAGACTAGCTCGGGTTCTTCGGCGGTGGGGGCTGGTGGTGTGTATGCATGGGGCACGTAGTCCGGCTGCTCCTTGATGTACGCCTTAGCCCGGCTGTACATACCCTGCGCGTCAGCAAGCTTGAGACCGTATGAGTCGGCTACGTCCTGCAACTTCTCGCCTGCCTGCACTCGGGCATAGATGTGGTCGCGCCATGCGTTTGGTTCCGTCGGAATCGGCACTCGTACAACGGGGGGTTTGGCGTTGGTGAGCGCTGCGGAGGTTGATTGGGCGGTTTTCGCAGGGTTGGCGATGAGTCCGTCTTGGCGTGCAAGTTCGTGGAAATGAGCCCGAATCATGTTGTTGATTGACATGAAGCGCCGTTCGGCAACGGAAACCATGAGCTTGTGCTCGTCGTCGGGGATGCGAATAGTCAGGGATTTCATCGAAAAACCTCAAAAAAGTGGTTGATTTAGGACACCATAATGAGCCCGTAGAGCCTGATTTATGGAGTCCTAAATATACCATAATGGGCTCATAGTGGTGTCACTTTTTTGCCTCTTTTTTAGGCAATAGACAGAAATAGTTGGAAAAAGGCTGCTAATCCCATGGGATTAGACGGAAAATTAGTTGGGCAAAATCGCGTAAGTCGTTGATTTATAAGGCTTTAGCAAATTAGTTGGGAGTTCGGGGGAAGAGAGCGGTTTTGGCAGAGGGGGGTTGGGCTCCTGCGCATCGTCAACGAGTGGGCAGAATTTTTCAAACCTTCCCTGTTTTTCTCCAATCTAAATTACTAAATTACTATACAGACTGTATTTATAAGCTATTGCAGGAAAAAACCCTTATAAATCAATCACTTATGCACACCACGGGTAATGCGTCAGTTTAATCTACAGATTTGTAAGTTTCGTGTAATCTAAAAAAGTGGTCACTTCGCTGCAAACCCGCATGGTTGAGCCAAAGTTGCGAATCTACAACAGCGTTTCAGTCTTATATAAGACCGTGGCTCGTACGTCGTTATACAAAATCGAATCTAAATCGTGGCTCATACGTCGCTGCGCTTAATCCCGTGGGATTACGACGCGCACTATTTTGCATGGCGCGGCCATGATAGTAGGCCCCCGGCTGGGCATGATAGTAGTGATAGTTTGGGCGCGAAAAAGCGCCCCGGCCAGGGCCGGGGCGCAGCAAGGGGCCAGAGCCCCTGCGGGTTAGGCGCTCGCCGCGCCTTTCACCACTTTACCCTTTACCGCCTTTTCCAGGCGGTAACCCTGCTCGATAAGTCGGGCCACAATGCGAGGGTGATAGACCGCATCGGTCAGGTACGGCTCGAGATTGTCCAGCCATGCGGAGAATGCATCGACTTCCGTCATCACTTGGACACCGGGCGCGGGTGCTGCGGGTGCTGCGGCTTTGCGTCCGCCGCCTGCCTTGCGGCCGATACCGTGCGCTTCGCGCACTTGCTTTACCGCGTCCTTCATGGCGTGTTTGCTCATGTTGACCGCGTCCGCCGCCGTTACGTGTTGCTCGACTTTTTTACCGTCGGCACCAATGGCAGTGACGGAAACGGGACATTGTGCGGCTGCGTGAAGTGTCAGGGCGTCAACAAACAAGCTTTTGACGTTATGACCGGCGGAGACAAAATCCGCCGCATACAAGGCCACCACAGTCGCGATGCGATCACCCATGGGCTGGGCTGGGTTGAGTTGAGCGGCGGCGGCTTGGGCGGCTTCCTTGCACTTGGCAAGCATGGTACCGGCGGCTTGTCCGGCTTGGTTGATCAAAGCCCCGACTGCATCGATGCGAGCGGGGGCGGGTGCTGCGACTGCAGCGGGTGCTTTGGCTTGGGCCATGAGAATCTCCTAGTAAACAAGTCTCCCGGATACCGCCGGGCCGGTCTGCAGTCAATCCCGACTGCATGGATGCATTATGACACGTGGCGGGTATGTCGTCAACTAATCCCATGGGATTAACGGGACTCGCGTGATAGTAGTCGGCGGGTAATGCGTCACTGGGCGCGGGCCGTCGCATGGTGCTCACGGCGTTGTGTCAAGGGCCGGGGGTGATAGTAGTGATAGTTCCGGGCGCAAAAAAGCCCGGCACAGGGCCGGGCTGGGGTTAGAAGAAGAGGGCATCGAGCCCGTGAAGGATGAGGGCTGTGAGCCCCAGCCCGAGGGCCAGGGCCAGCGCTAGATCAAGCGCACTGGATTTCATACTTGGGCACTTCCTTGATTTCGGTACCGACCTGGACCCGCCGGCAGTTTTCACCGTCAACCGGCAGACGGGCATCAATCACCAGACGCACTGAGCACTTGCCCACCATGCCCCGATAAATGAACGAGCGCTCAGCGTAATCTTCGCTGGCGTAATCGCGAGTCGCGTTGGCCTCCAGACCCTGGACCGATTCGGCGGCGCTGAGAATGTCCGCCATTTGCTGGCCCTTCAGGGAATCTACTTTTACGCTGGCATGAATGCTCAGATGAACCGAATCATCCCACTCATAGTATTCGGCGCTTGCCCATACGCTATCAGCCAGACGCTGAACTGCAGCCGTCGCGGCCAGGGCCATGTTAATGGAATCCTTATGCTTTTCCAGACCGGCCAGGGTAGCACGCTGCGAGCGCACCGACTCACGGCGCGATTCGAGAACAGACGAGACCGACAAAGTTTTGCGTTTAGCCATTACATTCTCCAGTAAGTTAGTGAGTTTCTGAACACTGCTTCATTTGCTGCAGTGGTGTTAGTATAACACTGTTCGCTGGGCTGACAAGGGGCTGGGCGGAGCAGGTGTGATAGTAGTGGAGGGTACCGGACCCCCAAGCCCACCCCCCTCCCCCCATGGCTTTGATCCGTCACTCTCAGAACAAGGCCAATTTTTTGATTTCCATGTCTTACGCACAACATAAATAATTCACCCGCCCCCCCAACAAAGCCATTCCAAAAATTTTTTGGTCGTGCTACATTCGGCCCATGCATAGTGCTATATCTGCGGACCAACTCCTGCGTGACTTATCTCTTGCAGTAGCGAGAAATCAAGTCGGTGCCAACAAACCAGTACACGAGATCGCTCGCCTGGAGGGTTTGACGCCTTCAGAATACGACGACATCGCGGCCAATCCGATGTTTCAACGGTATGTTGAAGAGAAGGTGCAGGAACTGACTGAGAACGGCTTCTCCTACGCTGCAAAAGCTGCAGTTTTGGCCGAGGCAGGGCTCCCATTTGTCTACCACATACTCTCTGACCCCGATCAAGCGGGTCTGGCCCGTCTAAAAGCCCACGAACAGCTCCAAAAAGCGGCTGAAAAGGTGCTGAAAATCACGGATACGGGTGCTGGCGGCAGTGGAAATGGCGGTTTTTCAGTCGTAATTAACCTGCCGGGAACGACAAATTCGACCCCAGAAACCATCGTTTTGACCGCAAAAAACGACGAAAACAACGCCCAAACGCTGAAAATTGACAAAAAACCTAGGGATTTGCCGTTCGTTGAGCCCGATGACTATGTGTATGCCGGGGACGATTTTGGTGCCGCATGAGTAGCGTTGTATACACCCCACCTCCGTCCATAGTTCCGTTCCTCACAGCGGACAAGTTCGCAAATTTCATCGTTGGCCCCGTCGGATCGACGAAGACCACAGGCTCTCTGATGAAGATAGCCATGGAAGCCAAGCGCGTTGCACGGTGCAGGGATGGCATCAGGCGCTCGCGCTGTGCGGTGATACGTAACACGCGGCAGATGCTCTGGGATACGACGATCCCGGACTTTCTCAAATGGTTCCCTGACGGGCAGGCGGGCTCGCTCATGAAGACCGACAGCAAATTTCTGCTGCGGTTCGACGACGTGGAGTGCGAGGTGCTGTTTCGTGGTCTCGACGATGCCAACGACGTGCGGCGGCTTCTGTCTCTGCAGCTTACGTTCGGTGTCATGGATGAGTTCCGCGAGATCAACGCAGATGTGTACAACGCACTGACGGGTCGTCTCGGGCGATACCCGGACAAGACCATGAACGGGGTCGGCGCGTGTGATGACGCAGGCAACCAGATCCACAAGGTGTGGGGGGCGACGAACCCGCCGGACGCAGATACGTTCTGGGAAGAGCTGCTGCGTGATCCGCCGTCGAACATGCACGTCACCATTCAGCCCAGCGGGCTCTCGCCAGAGGCAGATTGGGTTCAGTACCTGCCCACGGGGTACTACGAGAACCTGTGCGAAGGCAAGACGCCGGACTGGATCGACGTGTACGTCCACGGGAAGTTCGGGCGTAGCCTCGCAGGACTGCCGGTGTATGAGCGCACGTTCACAGCAGACTTCCACGTCGCCCCGGACAACCTCAAGCCCATCATAAGTCAGGAGTATCCCATCACCATCGGGATTGACTTCGGGCGCACGCCGTCAGCCGTGTTCATGCAGCGCGATCCGCGAGGGCGAGTGCTGGTCCTCTCAGAGCTTGTCTCGGAGAACATGGGCCTGGAGACTTTCATACAGACAAGACTCAACCCGCACATCGGCAACACGTACCCAGGGTTTAAGTTCGTGGCAGCGCCGGACCCCGCAGGGTTTATGAAGCAGCAGGCCAACGAGATGACGCTGGTCGATCAGCTCAAGAACGCTGGGTTCCACTGCGTCAGGCCACCGACGAACGACCCGGACAAACGCATACAGGCAGTCGAGCGGCTGCTGGCCCAGCAGGTCGAGGGCAAAGCCATGTTCATCGTAGACCCGCGATGCACTCAGTTGATCAAAGGGTTCAAGCACGGGTATCGGTACAAGGTCAAGAAAAACGGCGAGATGGAAGACAAGCCGGACAAGAACGAGTACAGCCATTGCCATGACGCGCTACAGTACGGTGCGGCGGTCATCGACATGAACATACGCGGGTATGGGATGCAGAACACCCGCCGTGAGATTAAGCGTGTCTCGTTTGTATACACTTGACCATCGGGGTACCCAGGATACAATTTAGCTATTTCTCACTGGAGCCGCCATGGCAGCACTAGGTCTCGCAATCATTCCTGTTGCTCGGTCGTCAGACATCGAGGAGCAAGCCAAGAAGCGCAGCGATGAGTTGCAGAACCAGCCTGTTATCCAGGGTTTGGCGAGCCACGTTCGCAAGCGGTGGAACACCGGCAAAGAGTCCAAGCGAGAGCTTGAAGAGCGCATGCTCAAAGGGCTTCGTCAACGCAACGGGCTGTATGACCCAGATAAGCTCGCTGAGATTATGAAGCAGGGCGGCTCTGAGATCTACATCCAGCTATCGTCCGTCAAATGCCGCGCAGCTACGAGCTGGCTGCGGGATACCTTGCTAGGTACCGGCGCTGACAAACCATGGGCACTGGACGCCACGCCCGAGCCCACTCTCCCCCCTGATGTTGTTGACGCCCTGCGGGCGGACATGGCGCAGGAACTGCAGCGCATGATGGAGTCGGGCATGCAGCCGCCTGACCCGTCGCAGCTTCGCGAGATCGCGATGCAGATGAAAGACGCTGCGATGCGTCGGACGAAGGAAGAGGCGGAAGAGCGGATCAACCGCATGGAACGTAAGATGGAGGACCAGCTCATCGAGGGTGGCTGGACTAAGGCGCTCAATGAGTTCCTCGACGACATCGTCACGTTCCCGTACGCAGTGCTCAAGGGGCCGGTCAAGCGCAAACGCAAGACTTTGGCTTGGCAGAACGGCAAGCTGGTGCCCACCGAAGAGATTCGCAACGAGTGGGAGCGCGTTGATCCGTTCATGCTCTACTGGGCACCGTGGGCCTCCGACATTCAGGACGGCTTCATCATCGAGCGGCACAAACTCACCCGCGACGATCTGCAAGCTCTGATCGGTGTGCCGGGATACAACTCTGACGCCATCCGCACCGTCATCGAGGACTTCAATCAGGGCAACCTGAACGAGTGGCTCTGGACTGACAGCGCTCAGGCGACCGCAGAGGGCAAACACGTCACCGACGCGACGTTCACCGATGACCTCATCGACGCCCTGCAGTTGTGGGACAACGTCTTGGGACGCGACCTGCTCGACTGGGGCATGACCGCCAAGGACATCCCTGACCCGACACTGAGCTACCCCTGCGAGGTGTGGCTTGTGGGCAACACAGTCATCCGCGCTGTGCTCAACTATGACCCGCTCGGGCGCAAGCCGTATTACGTAACATCGTACGAAAAGATCCCCGGCACTGTGGCTGGCAAGGGCGTGACGGACTTGTGCCGTGACTCTCAGAACATGGTCAACGCCGCAGCTCGCTCGCTGGCAAACAATATGGGCATCAGCTCTGGCCCACAGGTCGGGGTCAACGTCAGTCGCATCCCGCCGGGGGAGGACGTGACGAACATGTACCCATGGAAGATCTGGCAGTTCCAGAGCGCAGAGTTCAACGACGGCTCCCAGCCGCTGCAGTTCTTCCAGCCCAGCAGCAACGCCAATGAGCTGATGGCTGTGTTCGAGAAGTTCTCCGCACGGGCAGACGAGGACACCATGATTCCTCGCTACATGACTGGCGAGGCTACACCCGGTGCAGGTCGCACGTCCTCCGGCTTGTCGATGCTGATCAGCAACGCTGGCAAGGGCATCAAGCAGGTCATCACCAACATCGACCAGAACATCATCGTGCCGTCGATTGAGCGCCTCTATCAGGACAACCTGCGCTATAGCCAGAACCCTGATCTGATCGGTGACGTTCGCGCTGTGGCGCGTGGGGCTACGAGCTTGGTGGTCAAAGAAGCTGAGGCGATCCGTCGTCAGGAGTTCTTGCAGCTTGTGCTCAACAGCCCAGTGGCTCAGCAGATCGTTGGTATGGGCGGCGCGGCAGAGCTTCTGCGCGAGCAGGCCCGCAACCTTAACGGAAACGTGGACCGCATCGTGCCTGATCGCCAGACCCTGTCTGTGATGGAGCAACAACAGCAGACCATCTCGCAGCTTCAGCAGCAGATCGAGGTGATGATGGGCGCGGCCAACGAGGTACTGAACGCTCCGGCTGGTGCTGCACCGCAGCAAAAGCCGAGGAATATCCTGCCAGATGGCAGTCAAGTTGGTGGTCGGGAGGGCAATATGATGTCTCCGCGACCGAATGGTGTGTAAATAGTTGACAGCATCGCAAAATGATGTTGTAGAATTTCCACATGAAGATTTTTGTGGGCCAAAAGCCCGACAAGCAGCACATGCTGGCGTTGTATCGCTGCAAGCTGCCGGAGAACGAGAACCTGTTGGCACTCTTTCGGAAAACTCTGGAAGAAACCAAAGTGTCACTGGTTGCGGCTGAGGATACTGTTCGTATCCACAGACTCCAAGGTCGGGCGGAGGTTCTAGCAGAATTTCTCGAAGCGGTTGAGAAATCGCAAGAGATTCTGGACCGGGTCAGATGACCCGGATTTTGTAGTCCGAAGCAAACCATTATGTGAACGGCAGACCGAAGTAGGAGCCCGAAGCAGAGTTGGAGCTAAAAGGAGTAATGATGGCATTGCCGAAGCAAGTTGAAGCCCAGTTGAAAGCACTGGAGGAGCTAGAGAAGCAGATTGCAAACGGTCAAAATCCAGCCCCTGCTAACCCGCAGGACCAGCCCGGAGACCCTAATCCTTCTGACCCTCCCGCAGACCCGAAGCCAGCCGATCCTGAGCCAAAGCCCGCTGAGCCCAAGCCAGCCCCAGTAGAGCCGGAAGTACCGGAAGAGACATGGCAGCAAAAGTACCGCACCCTCAAGGGTATGTACGATGCCGAAGTGCCTCGCTTGCATGCAGATCTGCGTGATCTCAAGGCTGAAGTTGACAAACTTCGCAAGGCCGCTGAGATCAAGCCGGTCGAACCTGCTAAGCCCGCTGCTCCGACGAAGCTGGTTACAGATGAAGAAGTTGCAACCTTTGGTCAAGACCTCATTGAGGTTCAGCGCAAAGTTGCACGCGAAGTTGCGATGGAATTCCAGAAGGACATCGAGGACTTGAGGGCCGAAAATCAGAAGCTGCTCACCCAGCTTACAGATACCGGCAGCAGAGTCAGCGAAGCGTCGTTCGAGCAGCGGTTGCACCGTTTGGTGCCGAACTTTGAAGCAGTCAATGCTGATCCTCGCTGGATTGGTTGGCTCAACGAAGTGGACCCGATACTGCGCGGACCTAGGAAGAACATCGCGCAACAAGCGTTCAACAGTGGTGACGCAGAGGCGGTGGCACACTACGTTAGGTTGTTTGAGGCGTCCGTCGCCCCAGCACCTACTGCAGAGCCAAGCGCGGCCAAGACCGAAGAATTGGAACGTCAGATTCAGCCGTCGCGCAGTGCGTCTTCAGCTCCGTCTCCTTCTCCGAAGGGGAAGGTCTACACCGACTCGGACATCCAGAAGATGTTCAAGAAGGCAGTTGATCTAGGGGCGAAAGGTCGTATTGATGACGCGGCAAAACTTGAAGCTGAAATTGATGCTGCGTACAGAGAAGGGCGCGTTACCGCGTGATCTTTGTGAGCAGCCTCAGTAACCAACCTGTTTTTCTTTTATAGGAGGCCAAAATGGCTGCTGTTTATCCCGTCCAAGGTGGTTTTGACACCAACCCTTCGTACTCCGGCTCGTTTATCCCGACCCTGTGGTCTGGCAAACTGCTGGCTAAGTTCTACCAGAACACCATGCTGTCCGAAATCGCTAACACCGATTACGAGGGCGAGCTGAAGAACCAGGGCGATACCATCCGTATCCGCATGGCACCGTCGATCACCATCCGTGATTACACGGTCGGCCAGACCCTGACTTCTGAAGTTCCCACCCCGATCTTTCAGGACATGCAGGTCAACAAGGGCAAGTACTTCAACGTGCAAGTGAGCGACGTTCTGGCTTATCAGTCGGACATGAACCTCATGAACATGTTCACCGAAGACGCTGCCAAGCAGTTGAAGATCGCCATCGAGAATGAGGTGTTCTTCAACAACATCGTGACCGAAGGTCCAGCCGCCGCTAACGAGGGTGCCACCGCCGGTGCTATTTCCGCTGCCTACAATCTGGGCACGGACGTGACTCCCGTCGATCAGGCTACCCCCGAGAACGTGCTGAAGTGTATCTTGCGCATGTCTACCGTCTTGGACGAGCAGAACGTGCCTGAAGATGGCCGCTGGCTGGTTCTGAGCCCGTTTGACCGTCATCTGCTGATGCAGTCGAACTTGGCTCAAGCCTACTTCACTGGCGACGCTTCCAGCACCATTCGTACCGGCAAGATCGGCATGATCGACCGCTTCACGGTCTACGTGTCGAACCTGCTGCCGCGTGGCGCTGCTGGCAAGGCTCTGGTGGCTGGTCTGACCGA
>JBBAPZ010000025.1:0-5281 GCA_040400605.1 Candidatus Sericytochromatia bacterium
AGCCCTGGATTCAATTGCCCCTGTTTGGTTGTGACAACACCGTGTCGGTTGTGAGATGAATGGGGTTGTAGTTAAACCAACCATCAGATTGACTGATTGTTCGTTAAATATTCGTTGTGACCATGCCGCATGTAGTACCCGAAATCGGTCTGCTTCCCTTTCGCCTTGTTCTGAAGGGTGAGCGTCCGATTCGGTTAAATTGATGGTTGGGTTGTTAAATTGGGTAAAAAAAACGTGTGGGCGTGTGTGGAGGATGGGGTCAGATGTTTGAAGCGGTAGGCAGTCGGCTGGTGCGGGTTTTCCGGCGGGGGCCAAAACCCGAGGGGGCGATTGGTCGTCTCGGAGAGACGTCGGTTGGGTTCCAGACGCCCTTGGGTTCGGATGTTTTCGCGCCCACGGGTCGAGAGATTCAGGCGAAGCGTCTGGCCGGGTCCGGTGATGCGGGGGATTTGGCGGATCTGGCATCTGCGCACCTGGATACGCCCGAGTTATTTGACGCACGGGCGGCTGCATACGGGGATTTCGAGCAACTTTTTTTGGGTCGGCCCGATGTGGCGGGCACACTGGAACTGGTGCGTCAGTTTCACGTGCAGGATATGCCGCTTGATGTGGAACGTGGTTTGCGGCGCGCGATCGTGGTGATGCTGGGCAATCCGGACTTCAAGGGGATGGGGGCCTTGCGGGAGGCGGATGCGATCGCCGCTTTGGCCCTCGTGACGGGTCATGAAGCCGAGGCACGCCGTGCGTTGAAGCTGGTGCGACCGGAAGCCAGTGTGGATAAGCACCTTCAGCGGCTGAAAGGGGAGCTGCCTACTCAGTCACGCCCGACGGCGTCGCGTCGCAAGCCCTTTTCGGTTCTTTTGGAACGCGAACGTGAGCGGATGGCGGTGCTGGTGTCCAACCAGGGTGCCCAGACTTATCCGGCGCGGTTGCAGGCGGTGGATGCGATCCAGAACCGCAAGCATCCTAGACTGGCCGGGGTCAGGCGTCTGATTGAATTGAATCCGAAGTACGACAAGGAGTTGCGTTTCATCGAGGCGTGCCTGCAGATTGCGCCGTCGAGAGCGCGACTTTTAAGTCTCGAGTTTATGAAGGAACTGGGTGAAACGGCCAGGCCCCGGACACAGTCTGTAGAGCAGGTGGTGCGGACGTTCCAGCAGGCGGGTGAGCCGGATGACCCGCGTCTGGGAAAAATTTTTCTGGAGTTGTTTCCTGAGTATCGGGTGCTTGAGGACACGCGCCAGCGCCTGAAGGCCCATCTGCTGGCGGGCAACCCGGACATCGTGCAGCATCGGAATGCGAACCTGGGTGACTTGATGAGGGATAATGGCTTGCTGTCCTGGTTGGAGACGCGTTTTCGTAACACGCCCACGGATAGCGCATTGGGCGCAGGCACTTATCTGTATCCGCCTTTGGATGACAAGATTTTGATGCGGCGCTTTCACAGTCGATTCGCGCGCAGTCTTGCCGCGAAACCTGCTGTGTATCTTGATCGCCCGGACCTTGCGAAAGAACTTAAGCAACTGGCTGACAAGTTGATGGATGAGAGCTATCCACTCAATCGACAGGAGCGCCTAGTGGAACAGCGTCTTGCTGCTGCCGAGACGGATGCTTACTGGGCGACGCAGGCCGAGGGGCATGCGATCGCCAAACACATCACGGAAGCGGATAAGGCGCGAATGCAGCAGGAGCAGGCGCAACGCCTGGCGTCTCCGGCTGGGCTTCTGTTGCCGTCTGCCAAGGGAGTCGACCATGCGCTTGCGGGGGTGTTGGCAGAGGCCAGACAGTTAAGTTATACGGATCCTGCTCGGGCCGTGGCGGTGATTGATGCGCTGCCGGGGATGCGAGAGGCGCTGGGTCAGACTGCGGCCTGGAAGGACCTCAGGCCGTTGTTGCGCCTGGCTGATGCAGAGGCGCAACGGTGGGGCCAGGGTAGCAGCGAACAGGCAGCCGTCCACCACGCGAACTGGTCACAGTTGCGTCAGCGCCTTTTTGAATGGGGGGCGGGCACGGTCACGACGCCTGAGCAGGCGCAGGAATCGGCGTGGTTTTCCCGGTTCATGGGGCTGTCTGGCGTTCGTTTGCCTGCGCTTGATCCAGCCTTTGGGCGCGCGATGGCGGTCAAGTATCTTGAAAGTGAGGCCAAAAGTGAGGTTGCGTTCGCCGGCGTGCTCGATGCGTTGAAGGCGCAGGGATTGGCAGGTCCTGAGGAGAAGGCATTCTGGATGGCGTGGTTGAAGCGACAACCTTCTGTCACTATCATGGATATGCTGGAAACGGGGCCCATGTTTGAACGGTTGCAAGCCTGGCGTTGAGAGGGTGCGATCGCCCCAGCGTGGCGTCGCTGTGCGCGTCTTGGCTGGTAATCGATGTAGCGTGGTGAACCCCGTGGTTCCGCTTCCTGTTCGCCATTCCTTGGCACGGTGGAGACCCGATCAGCGAAACAGGTGGTGCGACCTGTCCAGCCAACTGTTTCGCTGATTGTTCGATAAATGAATATGAAATCCCTGAGCGTTTGATCCGGATTGTTCTGAATGGTTAGTGTCTGATCGGTGAAATTGATGGTGGGTTTGGTACCTGACTCGGTTCGACCCACGTCACGTCGGGTCTATCAGGAAAAGATGGATGAGGAGGACACGCGTGATGGCCGAGCCAATCGGGGCACGTTCAGGGTTTACCCCTCCGGGAGTTGTTCCGGGTGTGACGACAGGTGCGCAGGCAACGGGCGCAGAATGAGTAAGGTGATCCTGCCTCCACACTTACTCGGCGCGTGGCGCGTTGGCTGTATGGGGGGGCAATCTTGTGCGTCGGTCAGGGTTATTGAATCTTGCGGATGCGATGGTTGCCGTGGTCACCCACATAGATAGTCCCTGCGCCATCGATAGCCACGGCCTTGGGCAAACTAAACTGCGCAGCGGCCCCCGTGCCATCCGCATACCCTTTTGTGGACCCCGCCAACGTGGTCACCACGCCGGCCGGACTCACCTTGCGGATGCGATTGTTGCCCCAATCAGCCACGTAGACGTTCCCAGCTTCATCCACGGCCACGCCAGTGGGATTGCTGAACTTAGCAGAGGCACCCGTACCATCCGAATACCCGCGTGTTGACCCCGCCAACGTCGTCACGACGCCCACCGGGCTCACCTTGCGGATGCGATTATTGCCCCAATCAGCCACGTAGACGTTCCCTGAAGCATCTACCGCCACGCCGGCTGGATCGTCGAACTTCGCGGCTGCGCCCGTGCCATCCGCATACCCTTTTGTGGACCCCGCCAGCGTCGTCACCACACCCGCCGGGCTCACCTTGCAGATGCGTCTATTGCTCGAATCAGCTGCGTAGACATTCCCTGCAGCATCTACCGCCACGCCGACTGGACCGTCGAATTTCGCGGCGGCACCTGTGCCATCCGCATACCCCTGTGTCGACCCCGCCAGGGTGGTCACCACACCAGCCGGACTCACCTTGCGGATGCGATTGTTGCCCCAATCAGCCACGTAGACGTTCCCAGCGACATCCACCGCCACACCAGAAGGGTTGTTACACTGCGCAGCGGCGCCCGTGCCATCCGCATACCCCTGTGTCGACCCCGCGAGGGTGGTCACCACGCCAGTGGGACTCACCTTGCGGATGCGATGGTTGTAGTTGTCAGCCACGTAGACATTCCCGGCGGCATCCACCGCCACGCCAGTAGACCCACTGAACTGCGCAGCGGCCCCCGTGTCATCCGCATACCCCTGTGTCGACCCCGCCAGGGTGGTCACCACGCCAGACAAGGTCAGCAAAGGACTCATTGTCGAGGCGGGAATCGGGGAGGGTAGGAACGACGGTACGAGACTGGTCAAAGGTGATGGTGCGACGGCAGAAGCAACGGGTGTCGGTGTCAACGAGGGCGAGAACGAGGGTGGGGTCGTGGGTGAAGCCACTGGCGATGGTGCAATGGCAGGCGGTTGTGTGCGGTTACGCAAGTCATCCAGTGACTGTTTGACTTCCTTTAGCTCTCCCTGCAAGTCGCTCAGTAGTTCACGCAAGTCAGCTATCTGGCTCGACAAAGCCTTGATGCTCGCCTGCACAGCGGCTGCATCTGTAAAATCTGGCAAATTGGCAGATGTCAGTTTGGCTGCGACCGTTTCACGGGCCGACTTGAATTTGCCAGGACTGAATTCCCCAATATCACCTCGCGGAAGGTCCGCCACGATACTGGTCGTCACCATTGTGCTGGCAGGATCGATGTCAATGCTTGCCCCTAATTCGGTCACCTTGACCAGTGCGCGAAACACCGCCACCTTGTTGTCGCCGGTGGGAACCTCCGCTTTCACCACATAACTATAACCTGCAGGCACGCCCGTGAAACGGAAGGCGCCGGTGTCATCCGTTTTGATCTCATCCGCGACGGGCAAACGCTTATCCGCTGCGTCAACCAGAATTAACCGTGCGCCCTGCACCTGCGCCAGCGAGATGGCCCACTCGCCCACTTGCTGTAAACCAAAGGCCAACGCGTTGCGCATTGCAACGGCACCCCTGCCCATCATCCCACCGCTATTGTTGGCGATAAGCGATGAGGAGTTGTTGCTAACAAGCGACGAACCGATGTTACTGATGAGTGTCACCCCAGCGGCTACTTTCAAGCTACTGGGGACTTGCACGCGCCCACTAAGTACTGCGTTAACACGTTGCGGGGGTCGCAGTCCTGTTAGTGGAGCTGCTCTGGATGGTGCAGTTTTTTCGCCGTTGGACGGTATCGTCTGACAGGCAGCGAGTGCCGCGACAACGAGTAGGGCAGTCAACCATGATTGTCGATGGTTGACAAAACGCACTTGGGAGATCGTCACGCCATTCATCCTTGCCATTCAACAAATTATTAGCAACCCAGCCCCATCGTTGTGACTACCCGAGGATTACGGACCTCAAACGTGCAGCCAGGCCCGAAGTGTCCATCGCAGTCGTCTCAAGCAGAACGCCCGCGAAACGCACAGCCAATCACGCCAGACGGGTCCCGGCGCTTCATCAACATAACGACACATCGTGTCAGTCCTTCGTTCAATCGCTGCCGATATTTTGAATGCAGTCAACGGTACCGCTCCGCTCGCCGTCGTCCCCGCGCCCACCTCGCCAACGACATGCTCGCCCGCCCAGCGCAGGTCATCTGCGACCGCAACGAGACCCGGCGCTTTCTCAACCAAAGCATGCGCCAATACTTTGGGCTCAGCGGACGGCCAGTTAAAGGCGACAAGCTCATCTGCCTTAAGAACAACTGGAACGAAGCCTCGACCGACTTATCGC
>JBBAPZ010000025.1:5381-29965 GCA_040400605.1 Candidatus Sericytochromatia bacterium
GACAAGCTCATCTGCCTTAAGAACAACTGGAACGAAGCCTCGACCGACTTATCGCTACTCATCAACGGATGTCTGGCGAGCTAATGACAAAAAAAGAAGCCGGCTCCAAATTCTGGAAACCGACTTCTTTACTAGCGCGCCCGTCAGGACTTGAACCTGAGACCTTCTGATTCGTAGTCAGACGCTCTATCCAACTGAGCTACGGGCGCCTGGCGGAGAGGGCGGGATTTGAACCCGCGGTACGAGTTTAAGCCCGCACAACTTCTTAGCAGGAAGCCGCTTTCGACCACTCAGCCACCTCTCCAAGAACTGTTTAACAATACCATCAGCCATTTGTTCCGGTCAAGTGTATCCTGATAATCTAGCCAACAGGCGATCGCCTGATCCCCTCTGCTTGGATCACGTGAAGCGCGCATCAGGGTATCGCGCGATGATGGAGGAGAAAAACAACCATGACGCATCTAACTGGAAAAGGTGGTTCACTGACTTGGCTCGGCCACTCGACCTTTCTGGTTGGCACCCCAGCAGGGCAAACCTTGCTGATTGACCCCTGGGTCGACCAAAACCCGGTATGCCCGGATGCATTCAAAAATCTGTCCCACTTGGATGGCATGCTAATTACGCACGGGCATTTCGATCACATCGCGGACGCCGTTCCCATCGCCAACCGCACCAAGTGCCCCGTCATCGGTATCTTCGAACTCTGCCACTGGCTCAACCGCCAGGGCGTGACGAACACCAACGCCATGAACAAAGGCGGCACCACTACCCTGGCCGGCGTCAGCATCACGATGGTTGGTGCCGACCACTCCTGCGGCATTCTCGAAGCCGACGGCACCATCAGCTACGGTGGCGAAGCAGTCGGCTACATCCTGCGCTTCGACAACGGCTTCAGCCTCTACCACGCCGGTGACACCAACGTGTTTGGCGACATGGCCCTCATCGCAGAACTTTATCGCCCCAGCTTAGCACTTTTACCCATCGGCGGTCACTTTGTCATGGGACCTGTCGAAGCGGCCAAGGCCGTTGAATTGCTGCAAGTCAAACAAGTCATCCCCATGCACTATGGTACTTTCCCCGTGCTGGCAGGTACCCCCGACGCACTCGCGCAACGGGTACAACCCTTAGGGTGTACGGTGATCACCCCCGCGATTGGTCAAACCATCCAGTTCGCAAGCACGTAGGACCGTTGTTTGACACGGCGTAAAAAAACCAGGAAGTACTTGAAACAACCTGTAGGTGCTTGGTTCAGGGAACCTTGCCTGCAAGTTGATGCCACAACCTGGTTTTAGGATTGCTCGCCGCGTAGTGAGAAAGCCCGAAAGACCAACCGCGATACGTAAACGGAGTGATTGGTGATCAGGTTTTTGCTGTTCTTTGGTCAAGACTGGCCGAGTGCCTGAGGTTGTTGCGTTTGCTACGGAAGTCATGGGCAGGAATCCAGGTGTCACGTTATAACGGCCGCTCAGGACTTTGCGATGGACTCCTCATGCGTTCGGTGGAACCCCGTCGTGTCGAGCAAGGTTTGCAACAAACCGTCACAGGCGTCTTCGACGATGTCAAGCACCCGTTCAAAGTCTTCAGGACCCCCGTAATAAGGGTCTGGTACGTGATTGGCCACCTGGGACACGCAAAATTCGGTGAACAGTCGCACTTTGTGCTGCCCGGAAGCAGGACAGATCGCCTGAATGTGGGCCAGGTTGTTTTGGTCCATCACCAGGATGTGATCCGCCCAGTCAAAATCCGCTTCAGCCACAGGGCGTGCGCGGAGGTCCGACAAGTCATAGCCCCGCATGGCCGCGTGTTTGATGGTGCGTGCGTCCGGTGCGCTGCCCGTGTGGTAAGCGTGCGTCGCCGCGGAGTCGATGACGATAACTGAATCTAACCCCCTCGCTGCCACGCGATCGCGCAACACACCGTGCGCGGTCGGCGACCGGCAAATGTTTCCCATACAGACAAACAGGACACTTTGCTTAAGCATTTAACCATTATCCCTGACTTCTGATTCGACGCACGACCAAAAATTTGAAACAAACCAGTCTGGGCGGGGCTGTCTTACTAATTTGAGAGCGACTTGATGAATTGCCGATCTCGCTTCCGCTCCTCTTGCTCATCTCTCGCACGTGCAGCTGGCGCTTCCTTTTCGTACAGCTTGGTTGAAACCTTATTGCCGTAAGCCCGCAGACGGTCAATATCTCCTTGGATTTTATCGAAGTATCCGTCAATGACGGCAATTTGCTCCCGTTCGAGATCCCTTCCTTTAAAACTAGCAAACAAATCGCGATGATAATCAGTCTCCGCATTTTTCTTCAGTCGTTTCAGAACCAATCGCTCCTGGTCTGATGGCCCACCCACGCTATCCGGGATCATATTGATGATCGTTTCTGCCTGAGATATGTCACGAGATAAACCAAGGGCCTTGTAAAAAGGCGTCAACGTCATCTGACTTGGCCAAGATCTTTTGACAAAATTGCCATTGGGATGTGAGATGGTTTCTTTTTGAGTGAAGTGTTCGCTCAGATCACGACACAGCTTCGCCGCCTCATCATGTGATCGAATTCGCTTGGTGAGCTTGTCAATTGCCGCATTACGTGCTTGCGGCCATCCTCTGCGATCCGCTTCCATTGCGAGCTTCAACAGTTTCTCACGCGATGCGATCTGCGGGATTACTGTTTGGACAATCTCTGAATCTGCACGGTTCAACAATTCTACACGTGCTTCGATCTCAGCCGTTCCCGCCGCCTGTTTCGACAGGATCAGCGCTTTCTTCAGGGCTGATTCGACATCATTACCAGGTTTTGACGCAGGTTGATTCCCGTTTAGGGCCAGTTGGTCCCCACCCATTGTCGCGTTTGATACCCCTGGCATTACCACTCGACGCGAAGGCTGCGGCACACTGCCGCCCACGGTTGTAACCTGAACACGTTGGGGATCGATATTTAAACCTGCCATTTCGGGGTCCCTCACGAACACGACCACTGCGCCTACAGGATCCTTACCCAGAATCTGCCCGAAAAAAGCGACATTGCAAAAAACCGGGCCAATTATCAATTGTTAAAATGCCCGGAGCAAAACGGCAGGGTGATACATCACAGCACGCGCGTAACCGTGTAGCACCAAGCGCCACGGACCACATCCCGGATGGCAAACAGCACAGATATGATGGACTAACGCCGCCATCGGCCAGTAGTTTGCGCTTGTTGATCCACACTTGCGCACGCGCAACCGACCTATACCAAACCCGCCGTTAACCAAAATCACCAAAACCGTCGAAAGGAAATACCCGCCCGTTTTACCCAGCAGACTTCTTCGTCTCAAACTGACCCCCTGGCAAGGTGGCAGTTGACTGTTTACGCACCAGATAAAAAGTTTTTGAGTCAAGCGACGAAAATAACAGCTTTCATACCTTTCGGGTACTTTCTGTTGCGGCCTCGCACGCAAAAACTGATGAGTGACAGCAGACGAAACCGCCTTTAATCACCACGATGGCGGTTTCGTCTAATGACTCATCAAGAGCGGATGATTCGTTCTAAACAAGCCCCGCAAAATCAAACAGAATAAGCGCTAGCGGCGCGAGGCAGCCACTTGCCCGCGATAAGACTCCGCACACTGCATAATATATGCCTTGGCATCCGCTGCACCAATCCAACCCTCAACGGTCGGCTGCGCGCCCTCAAGATCCTTGTAAGTTGCAAAAAAATGCTCAATCTCACGCAACTTCAACGCGGGCACGTGCGTCAATTCCGTCACTTCGGCACAGCGCCTGTCATCCACAGGCACCGCCAGTACCTTAAAATCTTCACCCTTGTCATCCATCTTCAACAATCCCACCGGGCGCACCGACACCACACACCCGCTAAACGTCGGCTCGTCCATCAAAACCAGAACATCTACCGGATCCCCATCACCAGCCAACGTGCGAGGCAAGAAGCCGTAATCGGTCGTGTACATCATCGCCGTGCTCAACACGCGATCCAGCTTGAAAGCCCCCAACTTGGCATCGTACTCATACTTGTTGCGACTGCCCTTTGGAATCTCAATGACCGCATTGACCGCCTCAGGCGCACCGGCTCCCAACGGCAACCCATAAAAATCAATCACACGCCACTCCCCTCGACAACTCAGCCAAATAGGCAAGTATAGCACTGAACCTACCAGCGTACCACATGCGAAGTGCCTACAACGCGTACTCAAAACCATGTGCCGACGACTGCCTGCCCTGGTGCGCACCCGCAAGCCGCAAACCGGCTGCTTGCTCGGCCCGCAGCCAGCCATTTCAGGGCCACCTGCGGGACTGTTCGCGTTTTCATCCTTAAGCGGAATAATCCCAAAGGCTGACCCGTGATTGGCCTGGAACGCCCAACTGAGGGATTGTGAGCACATGCCTGTCACAAATGCGGCGGCTCCCTTGGTCATCGCCGCCACGTTCACCAGCTTGTTATCACGAAGCCGGTTCGCTTCCTTTGGTATTCAGAAATGTTGCTCCAAACCAGAATTCCACCCGTGAGGGTTACCGTGTTGCCGTCACGTCAGGAGATGACTTGGTCACTGCCGCTAACAGACGAGACCACCTTGGTTGAAGCTTTATTAAATTTAATTTAAAATAGAATTATGATTTGGTTTCAATGAAAGGGTGGCATAGGGTGGCGTACAAGCTGGGTCATTGGGGTTTGGGGTTGACCATGGTGATGATGGCGGGTGTGGCTGCTTGTTCGCAGCAGACGCCTCAGGTGTCCCAGGTTCGGACGCAAGGTTGGCGTGCAACGGCGAGTCATTTTGATACAGCGGGGGTTTCTAGGCGTTATCGGGTGGTACGTTTGAAGAAGGGTGCCCAGTTGCCTGCTGTGTGGTCCCAAGGTGGGATGCGCGTGGTTGATTCGATCAAGTCGCTTGGTGTGTCGGTGGTGGACCTCGGCGACGCCTCGGTGATGGGGGCGAACAGTCTGAATTTGTCAGCCAATGCAGCGGTGCTTTGGTCCCATCCGTTGTCGGAAGTCAAAGTAGAGAAGATGGTGTCTGATCCAATGGTGCCCAAGCAGACCCACTTGCGCTTGATCAAGGCGTTTGAGGCGTGGGATGTGACCATGGGATTTGCGTCAGTGCCTTTGGCGATTGTTGACACGGGTATCTCAACGACGCATCCAGAGTTTGCGGGCAAGATTCACCCGGCGGCGTACAACGTGTTGGATGATAACCGGTCACCTGACGATGACTATGGCCACGGGAACCATTGTGCAGGCATCGCGGGGGCGATGGCAGACAATGGCATCGGCGTGGCAGGCGTGGCTCCTGCAGTCAGCCTGATGCCAGTCAAGGTGATGGATTCCAAGGGGCGGGGGGATGACGCGACGATCGCCAAGGGCATTGTGTATGCAGCGGACAACGGCGCCAAGGTCATCTCGATGAGTTTCGGCTTGTATCGACGATCACCCGTCGTGGAAGACGCTCTCCAATATGCACTCGACCGCGATATCGTGCTGGTCGCCTCAGCCGGAAACGATAACAAGCGCAACGACCCAGACCGTGCACCGCACCTGCCATCGACGCACCCGGGCGTCATCGAGGTAGCCGCGACCACCGATGCGGATCGCAAAGCCCGTTTTTCCAACTACGGCGCCACCGTCTCCGTCGCGGCACCCGGCGAACGCATCCTCTCAACCTATCGCGAAAAATTCGGCAGTTACGGTGTGTTCACCGGCACTTCCATGGCCACCCCCCAAGTCGCGGCCCTCGCCAGCATGATTCGTGGGCTGCACCCTGACTGGAACCAGGCACGCGTCAAGGCACACATCGAGGCGACAGCGGATGACCTCGGCAAAGCCGGCAAAGACGAGCAATTCGGCGCAGGACGTATCAACTGCGCTCGCGCGGTCGCTCGCTAGAATTCTGCTTGGATAAACGCCACTGGGTCATCCGGAATTCCGGATGACCCGCTTCAAAGGCCTGACCCCCCCCTAGCGTGGCTCGATGATGAAGCGAATGGCGGTGCGCTCCTCACCGTTGACCTCGATATCCAGAAATGCCGGAATCGTGACCAGGTTGATACCTGCGGGCGCCACATAACCGCGGGCGATGCCGATGGCCTTCACCGTCTGGTTAACTGCTCCCGCCCCGATTGCTTGCACCTCGCAGTGCCCCGATTCGCGGATCACCCCCGCGATGGCACCTGCCACAGCGGCTGGATTGGATTGTGAACATACCCGAAGCAATGTGCTTCGGGTCGCATTTGGTTTGTTCGATAGCACCTGATGCCCCTCCTCTTGCGGCTGAGGTCGGCTCAATGCTCTTCACTGAGCGTCTTCGGCTTTCACGATCGCTATCATAGCCCGAGGCCCAATCGATGTATCGGTTCAGCGTGACCAATTTTTCTCATTGCCACTGGCAGGAACCACCAACCCGACCACACTGAACCACACCTAGCCAGACACCCGTTGATACAACCCCAACACATCGTCTCGTCTAACCACACCATCCTCGTGCAACAATGCCAAATGGGCATCAATCTGTTGTAACGCGACAGCACCCAAACCATGACCGAGCGCCGGATAAAGACGAGCCAGACAATCGTATGGGCTCAACCACTCCTCACCCAGCACATCCAACAGTTGCGCCTCACGCATGCGACGATGGCGGATATAACTCTCGACATACAATGCAGCCCCCTCAACAGGCTCACCATGACCTGGCAGAATCCGAATCGGAGACAACTCGCGAATCAATTGCAAACTCGCGAGATACTGCCGCATATCACCATCTGGTCGCGCGATGACCACCGTATTCCCCTGGTTAATCAAATCCCCCGACAGCAACAAACCATCCAAACTGCGATAAAAGCACAGGTGATCACTCGCATGTCCCGGCGTATGCAACACCTGATAACTGCTGTCATCAACCGTTATCGCATCCCCATGCTTCGCTGCCCGTGCAGGCTTGGGCAGGTCGTCCACCGGGTACACCTGATTGGGGCTGTGCCAAGCCAATAAAGGTGCCCCAGTCGCCGCACAAAGCGCGCCCACGTTGCCCGCGTGGTCCGGATGCGCATGTGTCAGCCACACGGCAGCCAAACGTGCTTGCCACGTTCGAAGAACCGACAGGATTAACGCGACAAAATTGGCGTCGGCCGATCCGGGGTCGACAACCACCACATCACGCTGGCCCAACAGATAAGTGTTGGTTCCGCTCCCGGTCATCAACCCCGCATTGGGCGCACGAAGCAACGATACCCCCGGCGCGACAGGCCGCAACTCCGACACGTTTACGGTGCCTCAAATGCGGCTGATGGCGCATCCTCATAATGCGCATCACCCGGCAACACAAAATGTGTCACACCGGCAACGGTTACAATTCGTGGCTGACAAGGCACCACGTCAAGCGCCATACACGCATCCAGACACCGCTGCACGTCTTGAAAACCGCTCAGAAATTGCAAGGTTTTCTGCGTTGGAAAAAGCATTGGCATGTCACCACGAGCATGCGCCGCAAGCGCCTCATTCGGCGTGATCCACCGCCCTTCCACCAGTTCCTGACCACAAGCGCTGGCAACCTGTCGCTCAGGCGCCCGTGCGACAAAAAAACGGGTGTTGAAACGCTTGGGAACGCCCTCAGGCGTGATCCAGTGCGCAAAATACACCAACGCATCGCACCGCAGGCGCAAATCCTCCGCCACCAGGATGTCACCCCAATCCAATGACCCATCAAGCAAATTCAGCCGATGCCGCTGTAAACGCGCCTGAAAACCATCCGAAGCCCAGTCCGGTTCGCCCCGCTCCTGCCCCGCAAACAAAATACCCGACTCTTCAAAGGTCTCACGCAACGCCGCACACCAATGTCCCAACGCATGTTCCGGGGCCAGGGACATGCGCGCGGCCGCCTCATGAAGCGTCACCCCCTGACAACGCGACAACAAACCCAAATCCGTGTCATCGTCATCCAGGGAACCACCCGGGAAAACATAACTGCCCCCCATAAAACGGCTGTCCGGGTGGCGCTTTAATAAAAAGACCTCAAAGCGTCCATGCGTGTCACGCAACAATGCCACCGTAGCCGCATCACGAAGCACACTCACCGCTTCAGCCCTGCGAGGAGCGAGGTGACAGCGATTCCTGCCCGGGATCATCAATGGCGCGTGGCGGCCAACCGGGAAGCTTTTCGAGCGCGATGCCAATCAACTCCTCAATGGCCTTGTCATTCTTCGCCCGACGCAAATTCGCCAAAGTCCGGTGGTAAAGGTCCTGGTTCTCGATATACGATCGCACGGTATCAACCAATGGATGATCCCGGTCGATACGCTGACCAAGTCCTTGGCGCACCACCAAATCCAGATTACCCTGCTCCTGCAGCATCGGTTCGCGGTACGCATCAATCAGAATCGGCAGTTCCTTGGCGATCGCCTCGGCAATCGTGCCCGGTCCCGGTTTGCCAATCAGAATGTCCGCCGCATCCATCATGACGTGCATCCGATCCGTAAAACCCTCCACCCGAATCTTGATCGACGCACTGCGTGCCAGCTTTTCCATGCGCGCACGCAAACGCTCGTTGCGCCCACACACAGCGATCAACTGAATCGGCAACCCACTCCGCGCCAACTCCCGCGAAAACAGATACGTCGCACCCACCGCAACCCCGCCCATCGAAATCAAAACCGTGGGCGTGGTCTCATCCAACTCCAACGCCTGCCGCGCAGCCAGACGTGACGCTGCATCACGCCGGCCAAGAAACTTTTGATTGACCGGTAGGCCACTCAAAACCCTAATCTTGCGCTCCGGCACACCATAATCGACCAACTGGCTGCGCGCCTCATCATGCAACGCAATGATCAAGTCGGCCTCAGGATTCGCCCAATTCTTCAAAAAGTTGCGCGTCAAGTCCGTACACCAAATGATGTAAGGCACCTTGCCATACCAGCCAAGATCCTTCAACACCTGAATCGCCGAATGGTTCACAACGGAAAAAACCGAAATGATCATATCCGGACGCGCCTCCCGTATCGTTTTTTCCAGGTTGCGCCGCGCCTTCGGCAACAAAGGCATAATCACCTTCTCCACATCCAGGTGGTTCAACACCCGCATGCCCATGTTCGAGTAGGACGGCTTGATCTTGAGCAGGTGGTTGTACACCTCAAAAAGATGCCCGACACGCTGCGACCCAGTGGCCGCACGTACCGGAAACATCACCACATCAAAATGCCCAGGATGCAAAGAAGCCAACGCCGCTTCGATCGCTTTTGCTGCAGCATAATGTCCCCCACCCGCGGTTTCGTATAGAACCATGATCTTTTTCATCGACTCGCCTCTCACGATCCCGTTAAACCGGATTGCGAGTCATTCTAGCAGATGTCGGGCCCATTCGGGGAATTCACCTGTTAACCCGTCAATAGACCACCACCCCAACACACGGCTACCAACTCCTACAATCAGTGTTGACGACGTCAACCCTTCACCAGAGCGCATACCGGTCATTCAAACCCACTTGAGACCCATCTGACGCCTTGCGCGGTCAACAACATCTCTAGGATGCCGAGAATTGGATGGTCATACCCTTGTTGCCAACCAGCCAGTTCAACAAGTGTTCGTTTGAAGTGTGGCGAAACGATGCGACCGAGACAATCGGGTCTGACAGTGTCATCAGCGCGCCTTGGTCTGGCGGTTGTCACTTGAACGGAGAATTGCGTTTGTTAACCATCAGATTGACTGATTGTGGCTTAAATATGCGTTGTGATGGTGTTGAGTGTAACACCCGAAATCGGGCTGCTTACCCTTGCGTCTTGTTCAGATGGTCAATGTCAGATCGGTGAAATTGATGGTTGGGAGCGTTTGCCCGTTGGTTTGACTGTGGCTGTCTGTGGGTATGTTGCCTGTGGTTAAGGCCTGTAAATCCTTGTGTTATTCAGGTTAGCGAGGAGCGAGCGTCATGAGCAACGGCATTTCCGGTGATCGGTACCGATTCAGCACTATCGATTCAACGCGCGGCCGGCCCAGTGCCGCACCTGTTCGGCCTGAAGCGCCCGAGCGGATGGCGACGGATCGCGTCCAGTTGTCGCAAAGCGCCTCTTTACCTGAGACATTGGCGGAACTGAAGGCGGTAATCGGGTCGCTTGAAGAGCGGGTGGTGGCGTTGGAAAATCGTGTCGACGCGCGCATCCGAGAGAGCGAAGCAAACGAGCCAAGTCCGGCACGTGGCGTTGATGCAGCGGGCGCGCAAGCGTCCCAAGGGGAGTCTGAGCCGACGCTGGCTCTGCGAGTGCGGCAGGTTTTCGATGCAAACGATCGGGCAGCGGCGGCACTGGCCTTGAACACCAGCAATCAACCGGCGGATCGCGTGAATGCCGAACTAGACATTCGCGGTCAAGTCATGGGTGCCTTGCAAGGCTTTGACGCATCCGGCCTGAATCAAGACGAACAAAAGGTGGCAGAGGGAGCGATCGCCCGCTTTGGTGAGATCAGTGAAGCCTTGGCCAAGGGTGAAGAGCCGGAACAATTTGCTGGCGAGGTGTTCGCTTTGCGGCATACCGTGCAAAATCCGGCCCAAGCGGGTGCCCAAAGAGCTGTCACGACCGGTGCGCAGGTGATGGATCGCCTCGTGGCAGTGCGCGCAGACCTTTACGCTCGCCTTGACGCCATCGCGGCGGCTGGCCCAAAGGCAGCGCAATCAAAACCGGGTTTGGACCCCAAGCCCTTGCTTGGTCAGATGGAAGTGGTCCAAGCCTTGGAGATCGCCCTGCAAGACGCCAATTTCAGCAAACTCAGTGAGGCCGAAGACGCCCAGATGAAAGCATCGCTCACCAAGCTGATGGAAGAGTTGCCGGATCCTGAACGAAACACCTTTCAGTTAACGCCTGAGCGTCTGGACGAAGTGCTCACGCAATTAAGTGGCAAGGCTTCGATGGCATCAACCGAAGCTGAATCGGCAACCAAGGAGGCGCAAACGATGCTGAAGCCTCAAAGCATCATTCTCGAAGACGCCCAACCCGAGCCATCGGGTGAGGCAAAATAAGCGGGGTATCACGCATGAAAGGCAGTATCATGGGGCAACCAGCCACTGGTAAACCGCCCTCTCAATCGCGGGTGAGCATGGTTGAACATGTGTTGCCGAATGACACCAATCCTCACGGCACCATATTCGGAGGCCGCGTCATGGCATTGATTGACATCGCAGCCACGATCGCGGCCAGCCGGCACGCCAGGCGCGCGGTTGTGACCGCGTCGATTGATGACATGGTTTTTCTTTATCCCATCAAACTCGGTCACCACGTCATTTTGGAGGCTGCGGTCACAGAAGCGTTTGGGACGTCCATGGAAGTGGTGGTTGAGGTTTTTTCAGAAAACCCCATAACCGGTGAACATCGCATGACCGGTACGGCCTACACCACGTTTGTGGCCCTTGATGATCTCGGCCATCCGACAGCCGTTCCGCCGCTCCTTCCCGAAACGGAATGGGAACGTGAACAGCAGCAAGAGGCACGCTTGCGCAAGGCGGATCGCTTGGAACGAAGGGAAAAGGCCCGTATCCGTCAAAAGCGTCGGATTGAGCAAAATCACCTGACTTGAGGGTTGGCATAGCGATCCAAATGTCAGGAGTGAGTAGCCGGGCAAGCGAGGGCGGTACGCCAATCGCAACGAAACGTGCTGAATTGTCATCCATGCCAACACCTTCACCCGGCAAGATTACCGTGAACCCAAGGGGTTTGGAAGACACTTTTGAGTTTCCGAGCTGTCACTGTTGATGAGCGTTGATTCGCAGTCCCGAATTTAGGGTCGCCGCTCTTTGTCACTCAGTTTCGCGTTTTGTTTGCTCCGTTTTTTTTTCGGAATCTTTGCCAATGGTCGTGACGAAGGCAAATCGGCCGCGACTTGCACGGAGTCCCAGACTCCGTGGGTTTTGAGGACGCGCTTGATGACCCCAGTGGTTAGCATTTTTTGAAAGGCGGTGTTGAGCCGGGCTTCGAGACTGGGAGACGATGCAGCGATCGCCACCGCACACGGCCTCGGAAGGATCGGTTTGCCAGCAATTCGAACGCGTGGACCCAAGCGACGCGCTTCGTGCAATACCAACGCGGATTCCAGCACCACCGCCTGTGTCTTGCCCGTAACCAAAGCGCGAAACGGCGCGACAAGATCCGGAGACAGCTTGACATGAGCGGGTTTGGGGTTCAATCCTGCAATCACGAGCGCTGCAGTGGTACCGCGTGTGCTTGAGACGTGAGCGTCCTTGAGGTCCGCGAGCCGGTGGATGCGGTTGTCGCGCCCGCTGACGAGAACCGACTGCGAAGCCACATAATAAGGCGTCAAGAAACGGATGCCGGGTTGTTCGCTGACTTCAAGCGATCCCATCGCTGCATCAAAATGCCCCTGCCTGACACCATCCAATAAATTTTGCCACGGGGTTTCGACGATTTTGATGCGCAGCGCTGATGCCTGTCCCAATGCGTCGGCGATGTCCACTTCGAAACCCTCAAGGCGCTCACCTTTACGCCGCGCGTAAGGCAAGCCAACGGTCGGGTCAAGCCCCAAACGCAAATCGCCGCTTGCCTGTGCTTCAGGCTTGGGGCTTGCAAGCACAGGCGCACGGATGCCAGCGAAAATGAGAACCGAAGCGAGACAAAACAGTCCCAGGCGATCGCCAATCACGTCTGCACCGTCTGCAAAAGCCCAGGCAACCACGTTTTCAGCTGCTTCAACGCAACGTCGATGCGTGTCGCATCTCCACCGCCACCTTGCGCAAAATTGGCTTTGCCACTGCCACGCCCGCCAATCTCATCCATGAAGCGCTTGAGCACATCCCCCGCACGAACACCCCGTGCAATCAGCGGATCCGGTACCAAGGCCACGGCTGACACTTTGCCGCCATGTACACCGACCAACAAGACCACCGCGTCGTTCAGGTGTTCGAACAAACTGTACGCTGCCGTGCGAAGCGCATCCGGCGTCAGGTCCATCTGAGCTGCCGCAAGAAAACGCACGCCGGATGCTTCCTCAACCGCACCCACCAACGCGGCCGTACGCGCCACGGCCAATTGGGCCTGCAAAGCTGACAGTTGTTTTTCGGTCGCGCGCAGGTTCTCCTGCAGTTTTTCGAGACGCTCGGGGATGTCGGGCAACGAGGATTTCAGGCGATCGCCAACTACGCGAAGCGTCTGCGCCGTCTGCACCGCCCACCCGTACGCCGCCAAGCCTGCAACGGCTTCAATCCGGCGAACACCTGCGGCGATTCCACTCTCCGACAACACCTTAAACAAGCCAATCTCACCGGTTGAGGCGACGTGGGTGCCCCCGCACAACTCTTTTGAAAAAGCACCGATACTCAACACGCGCACCGCATCACCGTACTTTTCATCAAACAGGGCCATCGCCCCACTATCCCGCGCCGCGGCAAAATCCATGACCGCGGTATCGACCACCATATTTTTCAGGATTTCAGTATTGACGAGCGCTTCGACCTGGGCGATTTCAGCGTCGGTCATGGCCCGCGCCAGCGTGAAATCGAAACGCAAACCATCGGCTTGGACCAAGGATCCGGCCTGTGTGACGTGCGTGCCCAAGACCTGACGCAAGGCCGCGTGCAACAGGTGTGTAGCGGTGTGATGACGACGGATGGCGGCGCGGCGATCACCATCTACCCGAGCCACCACCTGATCACCCACCTGAAAGCCTGTTGCCCCGCTCATCACGTGAATAATCGCCTGGTTGCGGCGCTGGGTATCCCAAACCGCCTCGCCCGAGCCCTCGGCCTCGTTTCCAATCACACCAAACAAATGCCCTGTGTCACCCACTTGCCCACCGGATTCCGCATAAAATGGCGTTTCATCCAATACGATGCCAGTCTTGCCCGCGCCAAGATCCAAAACATCAACGACTTCACTGACACCCCGTAAGCCGACATAACCCGAGAAACGACTCACAGCCGTGGCCACAGCATCGGCGCTAAACGCAATCCCCGCTTTTTCACGAGCGGCCCGGGCACGATCGCGCTGCGCAACCATCAACCGCTCGAAACCCGCTTCATCGACGCCGATG
Source organism: Candidatus Sericytochromatia bacterium (assembly GCA_040400605.1). GTDB lineage: Bacteria > Cyanobacteriota > Sericytochromatia > S15B-MN24 > JAQBPE01 > JBBAPZ01. The sequence goes on from JBBAPZ010000025.1 coordinate 19,394, forward strand.
CCACGCTCGTGTGCGAGTTCAAGCGTCAAATCGAGCGGAAACCCGTAAGTGTCGTAAAGCTCAAACGCCGTGTTGCCATCCAATTGCGAACCCGAGGACAAACCGGCCAGCGCCTCATCTAGCAAGGCCATGCCCCGGTCGATGGTCTGTCCGAAACGCCGCTCCTCTTCAAGCAAAGTCTCCGTTACCAATAACTCGCGCTCGACAAGCTCGGTGTAAAAATCACCGTACATTTCAACCACAGTACCCACCTGACGATGCAGGAAGTGCTCCGAGATCCCAAGCAGGCGTCCATGACGAAACGCCCGACGAATAATGCGACGCAGCACATAGCCACGCCCCTCATTTGATGGCACCACACCGTCCGCAATCAGGAAAACACTGGCGCGGAGGTGGTCGGAAATCAGCTTGAGCGATACATCCGTCTTCGCATCACTGCCGTAGGCGCGCCCGGCCACCTTGGCCACGGACTGCAATATCGGTTGAATCATGTCCGTGTCATAGTTGGAGCGCACACCCTGCAAAACGGATGCAAGACGCTCCAGACCCATGCCCGTATCAATGTTTTTGGCCGGTAACGGCGTCAGCTGACCCGACTCGTCACGGTTAAACTCCATAAACACCAAATTCCAAACTTCCAAAAACCGTGTATCGTCTTCGCCGAGTCGGGCGTCGGGATTGCCATTGCCCGCCTCAACACCCAAATCGACGTAAATCTCCGAACACGGACCGCACGGACCGGTAAGACCGGCTGCCCAGAAGTTATCCTCAGCGCCCATGCGCACAATGCGCTCCGCTGCCACGCCAACCACATCGTGCCAAATGCGGTACGCCTCGTCATCCGTCTCAAAAACCGAAATCCACAACCGCTCCCGTGGAATCTCCAGATTGACTGTCAAAAACTCCCACGCCCACGGGATCACCTCGCTTTTGAAGTAATCACCGAACGAAAAGTTGCCGAGCATCTGAAAAAAAGTGTGGTGCCGCGCCGTGCGACCCACATTGTCCAGATCAGTCGTCCGAAAACACTTCTGCACTGTCACCACCCGCGAATGCTCAGGCTTTTCGGCACCCATAAAAATCGGTTTGAACTGCAGCATACCAGCGGTGGTCAGCAAAACGGTCGGATCTTTCCGCGGCACCAAGCTGGAGCTGGGTAGGTGACAATGCGCCTTTTGCTCAAAAAAAGCGATAAAAGCATCCCTGATTTCTTTAAAAGTGCGCGCGTGCACAGATACACCCTTCCTGTTCAACGGACTGGAATACGCCTGTTTCCAACACCCCCATTCTAACAGAAACCGCCGTGCGCTTCGTCGACACAACGCTGCTCCATTCAGGCGAAAAAGGGATAATCCCGCTCATTCACCGATTGTTGGTATCACGGTCGATGTGACGGGGCGGTCGTTGCCATTCGCACCTGGTCACAAGCGCCAGGTGACTTCGCCAAGGCAGAGGTCTTTTTTTGAGCTTGACGGTCTCTTTACGATTCCTGCCAAGCCAAGACCGTTCACCCTGCTTTCACGAGGATGCTATGATGACGAGGGATGCTGCGTTTGGCGTGATGGCGACGTGCTTTGGCAAGCCTTGTTTGAGGATTTGAAGAGACGATGTGTGGAATTGTCGGCTACATTGGTGCGCAAAGCGCCTCGGATATTTTGGTTGAGGGCCTGAAACGGCTGGAATACCGGGGTTATGACTCTGCGGGTATCGCAATCAATGCCAACGGGGTGTTGGATTTGCGACGTGAAGTGGGCAAGTTGCGTAACCTGGAGCGCCAACTGGTGGCGTCGCCGCCTGTTGGCTCGGTGGGCATTGGGCATACGCGGTGGGCAACGCACGGGCGTCCAACGACTTACAATTCACACCCCCACACCGACGAGTCTGGCAATCTGGTGGTGGTTCACAATGGCATCATTGAAAACTTTGTGTCGCTCAAGAACGAGTTGATGGGTGCCGGCGTCAAGTTCAGCTCGGATACGGACACCGAGGTCATTGCACATCTGGTGGCGAGCGCGTATCGCGGCGATCTGCTGGATGCGGTGTTTCAGGCTCTGTCGCGTGTCGAGGGAACGTATGCGATTGCTGTCATGCATAAGGACAATCCGGATTTGCTGGTGGGCGGGCGGCGTGGCTCGCCGTTGATTGTCGGCATCGGAGAGGGTGAAAACTTTTTGGCTTCTGACATTCCAGCCATTTTGGGTCACACGCGTCAAATCGTATATCTCGAAGACGGTCAAGTGGCGGAGGTTAGCCGGGATCGGGTGCGGGTGTTTAACGAACGGCGTGAAAATGTTGAGTTTTTGGTGACCCGGATTGATTGGAATTTGGTCGCGGCGGAGAAGGCTGGCTTTGAGCATTTTATGCTGAAGGAGATTCACGAACAGCCGACGTCCTTGTCAAACGTGATGGCTGGGCGTTTGGATGAGCGTGAAGGCAGCGTGTTTTTGAATGACTTGGGTATCGAACCGTCGCGTTTTGCACAATTCAGGCGGATTTGTGTGGTGGCTTGCGGGACGGCTTATTACGCCGGTTTGGTTGGCAAGCATTTGATTGAAGAGATGGCACGGGTGCCGGTGGAGGTTGACCTCGCCTCGGAGTTCCGTTATCGCAACCCGGTCATTGATGCGGACACCTTGTTGATTGCCGTCTCGCAATCGGGTGAAACGGCTGACACCCTGGCAGCCGTCAAGGAGGCCAAGCGGCGGGGTGCAACGGTGCTCGGTTTGATTAACGTGATTGGGTCTGCGATCGCGCGTGAGGCCGATGGCAATTTGTACCTGCACGCGGGGCCGGAAATTTCCGTGGCTTCCACAAAGGCGTATACGTCCATGGTCGCAGGTTTCACGTTGGTCGCGTTGCACCTTGGTTTGGTACGCCAGCAACTGGATGCTGACAACGCCCGTCGCTTCATGACCGAGTTGAAGCGGGTCCCTGCTTTGGTTGCGCGGATTTTGGAAAATGATCGGGGCATTCGCGAGCTGGCCAGTCGTTTCACGCATGTGCGTGACTTTATGTACCTCGGGCGCGGGTTGAATTGTCCGACCGCGCTGGAGGGGGCGCTAAAGCTGAAAGAGATTTCTTATATTCATGCGGAGGCGTATGCGGCGGGTGAGCTCAAACATGGGCCGATCGCCTTGATCACCTCCGAGATGCCGGTGGTTGCCATCGCGACGGATTGCGATACCTACGACAAGGTGCTTTCGAACATCCAGGAGGTGAAAGCCCGGGATGGGGTCGTAATTGCGATCGCCACGGAAGGCAACATCGCGATTCAGGAATATGTGGATTACGTCGTGTACGTACCGCCCGTAGACCCCTTGCTGGCGCCCTTGGTCAACGTGATACCCTTGCAGTTGTTGAGTTACCACATCGCACGCCTGCGTGGGCTGGATGTGGATCAACCCCGCAACCTCGCCAAGTCGGTTACAGTCGAATGAGTGGACACCCCTTGCGGCAACCCCGCCGGTTACGACGAACGGCTGTCCTGCGTGAATTGGTGCGTGAAACCACCTTGCAGGCCTCTGACTTGGTTATGCCCATCTTTCTGGTACCCGGACAGTTCCAGCGGCGTCCGATCGGTAGCATGCCAGGCATTTGTCAAATGAGTGCGGATGTTGCTGCATCGGCAGTGCGTGAATGGTGGGATCTTGGCATCCGGGCGGTGATCCTGTTTGGATTGCCGCCTTTCAAGGATGCCCACGGTAGTGGCGCTGACGATCCGGAGGGTGTGGTACAACAGGCGATTCCCGTCCTGAAGGCTGCTGCGCCGCAGATGCTTGTCATCGCTGATGTGTGTCTGTGTGAATACACCGACCATGGTCATTGCGGCCTGATTGAGGGCGAAACGGTGCTCAATGCGCCGACTGTGGAGAGGCTCGCTGCGAGTGCAGTATCTTATGCGCGGGCAGGGGCGGATATGGTTGCGCCATCGGATATGATGGATGGTCGCGTGGGTGCCATTCGGCGATCGCTGGATGAGGCGGGCTTTGACCACGTGCCAATCATGAGTTACGCGGTGAAGTACGCGTCGGCGTTTTATGGGCCGTTTCGGGAGGCAGCGGAGTCGGCGCCCAGTTTTGGCGATCGCAAAACCTACCAGATGGACCCGGCCAATGCGCGTGAAGCCTTCATCGAAGCCGCACTCGATGAGGCGGAGGGCGCTGACATCTTGATGGTCAAACCAGCCCTGCCCTATCTGGACATTCTCGCACGCCTGCGCGAGCGGACCGCTTTGCCACTCGCGGCCTATCACGTGTCAGGCGAGTACGCCATGATTAAAGCTGCGGCAGCCCATGGTTGGGTGGATGAAGCCCGCATCGTGCTGGAGAGCCTGACGGCCATTCGACGTGCCGGAGCAGACCTCATCATCACGTATTGTGCGGTTGATGCAGCACGTTATTTGCGTGAAAGTGCCGGCACCTAGCGACTTCCATCGCCATTGGCCCGAACAGGGCCATTGTCAGTCCCAGCCATCAGATTAGTCGGTTGTGAGTGACACGTCCTCTGTGGGCCCGTTTCCGCCAATTGTTATTCAACTGCGGCAGGAGGTTCCCATAAGGCCGCTCGATGGCCCACGGTTACCGCAATAACTCCTTCGTTTCATCGATTGTTCATGGAATGTTTGTCCTAATCCTTCGGCTAGTGACAGTCGTACTTGGCGACGCGGGCATTGTGGTGTAACCAAGGTAGGGCTGCTTGATCGCCGACTCTTCCCGTTCCACTCTCGAAGCGTGGTTCCGATCGTTGCAGGCGCGGGTATAATTGCAATAGTCACCAGGTCGTGACGCATCGCAATGGAGCGAGATGGAATGTGATACAACTGCGAAGTGAGCCCCAAGCCAGTTTTGAGACGCCTCTAACCTTTTTGTGGCGGCACGCCCTGCATGCGCTGCGGCACGCGGTGCCCGTACACCTTGACCCATCGCCGCGCTTGCTCAATCCATCAGCGAACGCGGATCACACCGTGCGGCGCGTGCAGATTCCGCTGGGTAACGGTTTTATGCCGGGTCATTTGTTCGTGCCGCGTCACGATGCCAAGGGGGCGAGTGTCTGTTTGGTGCATGGCACATCCGCCGAGCAGACCCTGTCTTATTACATGTGGATTCGCGCATTGCTGCGAGCGGGTTTTCAGGTTTTAACCTTTGAGATGGATGGGCATGGTGACAATCGGCGCCCGTTGCGTGTGCCGGATGTGGAAGCGAACGTGCCGGCGGCTTTGCAGTTTTTGCGATCGCAACCCGGCGTCAACCCGGCGCGTTTGGGTTTGTTGGGCGTGAGTTTGGGTGGTGCCTGCGCGTTGAATGCATTACCGGCAGAAACGGGCATCAAGGCAGTGGTCGCCGTTTCGGTTCCTGCGCAGGTGGAATTGGGTGAATGGGAACGACTGCAGGAATTGGTGGGACTGTTTAACCCTGAGAACTGTCAAACTTTTTTGGATGCGACACCGGGGCCTTTGTTACGCTTTGTGACCGTGCCTGTACGCATTGCGCAAGGTCTTGATGCACTGATTGAAGAAGTGGATTTGTTGCATCCCAAAACCGCGCATCATATTGACGCAATTGTCCGACACCTGGATCCTTACGGGCATGCAGCGCGCAGCGACGTTCCCGTGATGGTGATTAATGGCGACTGGGATAACATCACGCCACTTTGGCAAGCGCAAATGCTTTATGAGCAAATTTCGGCCCCGAAGTCCTTGTTGTTGGTTCCGCGCCGCAATCATTTCACGATCATGATTAGCCCCCAGGCCGTTGATGGCATGGTGCAGTGGTTTCGCCGCTGGCTGTGATGCCGGTTTGGCGTACCGTGCGTCTTTTTGAATCGGTCAAACTGCACGGAAAACAGTGACAGGTGTGTCCGATGGGTCGCTGACGCTGCGTATGTTAGCGTGTCGTCATCCCAGACACAGGGTCTGGTGACACGGGTGGGTTTTGGCCAAACGTGCACTGGCTGCGCGGGTCTGAGCCCCGGTAATGAACAGGAGGACGACTTGATGCGCTACATCGATTCAACCATTTATGCTTCGCGGCGTTCGGCGCCAGAATTGGAACAGATGGCCCTGGCCGGGATCACGGGTGTGATTGAGCCCATGGCGCCGCAGGGTTATGTGCGCCGTCATGCCGAGAGTTTTTTTGAAGATGCGGAACGCTTGTTGGAAAACGATGCGCAACGTGTGAACCGTTATGGTATTGGCTATGGCGTCTGTATCGGTTTGCCCGCCTATGAGGCGTCCAATTTTGTTTTGTGTCAGCAGATACTTGAACACATGGGCAAGTTGTTGCAGCACGAACGGGTGGTGGCACTTGGTGAGATTGGGCTTGCGTATTTGTCGAATGCGGAGGAGACGCTATTCAGGCATCAATTGCAGTTGGCCAAGCAGCATCAACTGCCGGTTGTGGTGGCATTGCCAACGCACAATCGGCGGGAGGTGGCAGCGCGCACGATAACGGTCTTGCAGGAAGAGAATTTTGCCCCGAGTGCGGTGTTGGTTAACGGCGTGACGGAAGAGACGTGGGCTTACGTCCGCGATTATGGCGCGTGGATTGGCTTGACGCTGGATGCGCAGACCCATCTGTCGCTGGAACGTGCCAAACAATTGATTGAGCACGGTCAATTGCAGGGGGTATTGATCAACAGTGCTGCCGGACGTTTGATGGGTGATCCCCTGGCGGTTGCCCGCTTTGCGCGATACCTGCATCTGAATGGTTACACGAAAAACCAAATCGAGGAGATGGTGTACCACAATCCCAAATGGTTCTATTCCCAACGCCGTGCCTTGCCCTTGATGGATTACCAACAAACCCAGACCAACCAGACTGTTTACCGTCATCCCACGATGGCAGGTGCTGGCGCGCAATACTGATTGCCGACGGACAAAGCGTCGACGTTTTAGGCAAGAATGGGGGCCGCCTGCTACAGGTGGCCCCTATGCGCGTCGCAGGTACCCTTTGATGACCAAACTTTTCTGTACGGTGACGCATCGGTTTTTGTTCAAAACTCGAGCAGAAAGACGATAACGTCAGGGAATGATTTGCTGTTTTTGAGCAGCAGCCACAATTTAGTCACCAGTCAACCCGTTTCTGTGTAGTAGCTGTTATGAGTGTTCGATTGCCCAATGTTGGCCCTTGACCCACCAAGCCGATACCATCAACTGAAACGCTCAATTCATCAGCCAAAAAAGTTTAGTGTAAATTTTAAGCATGATTTTCGATAACATCACGATAAGTACTCAACCGATTCGACGATGAGAATCCGGTTATCGATAGACGCCGTTGTGTTTCGAGGAAGAGCCAATGAAAGTCCCCCGATCCCTTGTTGCTCGACTGCTGTGCTTGGCCATGACGGCTGCTGTGTTACCGATGGCGGCCTGTGCCCGTGGGGTGGTGCCGGATGTGTCTGCCCGGACGGGGGTAGATAATGTGAGCGTTGCGGGGCGGGCCAAGGATTTGGATGCCTGGCGCGATGACATCATTTACTTTGTGATGACGGATCGCTTTGCCAATGGCGATACGCGCAACGATATCAACGTCGACAAGCGCAACCCGTACGCTTATCACGGGGGTGATCTCAAAGGGTTGATGCAGAAGATTCCCTATATCAAGGATTTGGGAGCGACAGCGATCTGGCTCACGCCGGTAAATGATAACCGGGACGAAGTGTTCGTCGATAAGTATTGGGGTTTTCACGGTTATTGGATCAAGCAGTTCGATCGGGTAGATGAGCACCTGGGTGATGAAGAAACCTTCAAGGAATTTGTGCGCCAAGCCCATGCAAACGGTTTGAAAGTGATTTTGGACATGGTGGTCAACCACGTGGGCTATGATGTGCCGATGACCAAGAACGCGCAACTGAAGGATTGGTTCCACAACAAGGGTGATGTCAAGAACTGGGATGATCAGTATCAACTGGAATACCATGACGTGCAGGGGTTGCCGGACATGAACACGGAGAATCCCGCTGTCATCAAATTTTTGGAAGATGAGTGGTCCAAGTGGGTGACCCGCACGGGTATTGATGGCTTCCGCATGGACACGGTCAAACATGTGCCCATTCCGTTTTGGGCGCAGTTCAATCAAACGATGCGACGTCGCGCCAAATCGGATTTTCTGCTTTTGGGAGAGGTTCTGCACGGCAGCGTGGATTATATGGCCCCTTATATCCGTCAAGGTCAGTTTGACAGCCTGTTTGACTTCCCGATGTACTTCGCCATCGCGGATGTGTTCGGCCGTGGGCAATCGATGCGCAAGCTTGGTTCGATGTTGGCGCAAGATGACAAGTACAAGGATGCGACCATGCTCTCGCCCTTTATTGACAACCATGATGTGCCGCGTTTCTTGAGCACCGCGGGTGGTGATGAACGCAAATTACGGTTGGCACTCACTTTCGTGATGACGATGCGCGGCATACCGTCGGTTTATTACGGTACTGAGGTTGGAATATCCGGCGCGTCTGAAGCGGAGAACCGCATTGACATGCCCTTTGGCAAAAATCCCAAGTTGACTGAGTTTACCCGCACCTTGATGCATTTGCGCAAAAAGTTGGCACCCTTGCGTCGGGGACGCATGTTGGAGATGTGGCAAGATGACCAGATTTATGCCTACACCCGTTTAATGGGTGGCGAGCGTGCTCGGCCCGTGGAAGAGGTAATCGTGGCCTTGAACAATGATGAGCAGGGGCAGACACGTGAAATCGGCTTGCGTGCGGAAAGCAATATGGCTGAAGGCACCGTGTTGGTGGATCAACTGTCTGGCGCGCGGGTGGTGGTACAGCATCGCAAATTACGCCTCAATTTGGCGGGTAAGCAGGCCATGATTCTGGCCCCGACAGTGCCAGCCAAGCAGACGCGGCGCCGGTAGCCTTGCGGGATCCGAGGTTGGTTGTAACCTGATATAATGACGGCGCGGGCGCGATGAGTGCGCCTTGCAATGGCCCCCTCGACGGGCACGTCGTCAAATAAGGAGATTCAACCGTGATCATCGGTGTTCCCTCTGAAGTCAAGGACAATGAGAACCGTGTGGCACTCACCCCTGCTGGAACGATGGCGCTCCGGCAAGCGGGTCACACCGTCCTGGTTCAAGCTGGTGCAGGTGCCGGCAGTGGAATGTGGGACGAAGAGTATATTGCTGCGGGTGCCGAGATGGTGGGTAGTGTCGCTGAGGTGTGGCAGCGCGCGGACATGATTGTGAAGGTGAAAGAGCCGATTGCGTCGGAATATGGTTATTTGCGTCGTGATTTGGTGTTGTTTACATATTTGCATTTGGCTGCATGTCGTGAGTTGACGGATGCGTTGGTTAAGAGTGGCATTACGGCGATCGCGTATGAAACGATTCAGTTGCCTGATCACTCGTTGCCCTTGTTGACCCCCATGAGTGAAATCGCAGGACGAATGGCGGTGCAGGCGGGGGCCTACTACCTGGAGAAGGCGCACGGTGGACGGGGTGTCTTGCTGGGTGGTGTGCCAGGTGTGCCGCCGGCGGATGTCGTGATCATCGGGGGTGGTGTCAGTGGTACACATGCTGCCAAGATGGCGTTGGGCTTGGGGGCACAGGTGCAGATCCTCGACATCAACCTGGATCGTCTGCGCTATCTCGAAGATGTGTTGCACGGTCGGGTAATCACGCAGATGTCGAGTCCGATGAACATTGCGCGAGCGGTGAAGGGTGCGGATCTCGTCATCGGTGCCGTCTTGATTCCCGGTGCCAAGGCACCTTGCCTGGTTACGCGCGAGATGATTCAAACAATGAAAAAGGGGTCTGTCGTCGTGGATATTGCGATCGATCAAGGTGGTTGCATCGAAACCATCAAGACCACGACGCACTCCGATCCGGTGTTTGATGTGGGTGGCGTGATCCACTACGGTGTGGCAAACATCCCCGGCGCTGTGCCTCGAACCAGCACCTTTGCGCTCAACAATGCCACCTTGCCTTATATGTTGCAACTCGCCAACAAAGGTGCAGACCGGGCCATGGCTGAGAATCGCGCGCTGGCTTTGGGGCTGAATGTCAGACACGGTGAAATCACCCATGACGCGGTTAAGGCAGCCTTTGCCGAACCGACTGCCGTTTAGTGTATGGTCTGGCCCCGCAAACGTGCGGGGCCATTTATTTTTATCATCCTTCCCGAATGACAGGGGGTAAGTGTTTGTGCCACGCATTGTAAACTTTGGCGTCGTGCTTGCTGTGTTAACCACTTATGGCCAACCCGTCCTCGCAGAGCAAGCGACTTTGCGAACCCTCGGCTCACGTTTGATTGCCGCGACCGTTTACCCGGATCGCGTGAGTTTGCATCGGGAAACGCGTCAACACTTACCCGCAGGACGTCATACCGTGGTGATTGAAAAACTCCCGATCCAGATGTTGCCCGACTCTTTGCGGGTCGGTGGACGGGGCGATGCCACGTGGACCTTGCTTGGTTTCGATTCCAGAATTCGTCAAGGTGGTGGCGCGCGGGTGGAAGAAGTCGCGGCACTGGAGGCCAAGTTGGCTGCATTGGCTGTGCGTGAACGGGATATCCGCGACGACCTGACCACGCACCAAACACAACTGGATATGCTCACCCAAACCGCTCAGAGCG
>JBBAPZ010000025.1:30065-38259 GCA_040400605.1 Candidatus Sericytochromatia bacterium
GACCTGACCACGCACCAAACACAACTGGATATGCTCACCCAAACCGCTCAGAGCGCGGGTTCGAGTTTGTCGCAGCAGTTGTCCCAGGCCAAGGCGAAAATTTCCGATTGGAATCAATTGTTTGAATTCATGTTCAAACGGCAAGTCGAGGCGCGTGGTGCCATCAAGCGGCTGGAGCGTGCGAAACAGCAACTGGTGCGTGAGCGTGACGGGTTACAGTTGCAGATACAACGTTTGAAAGCGTTTAAGGTGTCACAATATCTTGAGGTGCCTGTCACCATCGATGTGCAAAAAGCAGGCGATGTGGTGGTGGAGTTGGATTATGTCATGCCCAATGCAGGTTGGGAGCCTGCCTACGATGCCCGATTGAACGTCAACACGGCGCGGTTGGAGTGGCGTTATCAGGCCCGGGTGCGTCAAGCGACGGGCGAAGACTGGAATCAGGTGCAGTTACGTTTGTCGACGGCCCACCCCGGTGGTGGTACCCAAGCGCCTGCGTTGACGCCGTGGTTTGTGACGCCGGTTATGTTTGACGTGCGTCGGAACAGCGCGAAAGCGAGTCGACGGATGGAGGCCGCAGATGAGGTTGCCGAGTATGCTGCGCCGCCTGCGTCTGCGAGCGTTAGTATGGTGGAGGCTGAGGCGACGGTGTCGGACCAGGGGCAATCAGTGACCATGACGGCGGCAGTGCCTGTGGACATTCCCAGCGACGGCACGTTGCATCAGACACCGGTGGGGCATGCGCATTGGCCAGTCAAAACAGCGTATCGGGTCATTCCGCGGTTAAGCACCGATGCGTTTCTGGAGGTGAACACAACCAATAGCGGGCCGTGGCCGATTTTAGCGGGTCCGGTGAAAGGCTTTGTTGGTTCGGATTATGTGGGAACCACGCAAATCGGTGCGGATGTCATGCCTGGCGAGCCGTTGCAATTGCCACTAGGTGCGGATCGCAGCATCGCGGTCAAGCGGGTGCGCACATTAAAGCAGTCAGGCGAGAGCGGTTTGTTGCAGAAAACGGCATTTACACGTTATCAGTACCAAGTGACCGTTACCAACGCCAAGAACCGTGCACAGACCGTCACAATTGTCGAACCGTTACCACAGGTGAACGACGCCCGAATTACCGTCACGCTCGATGACCTGAGTCATCCGCCAGAACAAACGGGTGAGGTGGGGCAAGTGGTCTGGCAATGGCAAATGAAGCCTCACGAAAAACGAGTCCTGACGTGGGGCTACACGGTTAACCGGCCGCCGGATCTCCGCCTTATGGGGCTTGAATGATTCAACCCTCAACGAGGACCTGAAAAAAAGACAGGCGCTGTGGCGCACCGTTTACGCCAAGTACCACACTGGATTGAGATGCGACTTCCAGTGTGAGGCGATCGCCCACGGCACATGCCATAAAGTGCGCCGCGCTTAATTCATACCGCCGTTCAGCCACCTCAACCCAATAAAGCGGACGGCGCTGAATGTGTCCCGCCAAGCGGCCAACCAAACCCCACAGGTTATGCCAGACGGGCTTCCACTGTGATTCCCCCTTCCGTGTTGCGACCCCTGAAATGACTTTGACGTCACCCAGGCGAAGATCCTCTTCCAGCAACTGAGGCATCTGCCAATCCCGCCAGGTCAAACGGGGATGACGGGATTCTTTTGCGCTGTAGTTCAGCATCAGCAAGACGAGTAGTGAAATAATGAATGCAGCCAAGGTCCACGCGAAGCGATCGCCTGTAACTGAGGCACTGCTACCCACAAACAAGACAGGCAACCCCAAAAAACCCCAAACCAGCCACAAGGACTTCAGCGCCGCGACCACACGCTCACGGCGCTCTTCCAGGTAGGTCCTTTCGTAAGGAGACAGTGGGCGCGTATCAGCCGATGCAGCGCCCCACTCAACACTCACTGGTTTTGTCCCGCTTGCGCACGCAACCCACCACGCATCTGGGATGAGTCCAAAAAGACACCGGGTGGCAACACCATCAGGTTTGGCGCATTCTTGATCGCCTCAGCCATGATCTTCGCCCGCTCAATCTCGGTATATTGCGCCGGACTTAACCCAATTGCAGCCTTGGCGTTCGCTTCACCTTTGGCGCGAATGAATTTGGCCTCCGCTTCTGCCTGCGCCTCGATGCGCACCTTCTGTGCCGCCATGCGTGACTTTTCCAACTCCTGGCGCGCACTGAGCGTCTCTTGCTCAATCTGTGCCTTACGCTCGACTGCCGCTTTGATGGCATCCGGCAAATTGATGTCTGAAATCGCTACCGTCTCAACCGCCACAAAGTCATCGCCAATGCCATCAATTTTGACATCGCTGTTTTTTAAACCATTCTGCAAAATGCGATTCATGCTCGCTGCGGCCTTTGCCCCGCGGCTCTGATACAAATCAATGACGCTAAACTGCGAAAAACTGTAACCTGCCGCTTGCTGAATGACAGGAATCCAGCGCGTGGCGATCAAACCATTATCCCCATGAAACGCCTTGCGGTACTTTTTGAACAATTGCGCCGGCTTGTCAGAACCATCCGTGAATTCAGTCCGATACTGCACCCGGATATCCACCGTGATTTCTTGCCCCTCACGGGTATTCACGCGGAAGTTATCCAGATTGATATTATCCACGACGCCCGCTGGAAACTCATAGACACTCTTGAACAACCCGACAAAATGAAAGCCCGGTGTCAACGGTTTCTCATCGATGCGCCCTGAGAAGCGATCCGTTACAACCCCCAGTGAACCCGGTTCGATCGCCGCGCAACCAACCAAAGCCGGCATCAATACCGCCAACGCTACCGTGCGTAAGCGAGAATGCTTGTGTTTCATCACTGACACTTCCTCCTCATCCGAGGCACGTATACCCACGCGCAACGAGAATTACCCCGCTTGAGGGTGCCGGTGTTACCCGGTACTTCCCACGTGTTGAGTGCCCATAAAAAAACCGTGGGGATGCCCAAGCATCGTTCCCACGGTTTCATCAATCAGAGATGGGAGGTTTTATTTGACGGCGTTGAGCGCATTGATGCGCCCGTGGCCAAAACGGATGTCAAAGCCCCGGTCACCCAAATCATCCGAGGCGCTTTCGATACGCGCACGCAATTGCTCAGCGTTCATCTGCGGGAACTTGCTCTTCACCAGTCCTGCAAGGCCGGCCACGTGCGGCGTCGCCATTGACGTGCCAGAGAAAGTGTCATACTTTTTGCCGGGTGTCGTGGATAAAATGTTTTCTCCGGGGGCGGACACCGACACATGCTTTCCAATATTGGAGAACGCGGCCAGACGTTCTCTTATCGTGGTAGCGCCTACAGCCATGACACCGGGAATCGCCGCTGGATAAGAAGGCTCCTCCGTTGATTCGTTGCCCATCGCCGCGACAATCAAAGCGCCCTTGCCCTGCGCATACTTGACCGCGTCTTCCAGCATCTTGGAACTTGCAGAACCGCCCAAGCTCATGGAAATGATTGGCGCGCCGCTGTTCGCCGCGTTAACGATACCGTTTGCAACCATCGCATAGGTACCGCCACCATCCTTATCCAATACCTTGACCGCGAAAATGCCAACTTCCGGAGCAACACCAACAACGCCACCATTGCCAATCCCGGCCGCCACCGTTCCTGCGCAATGCGTGCCGTGGCTGTCATCATCCATCGGATCGTTGTCGTTGTAGGCAAAGTCACGGCCCTTGACCACGCGACCGCCAAAATCGGGATGATTGTAATCAACGCCTGTATCAACAACCGCCACCAACACCTTGGGATCCCCCTTGGTAATCGCCCAGGCCTGCTCCGCCTTGATCGTCTTCATCCCCCAAAGCTTGCCCAACATGTCATCCCCGGATTCAAAACCCAGTTGAGGCAAGGCAGCACGGGCATCAAACTTGCGCGCCAAATAATTGGGCTCAGCATATAAAACGGTTGAGTCCGACTGCAGCGCCTTCAACGCGCTGGCGGTATCCGGCGCTTTCACCAAAAAAGCCTCCAGTCCCACGACGCGCTCAACCATTCGCAACCCCAACTTTTGCATCATCGCCTGGCGCGCGGCCACGTTTTTAAACTTGACAATCAACTCCCCTGGAACAGCACGCGCTGACACACGGTTTGATACCCGTTGCACCGCGTTGGGACCGCCCAACTGTCCGCAACCCCAGACTGCGAGGACAACTGCGCCCATCACGCCAAACTTAAGCCGCTGCATTTTCTTGACTCTTCCTTTCGCATCGGCGCGATCGCCTCAGACAAAACCACGGACAATAGTTAAGAAAATATTAAGCCATGAAGCAATAAATGACAAGCCATGCCTGTATGATGTGTATGTCAGTCGATCGATTGCGGTGCGTGGGGCTGGTCTCGATTCGTTTGGCGAGTGAAATGCGATAGCACAGGGAATCCCTTGGGTAGATGAGCATCATGTGTAGATTGAGCTTTGCGAAGGGTTCGCGACGGTTTCGGTGGGGTGTTGTTGCGCTGTGTGTAGCCGCGATGGCAGGATTTGCGCCGCAGGTGTCTGCCAGGCCGTTGTTTGAGCCCTCCAGCGAGTGGATGACGCTTGGCACGGAGCATTTCAGGATCTACTACTTGCCTGGATTTGAGAGTCGGGCAAAGGATGTTGCAAATATCGCTGAAGAGGCGCACCGTTTGTTGGTGCCGTACATGCAGGTGACGCCTCAGGGGTTGACCGAGGTCGTCATTGCGGATGGTTATGATGAGCTGAACAGTTTGGCGCACAGCAGCCCGCACCGGGCGGTGTGGTTGTGGCAGACCCCGCCGAATCCGGATGAGGGGATGGCCATTGGGCGTTATGATCAATGGCTCAAGTTGTTGTTTGTCCATGAGTACACCCATATTTTGCAAGGTGAGCACACGCCTTGGTTAGTCAATCAATTGAACACTGCGGCTGGGGGGTTGTTGATCAGCGTCTTTCCGCAGCTCCCAATCGATATCACATTGAACCTGCCCGATTTGCTGACCAATGCGCCGAGCTATTTTACCGAGGGACTGGCGGTACACACGGAAAGCCTGTTTACACCGGGTGGTCGCGGCAAAGAAGGCGATTTTGAGATGCTGCGGCGGATGGCATTTTTAGAGGGGCAGGTGCCAAGCTACGATCAGATTTACGGCCGCTATCTCCTTGATTGGCCGATGGGTGGTTACGAGTATACTTGGGGCTCAATTTTTGTTGATCACCTGACTGCGCGGTTTGGGGAAGATGCGCCCGGTCGTATCCTGAAAACCTTTGGTCAATACCCGTGGCTTGGCTTTGACAGTGCGGTTTCCCGCACGGTCGGTGTAACGGCGCAAGATGTTTGGCGCGAAACGGTTGAGATGCTGCGGGTTCGTTATCAACAGCAGCAGCAGCGCTACAAGGCGCGCGAGCGTGAGCGGGCGGTTCGTTTCGCGACGACGCGCGATGTGAGCGTCTCGGGACGGTATCATCGTCATCCCGTGTGGGATGCGAAAGGCGTGTTGTATTACCCGGAGGCGCTTAAAAATGAAGGGCCGAGATTGTATGCTGATGCCCTAAATGGTGAGGCGCGGCAACTGATCAAGGGACAATCGACGCGTTCAGCCATTTCGTTCAGTCCTGATGGTCAACAGATTTACTATGAGGCGGATACCAGCGAATCGGCGCGTGGCCTGAACAGTTACCGTGATTTGTTTGTGTATGATCGCAACACCAAAAAGAATCGGCGCCTGACGCAACAAGCCCGTACCTTCGCACCGCAGGTGTCGCCGGATGGGCGCGAGATCGTCGCGGTGACATCGGGGGGCGGGAAAACCGGTTTGGCGATTTATGACGTGCAAGGCAAACTGCTCAGGCAGTGGCGCTATGACAACGATCATTACCAGTTTGGCAATCCGGTCTGGTCACCGGATGGGCGCACCTTGGCCGTGGCTGTTTGGCATGCGGGGAGTCGTGACCTGTGGCTGGTTGATGCCGCATCAGGACAGATGACGCCTTTATGGCAAGACGAGGCGGTTGACCTCTACCCATCGTGGAGCCCAGATGGCAAACATCTGGTGTTTTGTTCGGATCGCCAAGGCACGATGAACCTTTACACTTATGAATGTGCCAGCGGCAAACTTCGTCAACTCACCGACGTCTTGGGTGGTGCGTTCGATCCAGCCGTCTCACCGGATGGCAAACAGATTGCATTCAGCAATTACTCAGGACGTGGCTATGATATCCAAACCATTTCGTTTCATCCCGAACGCGCGCCTTGGGTGACAACGTTCAAGCGGCCCAATCTCCCCGGACCCTTCGTGAGCAGGATTCCGGCGACTCAGATCGAAACGCCTCAAAAGTACTGGGCGTTGCCCACTTTTGTGCCGAGTCTGTGGTTTCCTGTCGTTGGCGAGGATGAGTGGGGCACCAATTTGACGGTGTACAGTTTCTGGCAGGATGTGTTGCGACAGCATTTCTTGACCTTGCTTGGGGGGTACGGGTTTTACAGTCAGCGGATCAACTACGGGTTTCGTTACGACAATTTCACGACATCATTGCCTTTTTCGCTTGGCATCAATGAATTTCCATCCCCGGGACGTTATCCGTTACAACGGAATCCCCAAAAACCGGATGACATCACTTGGGCGGACATCTGGCAGTGGAACAAGTCACTCACGGTGTCGTTTTCGTACCCCGGCATTCGAAACCCCATGTTTGAGCCGCCACCGATCACCGGACCGAACTGGACGTGGGGGTATCGCCAGGAACTGGTCAATGACTATGCCATGCAAGTGGCATCCGGAACGCCGGGCGAGACCCGCCAGGAGCAACTCAACGCCGTACCGTTGCGCAGTCGCTTTGCGACTGTGGGGGACGATGGAACCGCACACAGTGTGTTTTTGCAATGGCAACAGGCTGACACGGCCAAACGCCCGTATGACAACGGCCCCACTGCCGGCAGTATCACGACGGTGGGCGGAGAGGCGGGCGTCATGACCCGGGGCGATCGCTACAGAAACCTGGACGAACCACGCGCGCCCATCGACATTCTGGGGCAGCAACCCTGGGGACGCTTCTGGGCGGATCACCGCATGTACTGGCCCGGTCCCGCTATCCCCAAAAGCACACTCGCCCTGCGCAGCACAGCAGGACTGGTCTACAACCGCAACGGCGACTTTTTCTTCACGGCCTGGCGCATGCCCTTTGGCTATACCCCTCTCAGTACCATCAACCGTTGGGACCTGACCACTGCCACGGAATATAGTCAGCGCACCGTATTGCTGCGCGGTTACTCCTGGGCCATTGGCAACCGCCAATTGACCACCGGCCTCGAATATCGCCTCCCACTCGGCGAAGTCGCACGCGGTTGGGGCGAAGTCCCCGTGTTTGTCAATCGCCTCTATGCCGTCGGTTTCGTTGATACGGGCCTCGTCTGGGGACTCAATCCACTCGGTATTGACCTGCCGGTCTGGGACGATTTCAAACTCGGGGTCGGTGCGGAGTTACGCGCGCAAACCACAATGTTTCAAGCCGTCCCCATTGATGTTCGCATCGGCGTCGCACAAGGCCTCACAACGGGTGGATCCTTCATGTACAACGGTGGCCTTGGCACAACGTTCTAATGAGTAGCCACTCTGTGCTGGAAATTCGCAAGACGTTCAGCCCAGTCACCGTGGTTGTGCTATCAGAACTTGTTGATTGCTTTGATATCAAACGCTTGTGCGAGACGTCTTAAAACCTCAAAGTGCATTAAACACCGTTTGGATGCTTGTTTCAGGGCACCTCGCTTACAAAGCATCCCAGATCGTTTTGTTGTTCAAAAATTGTTTACGGATAAGGCTATGAATTTATTTCCGAGATTTTTGCCGGAAAGTTTCGAGTGCCCGTTAGATACAGTTGCGGAGCAAGAAAAAAAACCCGCTCGCTTTCATACTTGGCGCGACAGAGGCCGTATCTGAGTTTGACCAGTCGGAGTCACATCATTGCCACGATTTCAGCTACCCGGGTCAAGGGCACCGCGACATATTTGAGTATTTCAACGACAAACTCACAGCTGCAAGGGGAGAAAGGGAGCCAGAAACAGGTTCCGCTCCCCTCACTCACATCAGCGCAAAAACTGATTCACAAACGCATTGACGCTCAACGGGCTGCAGCTGGTATTTGTGATCAGCGCGTTTTATGAGGATGTCTCTGCATCGGTTGCACCAGTTTGGCCAGCAACCGATGCATCCATTGTTTAGCTGATCACCGCCACAGCTTT
>JBBAPZ010000025.1:38359-43527 GCA_040400605.1 Candidatus Sericytochromatia bacterium
GTCGGCACTGATGCCGACCCGGCACGGCGCGTCGAACGCATCCTTCCCGTTCGAGGCGCTTGAGCCTGTGACTCCGCAGCCTTTTCTTCAACAACAGGCGCAGGCTCCGGACGTGCTGCCGGCTCGGGCAGTTGAAGCCAGGAACTGGCGAGTGGTTGCTGAGCAAGTAACCACGCGACCATGCGTGAGGCATCGCGACGACAACAGATGGCCTCCGCCAATGCCTGAAAATCCGGTGTGGTTCCTGCCTGGGCGATCGCCTGAACGATTGTCTCCGCGGCCTGGGCCTGTTCCGCACTCAAACGCGGCGGACGATGCTCCCAACCACGCCTGGGCAAAGCAAACTCCCGACGGGGTTCACGCTGCTGATTCTGACCGTTCGCCCGCTCATCCGTGCGCACCGGTCGTTCCTCCTGCCGGGCCCGTCCCTGTTCTTGCCGCTGGGGCTGGCGCTCTTCGCGTGCTGGCACTGCCGGCGCTTTCGGTTGCTGACGCCGTGGCTCTTCGCGACCCTCACGCGTCTCGCGACCACCACCCGCAGCGCTCTCAAGTTCGCGCAAGATACGCTGATAATCACGCTCATCCTCAGGCGTCACCAAGGTGAACACAATTCCTGACCGCCCGGCGCGAGCCGTGCGCCCACTCCGATGGATATAAGTCGCAGCATCCTGAGGCACATTGAAATGAAACACATGCGACACGCTCGGAATATCCAGACCCCGCGCGGCGACATCCGTCGCAACCAAGATGTTGATGCTCCCATCGCGAAAAGCATCTAACGTTTCCAGACGCTTGTCTTGCGACACATCCCCCGTCAGCATGCCAACCTTGAAACCACCAAGACGCACGCGATTATAAACCCACTGCGCTTCTGCCTTGGTCGCGCAAAACACGATCGCCGAACTGACGTCAGGCAATGTCAACAACTTCTGCAAGGTGGAAATTTTTTGATCCTTGCTCGTTTTCAAAAACTTATGAGCAAGACCAGCCGCGGGTGTGAATCCTGAACTCACTTCAATCCTCTCCGGATCGCGCATATATCGTTGCGCGATCTTCACAATCTCAGGGGGAAACGTCGCACTGAATAACAATGTCTGCCGCTTATCAGCAGGAACCCGCTTCAAGATGAACTCCAGATCATCCTTGAAACCCATATCAAGCATCTCATCCGCTTCATCAAGCACCACCGCCCGACAGGTATCAAGATGCAAATAACCCCGTTCGATGTGATCCCGCAAGCGCCCCGGCGTACCGACAACAACCGGCGCCCACTGCATCGCATCAATTTGTTCTACCAGTTTTACACCACCGTACACCGCCGCGACGATGATCTGAAACGCCACCGCCACGCGCGATAACTCTTCCGATACCTGAACCGCCAGTTCGCGCGTCGGCGTAATGACCAAAATCTGGGTATCCGGCGAGGTGCGTTCAATTCGGGACAATGTCGGCAAACCAAAAGCCAGCGTTTTGCCCGTTCCCGTACGAGCCTGAACCATCAAGTCTTTGCCACTCAAGACAGCCGGTATGGCTTCAGCCTGAACGGGCGTCGCGTGGGTGTAACCCATTTTTTCCAGGCCAGCAAGCAAATCGGCATCAAGTGCAAACTCGCTGAAGGCTCGCTTCGGGGCATTTTCCAAGGTTTTGGAATTCCTCACTGTGGCTAGTCATGGCGCCGCAAGCACTGACAGTTTCCCTGACGAGGCTTGGGCCAATGTGCCACTGAGACGCCTCGAACACAACACACGGCCAAGTTATCATATCACATATACGCAGGACGCGGCTACGAGTTCCTCCCTGCGCGCATTCGACCGATCAATTTATAAAACCACGCGAATCAATGCGTAAAACCGTCCACGAAAACATGCGATGCACAAAACAAAAGTTTGCGATTTGCACGCGGGGTACAATCAAACAAGCACCAAAACGGTGCTTTAAACACGATTCGCTTCGCCTAGATGTCGAACAGGCGTTAAAACGGGACCCCTTGCTTCACCGAATGGGCTTTGTCACCTGGCGCCCCGCGATGCTTTCACGCCTTCGCTTTCACACCCGATACGTTGGCTTGGTAGTTTTAACGGCGACCGAACCAGCCAGCCAAGCGCTTCAGGAACCCACCTTCGGCGCGGGCTGTTACCAGTGCCGCCTGGAGTTCACGATAACGCGCCAGCGCCTGCTCCCCAAGTGCCTCGTGTTTGAATTTTCCGTCTTCTTGCGCTTGCAGGAATTCATCGTAGCACCGCAAAGCCGCTTCACGCTTTCCGGATTGTTCCAGTAACTGCGCCAATTCATAAAGGCACTCATACAATTCAGGATCAAGCCGCAACGCTTCATCCAACGACTCAAGTGCACGTGGCACATTGCCAGACGCCGCAAGAATTCTGCCCGCATGAAACTCAAGGCTCGCAGAACCCGGCCTGCGCTTGATGGCCTCATCAATCAAACGCAATGCCTCGTCATGCTCCATGGCCGCGCTATGAGCCAAAGCGGCAGCATCCAGCAACTCAACGTCATCCGGTCGGACAGCCAAAACCGTCTGCCACGTTTTGGCCGCCTCTGCATAACGCCCTTGGCGCATGTGCAACTCCGCAAGAACGCGCCTGATTTCCCACGCGTTGCCATCCAGTCGCAAAGCCGTCGTCACACTCTGCTCCGCTTGCCGTAAATCGTTTTTCAGCATTGCCAGGCGTGCCGCTTGCGCATGTAAAAACGCATTGTCCGGCGACAAGCTGAGCGCCTGGTTCAGGTATTTTTCGCCACGCGTCACATCCTCACGCTCAAGGCACAGACGTGCCAGGCGAATGTAAGGCGTTTGCAGCGACGGGTCTTGTGCCAAGGCCTTTTCATAGGCTTGGATGGCGTCATCAACCCGCCCCAAGCCGGCCAAGGCATCCCCTTGGTGCATCAATGCCTCAGCGAAGCGCGGGTTCAGGCGCACCGCATTCAAAAACGCCGCCAGTGCCATATCCAACTTGCCCTGCCGCAAGTGCACCAAACCCAACAGGTCATTCGCCAACGCGTGGCCAGGCTCCAGTTCCAGCGCCTTCTTGTACTCAGTCAAGGCCGCATCCCAGCGACCAAGGGCCTCATAAACCCTGGCCATGCCAAGACAGGTGTCCGCTGCCTTGGGGTCAAGGCGTGTTGATTCCGCGAAAGCCGCGAACGCTTTTTCGGGATCGCCCTGCCCCAGATAATAATGTCCCAAATGCTGGTGTGTCAGCGCATCGTTGGCATCCAGACGAAGAGCCTGCTGAAAGTAGTTCCACGCAAGTTCCGATTTTTGCCGTTCCAGGAACAGTTGCCCGATGCTCAACAAGGGCAGGGGCCACGTGGGCTTGGCGGCTTCGGCCAGCTTGAAGGTGCTGAGCGCTTCCTCCCACTGGCCCAATGACTTCTGGCACACACCCAACATCTGCAAGATGCGGGCGGATTGCGGCGCCAGCCGACGCGCAGCCTCAAGCAAGGTCAAGGCTTCGGCGTAGTCCTCTTGTTTGATGCGCAACTGCGCCATTTCACGGAACGGTTCCGGATTGGTTAGCGCGATCGCACTTGCGCGCTCAAACGCGGCCATCGCATCCGCAGGCTTGCCCCAGCGCGCCAACACCTGACCAACCGCCAATGCCGCCTCATACTGCCGTTCATCCAGCTTCAACGCTCGATTCAAGGCATCCATCGCCTCATTTGGCCGCCCTTTGCGCTGATACGCAAGCCCGAGCAACGTAAAATGATGCGCACTCACACCATCTTGCTTGGTCAATTCCAGCAAAACCTGAATGGCATCATCATCAAGACCGGCATCAAATGCCGCTTGAGCCTCTTCCAGACCCTTTACTTCGCTGCTCACGACTCCTCCTTGGGGTCAGGGCGATCCGCCAGCGACCGCACTCGCGGGATCATACCACACCCAGCCACCCAAGCGGCCAACCCCATTCCAGCGCGATCAGACCCACCCTTCGGCTTCCTGGTTGTCTGAAAAACACCCAGACACGTATCACGGAGCGAATCAATCGGCGTGTTAAAATCTCGCGATGCGCGAAATTCAATTGGCCACCGCGGTTTATGTCTTCACCCCCGATTTTGAGCACTTGTTGTTCATACGGCATCGCAAAGGCCCCATCGCGGGCTATTGGCTACCACCCGGCGGGCACGTTGATCCCGGCGAGACACCATCTGCAGCGGCTGTGCGCGAGGTGTTCGAGGAAACCGGTCAGCGTGTGCAATTACTCAACCTCTCGCCTTTGCGTGTCAACTATCTCTCACCGCGCACCGAGGCGCTGCCCGGTCCGTTGCTCATTCAACGTGAGGATCTGGGTGACCACGACCATCTCGACTTTGTTTACGTCGCCGTGGCACCTGAACCGGGACCTTTGCGTGCTGAGGCGGACCAACCGGCAATCTGGCTAGAGCCAGAGGAACTGGGCGCCTATCCGATTCTGCCTGATTGCCTGATCCACGCGCGATACCTCTTTGCAGAGGCGGCACACTATGACCGGGTATACCGTGCACAATCAGGCGATGTCGTTCAGAATTCGTAGTCGATGATCGCCCGGTCAGTCATAAACGGTGCAAGATGCGTCTTGACGACATCCTGGTGCAAGGGATGGTTCACATAGGCCATCACGGCATCCATGTCGGCAAACTCGCTGACGAGGCTGTGGGTGAAGCGATCGTCTCGCGGTGATATATTGCGGCCCATGCTGAAAGCCAGGATTTCGGGAATGTTGCCAAGCAGGCTACCGAAGGCGTCATGCATCGCCCGTTCCTGCTCAGGGGTCTGGTTTTCGAGCCGAAAGGCCACCACATGCTTGATCACGCTTGATTCTCCCTTTAAGAAACAAGCAGTATACCAAAAGCATCGCGTGGTT
The DNA here is from genome assembly GCA_040400605.1 of Candidatus Sericytochromatia bacterium. Classification (GTDB taxonomy): domain Bacteria; phylum Cyanobacteriota; class Sericytochromatia; order S15B-MN24; family JAQBPE01; genus JBBAPZ01. Next base: position 43,225 of record JBBAPZ010000025.1, read on the forward strand.
GACATGTTGTGGCTGCTGTTGAACCACAGGATGCAAAAACTGGATTTTTTGAGTTTGTTACACGTGTATTAAATAGCAACCGATGCGCCATTGTGAAATTTTTGAACGGTAGCCACTTTGTCGCTGTATCGTTCCGAGCGATGGATGTAACAGGGTGTGGTGCAAGGATTGCAATGGTCGGTGACTGAACGGGGCATCGTTCTTGTTCCACTTGCATACCGTTTGTCGGGCTGTTATACTGACACACCTTCGGGGCGTAGCGCAGCTTGGTAGCGCACCACTTTGGGGTAGTGGGGGTCGTGG
>JBBAPZ010000026.1:0-42887 GCA_040400605.1 Candidatus Sericytochromatia bacterium
ATTTGCGCAGGAAGTGCGCCGTGATCGTGCGGGAACGGCTGCGCAACGGGCACAGGCAACGGACCCCAAACTCCGCGCGGCTTATCAGACGCTGGGTGTTGCGGAAGGGGCTTCTTTGGATGAGGTGCGTGCGGCCTGGAAGGCGGCGGCAAAAAAGTGGCACCCAGATGGCCAGGCAGACAAGGCGGTGGCCCATCCGCGTATGCAAGACATCAACGCTGCCTGGAGTTTAATCAAGGCGATGCAGGGTGACGGGTAAGCACAAGGGGTGCAACCAAGAGCGCAAACAAGGACCAGGTGAATTCGTGAAGGAAGAGACTTTGGTTAGATGAACCGCAACGAGGCGTGAGCGTCCCAAGGGAGAATGCAGGCTCTTATTTTGACCGGTGTAACAACAGATTCTTGGAACTGACGGCCGGCGGCGGTACGTCAAAGTGGAACACAAGGAATTGGAAAGCAGCGCAAAGGAGTCCGAATCGTGTCATTACTGGTTAGATTAAGCCAAGCAGCCGGTCGGGTCGTCGCCAACGGTGCCGATAACGCGCGTGGTTTATCGAAGGCGGCGAATCCGGAATTTGGTAACGTAACGCAAATTGGCGAACTTGCTCAGAGCATCGCCTTCTCTGCTGACACCCTGTTCAAGAGCAACCAAGGTGTGCGCCTCACCCCTCAAGGCGAATTGGCAAGCTTGGCTGTGTCACGCAGTGTCGCTAAACATCAAGCGATCATCGAACAGCACTCACCTGTCATTTGGGATTGCCTCAAACGTCTGGAAACAACCCGGCAGGAAGGCAATCCAAGCTACCTGACACAGGCGAGTTTCGATAAAATCATCGCCAAGCCTGACATGCGCGGTCTCCCACCGGAAGTTCAGGTCGCCGCGGCCGCAATCAAAAAGAGCCGGCTGATGATTAACCAGTTCATGAGCGTCGCCACGTGATTGCTGATGCGACCCGTCTTGAAACGGACAAATTTTTGAAAGTCAATGTCAATTGTTTGCCCCGACTGCGTCGGGGATGCCGTCAGCAGCAATATCGCTTTGATGATTTATCACGTGGCCTGTCAGTCACGATGATTTATCACGTGGCCTGTCAGTCACGATGATTTATCACGTGGCCTGTCAGTCTTGCGACTTTGGCCCTACCGACTGAGATAGAACAGCGATGTCGCCCTTGACTATCGTTTTGCCGATTGCGCCTTCTCGGAACCTTTGAGCAAGCGATACTGCTCCGTTTGCCGCTCGTTGAATACGTCGAGCAACGCGGCGGGACCCACTTGATTACCCAGTGCAATCAGGTCAATACGCGGATTGCCCAGTTTGTCGAATTGACTGCTGAAACACCCCATATCCAACGTGTCTACCTGCCAGCGCGTCAACGAGCCGACTATGAAATTCCCAAACCGAAAGGCATCATACTCGTTGTTCAAACTGCAAAAATCACTGAAATTCAGATCCCCCGATAACGCCTTTTGAGCGACGAATGCAGCCCGATAATTGTCCCTCAGTAAACTCCGCTGACCGTCTGGATCCAGTGCACGAGCACCCATTTGATCAGACTTCGTCTCAAAGGCCATCTGAAACTGCGCGGAGTGTCTCGTTTCGTGAATGAGCAACAACAGGGCAGTCCACGGATTGGCATCCTTCGCGATCGCATCCGGGTTCAGAATCACACGTCCTGCACCAGGCTTTGCCGGATCAAAATCAAAATATGCCGGCCCCTTGATTTCTGTGGTACTAATGACCAACTCCGGCGCCTTGATGCGCAATACCTTGCATTCAACATCAAAAACCGACTGAAGCACCGCCAAACGAGCCTCCCAAGTCAACGTAGGGAAACGCTTGATGTTGACATACAACTGAGGGTTGCCCTGAAGCGTGTTCACCAAATCTAAACGCGCCGCACCAGCCTCTTTTTCCATTGCACGCAAACCGGCCTGAGCCTCTGGCATCAAGGAGAATGCTTTGGGCGACCGCGCTTGCACGGCACGGCGGGCAAAAAATTTCGGATCCAGCGCTTCAGCACGCTGGCTGACCGCTTTCTGAATCTCCGGCGCGACGTCAGCCCGTGATGCAGCATAAATGGCTGACGAGCCACAACCCTGGCACAACACGCCCAGAACGAAAGCAGCCACAAAACGACGCACTGACATGCGAAATCCCTTTCTCTTTTCTTAATCTAATCTTAGTTTGACTGTAACAGTTTGGCGCGCGAGCAAGGGCTGTACGTGTGACACTTTCAAAAGTGTCTGTTGTCGGGACGCAAAAGGGCATTTCCTGCAAGTTATAATTCAGCCTATGAAGGTGTTTCTGAATCGGGACAGTGCCGTCAGCTTGCAAGAGCAACTCGCTTCTCAAATCGGCCAGATGGTCGCATCTGGCGATCTTGCGCAGGGCTCGCGCCTGCCGAGCATTCGCGCACTCGCCAAACGCCTGAATGTTCATCACAATACGGTCATGGCGGCGTATCAACGGCTTGAGGCGCTCGGCGTCATTGATGTGCGCAAAGGCAGTGGTACCCACGTCGTCGACCACCAAAAAAATACGCCCCACGCAAACCTTGCGTCCCTGGAGTGGCTCGCGCGGCGTTTCGTTGAACACGCGCGAACGGGCGGTCATACTTATACCGCCATTCAGACTGCGGTAGATGTCGCACTCGGCCAACCGTCATTCGAACGGCTTGCGGCGGTGAATCCCCACGACGACCTGCTGCGCATCTACGTTCACGAGTTAACAGATGCGCTGGATACATCAGTTGTTGGAATGACCCTCGAAGCGATCGAAAAACTGTCTCCACACGAGCGTGCCAAAACTCTTTTTCTCACATCCAGTAACCACGCCACGAGCCTCAAGGGCAAATTGGGGGATGCAAACGAAGTCATTTTGATGCAATTGGCCTCCGTCAGTCCGCTTTTGGACTGGGCACGGGCGATTTCATCGGACGGTCTGCTGGGAATCGCTTCAATGTCTGTGCGTTTTCGGGTGCTGTTTCGAGAGATCTTGGCCGCCATCTGTTCAGACGACACCATGATTGATGTTCCACTCGAAGATGGTGTATGGGTGCCTGGAACGCTCAACCTCACCACGCATGTGCTGACGGACGCTTTGTCAGCAACCGTTCTGCAACGCCACAGTTCGGTGACGCCGTTCGTCTTCCGATTGATCGGGAAAGAGGCAATCAACGAACTGGGTCATCGGCTGCAGTCCAGAACGCTGCGGGAGTGAGTGCCCTCAAGCGGTGAATCAGGTCTGACGTCTGCCTGCTGCTCGCAGTTCGACAGTGCTTGGATTTTGCCTTTGTACGAGCATTTGACAGTTCGCGGCAAGCGCCGAGGCAATACCGATTGACATCACCGCTTACCGAGATACCACGTAACGGGGCTGTCCTTCCTTCAAAAACGTATCGATGTTATCAATTGTCGTCTGTGCGATGGTTGTCAAGGCTTCTTGTGTAAAGAAAGCCTGATGGCCCGTTACAACGACGTTTGAGAACGTCAGGAGCCTGGCAAACACATCGTCTTGAATGGCATCATCCGACATGTCACGAAAGAACAGATTCGATTCCTCTTCATAGACATCGATGCCAAGTCCGCCGAGGCGCCCTTGTTTAAGCGCCGTGATCACCGCAGCCGTATCGACGACGCCACCGCGACTGGTATTGAGCAGAACGGCGCCGGGCTTCATCAACTGGAGCGTTTCTTTGTTGATTAAATGATGCGTGGCAGGCAGCAATGGACAATGCAAACTGACGACGTCACTGTCACGGAGCAACGCATCAAGGGGTACATATCTCACGCCGATGGAAAGCGCCTCCGGGTCTTGATAGGGGTCCGCCCCGAGCACGGTACAGCCGAATCCGATCATGATCCGCGCAAAACACCGTCCAATTTTACCCGTGCCAATTACCCCGACGGTTTTGCCGTGCAGGTCAAAACCCAAGAGGCCGTCCAGCGCGAAGTTGCCTTCCCTCACACGATTGTACGCCCGATGCAGCCTGCGATTGAGCATGAGTAACAACGCAACGGTATGTTCCGCCACGGCATAAGGCGAGTATTCGGGCACCCGACCGATCGCGATGCCCAGTTTGGCGGCGGCGTCGAGATCCACGTTATTGAACCCCGCGCAACGTAAAACCACCAGTTTGATGCCGATTTGTTGCAGCAAGGCCAAAACCTCGGCATCCAGCGTGTCATTCACAAACGCACACACAGCAAATGCACCCGCAGCCGCTGCCGCTGTGTGGCGATCCAGGCGGAGTTCCAGGAATTTTAGCCGGTAGCGACCTTCAGCGTTGGCAAGATTCAGAAACTGCCGGTCGTACGCACGAGCCGAATACACAACAACATCCATGAATACCCCCGTTTCCATCTCACCAAGCGTATAAGTAACGTAAAAAAAGAAATCACGTCAATACGCCAATATCTCGGATGGCGTCCACCTGAGTGACGCCTAGGACGTTGCTCCAACGAGCAGGCTCAGCCATCAGATTCGCTGATTGTTTGGGATGCAGCGACCCATGAGTTGGCTTTAAAAATTTGTGTGGCAGTCTCAAAACTTCAAGCACTTGCGTCATTTGTTTCAACAACAGCCAAAATTTGAGAACCAATCAACGCTTTTCTGTACAACCCTTTGTTACGTTAATGCTGGCCAATACACCCGGAGTCGGTTTTGTCACCCTTGTGTCGTGGTCTGGCAGTTGTTGTCTGAGTCAGTGAAATCGATGGTTCAGCGTACTGCTAACGGTTTCTCGATCCGTCATTTAGGGTAATCGTGATGATATGAGTGTCCTGAATCCGAATCTGCCACAGCGTTACCGTGTGTTGAGCCGTCTTGGCGAAGGCAACATGGGTGAGGTGTGGCGGGTTGAGGATAGCTTGAATCCGGAGGCGCCTCGGGCGCTCAAACGCATCAAGGTCGATCTCAGTGCCGAGAAAGCGCTCATCCTGCGCTTTCGTGCCGAGTTTCACGCCATGGCGCGGTTGCGTCACCCCAATATCGTTGGCGTGCATGATTACGGTGTCATGCCCGATGGTTCGGTTTACCTGGTGATGGACTGGGTTCCTGGCAACGACCTAGGCGAGGTGATCGATAGTCAGCCCATGCGGCTTGAACAGTTTTATCCACTTTTCGCACAACTGCTACAGGCCTTGGATTATCTGCATGCACGGCAGTATGTTCACCGTGACGTCAAATCGGCCAATGTGCGCGTCAGGCCGGATGGGCGCCTAATTTTGATGGATTTTGGTTTGGCTGACCGCGTGGGCAGTGAAGCAACGGCCGGGGTGAGTGGGACGCCCGGGTACCTCGCACCAGAGATTCTGTTGAAGCGTCCTGCAACCAGTAAAACCGACCTGTATGCCGTTGGCTGCCTGGCCTATGAGATGCTCACCGGCCATTTGCCATTTCAGGGGAATGTTGCAACCGTCTTGCGTGCACATTTGCGTGAACAGCCCCCGTCGCTCGCCAAAGTGCGGCGAGACTTGCCAAGCGCCTTGAGTCGTCTTGTGGAAGGTCTGATGGGAAAAGATCCAGCCGCGCGGCCGCGCAGTGCGGCACAGGTGTTGGTTGATTTGACGGCGCTCGCTGGCGATGGGGTGACGCGTGAGAGCGTTGAACAGCGGCAGAGTTTTTTGAACGCCTCCGAGTTGATCGGCCGAGAAGCCGAACTACAGATTTTTGAACAGGTACTGAACCAGACCTTGGCAGGAACAGGCGGCGGCGTATTGATCGGTGCGCCTGCCGGTATGGGAAAATCTCGCCTGTTGCAGGAAGTGACACTGCGTGCACAGCTTGCCGGGTTTCGGGTCCTGCATGGGCATTGCCGAGAAGATGGCGCAATGGCTTACGAGGCGGTACGGGAGAGCTTGCGTGTCGGTCTGGCTGATGCCGCGCCAGAACTCGTTGCCCGTCATCGTGAGAGCGTGGAGGCGTTGTTCCCTGAACGGCGCGTGGACGCGACGATTCACCAGGTTGTGACGCCCAAAGGGGTGATGGCGATGCTGGCAGATCTTGCCACGCACAGCCCCTTGCTTTGGATTTTGGATGACTTGCATTGGGCTGATCCACAAACCATCGGATTGCTGAATACCGGCATTCGGGAGCTTCAGACGAACCGCATTTTATGTATCGGGACCTTTCGGGACGATGAGACACCGTTATCCAACCCGGTTTGGCAAACCATCGAGGATGAGGCCAGCCTGTTCGTTCGGCTCCAGGCGCTGTCACGGCAGGCGCAAGATGGGTTGATCGCCGGGCTGCTACCGGATGCCAGCGTGCCCGAGGGGTTTGCCGAAGCGCTGTATCGCGCGACGGGTGGCAACCCGCTTTTTGTGCAGGAGGCTTTGCACACGTTGGTGGATGAGGCACATTTGCGACGTGAGGGTGGTCGTTGGTGCTTTCCGGTGGACGACACCATTTTGAACGGGCTACGCCAGGTTGAGACCATTATCCAACGCCGTATTGATGGATTGCACGATGAACCGCGAAACGTCTTGCAAGCGGCGGCTGTGCTCGGATTGCGTGCGAATCTGCACACGCTGGCTGCCTGTGTCGATTTGCCGGAAGACAGACTTTTCGAAGCGCTGGAAGACCTCGCCGAGCGTCAGTTTCTGTTGCAGGATCAAGCAGGCGGATTTGTGTTTCCACACGATCGTGTGCGCGAAGCAGCGCGCGCTGGCATCGCGGCGGAGGCAATATCCAAGCTGCATTTACGAGCAGCCCAGGCATTGCTGGAATGGGCTGGGGAGTCCGTTCAAGCATACGCGGCTGATCTCGCCTGGCACTTTTTACGTGGCGGCGATGACGCACGCGGTTATCACTGGGCCTTGCGTGCAGCCGACACGGCGGCGTCCGCAGGCGCCGATTACGTGGCAATACAACACTTGGAGGCAGCGGATGACGCATTGTCACGCTTACCGGGCGATCGCCTCGATGAACGCCTGCCGATTTGGTTGCGCCTCGGTCGCGACGGCTTTCACCTGAATCCCGTTTTGGCGACGCAAGCCCTTGCACGCGCACACGCCGCACATGACGCTGAACCTGAGCGTGCCGATGCCCTGCTCGCGCAACAAGACATGGATTTGGGGCAGGTGATCGCGCTTCGGGCAAGGGTTTTGGGGTTGCGGGGCGAAGTGAACGACGCCTTGACCCTGGCGGACCGCCTGGAAGCGCACGATGCTGCTGAACGAAGCGGCCAGGTCATCTTAGCGGCAAACTCCCGTTACCTCGCCTTGATGAATGCCGGTCGTATCGATGAAGGCGTTAAGCTGGCTAAACGCTGGGGCGCGCATCTCGATGGATTGCAGGGTGCCGAGCTCGTCACTGAAATTCGCTGGGGAGCCATTGCCAATTATGCATTTCAAAATGCCGGGGCCTTGCAAGGCTTGCGACCAAGCGTGGCGGTTTTGGACAAAGCGCTCGCTGCCGCTGCGATGGTCGATGACCCTGATCCGCTCTTGCCCCGTATCTTTTTTGGAGTCTGGAGTGCCTGGGCAGGGCATTTCGATGAGACCGACGCGTACATTCGCCATACGACCAATCGCACGCGTGCGATCGGCGCACCACTCAGCCCATTCGTTGTGTATCTGCAATCATTCCTGCCCTACCACCGCGGCGAATACACAGAAGCGCTTCGATTGCTGGAGCGGGCATTGCTTGTTCACACTCACGTGCATCACCAGGCCCTGGCCCTCAATTTTTGTCTCATTTTGCGGGGACGCTTGCTTGATGCGCTCGGACGAGAAGACGAAGCACTCTGCGTCTTCGATGCTTTGCTGCAAAGCGCCCGCGAACGGGGACTTGGCTTGGCGCGCTTGCACGCACTCATCGGCCGTGGCAGCGTCTTGCGTGACATCGGCCGGATCATTGAAGCGCGCACCAGTTACAATGAAGCGTTGCAACTTGCAAGCGCAGGCCCCTTGCGTAATCCACTCATTCAGGCTCAGGCAAGTCTTGGCTTGGGTGTGTGCGATAGCCTCCAGAATCACGCAACGGCCCTGACCCAGCTGGATGCAGCGCTCGCCATTGCATCGCAGCCGGAACTCGACAACCGATTGTTGAGCGCCCATATTCACAGGGCCCGTGCCCGCGCTTTGGAACGACTGGGTCAACCGGAAGCAGCCGCATCGGCACGCCGCGAGGCACAGCGCTTCTTCGAACAGATGGGGTTATCGTATTGGGTGTACCAACTCAGTCAAGATGCGCTCATCACTGAGACAGTTCCACAACCCGCGCCACCCAAACCAATCCTTAACAATCGTTTTGAACGCTTCAATCGCTTGATGTAAGTCCTGGAATCCGCGCGATCGCCGTGACTCACGTTGTGTCAGTCACACCGGACACGCGCTCAGGCGTTCCTGCAATTTGGACCAACGTCGCACGCTTTGGCTGTCCCTCACCGCCATGCCAAGGGCACGTTTTTGTCCGACCAAGATAACCAGTTGTTTGCCACGGGTCACACCAGTGTAAATAAGGTTGCGTTTGAGCATCACATAATGTTGCATCGCAACCGGGATGATGACGATGGGGTACTCACTGCCTTGCGATTTATGAATGGTTGTCGCATAGCACAAACTCAATTCATCCAATTCACCAAACGGGTAAACGGCGATGACGCCATCAAAATCGACGGAAACGGTTTTCTCATCGTGGTCGATGGCGGTAACGAAGCCAATGTCACCGTTGTAAACTTCCCTGTCATAATTGTTGAGTGTTTGCATCACTTTGTCGCCAATACTGAAGGTAACGCCAAACTTTTCGACGCTTTGCTCATTCGGTGGATTCAAGGTGGCCTGAAGTGCCTCATTAAGACCGCGGGCGCCCACCGGACCCCGATTCATCGGGCACAATACCTGAATGTCCCGAATCGGGTCGCAGCCAAAGCGCTTGGGCAAGCGCGTATTGACAAGATTGATGACCGCCTGCACGATCGCCTCCGGTTCATCCACAGCCACGAAATAGAAATCACTTGCTTCACCCTTTTCGGGAAATGTGGGAAACTGCCCCTGGTTGATCTGGTGCGCCCCACGAATGATAAAAGAAGTCGCAGCCTGCCGAAACACCTCCGTCAGACGAATGGTTGTGACGGCGCCCGCCTGAATGAGATCATTCAAAAATGAACCGGGCCCCACCGAGGGCAACTGGTCGACATCCCCCACCAACAACACAGACGTGTCACGCGATACCGCCTTTAAAAGATTGTTCGCAAGCGGCACGTCGATCATCGAACACTCATCCACCACCAACAAGTCACAGTCCAAAGGCGATTCCTCATTGCGCTTGAAGCCGCCATGACTGGGGTCCACCGCCAGCAAACGATGAATCGTTACCGCCTCCAAGCCCGTCGACTCCGCCAAACGCTTGGCCGCCCGACCAGTCGGCGCACACAACAACGCACGCACTTTCTTGGCCCGCAAAATGGTGAGAAGCGCATTCACCAAGGTCGTCTTACCAACGCCCGGGCCCCCGGTAATGACCAGCAACTTGCTACCCAGCGCCAATCGCAAGGCCTCTTGCTGGGTCGCTGCCAGGCTCTTGCCAAGTTTCGATTCTACCCAAGGAATTGCCTTGTCCGCATCAATCATCGGCCAATTGGGACGACCCTGCCGCAAACGCGCAATATGGCTTGAGATGGATTGTTCCGCATGATACAAAGACGCCGTAAAAATACAGGGTTGTCCCGCCAAGCTGTCAGCAATGACGACGCCTGCGGCCACCTCGTCGGCGATCGCCGCATCAATCAACGGCGCCGGCACCCCAAGCAATTCAACCGCCAATTCAACCAACTCCCCATGCGGCAAACCACAATGACCCTGCGTCGCCGCTTCCGCCAACGCGTACGATACCCCGGCCCGGGCACGCAGCGGTGAATCCGGCGGTATCCCCATTTTTTGGGCGATCGTATCCGCGGAACGAAAACCAATACCCCGGATATCCTGTGCCAGACGATAAGGGTTCTCCTTGACGGTCGCAACGGCATCCGGCCCGTAAGTCTTGAAGATCCTCACCGCACGGGACGTTGATACCCCGTGTGCGTGCAAAAACACCATGATTTCGCGAATGATTTTTTGGTCAGCCCAGCCCGAAACAATCATCCGCGCCCGCTTTTCACCAATGCCGGGGATATCGCGCAAGCGCTCAGGTGTCTGCTCAATCACCTCAAAGACATCAACACCAAACGCTTCCACCAACCGACCGGCATAAGCGGGGCCAATGCCTTTGACCATACCGGAGCCCAAATAACGCTCAATCCCAGCCAAGGTATTGGGCGGCGCAATGTTCAGGAAAACCGCCTTGAACTGTCGTCCGTGTTCGCGATCCGACACCCAATGCCCACCGGCAGACACATACTCGCCCGGTGTTACCGACGGCGCGTGCCCAACAACCGTCACCAGTTCCCGCTCACCCCGTACCTTCACGCGCAAGACACAAAATCCATTCTCGGCATTGTGAAACGTCACGCGCTCAACCAAACCCGACAAACGCTCCAAAGCCTGTACAGTCGACGCCTCAGTCACAGCTGACCATCCCATTACCACCAGTCGCTTGCGATCATACAAAACCAAAGTACCCGTGCGTTTACCAATTTCAACCGTCGCAAGTGACCACCCCATCGTTCCCGTAACCGAAGAAGGGACGTCCCCTCGCTTGACTGCCAAGGATTAGACCGGGGGTTGTAACGCTATACAAGCAATAACACAGGCGATCGCGGGAGACATGACAGTTTCTGATTCTGAACCCGGTTCGAAGACCGTCCCGAACCCGCAACGTACCCGGAGCTATGCAGAAATCAATCATCACTGCATAGCTTTTGCATTGAACGGGTAAGAAAAACCAGGGGGATGATGTGATGAACCTGGCCCGAATGGCGTCGCAGAGGGTACAAGGCGTCTTACGGTCCGCCGTCGCGGGTCCGGAAGCATCGGCGCCGGTGGGCCAACGGTCGGTTGCAAAGCCTTTAATGGCAGATGCTTGGCCAGCGCATCGCAGTGCGCCGGTGAGTGTGTTGTTGTCTGAGGACGTGGGACTGTGGTCGTCTGGCAGTACGCTCAGCAACGGGGTATTGGGTGTTGGCCTGTTGAATCATCAACGTTTGCCGGAGACGACGCCGTTGGTGGCTATACTGTCCAAATCCGGGGTTGCGCGGGTAAGGCGGGAGACTGCACAGGCCTTTGACGCACTGACGCGATCCTATGACGATAAGGTGTCGCACGCGCCGGGCACGGCAAGTGTCCAGGCAACGCTTGCTGCTTCACTTGATTTGGCGGGAGGCGACGTGGCCCAAGTGTGGGTGCCGCGCGCCCGTTATCGTGGATTTATGGCGGCGTATCGTCAGGGGGTGGCTGAGGGAAAACTGCCGGCATCATTTGGGCAGGTGCCTTACACCGAGTTTTTCAGGCCGACGGATGATGTGCGAGCCGAGTTGCAGGCGTGGCAATTGTCCCGGTCGTCATCCAGGTTTGCCAACCGGGGTAAGGAAGAGCAGCGTGTGGTGGCTGCTTTGGCGCATCGGATGGCGGGTCAGGGGCCAAAGGCTGTGCCGTATGCCTTGCGTTTGGCGTTAAGCGAGGCACTCATACGGCATGAGCGTATCGGCGGCCCTGCGTCCCGCCACGCTGCATCTTGGCGGGAACTGGCGTCACGTGACGGTCTTTCGGCGATGCCCTTTCATCACGGAACGCGGGATGCACACGCGATCGTGCAAGAAGGCTTCAGACCGGGTGACAATCAGTTAATGGGGCCAGGCATTTATTACGGAAATGCGTCAGTGGCTGCGCAATATGCCAATCGGGGGGATGGGGCGCGGGCGCGAGACATGGAGCAGATTGTGTCGGGGCTTGTTTTGCCCGGTAAAACGGTGCCTGAAAAATTGGATGTTGCGGGTATGGCTGATTCGGCGGTGTCGCCTCAGCCGATTGAGGGAGGGGCATATTGGGTGACGCGCGATCCACAGCGTTTTCAGATTCGCGCGGTGACCACCCATGATCGGTCGGCTGCCGCGACGCAATTAAAGCCTTTCGTGCCGGACTTGTTCGGTACGCTTGCGTTGGGGCCGGAGGCGCAACAGTGGGCGCTGGACTGGCTGGGAGGCATAAACCGGTCCGCCTTGAATCGCGAGGCGATGCGGTTGATTGGCGATGATGCAACCGGGATGGGTGCGGGCATCTGGTTTATCCAGCAGGGACATGAAATCGGCGTAGCCCAGTTGAAGCGGGTGCTGGAATCCGCCGCGAGTCCGCAGGCACGTCTGAGCGCGGCCAGTGCAGCCTTGGATGGTTTGGCGCAAGCGCCGCCCGAACGTCGTCTGGCGATGCTGAAACTGTTGCGCAGTACTGACCCAGACTTGCAGCGTGCGTTGATTATGGCTCGCAAAAATCATCCGGAAACTTTAGTTATGGCACGTGAACTGCTACGACAAAGCGATCACCCGGCTGCGCGCGAACGCTTGCTGTCTGCGTTGCGGCGCGCCGAAAACCTGACCCCACCCAATGTCCGAGAGAGCCTGGCTTCGTTGGATCCACTTGCGCGCGCAGAGATTTATTTCGAACTGGGTCGGCAGTCGGATGGGTTGAGGGAATTGTTGGCGGATGCTGCCACCCTTGCGGGGGAACGTGAGCTGGGAATTCGAGCGGCGAGTTTGTTGTTGCGTCGCTCGGCGATGTTGGATGATACGGACTGGCGGCGTTGGCGTGGTTTTGTGCGTGAACGTGACCCTGATGGATATGCGCGTTTGGTCGTGGATGGCGTGGCACAAGATGGCCGTTTTTTGGATGACGCCATTGCAGTGTTGAAGCGGGATCAGTCGAGTTGGGCATCTCAGCGGGCGATGGGATTATTGAAGCAGGCTGCCGTTCAAGATGCCCTCTTGCCGTTTGCGAAGGCGGTATTGGCATCGGACTTGTCCGATGATTTCAAGGTGTTGGCTGCCGAAGCCTTGTCCAGACCGAACAGTGGAATGAAGGTCTGATGCGATGGCAGAGGAGGCACGGCGAGAGGCGGGCTGCTCTGAGGCGGATGATTGCACAGCGGCTGGTGTGAATGATGGCGATCGCCACTTGCAGTTCATACGGGCGCAAGCAGCCGCCCAAGAGCGCGAAACCCTTCTGCGACAGATTGTGCACGACGTTTTAAATGCCACTCAGACGATGAGTCTGTTGGTTGAAGAGCTTGAAATACAAGACCATGACCCGGACGCGTTGCGTCACGGGTGTGGGCGGTTGCACCAACAGATTGATTTTATTGGACGATTTTTGCGCGAAAAACTGAACTGGATTCGGTCGGATGGTCAGTCAGTGGGCGTTGGCTGCACGGCTGTCGTTGAGGCTTTTGCCGATTTGGAGGACCGTTACACGGCGAGTGCGCGCGTGCGTCGGCAGCAGTTGGTGTTTGATGCGTCAGAGCCTGTCACCGTTTTGATGAATCCTGTCGAATTCGATCAAGCGATCGGCAACCTGATCGATAACGCGATCAAATATACAGACACAGGTGGCCTCATCACGGTGCGCGCCGAATCTGTCAGGGGTTGGGCAACCATCTGGGTCATTGACTCAGGACCAGGTATTGCACCAGGCAATCGGCATCGTCTCGGCGATTTGGGCTGGCGCGAAAGCCAGAATGGTCAAGGCTTGGGGGTCGGTCTTGTCACCGTACGTGAAGTCGTGACACGTTCAGGCGGCCTGTTTGGCTTGGCGCAAAGCAACAGCAGTGGCAGCAGTTTCTATGTTTCCTTGCCAACCACGACGTGGGGGCAGGAACGGCATAATTGAATGCCTGGTTGGCACGCGCTGAACAAGGGAAGACAGTGTGAGGTGGGATACTTTAAACTGGCGGATTATGACAGGATTATGGGGTAATTTGCGCTCGTGTTCTCGAATGTTTACAACAGCAATGATGTGGCGGAGTGGGCAAACTGGTCTGTCTTTGAACGGGGCCTTGATTACGAAGATGCCGTGTCGGGCTTGAACCTGCGCGCGCAAAACGAAGCGGTTCACATCCACGCACGGGTGCAAGGCAGCGCGCGGAATGCTTACGATGTGACAGTCAGATGGGACGGCAAAAGGCTGGCGGCCTGGTGTGATTGTCCGTATGGCTACGTGTGCAAGCATGCCGTAGCTGTTGCGATAGCAGGCATGGATGAGGTCCATGCGATGATTCATCATCCGGAGACTCCAACCTGGCAGGTCGCACTTGAGGTTTTTCGGCGGATTCCGGTGGCCACGGCGACGGCAGCGCCCACACCTTTCACGTATCGGTTAAAGATGATGTCGGGTTTGGGTCGCCGCGATCATAAGACGCTGTGTCTATCCGTTGGCACGGGCCATGGAACAGACTTCAAACCAATTTTGTTCAGGGATGCCCGTGTGCGCCGAACGGGCAGCTCCCTGGATCGCCTGATCCTGGCTTCGCTGGATAACTATGTTGCTTATTCGTATCAAGGGGGAAGCGACCCCCACTGGCATGATGTTCGGGCTCCTTATGTCGATGCGGCACTTCGCCTCCTCGTTGCAACGCCAAACATCGAGGATGAGACCGGGCAGCCATTGGCAATCATGCCTGATGCGCCGATCACCTCAAGCCTTGTCTACGAACGCAATGAGCATGGTGCCGTTTTGCAACCCAATCTGATTGCAGGATCACAATCGTTTGCATCACCAGCCCCGCTGAAAGTAGTGGGCGATGAGCCGTCGTGGGTGTGGCTTGACAACGGCCTTTACCCCTTGTCCGGTTCCCCGGACGTGCTGTCGCGTGTCAACGAGCCGATTGTAATACCTGCCAGTGAGGTCAGTGACTTTGAAACGCGCTATCTGCCCGACTTGGCGATCGCCGGCCGGGTCACCGGTGCCGACATTCCTGCCATCAAAAAAGGCAAGCCCATCGCCCAATTGCTGCTCGAAGAGCACGATGGTGTTCTTCACGGACGCTTGGGATTCGTTTATGGCGGGATTCGCGTGGAGGCCGATGACACGGTCAACTGCGTCGGGGCGCCAGGGGGACAGTGGTTGAGCCGTTCCAAAACAGCCGAACGACGTTGGCTTGAACAATTACAACTTCCGCCGCGTCGCGGGGCCAAAGGAAAGCCAGAGTTTGCCAATGCGTTCTCACTCAAAGGTGAAGTCGCGCTCGACTTCGTGTATGAGCGCGTGCCCGAGTTGATTGAGGCAGGCTTTGAGGTAATGGGCGAGGATCAACTGACGCAACTGTCTGTGCACCGCAGCAAGGCCACCACACGTGTTTCAATTACCTCAGGCATCGACTGGCTGGATGTGAATAGTGCCGTTACTGTGGGGGATGATGTCGTGCCGTGGTCCGAAGTATTGGCGGCCCTCGCCAAGAAACGCCGTTATGTGCGACTTGGTTCCGGCAAGATGGCGCGCTTGCCGCAAGACTGGCTCGAAACCCAACTGCCACTCCTTCAGGCGCTCGGCCTCAATGCCAAAGGTGTCCGCGAGGGCAAAGTCCGCGTTCAGCGGTATCAGGCACCATTGGTGGAGCGGCTGCTCGCCAACGCGGATGTGGTGCAAGCCGATGATTCCTGGAACGAATTCATTCACAAGTTCAAAACCTTCGGGGGCATTTCCGAAGTTGCTTTGCCCACCGGTTTCACAGGTGAGTTACGCCCTTATCAACAGCAAGGGCTCAACTTCATGACTTTCTTGCGTGATTATGGATTACACGGAATCCTCGCCGATGACATGGGCTTGGGTAAAACCGTGCAAGCAGCAGCGCTGCTAACTGCCAGTCACCCAAACCCATCGGGCCCCAGTCTCGTCATCGCGCCAACCTCGGTGATACTAAACTGGCAAAAAGAGCTTGAACGCTTCGCACCCACGCTCAAGACGCTCGTTCTTCACGGAACCCGTCGAGATGTCGAAGCGATTGATGCGCACGATGTCGTGATCACCACTTATACCACCGCCCGTTTCGACTTGGCGACACACCTGAAACGGCATTATCATATCCTGATTCTGGATGAAGCCCAAGCGATCAAAAATCCAAAAAGTCAAACCGCGGAGGTTGTTCGCGCGCTCAAATGCCGGCACCGGTTGTGTCTGACGGGGACGCCGATCGAGAACAACTTGATGGAGCTCTGGAGCCAGTTTAACTTCTTGATGCCCGGAATGCTTGGAAAAGAAAATGAGTTTAGAAGCAATTATGTGAGCGCGATCGCCACCGGAAACAAACACGTCGCCGACGCGCTCAAAACACGCATCAGCCCATTCATTCTACGGCGAATGAAGTCAGAAGTGGCCCAAGACTTGCCCCCCAGAACGGATGTGCCGGTTTGGTGCGAGTTATCGGCCTCCGAGCGTCGCCTTTACAACACCTTGCTGATGGCAAGCCGCGCCCGGGTCATGGCAGCAGTCAACGAAAAAGGCGTCAACCAGAGTCATATCACCATTCTTGACGCGCTACTCAAGTTGCGCCAGGTTTGCTGTCATCCGGCCCTGCTCGGCATGCCGGAGACCTTGCACCTGCCCTCGGCGAAGACGGATGCTTTCATGGAATTGGTCCACGAATTGATCGCCAACGGCCATCGGGCGCTGGTTTTCAGTCAGTTTACGAGTATGCTGGCCATTTTGCGCGAGCGCCTCGAGCAAGGCGGCATCGGTTACGAATACCTGGATGGCGCGACAAAAAATCGCCAAGCCAAGGTCGACCGCTTTAACCAAGGCGATACCCCCTTGTTTTTGATCAGCCTCAAAGCCGGCGGCACCGGCTTGAATCTCACAGGTGCGGATTATGTGATTCACTTCGATCCCTGGTGGAACCCCGCCGTTGAGGATCAAGCCACGGATCGCGCCCACCGCATCGGACAGACCCGTCACGTCTTTAACTACAAACTGCTTGCCAGAAACACGATCGAAGAAAAACTGCTCACATTACAGGAACGCAAGCGTGCCCTCGTTCGCGACATTCTGGACGCGGATACCTTGGGCAAACAACTGACGCTTGAGGATTTGCGTTTTCTTTTCACGGATGATGTTTCCAGTGACGCGGCATTGCCGTAGTTGGCCGTATCGGTTCCCTGTCGGTGAACACTTCACGAATGGCTTTGGGGTGAAAAGCAGGTGCCGCAGGAATTTTGTCGTCTCGGTGCCCGATATTCAATTTGATGAATATTGGCACCATCTTCATGGTTCACAGTGATGAGTTACAATCAACAGCCTGGAATTGACGCAAGCGAATGGAACCAGACGGTATACACCGTGTTTCAACGACACAGAGCACGGAATTGGGGCGAAACATTGGGTGTTTTGACACAGGTTTTGCTCGCCGCTCCACGCTGACGAATTGGCTTGAGTCTAAACCTGGGGTCTTCCAAGTAACTTTTTGATCGGTGTCAGACGGCAGCAGTGAGAAAGCCCGCAAGCCGCCTTGAGATTGAGCTAATCACCAGTTCGCGGTTGGTCATGCAGACTGATTGGTGGCTCATCCACAAACTGGATCGATTCAAGTTGCGGCCTTAGCGACGCCTTGACGGCATCAATGTATTCGCGACGCAACTTGTGTTGCTCAGCCTTTTCAGCCTCATTCAAGCCAGCCTCGCGCTGTTTTTTCGCGAGGGCGTTGATGCGTTGAATTTTAGTGTCATCCATCACGACACAAACTCCTTGGACCGGCTTTCATTCAAAGGGCTGGCAATGCCGTAAGGACCCTTTTCGAGACAACGGGGCAACCAATCACAACCAGGGCATACTTTGGCCATCAAGTGTTCGCGTTGGGCAAGAACTGCCAGATGCGCCTCACGAAGCGGCATGACCGTACCGGCCTGCCACCCCATTTCATCCAACAAGGCGCGATCACGCCGCATGACCGACGTCTGGTAAGCACACGTCTCGGCATCATCCTGCAACGAAGGACACGCTCGGCATACTTCATCCGCCATGGGTGCAACACGCACCTGAACATCCGGTGTATCCTGAATATGCTGACACAGCGCGGTGAAATTATCCGTAAAGCCGGCCGAGTACCCCGCGCCTTGGTAGTGCAGCGTACACAAAAAATGATGACCGCGAAGCGCAATCGTATCAGAAAACGGATGATTGCTCACAGCAAATGACCCAGCTTGCTTGCCTTGGTGTCCAGATACTGTTCATTATGTGGATTGGCCCGAATGCGAAGAGGAACCCGTTCCGTCACGGTCAGACCATAGCCTTCGAGACCCACCACCTTGCGGGGATTGTTGGTTAGCAGGCGCATCGTTGTGATACCGAGGTCAACCAGAATTTGCGCGCCGATGCCGTATTGTCTGAGATCAGCCGCGAAACCGAGGGCGTGGTTGGCCTCGACCGTATCAAGCCCGCCATCTTGCAGGCCATAGGCCTTCAATTTGTGAATGAGGCCAATCCCACGTCCTTCCTGTTTGAGGTATACCAAAACGCCCCGTTTGGCATCCCGAATTGCCGCGAGCGCTTCGTCCCTTTGTGCGCCGCAATCACATCGCAACGAGCCCAAGGCATCGCCGGTCAGACATTCCGAATGCATCCGCACCAACGTGTCAGGTTCCCGAGGGTCGCCCAGCACCAATGCCACATGCTCACTGCCGTCCAGGGTATTTTGATAACCGTGGATGGCAAAATCTCCCCAACGGGTGGGGAGCTTGGCAGACGCTTGTCGCAGCACAAAGCGTTCGGTGTTCATGCGGTACTCAATCAATTGTGCAATGGAGGTGATAAGCAACCCATGTTCCGCGGCAAACGCCAGCAGTTGCGGCAGTCGCGCCATCGTGCCATCCGGATTCAAGATCTCGCAAATGACCCCACTGGGGTTGAGATTGGCCAAACGCGCCATATCCACTGCGGCTTCCGTGTGTCCCGCCCGCTCGAGGACACCACCGGGTTGCGCCATCAACGGAAAAATATGGCCGGGCCGCCGAAGGTCAACCGGCCGCGTGTGTTCTTGAATAGCTGTGACGATCGTGCGGGCGCGATCCGCAGTCGAAATGCCCGTCGTTACCCCCTCTTTGGCATCGATTGATACCGTGAACGCCGTGCCATGCGGATCCGTGTTGTGGTCCGTCATCGGTCCCAACTGCAGCCGCTCGGCCTGTGATTGGGTCAAAGCCAAACAAATCAAACCACGCCCGTGCTGAGCCATAAAGTTAATCGAAGAAGGCGTGACCATCGCGGCCGCCTGGATGAGGTCACCTTCGTTCTCACGGTCCTCATCATCCACCACCACAATCATTTCACCCGCCGCCAATGCCGCGAGTACATCCGGAATCGATGCAAACAAACTGCCTTCAACTGACATTAACGGTATCCTTGCTCAAGCAACCCCTCCAGGGTCAACGACGTTTTGGCCTGCGTGACGGGTAAATGCCCGCCCAACAGACGCTCCACATATTTGGCGATGAGATCAACTTCCAGATTCACCACGTCGCCCGCACGGCGCCTGGCGAGCGTCGTTGCAAGCCACGTATGCGGAACAATGGTCAGCATCACGCGGTTTTCACCGACATCCACCACCGTCAAGCTGACCCCATCCACCGTGATTGAGCCCTTGACCACCACGTAACGCATCAAAGTACCGGGAACGTCAAGCACAACCCTGACACCCGCACCTTCTTCCACTTTCACGACATGTCCTGTCCCATCCACATGTCCAGTCACCAAATGCCCACCCAGGCGAGACTTAAGCGTCAACGCCTGCTCCAGATTGACGCAATCACCAACCTTCAGGCTCCCCAAGGTTGTTACCGACAAGGTGGATGCCGAATAGTCCACCCAAAACGCTCCGCCGTCGCGGCCCGTCAACGTGAGACAAACACCATTGGTCGCAATCGAATCCCCAATTGCGGCCGATTCTGCAATGCCCGGCGCCTCAATCAACAACTTTCCTGCAACACCCTCAGAACCTTTTACGTGCCGGCGAATGGTTCCAACCGCTTCGATAATGCCGGTGAACAATGACCCTCCTTAATCAGCCCGGGTATAAGCCTCAAGCAAAAAGTCACCGCCCATTGGCGTACAGGTCATGCGGTGCAACTGCACTGCCTCTTCGAGCAGCGTCACACCACTCCCTTCAACCATCGTGGGCGCACCCATGCCGCCAATGATCTTTGGCGCCACAAAGACGTACACCTTATCCACCACGCCAGCCTCCAGTGCCGCAGCGTTCAAGGTTCCGCCACCTTCGATCAAAATGCTTGTAATCTCCCGTTTGCCAAGCAACGGCATCAGGCGCGCCAGATCGATGTGCGTGTCCACGTTAAACACCCCATCCGGACAAACCAGAATCTCAGCCCCCGCCGCCCGCAGGGCTCGCAGACGATCCTCCGGTGCCCGCTGCCCCACACAGATAATCGTGTTGGACTTCAGGCTGGACGTCCCTTGCTTCAAGAAAAGGTTCGCAGTGGTTGGCGTACGCCCCATCGAGTCGATGATAATCTTCACCGGCTGACGCCCACCGGGCAAACGACACGTCAGGCGGGGATTGTCCTGAACGACCGTGTTAACGCCCACCATCACGGCATCGTAAGTCGCTCGCAAAATCTGCACATACCCACGCGAATCGTTGTTGGTGATCCACTGACTTTCCCCGGAAGCCGTCGCAATCTTTCCATCGAGGCTCATCCCCGTCTTGATGGATACAAACGGACGACGCGTCCGGATGTATTTGAAAAATCGCTCATTCAGCTGACGCGCTTCTTCTTCACAGACGCCCAATTCCACGGTAATTCCCGCGGCCTTCAGCATTTGAATGCCGCGGCCCGCAACCAAAGGATTGGGGTCTTCCGTTGCAATCACCACCCGGGAAACACCGCTCTCGATTACCCGTTCAACACACGGCGGCGTCCGCCCCTGATGTGCACACGGCTCCAAGGAAACATACATCGTCGCACCCTGGGCTTCCGGACCTGCGGCATCCAGTGCGTAAATCTCCGCGTGCGGCTTACCCACCTGCGGGTGAAAGCCTTCGCCAACTATCACGCCATCTCGCACCAGCACCGCGCCCACCATCGGATTCGGGCTCGTCCAACCACGTCCTTGCCAAGCCAGTTCAATGGCGCGTCGCATATGCTGGAGGTCGTTTATGCTTGCCTTTGACATCAAATCCTCGGTTCAACGGGAGGGGTTCGACATCGCCACGGCGAACTCCTGATAAGATAGCATTATATCCTGCTGAACCCCAAAATCAAAGTCCGAGACGAGAATGCTAAACGAGCCGATGGGCAGCCAGGATGACAGACACCCTTTCAAGACGCGACAGTCGCAACGCGTGTTTCTGGTATTGCAGTTGGTATTGTGGCAAGAAAAGCGTCGTGAAGGGTCTACTCGCATGACAAACGACGCAGCAAGCCCAAGGAGAGGCTGAGCAATGAAAAACGTCTGACGGCATTGGTAACGAAACGGGCCTGTCTGAGTCGTAGACAAAGTCCCAGACATCAGACAGGCCAGTAGTGGCATTCAGGCATCAAACCGACCGAGGAACCGAAACCTTGGCAATGTGCTAAAAACTCATTGCCTGCCACACGCAGATGCAACTGATGAAGTGGCAGAGAAAAAAGTGTAGCGCCACAAACGCCAGAAGGTTGCCCGATGACATCGTCGCGCAACCGGGCGTCACACCATATCGATTGTCATTCGCTCAAGCTTTGGAGAATCTGAAGCTTATCATACGGTAACAAATCGCTTAAAAAACGTGACCCCGCCATGGTTGGCTTGGTGGGGATGCGTTGCTCAAGGCGCCTCAACATTTCCGCTTGCATTTTCTGCGGCGCCCCACGTCGGACTTTCTCTACAAGTCTTGCGCGATAAACCGACCTTGCATTTTCTAACAGTTGCACTAACTGACCGCCCTCACCGCGTCGCCCCGCTTGCACGTCTTGACCTAAGACTTGCTGCCAGAGTGCATCAACCTTCGCGGCAAGCGCCTGTTGAGACTTTAACTCGCCAAAGGGTTTGATAGCCATGGCGTTACCATCTGATCCAGTCGCGGTAGCACCCTTCACGCTGCTTGCCCGGCGCAAATCCGGCATCGTTGTTTTTTGTGCCGGCAAGTCTTTCCCAAACGCCCAAGCCTGATTCGGTCCGGGTGGCGCTGTCTGGAAATTGGCACCTTCAAAACTGGTGCCATCAACAATGGCACCAGTCCAATCGGAACCACGAAGATCCCCAATACGAAAAGAACTGTCTGTAATCGACGCTTTCACGAAGGTGGCCCGTTCACCACTTACGTGGCCAAAATTAGTGTGCCCCACACGGGACCCAGTCCATTTCGTATTCTCCAGCTGCGCGTGCTCGAAATTGCTCCCGTTGGTCACGAGTCCCCGAAAGCTACCGTTCGTGAGCACGGTGTTTGTCGCTGAGATATTGTCTCCTCGTGCACCATCAAACTGGCTTTGGGGCAACGAAGAGGCATTCAGTTTCAGTCGTTTAATGCGCGCGCCTGTAAAGTTGTTAACCCCGCCTTCCTGAATGCCTTGTAGTTGAGCAAACTCCAGATTGGCCTTGCGGAACGATGTGCCGTAGATCTTCGAATGATTCATTTTGGCGTCTGGCATCGTGGCGCTAACGAAGGTGGCATTATTCAGATGCGCTCCCTCTAATGTTAAACCGGGGATCGTCGCTCTCGTAAAATCGGCGCCATTTGCCTGCACGCCTGCCAGATCCTTATACCTCATGTCGATACCCTGGAGACTCGCTCTTTCCAGGGTCATCTTTCCTGATACCGTGGCTTGATTGAAGTCAACACCGTCGAGTGTGGCTCCGCTAAGTGCGATCCCACTTGAGGCGTCACCCAAAATTGCACCGTCTACTTGCGCCCCTGTCAAATTAACTTCACGCGCATCCGCATTCTGGAGATTGAAATTCTTCAAATCCTGATTGCGAAGGTCCGCACCTGGGTCGAAAACCGCTCTTTGCAGACCGCTCGGCCGGTAAGCCTCCTTCTCCCAAGGTAGCCGTTTACCCCGCGCCCACTGTTCACGATTCAGGTCGTGTGGAACAACGTCCCTTCCAAAAAATCCCGCGCGATTCAAAATTGGCTTGGGACGAACCCCCAACCGCGGTAGAACGGTATCAAAGGGATTCCCAATAAACAAAGCCGGCATCGTATACCTCCGGGGGCTACCCACAACGCTTGACAACAGGCTTGCCGATGCCAAGCCACGCGTACTGACCGCCGGGCGATTAACGCAATATTAAAAATTTTCTAAGTTATGCTCATCACCGTTCGGTTGTTATACTCACAGGTTGGAACAGTGGTTCAGGGATTCGCTCAACCATCAAGTCGACGCACGCCAAACTTCAGCGCATCCTGAGACCGCATACCATCCTCAGGCACCCAGGCTCCTGTTCGCCGACAATCGACATATTGACCATATCGAGATCATGCCGTGTCACGGAACAAAGGGCATGACGCACAATGCCGGGTCCTGATCCTGACCAGGAGCCGGCATTGTGATAGCGCTTTAAGGTTGTGATAACGACTGCCACAAAATATCGACGTGATACGTTAAAGTAACGATTTGGCTACGGGGTGTATAGATCTAATCCCGCCGAGGTCAATCCGTAGTGCCAAGTGCCGTTCACCTGGTGTGAAGCAATCAAACCCATACTGGTCATATAGCTCAGAACGTGCAAGACTTGATCCAACGGGCGATCGAGACACTCAGACACAAAAAGAGCAGTGGTTTGCCAGTTCCTGCGCGCGCTCAACAGGTCAATCACCTCGACCGGTTGAAGCAACCCCGGTCGCCTGGCCACTGGGGGGAGGGCGCGCTCAATTGTGTGTCGCATGCAAATACCTCCACGGTTTCATCAACGTATTCATATGCTTACCCCGCATCGCTTGGGCTATATCCACTTTGCAAAAATTTTTGTGCAATGATCACAGACGCAGTAACCCCCAGATGGATGGCAAACAGGTGAACCTCTGTTTTTAGTGGGGTCCCTGGCATTGACCTGAGGCTACGTTCGCGGCGGACAACCCCAAACACCGCCATGCACAGGCGCTGGTTCGGTTCATCAGCGTCACCTTTTGAACCTCATCCTGAATGCTTCACACCTTAACCGCCCACAGACTGGTCAAAGGCGTTATCCAGGCTGTGCATCCGCTCAGTACCCGTTTTACAGCGTACCGACCCGACCACTCAATAAACCTGCTTCGAGGCAGATCAGGCCATTGCCACTGACGCTGAAATTCACATCCCACGCCAACGTTTCACTCAAGCGCCCGGCGTGCCCGAAACCAATGTGCGGCCATATGGGCCAGTTCCCCATCGCCTCTCCGGGAGCGCGCACGACACCCCCACCAGTTTCCACATACGGGCCCGCCAACTGACCACTCTGCGGCGCCAGATAATATACCGCCGCTCCGTACAAACGGCCAGCCACCGGACCTAAAGCACTCACCCCACTGTCGGACACCCAACCCCATTGGCAACCGATCTTTGCGCTCACCGGACTCAACGGCATCAGATACGCAACAGAAGGCCCCACACCAAAAGGGCGGGTTATCCCCAGTCCCATGCGCCAGCCCCCCACCGGCATCGGTTCGTCTTCGAGCGCACCGCCAAGCCGTCTCAACGGACCCTTGACTGACTCATAAGCCCCAACCGAAACGGCCGTTTGCGCGAGCACCACCGGCACAACCAAACCGAATGTCAATAATCGGGACTTCAATCGATTCAAGTACCCACACCGATACGCAATCCAACAACTGCTCCGGGGCCGCCTGCTTCCGCTACTGCGCGCTTTAATAAAGCTAGATCAAAATTGTTTGATGTGTCAATTTTTGATCCCGCCGGCGTTGCAACATCACGATGGCGGGTCACAAAGTCCCAGCCGATACGCCGCTCGGTCATCAAATGTGCCATCAACTTCGCCAAGATCTCATACTGCGCCTGCGGATACGGGTCCTTGCCATCACCAACATTGCAAATCTCAATACCAATCGAGAAACGATTGACCAAATTTCGACCCTTAAATGTCGACGGCCCCGCATGCCACGCCTGCTCCGCGTCCGCGACACACCGAATCAACTTACCGTCTTTACCCACCACGTAGTGCGAACTGACCTCAGCATCACGCCGCTGAAAAAACTGCGCAATCCGCTCAGCCGGCGCTGGACTCGCGGTATGATGAAGCACAATCGTATCCACGTCCTGAAGTCCCCGAGCGCGCGGCGAACGATTGGGGGAGGCAATCTCAACCATTGCAGGCACACCAGGATTACCCAACTTGCCCGGCCTCGATGGAATCCTGCGCCCCAGAGGCAAAGGCCCTGTCAGCGGAATCTGCCGAACCACCGCGTCATCACAGGGAGACTTGAGATGCGGATCCGATTCCACCGCTGTCCGATTCAAAGTCGAAGTCGACGACGAAACAATCGTTGCCTGACGGGAACAAGCGACCCCAAATACCAAAACAGGCAGCATCAATACTGCAAACCTGGTTTTGAACGACATCCTCATCGACTCGCCACTCCTTTGTTGCTAAGGTTAACAATAGGTAAATATTAACATGGTGTTTGACAGCCAACAAGGGAACATCCCGTGTCGGCAGTATTGTCCTCGCCCAGCCTGTTGATGCGGTTTTCGCGTTGTCTGCTGATCCACTGGCCAAGATGGCTTTCGTTGTTGGCATCGCGGAAGGTTTTTGTTTTGTACCGAGCAAACCCCAGGCGGTTTTGACACCTTGGTGTGCGATTCTGTTATTGTTTGTGAAAAAGGAGCGGATGGTGAGTGAGAAACTGGACCTGATCGCGACGGCGGCTTTTGGGCTTGAATCGCAGGTGGCGTATGAGTTGCGTCAACTGGGTTATGGTGATCAGCATGTCGAAGGCGGGCGGGTGACATTCCGGGGCGATCGCAGTGCGATCGCACGCACCAACCTGTGGCTGCGAGTGGCGGACCGAGTTCAGCTGCGTATCGGCGAATTTCCTGCGCGTACCTTTGATGAACTCTTTGACCATGTGACAGCTTTAAATTGGTCTGATTGGCTCCCGGAAGATGCGAATTTTCCCGTTGACGGCAAGTCCGTCAAATCGACACTCACCAGTGTCCCTGCCGTGCAGGGTGTGGTCAAAAAGGCGATCGCACAATGCATGGCGCGTGCTTACGGGCGCGCGATATCCCCTGAAACCGGGGCGGAGTATCGGGTGCAGGTGGCTTTGTTGAATGACGTGGCCACCTTGACCTTGGACACGACCGGCGATGGGCTTCACAAGCGCGGCTATCGCACAGGCAATGCGGCGGCGCCCTTGAAAGAAACCTTGGCGGCCGGCTTGATCAGCCTCAGTCGTTGGCGTCCGGAATGGCCGTTTGCGGATCCACTTTGCGGCTCGGGCACCCTTCCCATCGAAGCAGCCTTGCAAGGTCTTAACCGTGCCCCTGGCATCAAGCGTGCTTTTGCCGCCGAACAATGGCGCACCCTGGAGCGCAGGGTTTGGGACCAAGCGCGCCAAGAGGCGCGCGACACCGCGATTCAAGAATCCTCCCTGAGCATTTGGGCAAGCGATCTCTCACCCCAGATGGTGGAAATGGCCCGCTACCACGCCAGAGCGGCAGGCGTTGAAAAGTTCATTCGCTTTGGCCAAATGGCCGTGGCGGCGTGGCGCACGGAACACCCTGGCGGCGTGCTCATCACCAATCCACCCTACGGTGAACGGTTGGGTGATCGCGAGACGGTTGAAGCCTTGTACGCTGAACTGGGCCAAGTCTGTCAACGCCTGGATGGTTGGAGTTGGCACATCATCACCGCTTACCCCACCTTCGAAAAGGCCTTCGGTCCTCCGGCGCATAAAAAGCGCAAATTGTTTAACGGTCGTCTGCGCTGCGATCTCTATCACTACCTCGCTCAACGGGCCAAACCCGAGCCGGGCACCACGAGAGCCAAATAATCCTGTACGCCTTGTCATCCCATCATATGCCAACCCTGCGTTAAATTTGCATTCTGGCAAAGCAGTTTGCACTCGGACCTTTCAGGCACCGCTAACGGTCTTGGGGTTCCGAACGCTTGACGGGAGGACAGGATGAAGACTCACGACACACCGACCGATGTGATGGTGCACTTCGCGTTGGCGAGCCTCAAAAATCTCAAGGTGCTTTGGGATACACAGACGCAGGAACGCACGCAACTCGATTGGGAGAATGCGACGCGTCGTGTGAATGATGAGACCTTGGATGCACTGAGCCAGACCGTGAGCGCTTGGCACAAAGCCATGCAGGTAGATGCGGGCTGGGATGCCCTTAAGGTAAGCGCCGTGACAGCCCTTGAAGGCGCGCAGCAGGTACTGGGTGTCGCGGCGGAGGAGGCGGAACGCATCCGTGTGATTCGCACGCGGGCACGCTTGGCCGGGGCTGACCTCGAATACTGGAAAAAGCAGATTGAATTAAGCTTTGATGCGCTGAACGCTCTGGATGCACTGCGCAAACAAGGTTCAACATCCAAAGAAGCGTCGACTGTTCGCCCCGGGATGGTCACACGCGTTGACATCGACTCCGAAGCCTACGCGGCTTCCGGGCGAAGCGATCGCCCGGAACGTGTCGCAACCCACTAAAGCCCTGTGCGGCACCAACCTCGCGCGAGCAGTCTCGATGGGCGATCACCGTGACAATACCGAAGGGCCCGTCGCAATGTAAACACCTGTCAGGTCCTGTTCATCGCGCAGCAGGTTTTCGAGTTCGTCTTCAATGGTGAGGACGTGAATTCGTGCCTGAAAGTCGCGGTCTGGCGCATCACCCCAGACAGGCGTTGCCGCTTCGCCCCCCTTGAACGAATAGACCTCATGACGCCCATCCCGACGCACTCTCCCCGTCGACACCATCACGTGGGCACCGCCGTCGAGGGAAACCAGATGGCCGCGGGGAATCGCGCCGCCATCCAGGCGCACGCGCGACCCCTCAATGGCGAGGGGTACACGCGTGTGCCCCTCAGGGAACATCACTGCCCGAAACCCCGCAGGATTACCCGCCGGGATGCTGGCCATCAGTCGTTCAGCTTCGCCGTTGCGCAGCAACCCCTGGGCGATCGCCACACGAAACAACAACGAATAACAATGGTCCGTCCGATCACGCCAATGTGGATGCGACCCTGCCTCATAATGCGGCATGCGAGCCGGATACCGCCGCAATTCATCCAATCCGTCGCACAAGGCGGCGAGGCGATGCGAACGACCCGATTCCCATCGATCCCGACTGACCGCACCAGAAGACGGTTCACGCCGAGCTGGCACGGCACTTGGCATAATGGCCGGCACGAAAAAAGACGCTAAAACTGGGCGCATAACCGGATTATGCGCCCAGTTTGGTTCAATCTTGCGTGGATGCGGTCAAAACTGACTGATGAGGTCGAAATAATGCCCAAAAGCACGCATGCCCCCTGATGCCATCTGCCAGTCGAAAAACTCGTTGGGTGCGTGGTAACCGTGTTCCGGTAACGACAGCCCGATGAACATAATTGGACAACCCAGATGACGCTGCATGCTCACCACCGCCCCGATGCTGCCACCCTCGCGCACAAAGGCCGGGTCAACCCCAAACGCCAGGCGCAAAGAACTGCGAATGGCGTCACTGTAAGCGCCTTGGGCGCTGCCTTCATACGGTTCGAGCAAGCCACCCGCCTCGACGATCACATCAGGTGCACGCGCAGCAACGAAAGCCTTGACCCGTTCGAGCACCTCAGCGGGCTTGAGATCCGGGACCAGCCGCATCGAGATTTTAGCCTCCGCCCTGGGAGGGACGATCGCCTTGATGCCAGGCCCCGTGTAGCCACCCACGATGCCATGCACCTCAAACGTCGGCTGTGACCAAATCGCCTGGGTCACCTCGGCGGGGTCTTGCATGCGCAAGCAATGCAAGCCGTGTGCACGCTGAAATTCGGCCGTATCAAAGCCGGACGCCAAAAACTGCGCCACCTCTTCCGGTGAGGCCGGTTTCACGGACTCGTAAATGTCCGGAATATGAATGCGGCCAGTGCGTGCATCATACATGTCAGTAATCAACTGACACAACTCACCAATCGGATTTCGCGCCGCACCACCGGCCAAACCGGAATGCACATCTTTGGTTCCCGTCTCAAGCAACAGACGAAAACCCAGCATCCCACGCAAACCCGTCGGCGCAGCCGGTTTGTCGCGCGCGATCCAGATTGTGTCTGACACCAGCACGGAGTCAGTCGCCAATTCCGTCGCGTGGGCCGCTAAAAACCCAGCGAAATGCGGGCTGCCAATCTCCTCCTCAAACTCCCAAATCAACGTGATGTTCAGCGGAAGGCTCCGTTCACGCGCGGCCAAAGCGGCCCAAAACGCCGCAAGTAAAGGCCCCTTGTCATCTGTTGCACCGCGTCCCCGATAAAAATCACCATCCTTGATGAACGTAAACGGATCACCCACCCATTCCGGCTCGTTGGCGGGCTGTACATCCAAATGGTTGTAAATCGTCACGGTGCGCCTGGCATCCGGATGCGTGATGCGCCCAACGACCACCGGATACCCCCCCGTCTCATACAAACGCGCCTCGACACCGTGGCGCTGCAGAAATGCCAGCGCCCAGGCAGCTCCCCGGTGAATGTGGGGCGCATACACCGGATCAGTACTGACCGTTGGAATCTCAACAATCTCGGCCAACGCCGCCTCATAGGCGTCGCGTTCCCGTGCAATGAAAGCCTCTATTGAAAAGGGCAGGGTTTCAAACATTCAGGTACTCCTTGGCTTCTTCGACAGGGACAACCCATTCACCATCCAGCGCACGTCGCCAGATTTCATATTCACGCATGCCATCAGGGCCTGAACGACGCTTGGCACGATGCAACTGTCGCTCAAAATAAGCCCGGATGTCAGGCGATCGCTCAGTCAGCAGCAATGGTCCAATATGACACATCCACTCACGATCCGCACAGCCTGCCGCATAAGCAGGGTCCGCCCCCGACACAGGGAGCAGGCGCAAAATCGGATAATCCCGCCCGCCTTCGTAAACAACCATCTCGCGGGAGAGGTGCCACCCATTTTGCAACGCCCACTGTCGAATCAGCCACGGCTCCTGGTTGGGTGCCACAATCAATTGCTTGCAAGAACACAACGCCCGAGGCGCCGCGCTCAATATGCCAACGATCGCCCGCCCACCCATACCTGCAATCACCAGCGCATCACACGCGGCTTCCACCAAGGGTAAAAGCCCTTCGCCCTGCCGGAATCGCAACCCGGCAGGACGCCTGCCCTTCAGACGCGCACAGGCCTGTTCCAAGGGCGCCTGATACCGATCCGTCGCAATCGCCTCACGCACAATCCTCCGCTCAATGGCTGCCACCGGTACCAGCGCGTGATCCGTCCCTACATCCCCCAAACACACACCCGGGGTGAGCAAGGACACAATCGCCTCGAGTCGGTCGGACAGCCGCATCAAGCTAACCGACGAGCGTCGCGGCGCCTGTTCGACCCCACAACCACGCCTCTCGAAGCCTGGTCTGCGCTTGACCATCACCGCCACGTACCACCAAGGTGAATTCAGGATCGATGCCAAGCGTCACCTCGCACTCGTGCAAACGCCCCCGCCTGAAATAATGCACCGACACCAAAGCACCTGGTTCGTGCCGGTTCAAGATCGCTTTCAGGTTGCTGGCGCTGACTTGCTCACCACCCAACGCGACGATGACATCACCAGCCATCAAGCCGGCTGCCTGGGCAGCCCCTTCAGCCAACACCTTCTCGATACCAACCCCGCCGGCCACCGCCTTCGGCGTCAACTGCAAAGAAGGCGACTGACGCGTCAGTACCAACTGCAAGCCAATCGGCGCCAACAACTCGTCCCAGTCAAAATCTTCCCGACCCCACAGATAACGAGACCACACATCCTCCAGTGACGCCCCCAGCAATTCTTCCGCCACGTCACACACCACCCGCGGCTCGTAGGGGATATCCGGGATTCCGTAACGCGTCCACATCTCGCGCATCACATCCTCCAGACCCACCCGGTTGTCGGAACGGGCACGCAAGGTGACATCAAGCGCCACGCCAAGCAAATGGCCTTTGACATAATAGTTGAGCGCACCGTTCCAACGATCGTCCCCGAAATGCCACGTTGTCCAACTCGCCTCTTCCAGACTCATGTTACGACGACCCGGCATCTCCAGCATGTGACGAATGTTCGACGTGATGGCACGCAAATGCTGCGTCGGGGAACGCAAACCCGCACGCAGCATCCACACATCGGTGAAATATTCGGTAAACCCTTCAACCACCCACAAGCCCGTCGTATGCGCCTCGCGCGTGTAGTCGAAAGGCCCCAAACCAAGCGGTCGCAAGCGCTTGACATTCCAGAGATGAAAAAACTCGTGCGCCGTGATGGCAAGCAAGCCATCCCGCACGGCCGTATCCGAAATGGGTCCCGTGATAATCGTGGAGTTCCGGTGCTCCAACCCGTTTAAAAAACCCGCATCCGTTTCCAAATACATAAACGTGTAGCGCGTCAGCGGTGGACGACCCCAAAAACCGGTGGCCGTCGCAACGATCGCTTCAAGCTCCGGCACCAACACCGCTGGGTCAAAGCCTGTGGCACCTTCATACACCACCTCATACCGGATGCCATCGTGTTCGAAGTCGCAACGCCTGAACTGTCCCGCTTGCAATGGACAATCAATGAACGTTTCGTAATCGGACGCCTCAAACGTCGTCGCGCTCAAAGCATCAAGCCCTGTGGCCACGTACCAGCCTTCGGGCAATTGCAGGCTCAAGCGCACCGACCAATCGAGCTTGTGGCCTTCAATGTAGCAGGCCAAAGTCCCCGGGTTCAAAAACGCATGATTGGCGTCGAGTTGACCCTGATGAATCTCGGGCTTGTTGGCGAACACGTCATAACGCACCGTCGCGCCGTCTCCGGCATTATGGATGCGCCAGGTTTGCCAGTTCAGGCGGGTGACGGATAAAGCGTGGCCATCTCGCGTGCTTTCAGCCACCAGATTGCGAATGTTGCGCGCGTTATCAACAATTTTGTAGGCGCCGGGCAACCACGCGGGCAAGGTCAAATCCAGATGCGGCCCTTCGTGAGTGGGAATGTCGATTGTCACGCCCACCAGATGGGTGTGGGGTGCGCGAAGGTCAAAAGTGTAATGCACACACGACATGAGGCGAGCTCCTTTTTTGTAACCATTATAACGTTTCAATCGCAGACCGTCCCCGTACTCGACACGTTTGGGCGCACAAGTTTGCGTCTGTGTGTACAATGTTTGATGTGTCAACGACGACGCGCCGCGACATGGCGTCGCATCGATTTACGGAGGGAGAGTCTGCCCATGCCCCAGGCAAATGTTCATCAGGATCATTCATCAACGAGCGACACCGCGGCTTTGTTGGGTATCGATCACGTTCAGTTTTGGGTTGGCAATGCCAAGCAGGCAGCCTATTTTTATCGCCATGCCCTCGGATTTAGCCTGGCGGCTTACGCGGGCCCGGAAACCGGTGTGATGGATTCAGCCAGTTATGTGCTGCGCCAGGGTGACATTGCTTTGGTTTTCACCTGTGCACTGGGGCCGGAAGGTGCCATTGCCGCGCACGTGCGCGAGCACGGCGATGGTGTGCGGGATGTCGCTTTTCGCGTACGTGATGCTGCCAAGACCTACGACGTGTTGCGCGCCCGGGGTGCACAATGTGCGGGTCAACCCAGTCGCGTCGATAATGCGGACGGCACACTCGTGCGGGCGGCGATCGCAACTTATGGTGACACCGTGCATAGCCTGATTGAACGCGACGCTTACCGCGGGGTCTTTCTGCCAGGCTACCAGGCGCGCGAAGAGGGTTTGACCGACAACGCAGGCTTGGGACGCATCGATCACGTCGTGGGGAACGTGGGCTGGAACGAAATGAGCCAGTGGGTGGATCACTACGTCAACGTGCTAGGCTTCCACCCGTTCGTCTCCTTCGATGACAGCGACATCTCAACCGATTACACAGCCCTGCGTTCGGTGGTGGTCGCCAGTCCAACCGAAGTCATCAAATTGCCCATCAATGAGCCCGCAGCCGGCAAGAAGCGTTCGCAAATCGAAGAGTACATCGATTTTTATCGGGGGCCAGGCGTGCAACACCTGGCCTTGACCACCGCCGATATCATCCAAAGCGTGCGTTGGCTCAAAGCGCACGGCGTTGAGTTCTTGACCCCGCCAGCGACCTACTACGAACATCTCGGCACTCGACTTGAAGGACTGGACCTGCGTGAGGACTTTGAGGCACTCAAAGCGTTGGGTATCTTGATCGACCGCGACGAGAAAGGCTACCTTCTTCAAATCTTTACCAAACCGTTTACGGATCGCCCCACACTTTTCTTCGAAATCATCCAACGCCGCGGTTCCGACAGCTTCGGCAAAGGCAATTTCAAAGCCCTTTTCGAAGCCATCGAATTGGAACAGGCTCGCCGCAATACCCTCTAAAAAGAGCAGCGCCACCCTTCACAACCAAGGTGGCGCAACCCAAACGTTTAGCGCTTGGCTGACGGAATCGCCGCTTCGAATTCGTCCACCAAGCGCGTCATCCCGTTCAATCCTTGGCGCCAGAAGTTGGGGTCGTGAATGTCCATACCGACGTCAGCCAAGATTTCCGTCACTGGCCGCGAGCCGCCTGCACGCAAGATTTCGAGCAGTTTAGGCACAAACGATTCGCCTTCTTCCAGATACTGCTGATACAAGGCGTATACCAATAACTGCCCGAACGCGTAACTGTAGCAGTAAAAGCGTGATTGAATCAGATGCGGAACGCTGATCCAACCCCAGCGATCCGTTTCACTTCGAATCACCGCGCACCCCGTCAAGTTCACATTTTGGCGTTCCCAGAGCTCACAAAAAATCTCCGCGCTCACAAAACCCTCACGACGCCGCGCGTGTGCCAATTTCTCCCACCGTGTGACCATCACTTGACGCATGACCGTATTGATACCAGTTTCGATGCGCGATGCCATCAATTGTAATCGGACGTCGGGATCAGTTTGCTCCTGCAACAGACGATTGACCGTGATGAGTTCAGCAAATGTTGAGGCGGTTTCAGCCAACGGAATGATCGGATGAAAACTCTGCAGCGGCAGCGATTCTCCAGCCAACATAAAATGAATGCCGTGACCCAACTCGTGAGCCAAGGTGCTCACCTCATCAAGTTTCCCCGTAAAATTCAACAACACATAGGGCTGCATGCCGGGCCATAACCCAGCACAAAAAGCACCGTCTTGCTTGCCGGGAGCTGGCGGTACATCGATGCGCCGGTTTTCAAAAAACGTTTGCGCAAGCCTTCCAAACTCCGGAGAAAACGATTGAAACGCATCCATGACGATTTCTTGCGCCTCAGCAAAGCAAATGGTTTGCTCGGAGCGCGTTAATGGTGCCAAGGTGTCGTGTGAGCGGAAATCATCCAGGCCGAGAACCTCAGCTTTCAAGCGATAATAACGCTGCACCAATGGGTAATGCGCTTCAGTGGCACCCATCAAGGCATCAATGACACCCTCATCGAGATCATCACCAAGCAAGGTCTGCGCCATCGGATCATCATAATGACGCAGATCCATGCTCTGGCGATGATCCTCAAAAATGGTGTTAAAAATGAACGTTAACACATGGGCGCGCTCAGCAAACGCCTGGTTGATGCTGATGGTCGCGGCCTCCCGCACCGTCCGATCCGGCGACTGCCGCAATGCACGCGCCTCCGACAAAGTCAGCGTGCCCGCCCCCGGAACATCAATCCGCATGGCTGCACAGACTTCCGTGTAAAGCTGTTGCCACGCCTGCTGTCCCGTGACATCCTTCAGGGTCAGTACGCGCTCCTCACCCTCCGGCAAAGTATGCGGTATAAAGTTGCGCAGCCGTCGCAAATAATGCGACCAACCCCCAAGAACCGGTGACGCAGCCAGGCTTTCGAAGGCGTCAGCGCTTAGCTGCTGCAATTCCAATTCAAAAAATTGAGTATCCGCCTCAATCGCACTGAGCGCACCCCGCACCCGCCCCAGCAAACGCTGGATCGCATCATCCGTGCTATCCGCACTGAATGCCAGCCATGCATAGGCCATCAAACGCCAGCATTGGATGCTGTGCGCCTCAAACGCGCGAAGTGCCACGGCCAAAGCGGCTTCATCGAGGGTATGAACTTTCCCGCGATACTGCTCACGCAAGTGCGACGCCCCCGCCCTGACCACGTCAAGATCCCGCAGGATCGCAGGGTCATCCACACCCTCGTAAAACGCCGACAAATCCCAGCGCGGCGCGGCTTCAATCGTTGCGCTCATCATTACTCCGTCGCATTGAACGTCAATGCCCGCAACCGGTCCCGAAACCGACTTGTCGGGGTACTTGACACGATGTGGGTCATTCCATGGTTAAGCTGTTGCACTGACATCAAATGGCGCTCGCTTGAAGTTGAAGGCACGCATAACAACAGGTAGGACAGCTTGAATACCTGAGTTCCTCTAAACTGACCAACCCACATCAACGCGCGACCCGTTTCGAATAGCCGCCATTGCGTATCAAAACACGCGTGCACGTGAATTTCCAGTGTCAGGCACACACCTTGTCATAGGGGTGAAAAAAAGTTTGGCCAAGCTTTCCCTGCACGGACGCTCCAATCCCGTTACGTTTGTTGAATCGGAGAATGTATTCGTTCAACAGTTCAAGAGGAGGTCGTGATGCAAAAAGCGTGGCGTGTATTGACAGGAACCCTGTGTGTGGTGGCGGCTTTGACGGCGTGTCAGGCGGAGTCGCCGTCGTCGCGATTCGAGGGGCCAGCGTTTGAGCCGACGCCAGATATTTTACCGGAACCGAGTGCGACGCCAACCGTGCCACCCACACCCGCACCCACTCCGGTGCCGACACCGACGCCAACCCCAACGATCCCGGAAGCGCAGCGGGGCACCGAGCCTTTCCCGGCTGCACCGGCAGCCGGCACGGTCCTGCCGTTATCGGGGATCAAGGTCGAGTCCTTTCACGGTCTGGATACGGCATTTGGTGCCATTGACGGGCGCCTGAGCACCCAGTGGAGCGCGCGTCAGGGGGTGGGTGAATCAGTCTTTTTGCTGTTGGATCTGAACCGCCCGGAAACAGTTGCCGCGGTTGATTTGCTGGCCGATGCCACACCGGCCACGGAGTGCGTCTTTGCGGTCGATGCGTCCCTGGATCGCACCGCTTGGGTCACTTTGGGGTCAGGCCGTGCGCTGGGTTCCAATCTGAGGCCAGCCTGGGGCACAGCCCAATTTCAACCGATTCAAACCCGTTACCTGCGGGTTCGTCCCAGCAATTGGGGCCGCTCCTGGGTCGCTGTATGGGAGCTTCAGCTCCGCCGCTGATGGGCGCGTGGACTACAAAAAGTCGGTACGCGGGCTGGCTCGTCCGCCGCGATGCGTCAGCCGCTGCGTCAAACGGTCCCGGTCAGGATTGGCCGGGTGCCGTTCCGGAAAATCAATCTCACCCTGATTGGCAACCTGGAGCAACCGCTTGGAATCCAACGGCGCCCACGTCCGTTGATCCGATTGGCGATTTCGCTTTGTCATCAACCCCTCCTTGCGCGCGAAACACATTCCCTCACCAATTGATTGAAACCACATTAACCTGAGGGTTAATCCTAAAACAACGGGATGTATCGCGAGAACAAAGAATCGGCAGACGCGGCGACTGGCGCACCAGTATTGCAGGCTTACACTGATGGACGAGCCGTCAGGTGCACCGTTTGGTTCGTCAGCGGTATGCGATCCCGAAGCTTCGCCATACACACAAGCGTCGATTGGTGATTCAATCGTCTCTGTTGCTGAACATCGGAACATGATTGCCCGATGTTTTTGGGCTAGGCACACAGGTTTTGAATGCAAACCTGTTCATCGTGACAGCACCTGCCGTGAGACCTGGTCGCAGCACGGTCAACTGTTCAGCGCCTGCTTGACACATCAACAAATCAGCCAGTGCTTGAAACATTCTTCGAATGCCTGTTTCAGTGCACCTTGCCTACAAATTGCTTTGGCTCGTTTTGTGGTTCAAATATTTTTTGTTGATCAAGCGATGACCTGGTTTTCAAGATTTTTTGCCGCGAACACTTGAATGCCCGTTCCGCGCATTGCCAACCTCCCCTTGTGGTTGTATCCGGAACGGTTGTGGCATAATGGCCCGTTGTCGGTTGCCGTGCGAGAGGAGGCCTTTGTGGGTGGGCACGTCGTGTTAAAGGGGGCGCGCGTGCTGCACGATTCGTGCCGAATTGATGCCCTGGATATTCGGCTGGTGGGGGATCGTATCCACGAACTTGGCCCTGATCTTGTACCGGGGGATGCACAAGTGATGTCATTGGCAGGCCACATCGTGGCGCCGGGTTTCATCGACACGCACATCCATGGTGTGTTGGGCGATGACACCAACGACGCCAGTGTTTTAGCATTGCAAAACATCGCCCGATTTTTGGCTACGCGCGGCGTCACGGCGTGGTTGCCCACAACGGTTGCCTGTTCACATACCCGCTTGTCGGAGATCCTGCTTGCCGTTGCCACGGTGCAAGCGCAAGCCCCCACTGGCGCAGTCGTGCTGGGCGCGCATCTTGAGAGCAATTTTTTGTCCACTCGCTACAAAGGTGCCCAGCCGCAAGCGTTTTTGCGCGCGTGCGATGACGCGGCATTGCTTGAAGTGATTGAGCGACAGCGCAAGGCCATTCGTGTTGTGACTTTGGCACCGGAGTTGCCGGGTGCGATCGCCTTGATTGAGCGGTTGGTCGCGCTCGGTATCCAAGTGAGCGTCGGGCACAGCGATGCAACGGCCGCTCAGGTACAAGCCGCGGTTCGGGCAGGCGCTTCACGCATCACCCACCTGTGTAATGCCCAGCGCCCCTTTCATCACCGCGAGCCGGGTGTCGTTGGTGCTGGCCTTGTTTTGGATGACGTTTGGGCAGAGTTGATTGTGGATATGGTGCACGTTCATCCGATGGGCGTTGAGATTGCCAGACGATGCAAGAGTGCCCAGCGTTTGATGCTGGTTTCGGATGCGTTGCGCGGAACAGGTCTCAGCCCGGGCGAGTACGAACTGGGTGGGCAAAAGACGGTCATTGATCACGAGATTGCCCGTTTGTCGGATGGCACCATCGCGGGTTCAATCACCCTGTTGGATCGCGCGGTGCGACTGGCTGTCGGGCAGGCCGGGGTGCCCTTGGCCGAGGCATTGACCATGGCTAGCCAAACCCCGGCTGCATCGCTCGGCTTGTCGGACCGGGGGGTGTTACATCCAGGGTATCGGGCCGATCTCGTCTTGCTGGATGACTGTTTGAACGTTGCGGGGACCTGTATCGGCGGCGAGTGGGTTTACACCCGCGATCCGGCGATCACGGCAGGCGTTGCCACGTGAACCACCCCCCCCGTGTGGGCCTGTTCATTGACGCAGGCTACCTGGAGAAACTGTGCCAGGACCACTTCGCCGGCCGCGCGGATGGCGCGCGCACTCCTTTGGCCATTGACTTCAAGAAGCTGCCATCGGTGCTCACCAAAACCAAATCGGTGCAGATTTTTTATTACTACTGTATGCCGTTTCTGTCGGATCCGCCGTTGCCCGCCGAACAGGCATCGTTTGATGCGAAGGCGCGTTTTTGTCAGGTGTTGAAACGGTTTCCGCGTTGGACACTGCGTGAAGGGGTGCTTGAGCGTCGGGGCGGTTTTCGCTCGGGCGATCAATGGCTGATGCAAAAACGCATTGATGTCTTGTTGGCGTGTGATGTGACGCGCCTGGTTTGGACCCGCGCAATTGACCAGGTGGTGATGCTGAGTGGTGACAGCGATTTTGTCCCGTTGGTTGCGGAGTGCCAGTCAGGCGGTGTCCCTGTCACCTTGCGTTATCATCCAGGCACGGCGCACGCCGATCTCATTGCGGCGGCCAACGAGGCCATCATTCTGACGCGGGAGGAACTCGTGGCGATCGCTCTGGCGCCACGGGGGGCATCCCGGTAGAATGATGCGGAAGCTCAACGTGGATTGAGGAGGAATAACCCATGCCTTTGAAACGTGCCAGTGGCCTGTTGTTACACCCCACCTCGCTCAGTGGGGGTCACGGCATTGGTGACCTGGGACCGAGTGCCTATGCGTTTGTTGATGCATTGGTTGCACTTCAGCAACGGTACTGGCAGGTTTTGCCGCTTGGCCCCACCGGCTATGGCGATTCGCCATACCAGTCGTTTTCCGCGTTTGCGGGCAATCCCTTGCTGATCGACCTTTATCAATTGCGCGAGGCGGGTTATCTGACGGATGAAGACCTCGCGGACGCCCCGGCCAACACCGACCGTGTGGCTTACTGTGATGTCGTGCCCTTCAAAAATCGCATACTGCGCGCGGCGCACGCGCGCTTTCAGGCGATGCAAAATGCGGAGGCGATGGCTCAATTCTGGTTGTTTTGCGAACGGGAAGCGAGCTGGCTGGATGACTACGCGTTGTTTGCCGCTTTAAAGGATGCGCATGGTGGTGCGGGCTGGAGCATGTGGGAAGAGGAATTGGTGAAGCGATCGCCTGACGCCCTTGCGGCGGCGCGGGCGGCGCAGCAAGTAGCAATTTCTTTTTACCAGTTTTGTCAGTGGCAGTTTGATTTACAATGGCAGGCGCTGAAGGCCTATGCCAATGAGCGCGATGTGGCGATCATCGGCGATGCACCAATTTTTGTGGCGTATGACAGTGCGGATGTGTGGATTAACCAGGGCGAGTATTTTTTGGATGAAAAGGGTGCACCAACCGCCGTTGCGGGTGTGCCGCCGGATTATTTTTCCAAGGAAGGCCAATTGTGGGGCAATCCCTTGTATCGCTGGCGGGTAATGGAAGAAAACGGTTTTCGGTGGTGGGTCGCGCGGATGCGCAAGGCACGGACCCTCTATGACTTGATTCGCATTGATCACTTTCGGGGTTTTGAGGCGTATTGGGAAGTGGGGGCGCATGAGCCCAATGCGATCAACGGCCGCTGGGTCAAAGGGCCCGATGCCGCTTTGTTCCAGGTTTTGCGCGATCAACTGGGTGAGTTGCCCTTCATTGCCGAAGACTTGGGCCTCATTACCCCAGCCGTCGAGGCTTTGCGTGACGCGTTTGACTTGCCTGGCATGAAAATCATGCAATTTGGTTTCAGTGATCCGGCCAACGCCTATTTGCCGCATCGCTTCGAGCGCAATTGCGTGGCCTATACAGGCACCCACGACAACGATACGGCGCGCGCGTGGTTCAGACAGGCCGCTGAAGCCGAACAGCGCTATGCCCTGGATTATCTTGGCACCGATGAACAGGGTTTCACCCGGGCCTTGATTCGGCAGGCGGTCGCAAGCGTGGCGGATCTCGCCATCATCCCTGTTCAGGATTTGCTCGACTTAGGCGCTGAAGGCCGTATGAACACCCCAGCGATACCCGACGGCAACTGGGGTTGGCGCTTGTCACCGGAACAATTCAAGATTGCGGAACACACGGATTTCGCACATTGGACCGAGTGGTATGGCAGGCATCTGGCCACGGAGACCATCACCTTGCCGCACGCTGATGGTGACGTGGTCGTTCACGCTGTTTGATGCGCTGTTTGCGTCGATGTCCCCAGTTCTAAGGAGTGCCAATGCCCCTTGTCGCAATACCTTTTCAGCTCCCTCCCGCGTTTCCTTTGCCGCCACACTGGCTTGACCATCTGGGCGCCGATGCCCAAGACGGTGTGACGGAACGTGTCATTGAGTTGCTTGAGCAACTGGATGCGGCTGACCTCATCTGGTTTTCCAAACGGTTGGGAGACCAATGGACCACCTGGGATCACTGGGGCCGCGCCTTGTTGGCCGGTGACGTGGCCGCACGTGTTTCCCGAGACTTTACGCAATCCGGGTGGGATCCCCGCATTTGGAACGATGCGATGCGACAAGGCCACCCCATGCTGGTGATGGGTGATGGCATCGCGGCAGGCCCACTGGAGCTACCCAAGGCTCTGGCGGAAGTCGTTGGCGCCAAGGCGCCGCTTGGATTTCTGTATGTGTTTCCGATTGTTGACGCGAGTCAGCAAGTGGTGGCGCAGATGAGTCTTTATCGCTTGATGGCCAATGGGCCGTTGAATCATGATCAGCCGGCCATCGTGCAATCGCTTTTGCAACTGATCACCCAATGCCTTCCACAGACTGCAGGTCAATAAGGGCGAAATCATGCAACACCATCCCGGTTTTTTGAAGTTGGTCGATTCCGTGATGCCACGGATTCAGGAAGTGAGCGTAGAAACCGTACAAAGCTGGCAGCGAGCCGGCGAAACCTTCTCGTTGATTGACGTCCGCGAAGATCATGAATGGCTGGTTGATCGGGCGAAAGGCGCGATTCACGTGGGGCGTGGCATCCTCGAACGTGACATTGAGAGCCTTGTGCCCGATTTGGACACTTTGATCGTATTGTATTGTGGGGGTGGGTTTCGCTCCGCGCTCGCTGCTGACAACTTGCAACAAATGGGCTATACCCGTGTGAGGAGTTTGGCCGGCGGTATCAAGGCCTGGCGTGCTGCTCAGGCACCGCTTGAACATTGAGTGTTGCGAGATAACGGCGCGGGGATTGGTGATCAAATTTTGGCAGTTGGTGAATGACAACACGTGCGTGCGTGATGTATTGATTGTGATACGCAATCTTTCAACAGCAACCGATGCGGCACGGCATCGCGGGCGTCGATGAC
This sequence comes from Candidatus Sericytochromatia bacterium, assembly GCA_040400605.1. Taxonomy (GTDB): domain Bacteria; phylum Cyanobacteriota; class Sericytochromatia; order S15B-MN24; family JAQBPE01; genus JBBAPZ01. Next base: position 41,581 of record JBBAPZ010000026.1, read on the forward strand.
GGTTAGGTATTTTTTCTGATGTTTGTGACATTTGCTGTGCAAGTTTTCAACAGAAACCGATGCGTCGCACGATAAAGGCTGCGAAGGCGACAGGGCGTCGAGTGCTGACAGGCGTTGTGGTGTTTGTTGGACTGCTTGCGCAGTCGGTGCAGGCAAATTCAAGTGACCAGGTACGGGTTGAAGTGCCTCATCTGGCGCCTGGCACGACACTCGTTGCCCCTTTGACCGTGCGCTGGTTTGCCGGGCATCGTTTTCGCATCGATGCGCTGTTGCATGCGGCAACGACGGGCAATTTTTTTTATGACACGATGCTGCGCCTGTATTTGGGCTCGACGATGACCTTGTCCGGACAGATGCCGCAAAGGTGGTTGAGTGGTCAGCTGCCCGTGCGGGGTTATCAGCAAACCGTACTGACGCTCAAAAATGGGGTGGTCAGAATGAATCTGCCTTTTGTGGTGGATCCCCGCCAATCCAGGCATCACATGGAGAGCCATTTTTCGATTACGTTAACCCAGTTTGGTGTCATCAACCCGAGTGGCGGTTCTCCGGGTTCGGCTGTGGTTTACCTCAAAGTGGGTCTGCCTGCCACCGTGAATTCCAGCCGTGCTTCGTGATTGAATTTTTTGACTGACAACGTCTCGTGAAATGCATCCATCAACGGTGCTGTTAATTCGGTTCATCCGAGGATGTGATCAAGTGGTCCAAACGCAAGTTTATGGCTGTTTTGGGTATAAAGAGCCTAGCATGGGAAGGCGCACCAGCGCGTTTTAGTTAAGCCGCCCAAGGAGGCACACGATGGTTGCAAAAGTTGCAAAACCCGGGGGTCAACCAGTGTTGCCGGCGCCACCCAAAGGCGGTACGGGCGGAGCCAAGCCGGCCATCGCCGATCCCGTCGCGAATTGGCGGGACAACATCACGTCGCACGTCGGTCCCCGTCAAAGTCCCGGCGGTATCGGTTCAACCGATCATAAAGGCATTGATGTCGGGGTTCCAACAGGCACCCCGGTCCAGAGTGTCAAAAAAGGCGAAGTGGTATTTGCAGGCGATGCGGGTGGCTACGGCAACCTGGTCGTGGTCAAGCATGACGATGGGACGTATACCAAATATGCCCACTTGCACGAGATAAACGCTCAAGCAGGCCAGGCCGTGGAAGCCGGGCGGGTGATTGGGAAGGTCGGCAACACAGGAAACTCGACCGGACCCCATTTGCACTTTGAAGTGCGAAAAGGGGGTGAAAACGGCACGGTGTTGGATCCGGTGGCTTATCTGGCGGGATCGGAGTCTGTCGCGGCGGTTGATCCCGGCCC
>JBBAPZ010000027.1:0-36410 GCA_040400605.1 Candidatus Sericytochromatia bacterium
CTACGCAACTACATGGTTGACCAGTTCGACGAGCCGTTAGAGGTTGGGCGGTGCTACGGGGGCCATTTGTGCGGCCAGCAAACTAGGGCCCAGGTGTTCTATGTTGACGCGATTTTACGCGACCGGTGGGTAATGCGGCACGTCGATACAACGCAGCCAAAAACCGAAGGTGTTCCAGCGTTCACGGGCCAACGCGTAGTGCTAACGAATCTAATGGCCGGTTTGTATTCGTTCATTCGCTTGGATGACCAATACAGGGAGGTTACCGAAATTGCGGAACCGGCCAAATCAAAGCGTGTCGCCAATATGCGCCGTGGGTTGGAACAAATCGCCAAGGATGCGGCACGGATCCGACAGAAACAAACGCGTTTAATCCAGGAGGTTGCCTTGGCGCTCGAGGGAGCCGCCGCACCCGATGATGTTGGGGACATGGCCGCCGCGTTTGTTCGAGACGATGAAAGCCACATCACGATTGAACAAATGGTGGAGTTGTACAGCGATTCGCTTTACCGGCGGGAAACCGAGTCGTAAGCGTTTTGGATCGGCGGCGTGGTGGGACACGCATAGGCACTATGCCCTCTAACGGGTTGCCAGCAGGTTCGAATCCTGCCCTATCCTTTGAGTCACTAGCAATCACGGCAGCGATGCCGTCAAGTGATGCGACGAGACCGATTGCTTATATCGTTGCCATGGCCATGCGTGACTGTAGCGAACGGTGGGTGCGAAGCATGGAGACCGAGGCAGCCGGAGAGACGGCATTTTTTTGTGGCGAACGTTTTAAACACTGTTTTGGAGGAACAGCAAATGGCCAAGCGTGCACGGAGGCCAACTACTAATACGCGTGCGTTAATAGCCGCGTTGACCGGCAAAAAATCCCATAAGTATGGCGCGAAGCCAACGATGGTGGACGGGCGGCGGTTTTCTTCAAAACGTGAGGCCCGCCGGTACTCCGAGTTAAAGCTAGCCGAACAGGCTGGCAAGATTGAAAACCTACGGTGCCAGGTGCGTTACCGATTGGTTCAGGTGGTTCACTATGTAGCCGATTTCGTTTATTGCGAAAACGGCAACGAGGTTGTTGAGGACGTTAAAGGGTATCGCACCCGCGAGTATAAGGCCAAGAAAAAACAAATGGCCGACCAACTAGGGATCGAGATTAGGGAAGTTTAGGAGGGGCCGCAACCATGGAACAGTTGCGTTTTGATTGGGGGGAATCGGCGGAAGTCGAACGCGCAGCCGAAACGGCGATTAGGGCACAACGTGCCAAAGCGTGTGAGGCCGCAGCCGTGGCACTCGGTGCTAGGCCAGGGGAAGTGTTATACCGGGTTGCAGGAACTTTGGCCGTGTGGGTCGATAGCCCGAGCCAACGCGCTCGAGGACTAACGGGATTGCGTTGGGCCGGGACTTGGGCCGAGTTGGCCGCCAAGATCGAATGCAGCGCCGAGAGCGTTGGCCGTGCGGTTCGGCGATTGCGTGCCGCTGGGTTGGTTGAAACCGACACCGTGGTCGATGATCGCGGCGCGGTGGTCGGTGTGTGTGTCGAGTTGCAAATGCGGGTCGTGCAACAATTGGCAAACCCGGCTAACCCCCCCGTCACCGGCCCCAGCGCCGGCCCCAGCGCCGGCCCCGACGTTGGCCCCGGCGCCGGCCCCAGCGCCAAACGGCCACACTATATTTCCGATTTACCGTTGAAACCGAAAGATCCGCCACCCCGTGCGGCGGCGGCGGAAATTGCAAATTTACAAACCAAACAGCCAGAGCAATGGGGTGAAGTTCGGCGAGCGCTCGAAAGTGCCGGGGTGAGTCGCAGCCAAGCCGCGATTGTGGCCGCTAGGGACGCAGGATACAGCCCCGCCGACGTGTTTGAGATACTCGGGCAGTTTACCCAACACCGTGCGGTATTCGACGGCCCAGGGGCGTTAGTGGATCGAATCCGAAACGGTGCGTGGCCCGTCGAATTGCCAAACCCCGAGGTTGACGCACGCAGGGCCGCAGCGTTCGACCGAGCCAAACGCCAACAAAGGTTTGAAGCGATACGCGGAAAAATTGTGTTGGACGCACGCCGACGCGGGGAAACAATCACCGACACACAGGCCGACGCGTTGGCAAACGCCGCGTTGGATCGCCAAGAAAACCGGCTGGGTTGCTAGCGCATTAAATGGGGCAAGCTATGGAAATGTTTTGGTTCGGTTGTTTTGCTGGTGTGGGTTGGTGCCTAGGGTTCTTCCTTGTTAGTTGGATCGACCTTGTTTTTTCAGTGGTCGCCTATGAACGCCTAGATTTTTGCAAGGTGGTTTACGTCGCGTTAACCATCGGTGTTTTGCTTATTCATTTTCTTATGGGGGGTTAAAAATGAGTTGGATTATGAACGGTTGGTGGTTCTACATTGGTTTGTCAGTTGGTTTAGCCGTTGGAGTGTCAGCGGTGTTATTCGCCGTTTCTATGGTTTCAACTGTTGATAGGATCGCAAACAAGGATGTTTAAAACCACGCGGTTTACTGACCTACTAGGCGCGTTTTTGTTTGGTTTGGCGTGTTGTTTACTGATTTGGCAATACGAATTAAACCGAATACCACCAGAACCGCCCGACCAACAGGCCGAACAAGTTGACGACGACAGCGGGTTGGGTTCGCGCTCGAGCGATTGGCCAAGAGTCCGAGCCGAGTTTGTAGCCGAATTTCCAGCGTGTGCCGCGTGTGGAACCACGGCCACGTTAAACGTGCACCACGTCAAACCGTTTTGGATACACCCCGAGTTGGAGTTGGAGAAATCCAACCTAATCACGTTATGCCGTGTGCACCACTTTACGTTGGGGCATGACCCCGACGGCCTAGCTGGGCCACAGAAACCAGATTGGAAGAAATCGAACGCAAACGTTCGCCGCGATGCCGCCAGGTTTTCAAGACGATGAAACGAACAGCAACCAAACGATTGAAACCAGGGCCAAAGCGGTTGGATAAAACCACCGCGGAAATAATCGGTCTATCGACCATGCCCGCCAATAAATTGGCATTTACCTACAACGTTTGCCTAGCAACCGTTTACCGGTGCCGTATCAAGTACCGACAGGAAAACAAAAACGGGATCGCATCGAAAAAACAACCGGGACGGTGCGCAAGGTGCCGCCGAAAAATTGTGACCGCAGAGTGTTTGGCGTGTAAGGTGGAACGTGGATAAAGGACAACGCTACCAATTGTTCCTGGGAGATTGCGCAGAGCAATTAAAGCAGTTAGAAACGGCCAGCGTGGAGGCGGTGGTTACGGATCCACCATACGGTTTGCAATTCATGGGGAAAACATGGGATAAAGCGGTGCCAGGTGTGGAAGTTTGGGCCGAGTGTTTCCGCGTTTTGAAACCGGGTGGGTATTTGTTAGCGTTTGCAGGAACACGCACGCAACACCGAATGGCCGTGGCAATCGAGGACGCAGGGTTCGAAATACGTGATTTGATATTTTGGTGTTATGGTTCGGGTTACCCGAAAGCGTTGGACGTATCAAAGGCAATCGACGGGTTGGACGCGACCGAGGCCCAGCACCAACGGCGTTTGGAGTTTACCGCGTGGGTTCGTTCGCAGGGCGTAACCGCTAAACAAATTGACAACGCAACGGGAACGGCCATGGGTGGCCACTACGTTAGCGCAAGAAGCCAACCGGCGATTATGACCATAGAACATTTAGAACAATGCCGCCATTTGTTCGCCGACGTTCCGCAATGGGTGCAGGCCGCAGCCGAGCAACGCAGCGTGGAGTCGAAAAACTTAGCCTTTCGGGAAATCGTCGGTACGTGTAGAGTCCATGATTTAAAAAGCGACCGACCCGTTGCAATTAAAGCACAAGGAAAACAAAAAACGAGCCACAAAACGATACCGATTACCAAGCCAAAAACAAAAGAGGCGGAAAAATGGGCCGGTTGGCACACAGCAATAAAACCAGCTAGTGAACCTATCACAATGGCCCGCAAACCGTTTAGCGGTACGGTTGCCGACAACGTGTTAAAGCACGGAACAGGAGCCTTAAACGTGGAAGCGTGCAAGGTAAAAAACGGCGGTTGGCCGTCGAATGTTTGCCACGATGGTACACCTGAGGTAACGCAAGCGTTACGTGATTCGGCAAGGTTTTTCTATACAGCCAAGCCAACCCAATCTTAACGCAATAAATTTTGTGAAAACCAACACCCAACGGTTAAACCCGTGGCGCTAATGCGTTGGTTGTGTCGTTTGGTAACGCAACCCGGGGGCGTTGTGTTGGATCCGTTCATGGGATCGGGAACAACAGGCCGGGCCGCGTTGATCGAGGGTTTTAGGTTTATTGGGATCGAACGCGAACGCGAATACATGGAAATCGCTAAAACAAAAATTACACAAACCGCAAAACATTTGGCCGAACATGGCCGCCAATTGGAGTTGTTTTAAATGCAAGAAAAAGAGGGCGAACCCTTTCGCGAGTTGCTAAAAATAGCGTGGCCCGTGCCACTTGGTTTGCTTGGTGTAATAACAAAAGCATTAACCAGAGAATACGGGCAAAACGTGGTAATGATGAAAACGGGCAATTTTTAATTTTCAGATTGTTGGAAAAACCGAGGGGAAAAAATGGCCAAAAGAGCGACTAAACGCGGCGTGCATGGAATGCCAAGCGACCGAAAACCCAAACCGAAAATACCGGGACGGTTGTTAATACTTGGGCGTTGTGGCACGTGCAAGTATTGGATCGACGCCGACAAATTGGAACACATGGAACCACACAAGCCACAAGACGCGTTTAACGCAATGCGCCGCGAGTGCTGGGCCCCAAACCCAAACGTCGTGTTGCCACAACGCAGGGTGCAAACCGGGCCGTTCGATTTGTGCCGGGATTGGGAGTACAAGGAATCGCCCGAGGTTGTTGAAGATTACAAAGACCGACCGTTTGGAAGCAAGTAACAAACAAGGATTAAACAGTATGAACAAGTCGCCGAAAGAGGTAGAGGACGCACAAACTCGAATTCGACGGTACAAAAGCGGGCGAACAATAAAAGAGGTTTATGGCCCCCTAGGGAATCGGGATTTTTACATTGACGATTGCCTACTCGTTGCCAATTTTTACTCATGTACCGCAGACCAAATCGACGCGGAACGATACCGATGGTTGCGAGCACAGCACCACCTCGAATCGACCATGTGCGTAGTTCTAAAACCTCGTGAATCGGTGAAAACTCTCAGTATTTGCCCGAGTATGGAAAGCCTAGATGAATACATCGATAGAGCGATGAAAGAGCAATCCGACCGCCAACAGAATTGCGCCAAAATTGCGCCAGAATTGCGCCGTTAACTCGGTTTTGGCGCAATTCCAAAACCAGCTAGGACAACGCCGGTAGCGTGCCTAAACTCGGGAAATCATGGCGACACTAGCAGACCTACAAACGAAAACCGATGCCGCAATTGCGGCGTTTGAGGCGGGGAACTACAAAACCGCCGCGACGTTGGCCAATTCCGCGTTGCTAATTATCGCGACCACGCCCGACACGCAATTTGACGGTGGCGACCAAATCCGATTTGACCGAGTTGGGGCGACCATGGCGTTAAAGGAAGTGATAAAGGCGTGCAACGCCAAGCGTTGGGCCGGTGGATCCAATCAACCAATCGAGTACCGCAGGGGATAGCATGGCCGACCAACAACCGTGGGGCGTGTGGGAAGTTATTGCAGCCCAACCGGATCGCCGAACTAATCGCCATTGGGAAGCCGCACAGACCGACCGGTTAAACTGGGCCCATTGGCAAAACGCTAGCGATGATCCGTTGCAAGATTTGCGAACCGATTTGGTCGAGTTGCACCGCCGCGTTCGGCATGAATCGATTAACAACGCGGTTTTGGATGCCGCGATTGAAACGCAGCAAACCAACGTGGTTAGCGCACGCGGGCCAGCGTTGCAAGTGTTGACGGACAACAACGCATTTAACGAAACCGTCGAGGCGATGTTTGCCAATTGGGGCCAAACGTGCGAATTTCAAGACAATCTAGCGTTGGTGGATTTGCTAGACGGTTGGGTCGCGCAATGGATGATTTACGGCGAAATTTTCGCCCGCGAAATTATTGGCCCGAGCATTTCCGAATACAAAATTTTCGACCTAGGCCCCGAGGCCCTAGACACAACATTGCACGCGGCCAACGTGCACAGCGGCGTGGAAACAGACACTAACGGACGGGTGACGCATTACCGCATTTTTGACCCGGCAAACCCTACGATAAAAGACCGACTACCGGCTAGCATGTGTTTGCACTACTACCGGCGACGGTTCGCGATGCAGCGCCGTGGGTTTCCGGGTTTCGCGAGCGTGTTACAGCCCGCCGCCGATTTGCGCGACTATGACGACCAGGTGCAAGACGCAGCCCGAGCCGCAGCCGACCACGCGGTGTTTTTCTACACGGAACACCCCGACGCCGAGTTTGCCGAACCGGCCAGCACAACGCAAAAAATCCAAAGGCGTGTTCAAAAATACATTGCCCCAGGTTGGAAACCAAGCGGCATCCAAGCACACCAACCCGCAGCGACCTACCGCGAGTTTCGAAAGGAAAAACAAACCGATATTGCCAACGTGTTGGAAATGCCTTGGATGATCCTAAGAAAAGACGCGTCCAACCATAACATGAGTTCCGCACGGTTCGACGGTAGCCGATACGCCAAAGCGGTGGAACGGGTGCAAGCCAAACTAGAACGGCGGTTTTTAACTCCAATCGTTCGCCGGTTGGTACGGATCGCACAGTACACCGGCGTGCTAGGCCCAACACCCAGGCAACAACGTTTCGACCGGTTAGCGTTCGAGTTCCCAAACTTGGTTTTGCCAATCGCGTGGACGTGGCCCAAGCCCCCGCCCGTGGACAATCTCAAGGATGCAATGGCCGAACGCATCAAGCTAGAAAACGGGACGTTGGCACTATCCGAGGCAATCGCAGCCGACGGGCGGCGACCCGAGGAAACGTTGCGTATTCGCAGCCGGGACAACCAGGCGTTAGCCGACGCTGGTTTGCCGGTTTTGTTCGGCGCGTTGCCAACGTCATTTACCCCTGAGCAAATCGCCGCGTTAAATCAACTCACAGAACCAATTGACGCGACCCCAACCACACCGGCAATTGACACACAAACCGAACTAGAGGACTAAACGCCATGCCAAAAACAGTACAACGCCGAGCAAAAACCGGTGCAACTCGGGCCACGCATCGAAGGGCCGCAGCCGCGAGCACGCCGCAATCGTTGAACAACACGGCCAGAACCGTTAGGGCAACGATTGCAACAGATACACCGGTGCAAATCTATGACGATTTAGGAAACGGCGAATACGGGTGGATCGACGAGGTATTGTTGCCCGCAGGCATGATTGAACCGCCAAAAATGCCGCTACGGTTAGATCATTGGAGCTATTCGAGCCGCAGCGTAATTGGACGCGTCACCGATTTTGAAATCACCGACACCGAAGTAAACGCGACGTTGACGTTTAGCCGTGCCGCCGACGTTGAAGAAATTTACAGCCGAGTTACCGAGGGTAACCTAGATTCGGTTTCCATCGGTGCAACCTACAAAATGGCCGACACAACCACGTTGCAACCAGGTCAAACGGCACGGTACGGGAAAAGCAAATACACCGCAGGCGACCGACCAATGCGGATTGTTCAGAAATGGAACGCGCACGAAACAAGCGTGGTAGACCAACCCGCAGACCCAAAGGCGGTTATTCGTTCGCAAATTCGGACAGCAAAAAACAACCGGCAACAATTGCCCGAGTTAATACCCGGCACTGGTGGGCCTATTTCAAACGAGGACAAAATGACCAAGACCACACGCAGGCAAGCAGCCCGCAGCAACGGCCCGAGCAATCAATCGAGCCGACCGACCAAAGAACGCCGAGCCGCACGGCAAGCAAAGCGTGCGGTGATCGCCACCAATGGCGAAGGGCCGGACACAGACACCGACGCAGGCGACGGTGAAGGCAACCAACAGGTTGCACGCCAACAACGCCCGAACGGACGCGAAGCGCTCGAGCAAGCCGACCGCCGAGCCGACGCACAAGCGGGCACCAATGCAACGCCCGACCAAATCGAGGCAGCACGCCAAGAAGAACGCGCGAGGGTTTCGAGGATCCGCGAGCTAGGCCAAGGCCAACCGGACGAAATCGTAACGCGTGCGATTAGCGACGGTTTAAGCCCCGAGCAATTCGGTTTGGCGGTTTTGGAGCGTTTACGCGGCCAATCCGCTGGACACCAAACGAGCCAAAGCGGCGACGGTGTAAACCGAGCCCCAGCGGTTCACCAACGGCGCGGTGCAACGGTTGAGTCGTTGCAGGCGGCGGTTTTGTTGCGTGCGGGTGTAAATCTCCAAAACCCCGTTTTCGGCACCGAGGCCGCCCGCGTGGTTCTCGAGCGCAGCGGGTGCGGTTGGTTGCACGCGTTTAACTCCGAGATTGGAAGCGATGGAAACAGCCAACTCGAACAACACATTGACATTGGACGCCGGTTTCAAGCCGATTCAGCCGCACGCACGTGCGAACGGATCCTAGGGCTAGCCGGTGAAAGCGATTCGGGCGACGTGGAGGAAATGGTTCAGCGTTCGTTTTCGACGCCCTATTTGCCACGCGTGTTTGGCGCCATTGTTTCGGTTGGATTGATCCAAGGATATGCCGAGTTTCCAGATTCAACCCTTGGTTGGACAGCCGAGGCCGATTGGGCGGATTTCCGAACCAATCAACCTATTGGTTTAGATGCGACCCAGGGCCTACGCCGCCACACACGTGGAACCGAGGCCAAGGACGTGGATTTCGCCGATTACGGCGAAGCCTACGCCGTGAGCCGTTACACGGGCCGTTTCGTTTTGGACGAAATGGACATTATCGACGATACCGTTGGGGCAAATCAAACGATGCCGCAACAAATGGGTCTAATGGCCGCGCGGTTGCGTCCAGATTTGGTTTACGCGGTGCTACAGGCCAACGGCAATTTGGGCGACGGAACCGCGTTGTTCCATTCAAGCCGTGGAAACGTGGTAACGACTAACCCGCTAACGCTGGACAATCTTGGTAAGGCCGAGCAAGCCATGGCCGCCCAAACCGTTAAGAGCAAATCAGGCGTTTCCAGGCCGCTAAATCTAATGGCCGGATTCTTGATTGTGCCCCGAGCGTTGCGACCGCTGGGTAAGCAAATCACCGCGTCCACGTTGGTGGTTAGCGGGAACACAACCCAAGCCGGAAACGCCAACCCATTTAGCGGCGAATACCAACTCCGCAGCGATGCCCGGTTGGACGTTGGCGTGGTCGATCCGCGCACCGAAACCAAACTCGGCGGTTCGGCGACCACGTGGTACATTGCCGAGCAATCCGGCCAGCAAGCTATCCAAGTCGGTTACCGACGCGGCACGGGCCGAGCCCCGAGCATTCGCGTTCGACCGCTAACGCAACCAGGCCAATTCGGTATTGGTTGGGACATCGCACACGACGTTGGCGTGGGCGTTATCAAGGCCGCCGCAATGGTACGTTGCACGGCGTAACAATCCGTTGTGAAATGCCGTGGTGTGGGGTACACAGTCGACCACGCCACGGCGTTTTCACAGGGCTAACAACACACTCAGAACGTTTTTAGATTGCATCGAGGGAAACCATGGCAAACGAATTGGTTAGGGATCTAGGCGGTTTTTCAGGCCGCGAGGAATTTACCGCGACGGTGGCGGGCAAAACCGGCGACATTGTGTTTACCGGAAGCGGCAAGGCCGCGATTGTTTGCGACACCGCAGACTATGCGATTGGGGAACGCGTGGCAGTTTCAACCGACGCGTTGGTGTTGGTCGATTCGGCTAGCGCTACCACGTTTGCCGCAGGTGCAACCGTCAATTGGGACGCGACCAACAAATTGGCCGTCGCAAGCGGAACCGCAGGAACCACCGCCATGGGCAAGGCCGAAAAGGCTAAGGTGGCCAATGAACTTAGCGTTTTGGTTCGTTTGAACTAAGGCGTAAGTAGGAGAGTGGAAGGGATCGGAAACGGCGGCGGGTAACCGTCGCCGTTTTTTGTTGATACGAACAACGGACACAACGGAAACCAGAGAAATGGCACATTTTGATTTGATCGCACGGCACCTACTCGGGATCGACGGGCAAGTAATACCGGCAGGCCAGGTGGTAGCCACAATCACCACCGACCTAGAAATCTCGGCGGTGATTTCCAGCACTTATTTTGGTGATTTGCAGGCCAAGCAATCCGGCGAACCGGCCAAACCTATGGCACCACCGCCGGATCATACCAAACGAGTGCGACGGGATCGCAAACAGGATCCCGAGCCGCAGCCCCCCGCGCTCGAGGATTCGCCCGCAGCCGTTGACCGCGACGAACTAAACGCCCAGCCCGACGAACAACCCGAGCCCGAGCCCGAACAATCGCCCGAACCGATTTGGTGGGATGGATTGCCCGAACGGATAGGTTCGGCCCTATCGGACGCGGGGTTCAAAAGTCGCAAGGCACTTAAAGAACATTTGCAAAAAGTCGGAACGTTTGCAGACGTGGACGGTATCGGGAAAGCAGCCGAGAAAAAAATCGTTCAGTGGTTGGAGCAATAACCCGTGGGATACCACCAAGCCAACGCGACCACCGCAGCCGTGAACCACGCCATTTGGTTTGGATCCACCGGCGTGCGTTGGCGTGCAAACGCCAATTGCAGTTGGGAAGAAATCCCAAGCGCGGTGGTGCACGGTGAGTTTGTCCGGTGGGTAACCAAGGGAACCAACCCACAAACCAAGGTGAAAGCAATCCAACGCACGGTGTTTGTGACAGGTTTGACCGTTGCGATTCACTCGCAAATACAAATTGCCAATTGCCAACACACCTACACCGTGGTGGAATCGAACCAGCACGGCGACCGATTCGGGTTAACGTGCCAACGGGCAGATACCGCAGAGATAACCAGGCCAAACTACCGCCACCCCATGGGGGGCCAATAGCGTGGGGAACGTACTAACCGAGCCCGTTGAAGCGTTGGCCGCGATGTTTCGCGATTGTCGCCCGTTTGCCGATTGGTTGGGGATCCCTTGGAACGCAGCCGAAACGGCCCGTAGAATCTACGTGGACGGCATCGGAAACAATGGCGATGCCGAGACAATGAACGCCGAGCAATTGGCCGCGACCAGGCCGTTTTTGTTGTTGTACCCCGACCAACGGGGCTACCGATTCAAACGCGACGCGATGCCAAATCGTTACAGCGGAAACGGGCAAATTTTGGCGGTGTTATCCCGCAGTTATGACGCAACCAAGAGCCACACCGACCATTGGCGGGAAATGGCCGACGCAGTTGGAAAGATCCTAAGCAACTCCGACCCAGCCAACCCAGGTTTAATGGAAATGGCCAATACCGCTGGGTATTTGGCGTTTGAACATTTGGACGTTTCGTTTATTGGTCGGACACCACCCGAGAGCCTAATAGACTACGGGGACGCATACGACGTTTTATTGGTGTTTGAATACTAGGGGTTAGCCATGAATTGCGACGAAATAGGCCAACCACCCGCAGACAAAACGGCGACGATTTCCCGAGGGGACGACTACGCCCTATTGTTGGCGTTTAAATCCAACGACGTGGCAATCAATTTGACCGGTTGGAGTTTCGACGCCAGGTTTAAAAAAACCGGGCAAACCGACGTAGTTATGACAGCCACACCTAACGCGCAGGCAGGAACGGTAACGTTTTCAGCAACCGACGCGCAAACCACCGCCATGGTGGGCGGTGCCAATAAAAACGATTTGGCCGGACGGTGGCAAATGGTGATAAAGGGCACCGACTCAAACGGCAACACCCGCAGGTATCTAACCGCAACCGTTTACGTGTTGAACTAGGGGGCAGCCGTGGCCGATACGATTATTGACGTTACACCACCGCCGCCAATTGTGGTGGAAATTGCCGCCGGTTATGGCGTACCCAACGGTGGTGGTGGGGGTGGAACCGTCACCGTGAACGTTGGATCTACAACCACGGGTGCCGCAGGATCCCAGGCCGCCGTAACGAACACAGGTACAACGCAAAACGTGGTGTTGGCGTTTGTGATCCCGAGGGGAGACACCGGGCCCGCTGGGCCACAAGGTGCGACCGGCCCGCAAGGTGCCCAAGGCCCAGCCGGGCCACAGGGTGCTACAGGCCCCCAGGGTGCCACAGGTGCGACCGGTGCCCAGGGGCCAGCCGGTAACGCAGCCACCATTGGGGTTGGAAGTGTAACCACCGGATCCGCCGGATCCAATGCGACGGTTAGCAACTCGGGAACCTCGAGCGCAGCGGTTTTTGATTTTGTGATCCCCAGGGGAGACACCGGGGCAACAGGTGCCCAAGGACCAACCGGGCCAGCAGGTTCTCAAGGCTTGAAGGGGGATACCGGACTGACGGGTGCAACAGGGCCTCAGGGTCCTCAAGGTTTGAAGGGAGATACAGGCAATCAAGGACCACAAGGGGTTAAAGGCGATACCGGCAATACAGGCCCACAAGGACCTCAAGGATTAAAAGGAGACACAGGCGATCAAGGTCCCCAAGGTCCTCAGGGATTGAAGGGAGATACCGGTGCAACCGGTGCGCAAGGTCCTCAAGGAATCCAAGGTGCTACAGGTCCTCAAGGTAACACAGGTGCAGCCGGTCCCAATGAAGTCACGCCCGCGACGACAACAACGCTGGTTGGGTTGTTAAGTGCCAACGCAGGAAACGTCTCTGTAGCAACCATCGGAACGGGGCTCAGTTTCTCAAACAACACGTTTTCAGTCAGCGGTGTTGTGTTGACGACAACAACACAATCGATAGGTGGGGTAAAAACCTATACCGATGCACTGGATCTCGAAGTACAGGCTCTAAGCGATCAAGCATCAATCACGATCGACTCAAGCCAAAGCAACAAATGGCATGTCACGCTCGCGGGTAATCGAGTCATGGAAAACCCGTCAAATCCGGTCGACGGGAGAATTTTGATTTTGCGCATTCAACAAGATGCCAATGGAGGAAGGACGATTACCTGGGGAACTAAGTTCCGATTCAACGGCGACTTAGGCGCAGGTAACGTTGTGCTATCGACCACAGGTGGCAGTATCGATCGAATCGGTTTTGAGTATGTGGCCAGCGCAGATAGGTGGGACTGTGTTGCATTTATCAAAGGGAGCTGACTTTGGACACCAATAAATTAAAAGCAATAATTCAATCCGATCGTCAGTGCGTGCAACTGTTCGCGGATAATCGATTTGAGGAATGTGCAAAGCGAGTCACCGAGCTAGCTCCGCCGATTCGCAAGCAACTTCCTTTGAGTCAAATGGGCGTTCTTTCGCTCTACGAATCACAAATTGAAGTGGGCGAATTTGTTTTGCAAAGAATGGATCAAATAGCATTGGTTAATCCAGTGGTCAGACGGTTGTGGAAATTTATGGATGCTGGGAGTGCAACGGAAAGCCTACCGGACTTTAGCGCACCTGGAATTCGAGCTGCATTGACAACCGACCAATCTCAGGGTGGATTAGGACTGACTTTAGAACAAGCAAAACCAATCCTCGACGCAGGGGAACAACCCGACGAAACTACACACGTCCAAATTTTCGAGCTAAAGGAACGCGAACAATGGCATCCGACATACGCCGCAAACTAGGCGATTTTAACACCGTTATTGCGGGGCAAACGTTGGCCAATAATAGCACGTTAGCGCCCCAGTTGGTCGATTTACGACACGCCGATAGTGCGGTTTTCCACGTGTTTATTGGCCGCCGCAACACAACGGCCCCAACCGCAGAGATGCGCGTGCAAATCCGCCGAACGTTAAACGACACCGTGGTTATACCCGGGCGAACGTTTGACGTGAGCAACCAATTGCCAACGACCGCAGCCAATCAGACCACAACAACCCAAGCGCAAAGCGTTGGCGATACCACAATCGTAGTTACCAGTGCTACAGGTTTTGCCGTGGGTGACGTGATTTGTATATCAGCCGCAGCCGGTGGAACAGGCACGCACCAATGGGCCGATATTATCGCAATCAGTGGCACCACGTTTACACTGGCCGAGCCTTTAAAATCAGCGGTGGCGAGCGCCGACCGCGTGGCCAATTTCGGCACGTACATACCGCAAACCGTTGAAGGTGGGGACCAAATCCGCGTACGCGTTCGCAATGGTACCGGCCAGGAAATGGCCGTGGCGGTGTTTGTCGAAATCCGCAAAGGTTTTGAGGTGCCCTAATGAAACTCTGGGCGGCAAAAGATTACGAATGGGCGGAACAGAGGTGTTTGTTATTGGTCTGTCCGACCATAACGGGAAACACAAGCGCAGCGGTTTTAGATTCTAACCAAAAAACCAATAACCAAGGTCAATGGATCAATTCCAATAATGCGGCAACTGTATGGGCGGGAACCAATTTCGGAACAGTTATAAACGCCAACAACATATCGGAACGAGTGGATTTTCCAAACATACCGCAAATCAATGATGGTGAGGTAACATTCTCAATTTGGTACTACACCGCAACAATTTCTGGATTGAATACACTCTTTAACAATTGGTCTAGTGTTGCAACTAGTGGAGGTTTTTATTGTTTTCGAAATGGAGCCACGATAGTGTTTCAACAGGAAAATTTGAACTTCAGAGTTACAACAGGAAACATTCTAAAAGCGGGGGCCTGGCATCATATCGTTTGCAGCAGAAGAAATGGTATTTCCGGCATGAGGGTTTATTGTAATGGTGTGGTCGATCCCGCATCGGCTACAGCGAGAGGAAATCAAACCTCGACACAACCGTTCAATCTTTTTGGTAGTTATGGCGGTACAGGGCCGGGGAACTGTCAAGTTGCCGAATTTGGAATATGGCACTACGGTTGGACGCAAGACAATGTCAACGCATATTTCAATGCAGGCATCAACAAGGTTTGGCAACGCGAACCGATTCGGCCCCGTTCCTATTTCGCCGAGTTGTTGACGATACCAAACCGCCGACGTTCGAGCCGTGCGTTAGCGTTCCCAGGGTAAACGGTAAGCCATGGAAATAAGAGCTATCAAGATACGCGAACGCGGGAACGTACCGCGAAACATGGCCAAGCAGCACCGGCGGGCCAGCCGCGACGCCTATCAGCAAATCGCCGATATACACCACCGCGAAAACACGCCCAAACGGTTCACGAAGGAACACGCCCAGGCCGCCGGATACCGCAAGCGTTCCGGCGAACAATTTACATTTGGATCCAAGGCGTTTTGGGGATCTTACACCGGGCGAAAACTACGCAAACACGGCCACACATTGCCGTTGGTGTTCACAGGTAAGACGCGCGAGCGTGCGCGCATGACCACCATTACCGTTACCACGAATCGCGGCCAATTACGCTACGCGGTAAACGCCCTAAATTTCAATCCGTGGACGCGCGAGGAATTTACCCGTTTGCTACCATCGGAAATCGAAGCCTTGGGACAGCATTGGGACGCCACGTACAACAGGGTTTTGGACAGCGATTTGAACACCGGAATGCGGTTTATTTAGGATTGGAACATGCCACACAAAGCACACGCGCTGAAAATCGGAGCCAATTGGATTGGCGGGATTGTTTCGCAGGCGTTCACCAACGCCCCGAGTATGCAAACCGAGCCGACCGCCGGTTCGATCTACCCGCTACAAACGTCCATTCAAGAAATCAAAGCGGGTTTTCGATTCACTAGCCACAACGTGGCATCGGCCCTAAGCGTGCTAGGGTTTTTAGGTGTTCCATTATCGGCCCAGGTGCCCGCCGAGTTGTACGAAATCAACTACGGGGACGACGGGTTCGTTGTCGCAGGATCCAACCACAGGAAAATCGCGTTTTCCACAGGCCGAGCCGTATGGCGCACACTCAGTTGTGGCAATCGCCAAGATGCCCAAATTGAAATTGAGGTTTTCGGGCTATCCCCCGACGGATCGACCAACCCCGCCGTGTTTTCCGAGGGCGTAGCAGCCCCCGCAGCCGTGGACGACGCACGCCACACCATTGCCGCCGTGCAACTCGGTGGAATCGGCATGGGTTGCGTTACCGATTTGCGTTTGGAAAGCGGATTACAAATCCAATCCGACGGTTGCAAATCCGACGTTTTCGACACACGCATGGGCGTGCAATCGGTGGTACCAAAAATTCAGGTTACCACGTTGGCCGCCGAGTTAGTTGGAAGTGCCTCAGGCAAAATCAATTTGCCAGGGATCGCGGCGACCCACGCCAACACGTTTATCAAGCTACGCAAACGGAACAACAAGACAGGCACGTTTTTGGCCGATGCGACGGCACAGCACATTGTGATTACCGCCGACGGCATGGTGGTGCCAATCGAACCGTTTAGCGCACAGAACAACGCCGACGGAAACACACGGTTTGAAATGACCGCGACGTTTGACGGAACCAACGCACCGTTTTTAATCAACGCAGCCTCCTCGCTCTAATCCATGGCAGACAAAAAACCAAATCAGGAACCCGCACCCGAGCCGTTGGACAAACAGGCGTTGGCCCAAACCATCGCCAACAAAACGGGTTTGGGTGCCAAATACTTGGCCGACCAAATCGAGCATTTGGACGGTTGGCAAACGGTTAGCGGTATGGTCGAGAAAAATCAGTTTGACGAAATCCGCCAATGGATTTCGCCGCGTAACAAAGCGGTTTAGCCCGCAACAATAACAAACACAACGGAACAAAAATGTTTATGTACTACGCCCCCAAGGGGCCGGGGACACCGTTTGCGGTGCCACCACATTTGGCATACGCGTGCGACCGTGGGGCAACCTACCAAACACGCGAAGTTATGGCAGGGCCAAACGGAAGCGGGCCGGGTTGGTTATTCCGTTTTTCTAACGGTGCCAAAGTCTATGATGACCGCGATTTAAAATGGGATAAGCAGGCGACCCTATGGGCACCGGTGTTTTCCGACAGCGGGCCAGAGTGCTACGTGGGCCGCTGGGTCGCCGATTCGTTGGATCCGTCCAAACTCGAGCGCCCCAAAATGCTAGACGGCCACCGCGTGATACTCGGGGACGGTTCGGTTTGGGTAGCAGCCGTGGCCCGAGGGTTCGACGTTGAAACGTCCAGGTATTACACCCCCCTACCCCGCACCCTAGGGTATGACGGCAAAACAGGTAAATGGCGACCCTTAAAAGTAGCCAAGGAATACCGCAGGTTTTTGGAGTTGGCGATTTTGTACGGCGACGCGCACCAGGAAGCTGTGGCCGCCGAGGCGAAAACGTTTGAGTTTGAACCCATCGACGAATTAGCCGTCGCAGCGTTGACGGCGAACTATCGAATTTCCCATGCCGAACTCAGTTTGTTTGAGGACGTGTACACCGTGACGGCCCGCGACGCGTTGGTTCATTGTGCGTTGGATTTCCCAACGATACGCCGTTGGGTGGAAAAAAAAACAGAACCGGGCGACGGTGGGCCCGCTACTTAGTTTGGAAAGCCGCTATGGCCGCAGGGCGACCGCCCCGCGTTGCCGGAAGTTGGGCCGACCTCGAGGCGTGGTTGGCTGGTTGGTGACCAATTGGGACACCCCACGGGCCCAAATTAGTTTGGTTGCATGAACAACACAACGGGACAATTGAACACTACACACACGGTTGTAATTGCCGAACCGCCTAGCCGTGGGTTACGTTTTTTAGTTGGTTTGGCGATGCTTTACGCGTTTTGGGCCAATCGGCGTTTGATCGCCGGGTTTCTGTTTTCCGCCGTCGCACCACAGGCCGCAGCCCCCGAGGGTTTCGCGAGCGTTGGCACAGTAACCGCCGTGTTGATGCCCATGTTGATAGATTTCGTGGTCGCATTGGGCGGTGGGGGCATTTTCGCCGCGACCATGGGTTGGCGAGTGTTTTGCGATTTGGTCGCCGGTGCGTTTCAAATGATCGCCAATTGGCGAAACGGCCAACAAATCAAGGCCAGAGTTTCGCAAGCAATCAAACAGGCCACCATAGCGGGCACGCAGGCGGCCACAGGGCAAGCACAAGACGTTGCAACCAACGAGGCCCTAAAATTTCGCGACCCCGAGTTGGCGAAGTTTGCAGCGCTGGTGCAAGGCACGCTAGCCGATTTGACCAAGCGGCAAGCCATGGCCGACGAACTATTGGCCGACGTACTACAAACCCGGGGCGGCGTAAGGGAATCCTCCAATCCCGCAGCCGCCCCGGTTTCCCAATAAACCATGGGCGCAAGAGTACCAAAAATGCCAACGCCAACCAACGATTGGTTAAACCAACCAATTCAACCGCCGCCGACACAACCACCCAGGTGGCCACAGCCCGATTTTCCGCCGCCACAAATCCCATGGGATTTAGTGCTACGTGCGTTGCCGTGGGCATTGGTGGCCCTTGGGTTGGTGTTTTGGATCGCTAACCGAACACCGACCGAGCAAACCGGCGTTACGGGGTTGCGTGTGTTGGTGATCGAAGAAACCGAACAGCGCGGGGATTTGACACCCGAACAAATCGCCATTTTCAACGCGGTGGAAATCCGCGAAGCAATCGAGGCCGCCGACGGCCAGGTGTTGTTTTTGGACGCCGACGATAGAACACGCGATTTAGCACCCGAGTGGGCACGGTTACGCGAACGGATCCGCAGCCGCCCGCCGGTGGTTGTGTTCGCCAATCCACGCCGAGCCAAGGAAATGCCGTTGCCCGCCGACGTTCCAACGTTTGTAGAAGCGCTCGAGGGATTCACCAAATGAGCTACACCACGCGTTTAACGGGATACAGCGTATTTGACGAACACAGCGCCACAAAGTTGGTGAACGATATAAACCATTCGTTACCAGGAAGGGAGCGATTTTTTGCGGGATACAGGCCGCGAGATTTCGCAGCCGCCCCATTTGGAACCTACTCGGCACCGTTTGCGTTGGATTTGATACCACGCAACGAATGGGCCGAGCGTGCCGAGGCGTTGGACGCAGCCAAAGCGACCCCCGAGCATTTGGCAACGTATTACAAAGTACCGATCCTAAATCAAAAAACGCTACCCTATTGTTGGTGCTATGGGGTGGTGGGGGCCATGGCAACAAGCTACGCCCAATCAGGCACACCGATTGGGTATTTGTCCGCCACGAGCGCGGCGGCCAAGATCGCAAACTATGCCAAGGTGGGCGGGTGGGCCGGTCAGGCAATCGAGGGAATCCAACGGTTCGGCGTTTCAAGTGTGGAGCATTGGCCCGAGGCCGTTTTGGATCGCCGATACGATACCGCAGAGCAACGCGAAAACGCACAAATGCACAAAGCGGTGGAGTTTGAGGAACTACCGAGCCAATCGTTCGATGCCGTCGCAACCGCGTTGTTATCAGGTTTTCCAGTGACCCTAGGGTTGAATTGGTGGGGCCATTTGGTGTTTGCAACGCGTTTAGTGGTTTTGGGCCGTGGTAGTTATGGCGTGATTATCCGCAATTCATGGGGCAACGATTGGGAAAACAAGGGCCGAGCCGTTCTAACCGAGGCCCGAGCCACACCCCACGAAGCGTTTTCGATTCGCAGCGTTACTAAGTACGAAACACAACGGGCAGCGTAATGGAACAGCAACAAAAACACCGATTTTTGACCACCCCTAACGGTAACGATTTTGGCGGGGATTCGCTAGTAAGTTCCAACACGAAAATTAACTGGGCCCCGGTAAATCTACCGCCAAACGTCCAGAGCCATGGGGCAAGCGTAGAGGGGGTGCTAGAAGCGTGCGCGGCCCGATTGTCGCAAATACAAAAGACACCGCAGGCCGCTGACGTAAACGCCAAGGCGTTATGGCACGTGTTGCAAGCGATGGATTTGTTAAGCGGAAAACCCGCCGTGGGTGCCGCTGGGTTTGGTAGTGTTGGAAGTTAAAAAGGAATCGACCAATGCAACGTTTTTTGACCGTGTGTTGTGTGTGTGTAGCCGTGTTGTTCGCCGCGATGATCGCAGGCACCCCAGGGGAAGCCAACGAGCAAACCCAACAGGATAATTGGGAAGTATCAAGCCCAAGCGATAACCCCGTTTCGGCATTGCGTGCACGTGTGGCGCGGTTGGAACAACGAGTCGCAGCAATTGAAGCCGGACAACCGCCCGCACCCGAGGCCAAGCCGGTAGCCTCGAGCGCCGCACCCGCAGCCGACGAGCCATGGCAAACGCCAACGGTGTATCAAGTGACCGAGACGCCGCAAGCCGAATCGATTGGACAGTACCAACGGCAAACTACAATTGAATACAGCACCGAAACGGTTTGTACGGGTGGCGTTTGCCGACCACAAACAACACAATCCACCGGGCCGTTGCGGCGATTGTTTCGCAGATAAGGAAGCGCGGGCAAATGGCAACACTGTTTTTTTTGGCACAGGAAACCGTAAGCTCGAACCAATTGGTTTATTGGTTCAACCAAGGGTTTGCGGTGCTAATTGTCTTGGCACTCGGTTGGGCGTTCTATGGTTGGATTCGGTGGGCGGGTGTGAATTTGGGCCTCCCATTGTTCAAGGCGCACATAAGCTACTTAGACGCGTCCACCGAGGGGATTAAGCAAGCGACCGACGGCATAAAAACCGTTTTGGCGAATCAAGCAGAACACCACCGCGAAATCGGGCAAATTGCCAAAACTGTTGTTGAACTCGAAAGCGCAACCAGAGAAATCGCAAGCGACGTTTTAACACTAAAAAACCGGCAAACCTAGCGTGTGGATTCTAAAACCGAATTGGCCGGGATCGCGGCAAGAAAAAAACAAATCGAGGGCGGCAAACTAACCGCCCGCGAAACTACCGCGTTAGCCAAATGGCAACGAGAATTAGCCCAGGAAATGCGGGGCCAGTTGCTAAAGGAAATCCCCAAGGGCGTGTACTGCGAATTAGCAGGCCGCCAACAAAAAGTAGTTGACGAATTTGGGGCACGCTACGACATACCGGTGGACGTGCCGACTATCAACCTTTACGCGGTGATTAAGGATCTACACACGCGTGTTAGCGAATTGGCCGCAGCCGCCCGCCCAAACTTGGACGCCGACGAGGCCGAATTGGTGCGGGAAAAACTACGCCAAGAAATCGGCAAGTTACAGCGCCAATCAGCCGCGTTGCAAATCGACCTAGACCGGCACATGGACAAGCTATTAGCGAAATCCGACGTGCAAACTGGGCTAGATTGGTTGGCAAGTCGATTGCGGGCCATGGGCACACAATTGCATCGCGTTTGCGGCCAGGCGGGTATCGACGTGGTTAACGAGTTTTTGGACGCGTTAGCCGCCGAAATCGAGGGTGGGGCGTTGAGGTTTTAAACCATGGGTCAAAAATGCAAAAAATAGTTAGGGTTTGTATCGCGTTACTCGGTAGTGTGTTTGGTGGGTGCGAGTTTTCAATAAAAATTGAAATTGTTAAACCGAAGGTACAACCGCCACCGCAGCGTGAAGCGACAGCAAAAGATATTGAGCGATGGAACCAAAGTTTTCGCTGGTTGGAGGGTATGGGAGAGAAAATTCCACCACCGCCAAAACAGTTCTACAATCCAGCGACCGCCGAGGATTACAACGAGGCACACAGGTATTTGGAAAAGAACCCGGAAAAACCAGCGGCAAAACCACCAGCCAAAGAGTTAGAGTTTTGGGAGCCGAATCTATACGGCCCAAGCTAAAAAACCGTGGCCACCGAGTTAGCAAGCGACGACGGTTTGGTTTTGCTACGGCCCGCCGAGTTTGGCCCCATGGTGGCCCAAGCGATACGTGCCGGGCGTGGATCCCCACCGCGTAAGTTCGCCGAGTGGTTGGAAACCGAGGTTTATTTGCCCGCCGACGGTGGCCCATACTCGGGCCGCCGGTTTAGGTTCGAATACCAACCCATTGCACGATTGTGGGCCAAGGAAATCGATTCTGGGCAATGGAACGAATACGTTTACACAGGCCCAAGCCAAAGCGGCAAATCGTTTCTCGGGTACGTGTGCCCGTTTTTGTACCACGTGACCGAGTTGGGGGAATCGGTTGGTTTCGGTGTGCCCATGGAAGAAATGGCCGGGGACAAATGGCAAGCCGACATAAAACCGGTGTTGGAAGCTAGCCACAGGCTAAAACGGTTGTTGCCTCGATCCGGCCCAGGATCCGCAGGCGGAACAATTCGCGACCGCGTGGTGTTCTCCAATGGATCCGTCGCCAAGATCCTAACCGCCGGTGGCCGCGACGCAGCTAAGGCCGGGTACACATTGCGAACCATCTTGGTGACCGAGGCCGCAGCGTTTAGCCGGATTTCAAGCAAATCACCCGAGGCCGACCCCCTAGAACAATTGCGGGCCCGGCAACGTTCGATCCAATGGGCCGACCGGGCCACGTACATTGAAGGAACCAACACCACGCCGCAGGAATTGCCCGAAACGTTGCGGCCCGTATCGACCAACAGCCAAATACTAACCCCGTGCCCACATTGCGGTGCTTGGATTTGGCCAGGCCGAGACAATTTGGTGGGTTGGGAAACCGCCCGAACCGAAGTGGAGGCCAGCGAATTGGCGACGTGGTGTTGCCCAAAATGCGGGGAGGCAATCAGCACCGAGGAACGCCGCGACGCGTTGGCCGAGGCCGTGTTGGTGCACTCGGGGCAAGTGATCGACAAAAGAGGGAACGTAACGGGGGATCCACCACGCACCCGGCGGTTGTTTTTTCGATACGGGGCCTACCACAACGCGTTTTTGAACGCCGCCGACATTGCGGTGGATCTATGGGCCGCCGGCCAACTCGAACCAGGCACCCGCAGCCGCGACCTAGCCGAGCGCAAGTTGTGCCAATTCGTGTTTGGGTTGCCATACGTTGCACCGGTTAACGAGGCCGGGGACATACTCGAAGAAACTGACGTGGACGCACGCCGGGACGTGTTGCCCCGAGCCGTAGCCCATGCCGACGCGTTGCACGTGGTCGCCGGTGTGGACGTTGGAGAAAGGGTTTGCCATTGGGTGTTGTTGGTGGTTCGCCCAAATGCGCAATTGCACGTGACCGACTACGGCACGGCGGAGGTGGACAGAGCCGCAGGCATGAAAACGGGTCTATCGCGGTGTTTGGTGGAACTGTTCACCGCGTTGGAATTTGGCGTGGCCCGCGACGTGATCGAACCAGGCGTGGCCGTGGCCGGTGGTCGCCACGCGTGCCGTGGTGTTTACGTTGACTCGGGACACTTGCCAGAAGTTGTTTTCGAGGCCGCCAAGGCGTTCAACACCAAGGCCGGACGGGATTTTGTGTTGCCGGTGCTAGGCCGTGGTGAAACGCAAATGGCCAAACGCCGGTACTCGGCACCAACACGCACCGGTAACCAGGTGCGAAAAATTGACCCTGACGGGCGTTGGCATTTGTCCCGAGTCCCACGCGCCAAGATCGACCAATTGACCCTAGACGCCGACGCCTACAAACGATTGGCCGACGGCGGGTTTCGTGTCGCAGCCGGTAACCCAGGGGCAATCACACTGTTTTCGGGGCCGGGATCCGTGCACCGCACGTTCATTAGGCACCTAATCAACGAACAATACGTAACCGAGGAACTACCCGACCAACCTACCAAGGCCCGATGGATACAAACTGGAGCGAATCACTACAAAGACGCGTTAGCCTATGCGATTTGTGCCGCCACTAGGTTGGGGTGGACACCCACAAACGCAGAGCCAAAGCAGCGTAAAAAATGGGGTAATTAGGTGGTACAAGCGAAAACCCGGGTTATTTCCTAGGATTGCAAACAATTACAATAACACGCATGGTTTTGCGTGTGTTTGCAATTCTTGGAGGAAACAAGCATGGAAGCCCAGCGGCAAAAAAACCAGCGATTAACCGCCCAACAAATTGCGTTTATCCAGCGTTGCGAGGGGAGCCTACGCAGCGTTGCCAAACGATTGGGCGTTGGGAAATCGACCGTGGATTACCACCGGCAAAAAGTCTATGACGCGTGGAGCGCCCAGGAATCGGACGAGTCGGACGACGGCCCCAAAATAGCGTTCGAGCAATTGAGCAAGCCACGCAGGTGCCCAACACACGGTTTGGTGCGCGTCTGGCCGTGCGTTCAATGCAGTTCAACAAACCGATATTAACCATGCAACAACCGTTTCGCAAAAAGAACCCACGCAAACGCACGTTTTCGTTGTTTGTGTGTTTCGGTGCGCCCGAGTTGTTCGAGTCGGATATGGCCCCCGAGGTTTTACGAGAGTTTAGGGCTAACGGGCCGATCCCATGCCAAGGGGGTGGACACCCCGGGCCGTGGTGTAGTAATTGCCGATTTGGTGAAGTAACCGAGCCGGTTGAAATTGAACCCAAAACCGACGGAGGTTAACGACCATGGCCCAAACGATTGTTACGCTATCGGGCGACGATGCCGAGCTATACAAAGCGTTTCAACGCATCATAGACCAACAGCTAAAAACCGATGCCGGATACAAAAAGGTAAAGGACGCTAGCAAGGAAGCCGCCAACGCAGCCAAGGCCGCCGCCAAAGAGCAAGCCGACGCCGAAAAGGATCGCCAAAAACGGGTCGATTCGGCCATTGGATCGGTAACCAATTTGGTGGCCGCGTATGTTTCGGTTTCCGCAGCCGTAACCGCAGCAAGTGAGGCGCACACGGTTCTAATTGGCAATCAGGATAAAGCGTTGGCCAAGGCCAAGGAACTGGCCGCAGCCCAACAAGAAGCCGCCAAGAATCTAGCCGGACAAACACCCCAACAGATAAGCGACACGCTACAGCGAACCGTTCCAGAAATCGCCAAGGAAACGCAATTTGCCGACCTAGCCAAACTAACTACCGCGTTGGGATCCGCCGCAAGTATCGTAGGCGAACAACAGGCCCGAGGGGTGGTAACCGAATCGGCACGCATTACGCGATTTACCCCCGACCAATTGCAAACCACGGCAACGGCCACCGCCGACATTATGGCCGCGACCGGATTGGACGACGCAAAACAGGCCCTAGCGTTGTTGGCGTCCACAGGATCCGTTGCACGGCCCGAGGAATTGGCCAAGCTAGCCCAGGGAGCCGCCGCAGCCGTTAACGCGGCAATTGCCCAAGCGCCGGCCCAGGATAAGGTGGACGCGGCCAAGGAAGGCGTGGCCCTATATGCCAAGCTAACAAAGGTGGATCCCCAGGGGCAAAGCGCCGCGACGGCCACAACCGATTTCATACGCCAAATCTCGGCGGTGTTT
The DNA here is from genome assembly GCA_040400605.1 of Candidatus Sericytochromatia bacterium. Taxonomy (GTDB): domain Bacteria; phylum Cyanobacteriota; class Sericytochromatia; order S15B-MN24; family JAQBPE01; genus JBBAPZ01. The sequence goes on from JBBAPZ010000027.1 coordinate 25,096, forward strand.
GCGGATCCAAAGCTAGTGAAGGATCGCACCGAACGAATTGAAACGCTACGGTTGGGCCAAACCGACAACCAATTGGCACTACAACAGGCAACGTTGAAGGTGCAAGAAACCGAACGCACCGCCAAGTTTTTTAAGCCGACAGACACCTCGATTGAGGCCGAAACAGCACGGTTAAACGTCCAAAAAGCCCAACAAGACATGGCACAAGCGAATTTGAAAATCAAACGCGATGCCGACGAATTGAAACGATTGGAAGCAATTCAAACCGTTACGACGGGAGTTTCGCCGACCGAGGAAAAACGCCGCGATTTAACCGCACAGGTGGAAGCGTTGCGGGCCGAAGCTATGCGCATGGTTGAGGAAAAATCGCCGGGTTACGTGCGTGACTACCCAGAGGCAGCCAAAATTTTGACCGATGCGCCACATTTAAACATGAGCCCGTTGGAATTTGGCGATTTGCCAGAGCGTTTTCGGAAGGTCTACACCGAGTTGCAAGATTTGCCCGGCGGGATCGAGGGAACACCAACCAGGCCGGTACCAACCACGTTTTTAGACCGATTGGAAGCGGTGCGAACCACGGCCGAGCTACGGGCAGCGGTAACCGAAAACATGACCGGCGAGGCGAAGTTTCAGCCGTTGTTTAAACAGTTGTTGGACGGCAACAGCGAATTTTCTCGGGAACTGGGCATCGCGTTAAACACCGTGACAACCGACACCAAAGCGTTCGCGCAGGTGGCCCAATCCACCGTAGAAACACCGCAGGCCCGAATAGTCGCAGCCGCTAACCAAGTCGAAACGGCGTTGAACATCCAACAAAGCACCGACACCGAGGGACAGGTACGCGCAGCGGTAAGCCAAATTTTTACCGACGCGATGAACGCCACGGCGGTGGATATGACCACCGGGTTAGGATCCGTGGTAAGTCGCAACGTGGGTGGCGTATCGCGAGCGTTCGACAGCCCAGACGCGTTTGGAACCGGGGAAATCAAGGTATTGCAGGAACGAATCGACTATTTGCAAAACGCCGGTGCCGGGGAATCTAAGATCCAAAGCGCAGCTGCCGCAATTGAGGCAATCAACAAGTTGTTGACGTTGCCGGAACGATTGGCGGAATTGAGGACAGCGGGCGAAAACACAAACAATTTCCTACAACGGCAATTGGAAGCGATAGAAGAAACCAACCGGTTGTTGGAATCCGGCCAAAACAAGCCGTTGCAACCCAACGCCGCTAACAATTTGCGGGGCATGTTAATGACCCCAGGTGCCACAACCGGCGGGGGGGTAAGTCCGTGAGCAATTCCATAGGGTCGATAACGTTTGATAATCTCCAAGGCAACCTAGATTTGCCACAAATGCGCCGAGAGGTAGAAAACCGCAGCGGGGACGACGGGGTAAGCGTTTTCAACACAGGCCGGCGCGGCAACACGTTCGAATTAACGGGCCAATATGCGTTTGGAACCTACGCCCTAGCCCGCACCGCCGAAATGACGTGGAGAAACACGTTCACCGCGACACCCGTGGACATCGCATTGGGTGGGGTAAATTTTACCGGCACAGGCGTGGCGTTTATCGTTTTGGAAGTTTCGGCCAGCGAAATTAAGCCGATGCCGTTTTTCCAATGCCCACGGGCCAATGTTTCGCCCGCATGGGTGTTGATCGCAACGTTTCGAATCCAACCCGTCGAGGTTTAAATGCCCGCGTTTCCGTATCCGTTTCCGCAGCCGACCAACAACGCGTTAACGTTCGGCGACGGGATCGCCAACGATGTTTCGGTTTTGATCTACACCAAACGCCGCTGGGCCGACGCGTGGACGCAGGAAACCGGGTTGGATTTGTTATCAGTAACGTGGAACGCAGCCCCAAACATACCCACGGCGACAATTCGCTATCGCTATGGGCGGGCAGTTATGAAGGGATCCGCGACCGAGACAACCCTAGCCAAAAAAAACCTGTTGGGCTACTACGTCAAAATAGTGGTGGTTTGCAGCGACGGAAACCGCGTGTGGCATGGTTTTGTGGACGACGCAGCCGACGAACAAACCGGGATTGTGGCTAGAACCGTACCAGGCACACCGCCGACGATTGCAAACGAGCCAACAGGGATTCAAACGTTTAGTTGTGTGGGCATGATCGCCGCGTTAGACCGGGCACCGATTCAACGAACCTATTTCAGAGTGACCGCCGCATTTAGTAACAACGGCACCGATACCCAGCGGGTTGCGTGGGTGGCACCAGCGTACAACGTGGCAGACGATAAAGCCGAACCCGCCAAAAAATTTGGAGGGTTCAAAATACCGAAAACCAGAACGGTGGATAAGATCGCAGCCCAGGGTTTTGGTTTGACGGGGCAAACTCGGGACGTTTACCAGCATCAATTTGCCGGTTTATACGGTTTGGGTGCGGCAATCGACACCGAGGTGTGGAAATTGGGCGACGTGCTAGAAAACTTGGTGGCGTTTAACGCCCCGCGTGTTGGCATGGTAAGCGACCGTAACCCGATTAGGGGATCTCAAACGCAATTTGTGCCGGTGTGGGTATTCGACCACGATGTTTTGAACCCACCCGACACTATCACGCAATACGCCGATTGGATCCTGCCGCGTATCGATTGCGACGGTTTAACACTCAAGGCGGCCCTAGACCGTTTGCTATCGCCCACCAACGGCCACGGGTATTGGGTTTGGGTCGACGAATCGGTAACGCCGCACCGCGTTTACGTTGAACCGTTTACCACGTTGACCGAGGCAATTACCCGGTTGGATGAAAACAGCGTCCTGCAAACAATCCCAGCCAACACGCGTTTGGTAAACCTGTCCGCGGCTACCGATTCAGCGACAGCCATTAGCATTCAAGCCAACGGTGCACAGTATTACACCGCCGTGCAAGTGACCGGGGCCCCCATGGTTACCGTTTGCACCATCGACACAACCGACCAATTAGAACCCGCATGGCCCGCGACCCTTGAAACAGAATACAACGCCGAAATTGCGGGATTGAACCCGGCGATTATGCGACAACTGCAGCGCATGAGAGACATTCGCGAGTTGCCTAAGTATCGCCCGATTGGTCGGCAATGGCGGGTGAAGTTTTTATACAACTGGAAAGATTCGACACCCGCGAGCGACGTTTTCGACCACGACGAACAATTTGCAGCGACACCGTTTTACGAAACGGGCCGATACTTACCGTTTCCGGTGGGAATGCGAATTTTGCCCGATTTGCCGTTTCGTGAGGGTGTGAACTACGCCGAGGCAAACACCACAACGTTGCGAACCAATCACGAATCGGCACGGACACCATGGAGAAAAGCCGAGGTCTACGCCAAGACACACGCAGCCGACGCCACGTTAACAGGGCCGTGGATTTGTTGGAGCACGAAAGCCGTTAGGGATGTTTTGTATGATCCCAACGATCCGACCTACGGTTTGGAAGCCACAGAGCTAACCAACCAAATGGCCATTGGCGTTGTATTGGACGTAACGGGCGGGTACCAAGGGGCCCTAGAAGCTGGTGGTGGACGCGTAGCGCCGCACGTTCCAAAGATCGATCCGGCGGAACTAAAAATAACCGTTGCGATTCAAAGCGACGAACGGGTTGGTAAGATCCTTTACAACCCTTTAGCGTGGACACCCGCAGCCGGGCAAACACCCGCAGCCGTGAACGTTGACGCCGACCGAATCCGAGTAATTGAGCTTGGGCAGCGGTTGCAGAAAATCAAAGTTATGAAGGATACCATTGTTGGCACCACCGACGCGGGGCCGGTTACCGTTCCGGCGGTGTTTCAATTGCGGGACGATGGCATGTTGGCGTTGCAAATATGCAGTTTCGCGAGCCAATACTATTTCACACCCCGCCAAATTGTGCGTGTGGTAAGTCGCCGAGCCACCGCCAAATTGTGGCCCAATCAAATGCTTGGGGTAGTAAACCCAAACACCCCCCACGCGGCAACGTGTAACGCCCAAATTAGCGAGGTTGCCATAACCATGGGTATTGGAACCAACGGCAGCTACACAGCCCCGACGTTTACGGTGCAAACGTCGTTTGGTGAGCTAGACCCATTGCAGTTTTTCCCACAACTCCAAACGGGGTAACACATGCACGGTTTACCCTTGGCATGGGCAAAATTTGAACGCCGCCGAATCGACAATTTCACGTGGAAAATGGCCGTATCGGGCCAAAACGAAATTGTTCGAGGTACGTTCGCCGAACGCAATAGTCCAGACAGAACAGGGCAAGATGTAAACACAAGCCAAATTCAGTTTGCCGAACCAGGTTGGTATTTGGTAGTGGTACAGGCCGGAACCGGGAACGCAACAACCGAGATAGCGCTAACCAGCGGATCGGTTCAAACGTGGGTAATTAACCCAATGGGGCGTTGGCGTGCAGCCACAATAGTGCAACCTATAAACGTGGCCGCAGCGGCCAACGGCCAAGCCGACCCAGTTGTGCAAGTGTTAAACCGAGTTTGGCAGCCATACCAACGCGTTAGCATCGCGTGGTTAACTCAGACCACAGCGGCCAACCAAAGCGTGCAATGGCAGACGACCAGCGGCGAACTATCCGGATTTAACAGCCTAGCCGTTTACGTGTGGCGGTTTTTCAACTACGCGGGGGGAGTGGAGAAAATTCAAGAACCCGACCGGTTGTTTGATCCACCACAGGCCGAGGGAAACGTGACGATTACAGCCTTGAAAACCACCGCAAATCGGTGGTACAGTCCAGTCTACAAACTCTATCGCAGCGTAACGGCGACAGCAAACAACTCATTTAACAAGGTGGTTTGGTTGCCCGAGTGTTTGGCCGATTACACCCATACGTTGCGAGTGGCGATTTTGGCGACCCCAGGCAGCGGGGCTACAGGATCGCCCGTTGTTTCGATCTACTCGGCGGCCAATGCGTTGATCGGATCGCAGGCGCTAACCTACAACGCCACCGAGGCGGTTTACACAATCAACGTAGGCCGCCGTGCAGCCGGGCAGCAAATAGCCCGCGTGGAAATCGCACAAATTAACGCTACCGACGCGTTTGAAGTGGAGGCCCAATTGAATGTTACCGACTAGATCAACGGAACAATACGCCGGGCAAGGGTGGGTTTTGTTCGATTGGGAATACTCGGCCACTCGGCCACAATTGACGTTTCGGGCGGGCAATATGGAGGCAACGCGGTTGCAGTTTGACGCATACCGGCGATTTGTGCACATGCCACAATGGGCCGCCCAAGTTCAATTTTGGTGTTGGAGCACAAACGATTTCCGTCTGCTTGAATACCGAAGGGCAAACGGTGTAACACCCACGTTAAGCCAAACCAATTGGCCACAGGTGTTTCCCGAGGTTTTGCCGTTGTTTTCGGGTGTGGCCGTGCGTGAGTACCGGTTTCCAGCCGGTGTTATTTGGGGCCAAGGTTGGTACCGCAACAACTACACAACCACCAACGAACAAATGACTATTGCCAATCGCTATTTTGGCGTGTTCGACGTAAAAACCGACGGGGCGTTCGACCCATACGGCGTTAGGGTCGAGTTTGAACAACCAGGCACGAAATCGGTAATCCGTGTGTTAGCACTCGGGCACCACAACCACGTTTGGCAAACCGGGGGTATCGCATGATAGGCAACGCCAACGTGTTTCGGTTTGTGCGTAGTACAAATTTTGGATTGTCTAGCGTTTTGAGTTTGAAACCTTTTGGAGATTTGCCCGGGTTGTATTGGGGATCCGTGCGGCCATTGTTGACTATCCAAGCTAACTATGACAAACCCATGGGCCAGGGCCCAATCGCGTGGTCGGCACTGGTAACGGTGGAGGTTGCAGGCGTGGAGGTGGTTCGACACCGGCACGTGCAACGCAATTGGTGGCGCCCGAGGCAGTTGTACCAAAACTCAGATTTCCAAAACGGGCAACAGGTAAATTTTCGCTGGGAACCGTGGCAATGGGAGGATGGGAACGCAAACCCTACGGGGGTTTTGATTGGAAACTATACCGGGTTTTCCAACGGGGCACCGAAACGGTCGTATATGCACGCGTTTTTTCAACCAGCCAATGAGGGGCCCGCAGCCGCACCGCTAGCGTTTACGCCCGGCACTAATCCAAACAACCCGAATGTATTACAGCCGGACACACCGTACTGGATTAACCCCGAACCAATATGGTTTACGGCCACCGTGTTGCCCGGGCAATCGTTCGATTTGCGGGTGCGGTGGTTTCGTGAGGTGCCGAACGCAAATTTGAACCCGCCAATTTCCGACACAGGCCCAGGCAATAGTGACGCCGAGCCGGACGAAATCGAAGTGACGAACCCAAACATAAACGGCCATTGTGAGGGGTGGGTAATTCGCACCGGGCCACCGCTGGAAACGTTGGTGGATATTGCACAAATCGGCGTGGACACCGGCGTTGGCCTCGAATAACCCTAGGTGTTTGACACAAAACCCCTAGGTTTCAGGGCGATTTAGGGGGCGTATTGCCCCGTTTCTAAGGTTCTCCCCCGGGGGGTGGGGGCGTTCGCCGCGGAGCGGAACTATCGGCGTGTTTTTTTGCGCACGCCATGCCGTTTGTTGGTGGGTAAGTAACCGCCGACGCTACCGGGGGATCGATCGAGCTCAAAACCGATCGGCGGATCGATCGCAAGTTGGAGTACTCGGGGCGGATCGATCGACGGCGGGCCTAGAGATTGGAATCCTCGATGGGTCTTACTTGGCAAAACTGAAAGGCCCAGTCGTCTAAACCAATCAATTCGTCGTAGTTTTCTGGAATCCAACAGGCGGAACACGTCCACGTTGATTTCATCCACCCAGCTAGTTTTCCATAGATCCAATCAACGCCATTGTCGCTAAACCGAGCCGCAATTGGCCCCTCGTTATGAACGCGGTTTAGTGTTTCTATCGTTGCGTTTTCCCATTTGTCAGACATAGCACCCACCCCAAAAAAACGAAAAAGTGAAATTGCTACACGGTTTGTAGCATTGCTACACGAGGCCGTCATGGAGGCGGTCAGCAAGCCTACTGGGAAATTGAGCCTAGCCGAGTTGCGGGCGATGAAGCGACGCCCGAACTAGCTTGGGATTTAAACCCTTTTGTTTTTCTGACCGCCTCCTCAACAGTCTCGGCCTTGTTTTCCACCGTCGCAAGATAGTCGGCGACATCCGGCGCGAGACGCAGAGTTATGTTTCGTTTTGGAGGCCGTCCAGTCACAGGCCGACCTCGCGGACGCTTGGGTGGTTCGGATTGCTTAGGCACTTTCGGCCTCTTCGTTAGTGCTGAAGCTGCAATTTTCAATGTGCGCGTACACTGACTGCGGATCCCAGCCAGCGCCGAGCTGCTCGCATGCTCGATTGACCACGCCTGGTGTCACAACGGGCGACTCCATGGCCACCATGGCGTCAGCGACAGCCTGCGCTACGTCAAAGTGTTCTTGGGTCGCCGATCCCATAAACTCCCAAGTAATGGAAAAATCATTTGTTGTCATCGCTGTTCTCCGTTGAATGTATGAAAGACTAAAAAGCAAATTAGCGAGAGGCAGCAACCATTGCAGACCAATCTCCAAGAAACTTTTGACCAATCGACTCAGCCAGTTGTTTAGCCTGAGCAGTGACCTCACCGGTCAAGCGAAAGCTTGCGAAACCGTTGTCGTTGAAGAAAAACAGCTTGCAGGCACGGCCAAGGGTCCTGTCGTTTACGTAGACGCGGACTTCTCCAGTCGCAGGGTGCGACCACTTGGCAAGCGTGGTTTCTTCGGATGCTGGCTTCGCTGCTAGACGCTTTGCGACTGCTTTGCGAGTTGCTTCGCACTCGATGTTTTCGAGCTTGGTCACTCCCTTTGCAACATTCTCAGCAACCGTTTCCACAACCCAGGTCTTTACTTTGCTTGCCATGATCGATGCCCTTCCGACTGTCTCGCCCGCGTCGCACTGTGCGTCGCTTGTACAGGTGAGTATATCGGCCACCCTATTTATTGCAATGCACAAATTAAAAAAAGAACCGGAATTTTTGCAATGCAGTTTTTACCGCTTGCCGCCGAGTCGACGCACAAAAAACCGGAAAAGTGAAATTGCGACACGGTTTGTAGCATTGCTACACAAGTTGTAGCGCCTACCTATGGCGTTTTTGCCCCAAGGTTGTGCGGTAGTTCAAACCCTCAAAAAAAACCATCCCAAGTTTTTCGATTGCGGTTTGCACTCGGTAAAATCCATTAGACTCGGTGTAGATCCAAGGGCCGCCGAGTCGACGCACGAAAAACAACGCAGGGCCATTGGTTTTTTGCCCGCTGGTTTGGTTCGGATCGCCGTATGGCGTGCACAGAATTTCCAAGTCGGTTTCATCCCACAATCCATGTAAATCGGTAACGTCCCTACCGCAACTGTCAACGCGTTTTATCGTTCGCATAAATCCCTCGATCAATCTTGAACCCGTGCGCCGCCCCGTATAGGGTAGCGCGAACCGTGGAAAACCTTTGGTTTGTTCGACCCCTTGCGGGGGCATTTGCCAACAATTTTAAACGCGGCCAATTACACGTTGGCCGCGTTTTTTCATGGAATCGCACCACCACAGACCACAGCAAACAACACTCGGCCCCGTGCGCAACCCCGTGCGCTAAGGTTCGACCCGTGCGCGCGATTCATCGGGCGTTTTCGGTGGGTCGCCGACCACAACACCGCAAGCCGTCGCCCAGTGTTCAGGCGTTACACGTAGGTAATGATCCTTGGCCACCCGTGTGCTATGACCAATCCAACAATCGCACACGTGAGCCGGGAAACGTTCCTCCAAATCCGTTCGAGCCGACGCGCGTAGGTTGTGCCACAGTTTTGGCCACGGATCCAGGCCCGCCGTGCGGCAAGCGGTTAGGAGCCACGTTCGCCATTGTGTGGCAGCCGACGCGCGGCAGCGGTTGAACACCCAGGGCGTTTCCGGTGCCGAGTCGAAAAGCGCCGCAAGTTCCGCTCGAGCCGGTTCAAACAGCGGAACAACACGAAAACCGGTTTTGGTACCGCCCGGTATTTGCAACCGGTTGCCGTGCAAATCGACATTGGCCCAGGTAAGCGCCAACGGTTCGTGCGGCACGCGAAGCCCACACCACCGGGCGAGTGCAAACAACGCGCGACCCTCAAGCGTGGCGAATCCATCCAACACCAATTTGGCCGTTTCGTTGCTAACGTAGGTTTGCCGTGTTTTATCTACCCCACGCGGGAAAAGTATTTTAGAAAACGGGTTGTGGGCCACGATTTTGGCCGCAATTGCAGCGTTAAACACTTGGGAGCAACGCGCAACCATTTTGCCCGCATGGCTATTGGAAACCGCTAACCGAAGATCCGAGGCGAACAACTGGGCATCATAGGCGGTGATTTCTGCTAGGGTTTGAGTGGGCCACCGCTGGGCAACGTGCAAACGGGCCGTTTGCCAACCTTTGCGGGTCGATTTTGAGAAATCGCGGCGTGCGGTAACGTATTGATCCCAAAACGCTAGAAAACTCGGGACGGCGGCACTATTCCACGTAGACAATAAACCAACCGATTTAAGAGACTCCAAAAACTTGGGATTGCACGCAGCAAGCCACGCGGCCAACTCAGGTGTTGGTGGTTCTCCAACTCGGGCAAGTCGCCCAAGTTGTTCCACCCGCAGCCGCACCGAGGCCGCAGCGCTCGAGGGGATCCGGCCAAGGTAGATTTTTTTGGACGGCCCAACGGGCATGGCAATCTCTAGGTACCAACCCCCGCGAGCGTGTTTCCAAACGCTAGCCATTTAACCACCGTTCCAATTCTCGGTGGGTAACCAATAGCGTGCGCCCAACGCGTTTGGTGCGTAATTTACCGGTATTCGCTTGGGTTTCGATAACCCGTTTAGAAACGCCGCACATATTCGCGATTTCGGCCAGAGAATAGGCCACGCGGGGCGGTGGTGGTTGTATGCGGTTTTCGGTATCGATCCGGCGTTGCACAATCTCAGCAACGAGCCCAGGTTTTGGGTTTTCGGTTTCCATCGGTGCCCCAAAGAGTCGGGGCCGTGTTGCAAGCACACGCACATTATGATTACCCGTTGAACCGAATCAAGTATTTGAGCGCCGCTAAAGCCATTAAACCCACCGAGTAAGCGACCCAAGCGTTTGGGATCGCCGCGACCGAGGCCGAAAAAACAAAACCGACCGAATACAGCACGGCCAACAGGATCCAAAGCCAATCAGTTTTTGCCGGGTTTTCCATTGGGTTTACCGTTATCCTTTTTGCGCCATGGAGATTGGGGTTTGAGTTGGCCGGGTTCGAGGGGCGTTCCCACGCGATAGAGCCAAACAGCCTTTTGCATTGCACCAACCGACGATTTTAGATTCGTTAGCGCCCGTTCGAGTGTTAGGCGATTGTGGGCCACCAACGTTTTCGTTGGCGTTTTGTCAGCAATTACCCGGCATTCCTCAAACAATTCCGCCGCGTTTGTCAGTTGCCGAACTACGGCGGCCAATTCGTCGACCGAAAATTCGTAAGCTCGATCCGCTGGTTTTTTCTTAGCCATAAAGTTTTTCCTTCGAAAAAATTCTAACCGGCTTTTGGAATTTTGCAAGTTTTTTGCGGTTCGTAACTATTTGGGAAATAACACGTTAGAAAACGTTCACGCTGAATTGGTATTACAATCCCAATAGTTTTTGTAGTGTTTTTACAAAAACAAGTTAGACTAGCCGCATGGGACAAAAGCGCAAAACAAAACCAGCATTGGCTAGAGGGTTAACCGCAGCGGATTACCACCGTTTACGCCGTCGAATTGAGGACGGCGAATATACGTGGGAAACGGCGGAAAAACTCGGGTTGTGCTTGCCGCGCCGACAAAGCAAAAAACCGTTGGGCCGACCGATTTTGAAAACAGGCCGTGTTGCAAGCACGCCTAAAACGGGGGGCCAAACGTGAGCGTTCACAGCCAAGAAAACCGCAACGAAGTGTTTTACAGTTTGGCCGAGTTGCCACAGGTGAAACGCAGGATTTGCGAACTATTGGAAAACAAACTCAACGGATTAACGCGGCACGAAATCGCCGCCGAGTTGGGTTTGCCACTCAGTTCTGTTTGTGGACGCGTGGCGGAATTGGAGAGCGACGGGTGGGTGTATTCGACCGAGGAAACAAGGGAGACACCCTACGGCAAACCGGCCACCGTCGTTTGTTTTGCGAAACGCACCAAGTTGGTTCAGGGTGAGTTGTTTTAGTTCACAACGGGCACGTTGCGGTGGTTGTGGTCGCAACGCCGCAACGTGTTTGTTTTTCAAATTGGAGGTTAAAAGCATGGGCAAGCTACGCAACTACATGGTTGACCAGTTCGACGAGCCGTTAGAGGTTGGGCGGTGCT
>JBBAPZ010000028.1:0-31524 GCA_040400605.1 Candidatus Sericytochromatia bacterium
AGCGCCTAATGATCCAGCCATGCGCCTTTCAGTTGCCTGGGGCGAAATCTCTGGTGACAGGGGTGGCGTAAGAATGGCGCAGCAAGCGCAAACTGCGGATCGAACGCGGCGTTGTCCCCTCATGTCTGTGCGATTGCCCCGGGAAATGATTCGTGGCGCTTGGTTATATTCGTTTGCTGGACGACGGTCGATGGTCTTACTCGAAATCCGTGTTTTCAACTTTGCATTTTGCTGTGATGGATTGTCTCAGGTGCATGACGGTGCTGGTTTCAATTGCGACCGGATGTGTTGTTCCGGTTGCCACACTGGGTATATCCAAGGGGTAATTGGTCTAGACGAGTCGTATTGAAGTGGGAGCAACGTGCCATGGATACTCGGAAAAACCCAGGTTCGAATGAGGGTGAGTTCGTTTTCGATTACGAAGGTGAGGAAAGCGAACTGGCGCTTGACGATGACAAGGTGCCGGGTGCCGGGCAAACCGAGGGCGTTCCGGCAGGTGGGGAGCGCAAGGCGCCGCCTGTGAAAAAACTGGTGCCGATTGCGTTGTTATCGAGTGCGTTGATTCTGGTAGGCGCGGTTTGGTTTGTGGCGCCTGACATGTTGCCGGGAGCGGAATTGGTGTCGGGACTGATGGGTTCTGAGGAGGTGACAGAGGACGCGGCGGTGGTGGAAGAGCCTGCGGCAGAACCTGTGGCGCAGCCCCCGACGGCGAAGCCCGCCAAGCGCAGGCCCGCGGTTCCGCCACAGACGGCGCAGGCGCCGCGCGATCCAGACGCGGGCGAGTCGTCAAAAACGGGTGCTCAGGCGGCAAAATTGGGGAACAAGCCGACAAAGGCATCACCGGTATCGAAATCAGCTAAGGGTTCGGACCGGGCGGCGACTGCAGCCAGGCAAGCGGCACCGGAGCGAACTGTTGTGCCAGCGGGCGCCCAGAAGCCCCAGAGCGCGACGGTGGTTCAGTTTGCGCCGGGGAGCAAATGGGTTGCGGCGCGTGAGGTTGAGAAATTGTGGTCATTTTCGACTGGGCTGGGCAAGCAGGGGGCCGTCTTGCAGATTGAGGCCGTTCCGGGAGCAGAGCGGGGTGGCGTGCAGTTGGCTCAGGAACGGGCTGAACGTGTCGCGTCGATGCTGCGTCGCAATAATCAGAATCGTGCGTTGCAAGTGACGGTGAGAATTGGGGCGGCTGATACGCGAGGTGGTCCGCGGGTGGTGGTGTCATCGTTGAGAAAGCTTTAAGCCGCTGATGATTCGCCTGAGCATCTATAAGCGCAATGAGCCGCAGCGATTGCTGTTCAGCCACGAGTCCGTTGAGAATGACTGGCGACAGACCGTTGAGCGAGCCTTGGGCGCAGGGGTGTCTTTGGCGGGAGCCAATATGGAAGCGTTTGAGCTAAGTGGTTTGCAAGCGCGGGGGGTTGACTGGACGGGTGTCAATTTGGCCCGTGCCAATTTGCACGGTGCGGATTTGAGCGGCGCCTGTCTGGTCAATGCTGAATTGGGGCGTGCTGATTTGGATTGGGCGATTTTGGATGGTGCCAATCTCACCGGTGCCTATTTGGGTGCTGCCGACCTCCAACATGCGTCGCTCGTTCGGGCGATCGCTCATCAGGCGGATTTCCAGCATAGCCGCCTGACGGGGGTCAATTGGGATCATGCAAACCTGTCAGGTGCCAACCTTGGTCATACTTCGCTTGCGGGCGCTGACTTGCGGGCTGTCAATCTCAGAGGCGCGAACCTTGTTTCAACCAATTTGAGTCGTTGCGTGCTGGATGGTGCCAATTTGGCCAACGCAAAACTTGAGAGCGCGTCTTTGTGTGGTGCGCGTCTCGATGGAACGAATTTACGCAACGTGATGGCTGAGGGAGCCGATTGGTCGGGTGCGCAGGTGATGCAGGCGGATTTAACGGGTGCCAACCTCGCTCATTGCCAATTTGTCGGCGCACTGGTTGCTCGCTGTACCTTGCGCGGTGCGGTTTTGAGGGGAGCTTGCGCGCGTTGGGCCGACTTGTCGGAGTCCAATTTTTGCTTTGCGATTTTAACCCACTGCGATTTTTCCCATGCCGATTTGAGCTTGACGACATTTGCGACCGACGATCCCGGTCGCTCGGGTGTGCAAACGTACGCGCAAGGGGCGTGTTTCGAACATGCCAGGCTCTATGAAGCCGATCTCAGGTACGTGGATTTCACAGGTGCCAATTTCAATCACGCCCGAATGGTGCGTTGCGATTTGCGCTACGCACGCCTCAATCAAGGACTGTTCACGTTTGCGACGCTGAACGGTTCCAAACTGCGTGAGGCGCAGTTGCGGGAGGCTGTGATGCAACGCTGTGCACTGCGCCGGGTGGATCTTTCGCACGCGGATTTGAGCCATGCCGTGTTGATGGAGGCTGATTTAAAAGGGGCCGATTTAAGTGGGGCCCAGTTTTTTCATACGGATCTACGTAAGGCCAATTTGGGCGGCGCTGAGCTCTTTTTCGCCAACTTTCAGCATGCTGATCTCACAGAAGCCTATCTTGGCGACACCAATTCGGAAGGCACCGATTTTTGTCAGGCCATTTTCAGTAACACCCAACAAACACCGGGTGTCAGTTCGTTGGGTATCTCGGCGCAATTTCCGGGCCGAATGGACGGCAGATGAACGCCAGACACGATACAATGCCATCGTGTGAGAACGCTTAATTATCGCTGATGAGGACTAGCCCGTGCGTGATCGGATATCCGCTGACAATGGCTTACTTTGTCGTGCCTGGGTTTTGGGTGTGCTTGGCGTGAGTCTTTGGGTGTCTCCGGCTGCTGCCCGACGTGGCGCGGCGGACCCGCAGCGTCAGGTGGCACGCGCAAACACCCCGGTGGTTTTGCTCGCCGCGGGGGATATCGCGTCCGATGGACCGGGTGCTGCGCGCACGGCAGCCATCGTGGCGAAAACCCCCGGTATGATTGCCGCGTTGGGGGACCTGGCTTATCCCGACGGGGGACAGCGCGAATTTGATGCATACTGGCAACCCACTTGGGGGCCTTTTAAAAACCGTATCCGGCCAGCTGTTGGCAACCACGAGTATCATACCCCGGGTGCTGGCGCCTATTTTGATTATTTTGGTTTGCTTGCCGGGCATCGTGAACAGGGCTGGTATGCTTACGACATGGGGAGCGCTTGGCGTGCGATCGTGTTGAATTCCAATGCGCACGAGGTGGGTGGTTGTGACCCATCCAGTCCTCAATACCGTTGGTTGAGTCGTGAATTGACTCAACATGCGCGCAAGAATGTGGTTGCATATTGGCATCATCCCGTTTTTAGCAGCGGTGCCCACGGCGATGCACCGTGGATGCGACCGATTTGGTCGCTGCTGGTCGAGCGTGGGGCTGACGTTGTGCTGGCAGGGCATGATCATGGGTACGAGCGCTTCGAACCGATGGATGGGGCTGGCTTGCGGGATGATCGGCGCGGTTTGCGCTCTTGGGTGGTGGGCACGGGTGGGGCCAGTTATCGACCGTTTATCTTTCCGCCACGTGATACCAGTGCCGTGCGTCAAGCAGGGACCTTTGGCATTTTGAAACTCAATTTGTTTGCCAAACATATTGAATGGGATTTTCTGGCAGAAGGAGGCTCTGCTTTTCGCGATACCGGTGCGGCAGCTGTGCGTTGAAAATAAACTGTCTCGTGACCCCTTGATTGTTGGAAATGTTTGCACCTCCCCCCATTTTGACTGGTGGGGGAGAGTAAGAACATGGTGTCTATGACGGGTGTGGCCAATCGTCAGCAACCGGAAGCGGCCTTTGAGTGGTCGCTGACAACAGCCATTGCAACAATCGCCCGTGTTCGTTGGGTTTTTGTTTTTCTGGCATTTTTCTATTCTCTGCTAACCGCTTATTTCGTGCCCCAATGGCCGGCGGCGATTGGCGTTCCGCGTTGGCTTTTTGCCTTTGGACTTCCGACGGCTTTAGCAATCTATACGGGTTTTATTCACTTAGGGAATCGTCGCGGGTACATCGCGCCACAACTGGTTGTTCAGTTGGCATTGTTTGGCGATCTGGTGTTTGCGACGGTCGCTCTGGTGGGGACCTTTGGTATTGTGAGTGGGATGTGGGCCTTATATGTGTTAATCACACTCGAAGCGGCCTACCTCACCGGCCAATTGCGCATCACGGCCGGTGTGGCATCGCTTGCGACAGGCTTGTATTCGGCCGTGGTGCTATCCGAATGGGACTTTATGACCATCTCGGGTTTTAAAAACCTGAGCGGGCAAGCTCCTTCAGCCATTTGGGTTGATTTTTCACTTTGGTACGAATTGCTGAGCATCTTGTGGATGGCACTCATGCAAGTGGGAACAATCGTGCTGAGTGTTATGGTGCTTGGGCAGCGGGAGCGCTACCACGCGCGTTTGTTTCAAATGTACCAGCAACTGGATCAGCAACTCGCAGCGCTGCGGCAATTGGATCGCCTTAAAAACAGCTTCTTGAGCACCGTTTCGCACGAACTGCGCACCCCACTCACGATCCTGCAAGGGTGCCAGGAGTTGCTTGGCGAGCAAAACGGTGTCAGCCAGACTGCCGAGTATTACATTGAAGAAAGCCGCAAGGCAACCGCTTTGCTTGCGAAACGTGTCAATCTGATGCTGGCTTATACGACACTGGCAAGCGGAGAAGAGACACTCGTTTATGACGACTTCAATCCTGGCGAGTTGTTTCAGTATGTCACGAGTCAGCAGCAAGGCAGTTTGATGCGTGCACGCATGACCCTGCATTGCGCGGCGAGCCCATCTGTGTATTTTTACGGAGATCGTGCGTGGTTAACCGAGGCGCTCAATCAACTGGTGCTCAATGCCATTCAGGCAGGAGCACCGGGTGGTCGAATTTGGCTGGATGCCAGCGCGGATGCGGATTGCGACCGCCTCTTGGTGAGTGATGACGGCCCCGGGCTGCCGCCAGCCATTCGCCAACAATTCGGAGAGCCTTTCGCCCAAGTCGACTGGCGACTGACGGAACACGCACCCGGCTTGGGCTTGGGGCTGGCATTCGCCAAACTGGTCTCGTTGGCCCATCGTGGCCAACTGGGTTTTCGCGATCGACCACAAGGCGGAACCGTGATCATCATGAGCCTTCCGCACAAGTCCCCTGCAACCACCGGGACATTGCACCCAAATGCTTTGCCGTCATCGTGATCGGCTTGAAAAGCTTTTAAACAGCGCTTGATCTGTCAGCGCGCGCAAGCGCTGAAATTATTCAAAGCTTTTGTCGATGCTGGTGGTTAAGACTGAATTAAAAAGGCTCTGCAAACATCTAAAAATGCTTGCAAAGCCTCACGCTCACGGGCCAAATGGTGCCGCTAACGTTTTATTTCGCTGATTGGGAAGCACCTTTGAAGGCGTAACGGAGACCCACGGTGTACCCGCCGAACTCGTTTTGTGCAGAGCTCATGAGATACGTGCCCACCAGGCCATAGCTGACGTCGCAGTGCTTGTAACTCAGTTCGAGCCGCGGCTCAACCGTCCAGATTGGACGCGCTTGCAGCACGCTGTCTACGCCACTGACCGTACCGGAGCGCAGCATGACACCGCCGCCGAGCAAAGCGCCGAGATCCGCACGGATGGCCCCGACATTCGTTCCCACGCGCGGCATGGCACCCCAATAAGACGCCACCCACGGAAGGCCTGACGCCTGTTGCAACTGAACTGCCGTATTCGAGCCAAAGCCCAGCGAGAACCAGTCAGTCAGGCGCTTGGCACGCCCCATGCCAAAAATGACGAACTGGTTGTTGGCACCACCCAAGGCCGGCAAATACCGCACTTCGCGCCCCTTCATCTTGGTGCCGCCGACTTTCCAACCTTTCTTGCCATCCTCTGAAGACTCGCAGGCAGCCGAGTCACACGAACCACCGTCGCACGAACCGCCTTTGTCGCTATCACAGCTGCCTGACTCGCAACCATCTTTGTCACAGTTTGACGAAGATTTCGTCTCTTCTTGGGTCGCCTCAGACTTTGGGGCATTTGCTGCGGACATGCCACAACCGCCTGCGCTTTCACACGCCGCTTTATCTTCGCCCTCACAACAGGCTGCTTCCGCTTTCTTTGGTTCTGCCTTTTTTTGCTGAACCGGTGCCTGTTTGACGGCACCAGCAGCCTTGCCGGGGGCGGCCGTCGCCTTGGATTCCGCCGCATTCGCGGCCGCTGTCAACATCATCCACGCCGTCAGACATGATACCGAAAGACGAGAAAATGCTTGCATCAATTTTCCTCCTTGAACGCTTGTACAACGCCTTATCCAAGCATTATACCGCACCAGCAAAAAAGCACCCTTTCCACAGTGGGAAAAGGTGCTGACGGACAACGGATTCACGGAGTGGCCCTGGCATTCAGCCAGACTCTCCAAGATGATAGCCACGCGGTGGGGCAGCTAAGGAAGGAACCAATGACAGACCGGACCCTTGCCAAAGACCGGGGCAGCGGTATCTGGTGGGACTAAGGACCTGCTATGCAGAAACCCTTTGATTGCTGCTCAAATTTTGACTGGTCTTCAATAACAACGAGTCAGTGCTTGATGGTTTGAGTTTGCCACTCAAGTTTTGAACAAAATCCTATGTGTCGCTGGATGGCCAGCTTGGCAGTGGGTGCTCCAGCACCATCTCCTGCCAAGGTTTAGAAGACGCCGAAACGGAACCAATTGGCAATGCGCTCGAACAATCCAATTTTTCCATCTCGATTGGAGTCGATGTAGTTGGCTGCGTAATTGGCGATGAGATCACGGTTGGTTACAACACCCAGTGGCGTGGTGCTGACAAAAAAGTCGCGCGCCCGCCCGACGACTTCGGCTTGCGACACAAAAGGTATGTCAACCAATTCGATCACACCATTGCGATTGCGATCATAACGCGCCATCACGGCATCCGCATAACTGTAAGGGTCCTTGCCCATCAACGCACTTGGCACCACAGGCGCACCCGCACCGTAATAACTGCTCGCGCTGCCGCCATACTGCGGTGCACCCGCTCCCATCTGGTTATAACTGCCGACATATCCGATGGACACTGGCCACCTCCTTTACGTGGGATTCACTTCACACTTGTCTTATCGGATGAGATGCCGGCCATTCGAGAAAGGATAGGCAAACCTTGCATTAAATTAACGTGAAGATTTTGCTTCGGATTGCGCAATTGGCAATGAGTTGTTACAATAAATCACCTTTAGTGGAATTCGGCGGCATAGCCAAGTGGTAAGGCAGAGCTCTGCAAAAGCTCCATTCCCCGGTTCAAATCCGGGTGCCGCCTCTAGGGGCGTATAGCTCAGTTGGTTAGAGCGCCACGTTGACATCGTGGAGGTCACTGGTTCGAGTCCAGTTATGCCCACTAACAGAAGCCGAGACCTTGTTTGGGTCTCGGCTTTTTTCGAAATAGTACCGCTTTGAAAACCGATTTTGTTTTGTCGAGAACGCCGACCATCGATTGGATAAACTGCTTGATGCCCGATTTGAGCGCACGGCGCATCAGCCGGCTTGATCCAGCGCGGACTGCTCGCGGGTCGGCAGGCTCCAGCGCACGTCCCAAGCCCATCCAAGTCGCTCGAAGCCACCGATCAACCAAGCGATGAAATCAAACTCAAACCAACGCATTCCGGCACGGGCGAGTTGCGGTTTGGCGTGGTGATTGTTATGAAAGCCCTCCCCAAAGGTGAGGATGCCAAGCAAGAAACTGTTGCGGCTGTTATCCGGGGTATCAAAGTTGCGATAGCCGACAATATGGCAAAAGGTGTTGACGCACCAGGTCATATTGAGTGACAGCACGAGCGGGACATACAGGCACCACAGCGCGCCGCCTGGTCCCCACAGGGCGTACAGACCACTGCACAGGGCCGTGTTTAGCAGAATCTGCACATCCGAGGCACCAAGCACCCGGGTGAAGCGCGTTTGTTTGATGCCGTGCCCTGCGCGCACGAATTCCATCGTGCGATCGCCTGACTTCAACACCCAGCCAACATACGCGTGCCAGAAACCATCTCGCGGGCTGTGAACATCGCCTGGCTGATCCGACTTCTGATGATGCACGCGGTGTTGCCCAGCCCACCAGAACGGACTCCGCATAAAGGTCAGGGCCGAACCGAACGCAAACAAAAACTGCAACGGCATCGCCATTTCAAAACTGCGATGGGCGAGATAACGATGCAGATAAAGTCCCGTTGACAACCCCATCCAAACGTAAAACAGGGCCATCACCGGCAGGTAATGCCAATGGAACGGTTGAGTGAAAGCCAAGACTGCAAGCACGTGGAACGCGACAATATAGCCGAGGATTACGGGCCCTTTGTTGAAAAGGTCACGAAACTGCCTGAACCTGGAGCGATGGGTGGGCTGGGTACTTGGCGTGTCATTCGTCGTCATCAAAATCGTCCCAACTTTTTGCTTTGATCAGGTTGCCTACCAGTTTGTCTTTTGGAATGCGCTTGATTTGCCGGGCGCCGTTATAGATGAAGAGCAAGGCACCACTCGGCTCGAACACCGGGTTGTAGGGATCCTGCAACTGATCATCGACACCGATTCCATTAAAGATCACGCCGCCATTTCCTGCAATGATGCGGAATTCATCATTGATGGGATCGTAACTGACAATGGGATTGGCGCTGCCATCACCCAAGCGCCGGGTCGAATCCGATGGCCAAATTTGACGGGTTGCCCGGTATGTTCAATACCCCGTTTTCGGTGGGTGCTTGCCCGGGTGTCAGTTCAAACAAAAAGAGGCTTTCATCGGACCCGCTCGGGTCGCTTGATGCTGCAAATGGTACAACATTGGCCAACGCTTGCGTTGCTGTGCGTTGAAGCACTGCATCGGACGAGGTGGGTGTGGTTGACTGAACCCTGCCAGGTTTGGGGCGATCGCAGAATTGATGGTTTGAGTAGGGCGTGGTTTGACGGATACGTTGCATGAACGCGTGAATGTCGCACGCGGGGCTGAGATTGGCTCCGTGGCGGATGTGCGGGCGATTGAGGATCGTTTGATCCGCGACTGGGGTTATCCCGTTCCGGTGATGATGGAGCGGGCAGCTGTGGCGGTGGTGCGCCTGCTTGAGAGTCAGTTCGGGCGATCGCCTGTCGTGGTGGTATCCGGAATGGGCAACAACGGCGCAGACGGCTTGGCTGTGGCACGCATTCTGCATGACCGTGGCTACACCGTGCGGGTGTTGACCGTCGGGGCTTCGCCGGGGGATTGGGTGCGCAAGCAGTCTCAGGGCTTGCGCCAGCGCGGGGTGCAACCCAAGGGGTTTTCCGGGTCTGAGGCTTATGGTTCGGAGTGGGTGCTGGTTGACGCCTTGTATGGTATCGGGCTGAATCGGGCGTTGCGTTCCGAGGCGACGCTTGCGATTGAATGGATGAATCGGCAAAACTGGCGCGCGGTAGTTGCGCTGGATGTGCCAAGCGGGCTTGACGCCGACACAGGCGAGCATTATGGCGCGCTGGTGCGCGCCCATCACACGGTGAGTATGGGGGTTTTAAAGCCTGGTCTGTTGATGGATCGGGCGCTTGAATCCGTGGGGCGTCTATGGCTTGCGGATATCGGTTTTCCAGCGCTTCTGACGGCGCCATTGTCGGGCCGTCTCAATGAAGCGACACCGCTTCCGCCGATACCTGCAGCCGCGCACAAAGGCACCTTGGGATCGGTTTTGGTGCTTGCCGGTTCGCGCACGATGACAGGCGCTGCCATCCTGGCGTTGCGAGGGGCGGGTCGTAGTGGGGTGGGGCTGGTGTATGGCGGGGTTGTGGTGAGTCAACGGGACTTGGTGGCGGTTGCGGTGCCTGAGGCGATCGTCTTGCCGTTACGCGAAGAGGAGGGTTCGGTTGGCCCTGAGGCGCTGGATTTGTTGGCGCCGCAACTCGGCAGCGTCAAGGCGGTGGCGATCGGTCCCGGGTTGCGTCACACGCCGCGTGTGCAGGCAATGGTTGAGCGTTTGTTGACCCTGTTTGCTGGCCCCGTCGTGTTGGATGCGGATGCGTTGCCATATCAGGCGCAACGTTTGCCGCAGCGAACAGGGCCCATCATAATGACGCCGCATCCTGGCGAATTGGGTCGCATGCTGGGCATCAGCGCGACGCAGGTGCAAAAACAGCGTCTGGATTCGGCGTTGCAGGCAGCAAAGACGTATCAGGCGATTGTGGTCTTGAAAGGGGCACGCACCATCATTGCCAATCCTGCGGGGCGTTACACCATCAACGTCACGGGTGATCCCATCCTGGCAACTGCCGGCGCGGGAGATGTGCTGACGGGTTTTATGGTGGGGTTGCTGGCGCGTGGCTTCGATGCGGAGGCGGCTGCGCGCACGGCGGTGCATTTACACGGTCAGGCTGCACAGGCGGCGCGGGAGGCGGGCATGGTAAGCTTGATGGCAAATGACATACCGGACCGTATCCCACGTCTGTTAGGTCAAATCACGGAAGTCCTGCCTGCTTTGGGTGATTTGCGACTGGTGCGCTGAGCAATTCGCGGCGCGCTTGGTTTGTGCGTCACCCGAATGGGTGTTGCTGCGGGCATTGCTTGTGTGTGGATGGCCTGACCAGGGTTTGGGAGTGCGCCACTTTTGAAAAGGAGATGAGCGATGATGCTCAACAGCAATGCGATGGAGCAAAAAGGCAGCCTGGTCAATGTGGGGATGGAGCGCGCGTTGGCCCTGGACATCGTTCAGGTCGTGGAGGCGGCGGCACTGGCGGCAGCACGTCTGATGGGACGGGGTGATAAAGATGGTGCGGATCACGCCGCCGTGGAAGCGATGCGTCTCGCCTTCAACAACCTGGACATTGATGGGACGATCGTGATCGGCGAGGGTGAACGTGATGAGGCGCCCATGCTGTATATCGGGGAAAAGGTCGGCTTGATGGCGACGGGGTCGTTCCCGGTCGACATTGCGGTTGACCCGCTTGAAGGAACGAACCTGGTGGCATCCGGCGCCAACAATTCCATCGCCGTGATGGCGATGGCCGAGGCGGGGGGCTTGCTGCACTGTCCCGACACCTATATGGAAAAATTGATTGTGGGGCCTGCGGCTGCCGGCAAGGTGGACATTACCGCACCGGTCAAGACCAATTTGGCGATCATCGCCATGAGTTTGAATCGGGAGGTTGGGGATCTCACCGTGGTGATTCTGGATCGGCCGCGCCACACGGAGTTGATTCAGCAAGTACGTGACGCGGGTGCACGGATTCGCCTCATCGGTGACGGTGATGTGACCGGTGGCTTGGCTGCGGCGATCGCAGGCTCTGGCGTCCACGCGGTCATGGGCATCGGGGGTGCGCCGGAAGGCGTTCTCACCGCCGCTGCGATGCGTTGTCTGGGCGGCGAGATTCAGGCCCGCATCTTGCCACGCAACGATGCCGATGCCGCACGCTCCCGTTCAATGGGCATCGATTTGGACCGCGTGTACCTAACCCGGGATCTCGCCCCAGGCACTGACGTCCTGTTCGCCGCAACGGGCATCACGGATGGCGAGATTCTGCGCGGCGTGCGCTTCTTCGGAGGCGGTGCCCGCACCCACTCGATCGTCACGGGGGCCAAGTCCCAATTCGTGCGCTTCATTGACACCGTCCATAGCGATGAGCAAAGAGGACAGCGCATGCCAATCATCCGTCTCGATCGCTAACCCACCCCCACGCGCGGACGACTTTTGGGACACCGACGTTTGCATAACGGGCGTCGGTGCCCTTTGTGGTTTAGAATTGGGTCCTGTACGCGATGGGGGAAGGTGTTCTTGCGATATCTGTTGTTTGTGGCATGGCGCCAACTGATTGTCAGACCGTGGCAGAGTGCCATGCTGGTTTTGAGTGTGGCTGTTGGTGTTTGCATCTTGACCACGGCGCTGTCTTTAACCAATGGCTTTGAGCAAGAGATGGTGGATCGCATTTTGGGCACCACGCCGCACGTGACGCTCTACAATCCGCTGACAGGTTCACTCAAAAATGCGGGCGCCTTGTGTGAACGCTTGGTGCGTCAGGATGCGCGCATTGAGGCAGCCGCACCTTTTGTGCAAGGGCAAGCGCTGTTGATTGACGCGCGCAAGCAGACCGTGGGCGTTATTTTGCGGGGCATGGATGTCGAACTTGCCCGCCGTGACGCACAGTTTCAGCGTTATCTGGTGTCGGGCAAACTGGAGGAATCCAAACTCACACCAGCGGTTGTGCTGGGCAGCGCCGTGGCACGCAAATTACAGGTGGTGTTGGGTGATGAGTTGTTCCTGGTGACCGGTGCGGGGCAAAAACACCGGGTGGTGGTGTCGGGCCTTTTTGAGTCGGGACTCTACGATTTTGATGCGCACGTTGCACTCACCGGTTTGCTTAGCGCCCAGCGCTTGTGCGACATGGGTGATGGTGTTAGTGGCGTTGGCATCAAGTTAAAGAATGTGTTTGCGGCGTCGGCCGTATCGCAGGAGTGGGCGGATGCCTTGATGCTGGGTGCGAGGTCTTGGATGGATCAGAACCGCCCGCTGCTGCAAGCGATGTGGTTGGAGCGGGTGGTGATTTTCATCGTGATTATGTTCATTGTGCTAGTGGCCATGATGGGCATCGGCAGCACGATGGCCATGTGGGTGATCGAACGCCGTTCCGAAATCAGCCTGTTGCGCGCCATCGGTGTTTCGGCCCGTGGTGTGGGTACCCTCTTTGTCCTGCAAGGGACGGTGATCAGCTTGCTTGGCGTCCTGCTTGGCGCAATCGCCGGCGTGCTGTTATCCCTCGCCTTGGCACACTTCCCCATTCCGATCGCCCAAGAAGTCTACTTTCTTTCGCACCTCCCCGTCATCATGCGCCTTGGCGACTTTCTGACAGTAGGCGTATCCACCCTGCTCCTAAGCCCGATTGCCAGCGTCTTGCCAGCCCTGCGCGCCATGCGCCTCGACCCCGTCGAAATCCTGCGACGCCACTGAAAATCCGACCAACAACGCCCACCAATTAATTGGCCATGCAGCTGAGTGACGCGTCGAACAAGCGCAAAACAAACGATGTCGGCTCACGAGCCAAGTCAAAGCGTTTATCACGACAGGTGCAAACAATTTTGGTGTGAACGAATAGAACGAAGCACCACGGACGCTATCCCGAATGGCAAACAGCACAGACAAGATGGGTTATCGCCGCCTCCGACCTGCAGTTTGCGCTTGCTGCGCCATCCTTACATTTTGGTGACAACAGGTGTTTAATTCGCGTGTCGTGCTTGCTTAACGCGAATTTTGGTCTTGTCAAGCTCACTTTGACGCCGTACAATTTACATTGTAAAGATGAAATTGTTTCGTTATATTAACTTTCGACGTAACGTGTTGTTGGGCTTGGTGGTGGTCTTGTCGGCTGGGACCACTGGTTGTTGGAATTTGCGTTGGTTTGAGCGAGGGGGTAATCCGGGGGGACGGTGGGGGTCATGGGGGTTGGAGCGGGTCGCGGTGGTGCGATTTGCGGATGCCACGTCCCAGTCTTTGGGTGAAGCGGTTGCGCGCTCATTTGCGTTGGTCATGGGTGATGTGTTGGGTGGCAGTCAGGTGGTTAGGCCTGATGTGATAACCGGTAGCGGGTTTCTGTGGGTTGGTTTTTTGGGGGTTGGGCAGTTACGGGAGTTGGGGCAGGCGCAGCGTGTGACGGGTGTCTTGACTGGTAAGGTGTTGGCGGCGGAGCGTCAGCGTTTGTATCGGCGGGATTTTTTGCATGTGTCATTGCGTTTGATGGATGCACGGACGGGTGTGATTGTGTGGTCGCGTGGCGTTCATAGCGTTCAGGAGTACGTTGACACCCAGGCGGAAACACGGGATTTTACTCTTGCCATAGAAAAAGCCTCATATCTAGCAGCAAAGGAGTTCATTCATGACCTGTTCCAAATTTCCGCAGGCACGGTTTTTCGTTGGGGCCCTCGCCCTCGCGGGGTCATTGGTGTTGGCGCGACCGGCTGATGCGTTGCCGGGCGTGGGGGTTGCTGCGTCTTCGTCGGTTGGTTTGGTCAATGATAACCAGCCGGTTTTCAATGTGTTGGCGAGTGCGGAGTTGGCGGGGGTTCACGTGGGAGGGTTGTTTTGGCGTCGGGTGAGTGATCAAAGAACTTACTTGCATGGCTTGTTGATGAAAGATGTGTCGCCGATACCGATGATCAAGGTTTTGCCGGGCATTGGTTTGGCGAGTAACCCAGGGGGGCAAGTGGGTCCCATCGCATCGTTGGGGGCGGCGTTTCACCCGTTTTTGTTGCCTGTGGCGGTCGAGGTATCGGCTGGGGCGGCCTTGTTCAGTGGGCAGACCTTGTTGCCGTATTCGGCTGGGGTGAAGTTGAGTCTGTTTCCTCTCACCGCGTTTAATTTCCGGTATCGCGGATTTGGGGGAGATGCGCGCACGGGTGCGCCGGGGTCTTTGGCTGGTATTGGTGGACCGGAAGTCGGCGTTGAAATCGGAATTTAGCATTTGAAGGGCAAGGCGTGATGGACAGGCAAAAAATTCTTGTCATAGATGATGAGGCCAGCATCCGGCAGATCGTGGAAACGCGGTTAAAGTTGGCTGGGTATGAGGTGATGACCGCCTCAGATGGCGTGGAAGCGTTGGAGCAGGCTGCCAATCATCAGCCGGATTTGATTGTTTTGGATATCATGATGCCCAAATTGGATGGTTTTGAGGTGTGTCGTGAGCTGCGCAAGAACATGACGACGCCGATTATCATGTTGACGGCGAAAGGGGACATTACGGATCGCATCGCGGCGCTGGAACTGGGCGCGGATGACTACGTGGTCAAACCCTTTTCGCCCCGTGAACTGGAAGCGCGCATCAAGGCGGTGCTGCGTCGCACGCACACCGAGCAAACCAAGCAGACGCTCATCAGCTTGGACCGTTTGGCCATTGATACGGGCAAGCGTCAGGTTTACAAGAACGGTGAAAAAATCAAGTTGACTGAAATGGAATTCAACTTGCTGGAGTTGCTTGCAAACAATCCGGGTCGGCCGTATTCTCGCAGCGAGATTTTGCATCAGGTGTGGGGTTATCGCCTGAGTCAATACAGTGATACGCGGGTGGTGGATGTACACATCTCGCGCTTGCGCAGCAAACTGGAAGAGGACCCCTCGGCGCCTGAGTTGATTCTTACGGCGCGTGGCACCGGTTACATGTTTCAGAATTATGCCGCCGGGAATTCTCCGTTGACCTCGCATGTCAATTCCGCGGCAGGCTGAGGGTGATGACGGGCGTTTTACTGGTGTTAACGACCATTCCGGCAGACCAGGCGACAACCTTGGCGAGGCAGGTGGTGGAGGAACGTTTGGCGGCTTGTGCCCAGGTCCAGGCCGTGGCTGACAGTATTTATTGGTGGCAAGGTACCATTCAGACGGATCGCGAAGCGACGATTGTCCTGAAAACCAGCGACACGGTGATTGAGCCGTTGATCACACGCATCAAGGCCCTTCATCCCTACGAGTTACCAGAAATTCTGGTCTTTGAGGCCATCGGCGGCTTGCAGGCATACCTGGACTGGGTCCACTCACAAACGTTTTTTGAGGCCTGTAACCCCTGAACGAGGCTTGTTGACACAGACCCTTTCAGTCAGGATCGTTCCATCGGAGTTGAGGCCAAAGGAGGGCTGACACCATGGGCGATACCACGGTCATCAAGATGAGTGCGGCATTTGCGACCACCGGGTTGTTGGGACAACGCCAATTGGTCAGCGGTGCGCGCGTTGCGTTACGCATGTGGGAAAACGAGCAACCCGGCGAGGTCAAACAGGCCACAGCCAGCCCCTATGAAACCGTTGGCTATGTACTGGCCGGAGAAGCCGAGTTGCACATTGAGGGGCAGATGGTGCGCCTCGAGCCGGGCGACGCGTGGGTCGTGCCGCAGGGTGCCTTGCATCGGTACCAGATACTGGAGCCTTTTACGGCGATCGAAGCCACCAGTCCACCCGCGATTTGATAATCGAAAATTGAGTTGAAAATAAACTATTGTTTAACTTTTTGGGGCAAGCCCAAGGCTGATCAGGGTGATGAAAACGTTAGCTTGGGTTTGCATCATCGCGTTGACAGGAGTTTTTCATGGTACGCATACCGCCAAAAACCGTATCCTGGTTTCGCAATACCTTTACCCATTATGGTGAGTTGCAGGTGCCATCGACCGTCAAGCGTGACTTGACAGTCAAAGAAATCATCCCGGGTGCCGTGAGTCCGGTGCGTCGCAGTTCGTTTGTGCAAACGCCCGGAGAGCCTGCGCGCCAGGTAACGGCCCAGGTACCTGATCAGTTACGTTTGGGGCAAGTAGCTGTCAAACATGCGGCAAACAAGCCCAAACTTGGTGATGTGCTGGATATGACACCCGCCGTGGCACTCAAGCCCGGCGATATCGTCGGGCGCGGCAATGGGCTCAAGCTGGATACCATGGCCCAAGGTGGCTTGGGTGTCACGGTGGAGCGCTTTGTGCGAACCGGTCGCTGGCAGCCTTACAAGGCGGACATCGGTCATGTGGGCATTGTGGGTGTTGGGCCAAACGGTCAGATGGGCATTTATGAAATCTTTGTGGGGCATCCAGAGCCTGCACTCGAAAAACTGATGCCTGAGCGGCTGCGTCGCAAGCCCCATACCTTTGTGCGATTCGTGACGACGGATCAGTTTTTCAACGTCGTGCCAGAGGGCTTCATGCGCACCACCATGGTCGTACGACACCCGGACCCCAAGGTAGCAGCCAAATCAGCCGCCAGAGCAAGGAAACTCTTTGACACCCAGTTAACCCCTGACGGAAAACGCGCGTTTGCCTGGTTCACCGACGCCAATCGTCACCTGGACCCCAGCGTCAAGGATCGTTCTGGACCTTGTTCCGCATTTGTTAATGCAGCGTATGACTACCGCTTGAATCGACCGGTGGGCATTCCTGTCTCGCCGGAAGCGATCATGGATGAGTCGGGCATGCAAATGGTTGGTTACAAGACCATTGAGACGATCAAAGCGTCATCGGACGGGGTGTTTCGTTTTTAACGGTGTGCGGAAGGCCCAGCTAGGTTAAATGGGTCTTCGTGTCACCAGACTGGCTTGATGGCTCGTTGAGCGCAGTGGGTGAGGCTGGCCTGCGATCGCTCGTTGCGAGAGTGATTGGAAACCAGGTCACAGCTTGATTGGTTAAAACATTTGATCCATGGAACAGTATGACGATTTTTTAAATGCTTGGTGCTCTGAACGGCCATTCGACAGTTCACCGTGTGAAATCCTGAAAATCAAGTCAAAGCCTTGTCAATAAGAAATATTCAATCCGCAGAACGAGCTGTTTCAGTTTGCACGCGAGACAGTCTCAAACAATTGCCAAAAGGATGTTTCAAGCACTTGCTGATGGGATGGGGTGTCGAACAGGCGTTAGGGGTTGCAGCGATCGCAGCGACCCGGGTCGGCGACGGTTGGTGCGTTGTCTGGCAATCGCTCCAGGCGATGCTGGCAAACCTGACAGGCGAGTATCTCGAGGCGTGTCAGGTGGGTGGGCGTGCCGCAAGCTTCGCAAGGCAGACCAGCCATGCGTTCAACCACGTCAAAGCCTGGCATCTGGCAGTGAGGACAGTCGGTGGTGATGATGCGGAGCAGGTCAAGGGTGGCAGTGGCAATGGTTTCCATCCGCGTGGGGTTGAGGTGGGCGCGGAGATCAACTTCCAGCATTAGTTCCGGCCAACGGCTGAGGCCTTGGTTGACCAGGGCCACCAAGCGATCGGGGTCCTGTATGCCTTTGGCGAGAACGGCGGCATCATCGCCTGCGCCTGTGCGAATGACCAAGGCATGCTCGGGAAAGCCGTTTGCGTTGGCAAATTTTTCGGCGTCGTGAAGTGAGCGAATCACGGTGTGTGCTTGCGTACAACGGGTGGTCAGTGTTTTGCCGATGTATTCACGGCCTGTTCGAGCATCAAGCAGAAGCACGACTTCGAGGTTAGCAGGAAGCCAGGGAACGGAGAGATGGGGGCCGAAACTGCCTTCGCTGGCGATCGCGATTGAAGCGTGTGACCATGCGAGGGCGGCTTTTGCCTTGGCGCGCACGGTTGCGAACTGGTCGCCTTGACGGGCGATATCACGGGTAAAGGTGCCGAATTGATCCGTATCGAATTCCTTGGCGATTTCGAACCGTAAGCCGGTTGCGCCTAAAATAGGCGCGATGACCGCTTCTTTGCCATGCATCGTGCCAATGACCGCGGTTTGTCCGCTCCAATGTGGGTGGCCCAGATTTGACATTCAAACGGCTCCTGAATCATAAGGGATGGTGGCTGGTTGCGATGGATAACGCAGATGGCGCGAGCGGTTGAGGTTGAGCGTTGTTGACTGGTGGCTGTCAGTGAGGCGCAGGTTTGTGGCGAAGTCGGTTGTGTTGGGGGGGGACAGGCCAAGACCGGGGTGTTGCCGGCTTTTGCGATCGAACCATACAGACATGCGTTGATTGGTGACCACGTTTTGGCTGTTGTTCAGTAACAATGTGTGAATGCCTGATGTTTTTTGAGTTGGTTACCCCGGTTTTAAACAGTCACCGATGCGTCACTGTATCGCCTGACACGGGTAAAAGTTTCGCGCAGCTTATCATAGAGTCCTTGAAACCCGTTGAAAACGGGTACAAAATGCGCGGCCTACCCTGTTGTCGGTGGCGGATAATGAGGTGGGGCCGGCAGCGGCGCGGTGTTCGGAATGCCTGGTCGTTTGGCCGTCGATGATGCGGGTCCGGTGTATGTGGCGGACAGTGGGCATCATCGCATTCGCCGGATCAGTCATCTCCGCGGCCCGTTGAGCCGTTTGCCGGTGCGCAAGCATTCGGGCAATTCGCTACGGTCATACCCTTTATCGTAAAAGTGGGTATAGGGGGCAACAGAAGCGTGATGTATCTCGCTGTTGGTGTTGTGTCTGAATGGTTTTGTTGGCGGAGGGTCGTGCATGTGGTTTCGAATTGCTCATATGTCCTACACTCTTGTGCTTGCCGCAACATCCGTTGCGTGTGTGAGTCGGTCCAATACGGCATTGATGACGCCCAATAAGCCCTGGCGTGCGGTTCGAGCCAGTATCGAGACGCCGTCGCCTGTTATGACGGTCCGCGGTAGGGTGGTTTTGCCTGTTGGCTTGGTCAGCTTTGCTGGCGGTGCACTGATCACCAATAACAGCGGTGGTTTGGTCCACCAGACCGGTCAATTGATTTCAAATAACGCCGGCGGCTTGATTGCGGGGGGCACGCTGTTGAATTCAGACATTGGTCGTGCGACGGCAGGCAAGGAGCGTGGGCGTTATTGGCAGATGCAGACTGGCTTTGCGCGCTCAGGCATCGATGAGCGGCCGGTGAGCAGCATGTCAGTGGCGCTGGCTGACGCGCAGGGTAACCTTTTCAGAAGTCTGCGGGTTGTCCAGAGCGATGCAGACGGGGTATTTGAGATTCCAATGGTGCCACGCGGTTTGACTTACACCGTGCAGGCGAGGGCACAAACCCCGAAAGGAGCGCTTCAGGTGTCATCTTTGGTGGCGTCGGATAAGCCAGTAACCGTTTCGTTGGCCAGTACAATTGCTGTGGAAAAGCTCAAACAGACAAATGTTGATCAATGGGGTCAGTTAAACGAGGCAACGTTCGAACGTTTCAGGACCCAGGTTGCGACATCACTCAAGCCTGAAGATGAACAATTGGCATTCGTTTCCACGCCGACTGAACAAAAAGCCAGGGTGTTCGAACGCATCAAGACGGAGAATCCGGAATTGGTCACCCAGTTCGATATCCTTGCGGGTCAAATCGCTCAGATATCGCCGGAAGCGAAAACGATCGCTTCAAAACTTCGCGATCGTCCCGCCATCTCCCCATCTCCCGTTTCCATTGTCGAATCAGCACCCTCGGTCATGCCATCGACTGCGCCAACTTTGACACCTACGGATTCCCCATCGCCGTGGACTGTTTTGGCTGTAACCCTCGCAGGTTCGATACAAGGATTCGCGGACGGCACACAGGTTGTCGCGCAGTTCAGCAGCCCCTGGGGCGTGGTGGTCGATGGCGCAGGGAATGTTTATGTGGCGGACACATTAAATCATCGCATTCGTAAGGTGAGTCCCGGTGGGGAGGTGACGACCTTGGCGGGTTCTACCGAAGGGTATGCGGACGGTACCGGTACTGCAGCCCAGTTCAAAAGCCCGTACGGTGTGACGGTGGATGGCGAGGGGAACGTCTACGTGGCTGATACGTTCAACCATCGCATCCGTAAGGTGAGTCCCGGTGGGGAGGTGACGACCTTGGCGGGTTCGACTGAGGGATGGGCGGATGGAACCGGCGCGCTGGCAAAAATCAGTTTCCCTTATGACGTGACGTTGGATGGCGCAGGGAATGTCTACGTGGCGAGTGCGACAAACCATCGCATTCGCAAGGTGAGCCCAGTCGGTGAAGTCACCTCGCTGGCAGGGGGACTGACCAATGGTAGTGCAGATGGCATAGGTGCCGCAGCCAGGTTTTTCAATCCTGTTGGTGTGGCAGTGGATGGCTCGGGGAATGTCTACGTGGCCGATTCGTTCAACCATCGCATTCGCAGGGTTAGTCCTGTTGGCGAGGTTTCTACTCTGGCGGGGTCAAGCAAAGGATTTGCCGACGGCCCAGGCACTACAGCCCAGTTCAACAATCCTGTTGACGTGGCGGTGGATAGCGCGGGAAACGTCTATGTGGCTGATGAAGGAAATCATCGGATCCGCAAAGTGACTCCTGCTGGTGCGGTGACCACTCTGGCGGGGGCGATCGCAGGCTACGCAGACGGTACAGACGCTGCAATCCAGTTCAAAAACCCGCATGGCGTGGCAGTGGATGGTGCCGGGAATATTTATGTGGCTGATAGGGCTAATCATCGCATCCGAAAGGTTCAGGTCAGTGGTGGTCGTTAAAAAAACCTTTTTGATGCGCGGCGCCGTTCAAAGCCGGCAATGTGCCGTTTCTCTACCGGAAGGTTGACACTTTTGGTCGCCATGATTGCCTTTTAGAAATACATAGAAGAAAGAATCACAATGCCCAGTTCAGATAATCCCCAACGGTAGCTTGAGAATGAGGTCTGACGTGGATGGCTTTGTCCTTGGTCTGGATAGGGATCCGTATTGGGCTGAACAGGGTGACAACGTGGTTTGCAAGTTGAGTCTGAGGCATAGAACGAGGTGATTGCAAACATTAGGCCAGCCAAGCTGAACTCGGGCAAGCCGGTCACCACGGATGTGATGCTTGGTGATACTGACGGCGGTCCTGCCACCCAGAAAAAACTGCTGCGTCCGCTCTCAATCGCGTTTGCTGGGGCCGGTGATCGTGATATCAAAGATCGGGTGTTGCAATCAGGCGTTGCGAGACAGGTTTGGCGACAGTTCCCTTGGACTTTCGGTCGGATTGCTGGTGGATCGCAACGTGCATTTAACCGTTGCAGATACACTGAACAGGCAGACCAAGCTCACTCCCGGTTTTGGAACACGCGAAGGAGATAACGATGAACGAGCAATTCGTAGACCAGGCGCCAAACCGCGTGTTTCATCGTGTTGTTCAGGCAGGGTTTCTGGGCGTGACATTGTTCGTGGGCGCGTGTGTGGCGGGTGTCGAACGCACTCGTTTGCCCTTGCCGCAACCGTCGGCGAGGGTGGCTGCAACGCCTGCGCCTGCCGGCATTCTGCGCATCGGTGGTGTCGTGCGCCTGACGACGCCAGATGGTGTCAAGTTGCCAGCACGGGCTGATTTGGCGGGTGAGACGGGGCGGCTCATCTCTAACAACAATGGCAGACTGGTTTCCAATAACGGGGCTGGACTGGTTTCGAACGGTAGCGGCGGCCTGGTGGCGGATGGTGCGGGTCTTGTGTCCAACAATGGCGCTGGATTTGGCTCCAGTCGATGGCTGACGGCATTGTCGGGTTTTCGGATCGTTTCCACAGTGGCTGCCGCACCGGAGGATCGCCTGGTTGAGGCGGTGGTGGAGGTGCTGGACGCCACGGGACAGGTCGTACGCGATCGCACAGGCAAACCCGTCCAAACGGTGACAGATGCAGCGGGGCAATTCGTGTTGAACACCCAGTTGACCGAACAAAACGTAATCTTACGGGTCAAGTTGAATGAAGCATTGGCAGGTTCTGGCCGTGAGTTGCGGGCGATGGTGACCCGAGGGGTCCCTACCACGGCCATCGACTCGGCGTCTTCTATGTCCGCTGCCTATGTGTTGGAGCAGTATGTTCAAGGGCAAACCGAGCGTTTTGAGCGATTGACTGCCGATGCGAACGCCCAACTGACCCGCGACATGGTATCTGCCCGGGGCTTGCTCGGTCGAACGGCGCTCGATTATGGGGCCCAATCATTGCAGGATGTGGTGGGCGATTTGCGCACGCGGACATCGGAATTGAACAACACCCTCGAGATGGTCAAAACCTTGTTGCTCCTCGGCCAAAAAGATCTTGGAGCCGGTCTGCCGGCACGTGAGGTGCCATTTTCCCTTCCCGTTGCGGTGGCACGGGATGCCGCGGGCCGAATTTTTATCGCGGAAGAATTTGCGGCACGCATTCGGGTGGTCAATCCGGACGGCCGGGTTAACCTGTTTGCTGGCGACAAAGGTGTGAATGCGTTTGTCCCTGGCATATCTCGCGATGCGCTGGGATTCGCTTCGGTATCGGATATGACGCTTCACCCGAAAGGAGGGCTGCTGGTCGTCGATTCAGGAGCAAATGCAGTTTACTGGCTGAAACCTGATGGGGTAGTGGAACGTCTTGTAAATGGCGCTGAACGACCCGGGTTTTCACAACTTTCGGTTGTTTCCGCGGGCTCAGATGGCACCATTTTGTGTTCCAGTGGCGGCAACATTCTACGTCTGGATGGTCCTGCACCGACAGAGGTGGAACCGCCAGCGCTGTCAGGTGGCTACAAGGTGGACGGTCTTGCTGTGGCCGGTGATGGGGCGTACTGGTGTATCCAGAGAGGGACCCTGTTTCGCCGCGAACGAAGCACCGATAACTGGAACCCGGTCGTGGTGAGCGGGCAGTTCGGATCGTATGGCCGGCTGGCGCCTGTGGGTGACCTGGATGTTTACGCGACCGAGTCGGACGGTGACCGGATCATTCGGGTGTCGCCAGACGGGACGGTACGTACCGTCGTGGGAACAGGACGTCTGGGCGAGGCACCGGATGTGAATATTCGTGGCCGTGATTCAGGCACTTCCTTGCTTAGGCCGGCTGGCATGGCGGTTGCGCCAGATGGCAAGGTGCTGGTGGCGAACTACTGGCGCCAGGTGGTGCAGGAATGTGACCCAGATCAACTGGTGAGTGGTTTGAGCATCATCGCAGGTGTTGACGCATCGGATGTGAAGGCGTCAAACGATGTTCTGGCGGTGAATGGCCCATCCGGGTTGGACTGGTTGCCGGGTCGTGACGGCTTTGTTTACTCGGAGTCGGGTGCGAACCTTGTGAGGCAGTTTGAGGCGGGCCGCGCGTCTGTGCTTGCCGGTGGTCGCGTCTGGAATCTCACACCGTCTGTCAAGGCGGTGGATGCGGCACTGACGGCCCCGATCGCCACGCGGTTTGACCGCCAGGGCAATCTCTGGATTCTGGAATCAGTGGCGTCGCGTTTGTTGAAAGTGGCGCCGGACGGGACCGTGCGCGTGATGGCTGGCAATGGTCAGGTGTTTCGGAATGGCTCCGTTGCGCCGCAGTTCGACCCCACCGGGAAGGATCCGCGATCGCTTCAGTTCGGGCGTCCAACCGCGCTTGTGATCGGCCCCGACAACCAGCCGTACTGGACTGATCAGGCCTACAACATCGTGTGTACCCTGACCGCTGATGCTCGGGTCGTGACGGTGGTAGGCCCCACGCCCGCGATGAAAAGTGATGGGGGCGATGGCGGCGATGGTGGACCAGCCGCGCAGGCGTCCCTGCGTTGGCCGATGTCGCTGGCGTTTGATGCGGCGGGTGACCTTTACATCTCAGATACGGGCAACTTCCGGGTACGCCGGGTTGCAATGGGTCAACCGGATCGCCCCATTTCCAGCTTTTTGGGGGTGGGAATGGTGCAATCGGTGTTGCGGCTGGCGCAAAAAACGACGCAAAATCTTCCAGGCCGTGAGCCTGTCGAGGAGGCACTGACCATCCTACCGGGGCCACTGTGTTTTGATGCGAATAATCGGCTTTACGTCGCAGAAGTGGGTAGTCAGCGCGCGTCCACCGTGTTTCAGGGTAATGGTTTGACACTCCCTGCGCAGTTCCCGGTGGTGGGTGCGCGCATTCGACGGGTGGACCTGGCTGCCCCATCGCGGGTGATCGAGACGATCGCCGGTGTTGGCACATCGCTGCTGAGCGCCGAGACTGGCAATGACGCACTGGGATTGCCGATTGGTATGCTCGTGGATGATTCCGGGCGCTTGATCATTGCCGATGTGCTCAATAATCAGATCAAGTTGGCCCAATTGCCATAGGGGCCCTAACGCGGTCCAGGCGGTGAATGACTTTGACGTGCTCTCGCCCCCGTTTTGCAGCAAACCGCCTCGCGCGGTGAATCTTTACGCCCACTGGCGATTGGCGCCTGGTTCGGCTCCAGGCGCCAATCGCCTTTGCCCTCAAGCTTCGGACTGTTTTCGGAGCGAGTACCCGCTCTGAAGCCCTGCGCGATCTCCTGTTGCGGCCAGGTCGACGGTCAACGACCTGCTTGACGTCGCCGACAATGCCAGCATTTGACGATGGGTTTCGCGAAGGCCTTGGTGTCACTGTCGGGGTAGCCGAAAGCGAGGAGTCCTGGCTAGGGTTCTTGCGAGAGCTTCTCGGGCGTGCGATTGGTGGTCGCAGATGCGCACCAAGGGCTCAAGAATGCCATTGCCGCAACCCTATCCGGTGCGGCGTGGCAGCAATGCACGGTGCACTTTAACGGCAGGGCAAAGTCTCAAAGGCCCAGCAGGGGGTCGTAACGGCTGCCGTTGATTGGCACGGTGCTTTCTGAGCAGCACGAAGAGTGGCAGACTGGACGCCGCTATAAGGGGGCTTGAAACACTCGCTGCCTTCAAGCAACTTGCAGTGATCACGCAACTGCCCGAAAATCCACTGGTCGAGACCGATGCGGCGTAAGCCGCTTCGATCTTGACCAGCCACTGTATCCATTTGGAGAGAAAATGGCTTTTACACCACGACCTGGGACTTGACCCTACCGGCAGCGAAAAGCAAGTCGGCACGCCGCAAGACAACTACGCACGAGAACTCAGAAGGATTACCCATTCTCTCGTTCCGGACGCTGCTGGAGGGCTTGTATCACTGGTCCAACACCTGTTTAAGCCAATCAAGCGTCAGGCTGATGACCAGTTCGTGCTGGCGTTGCCGCGAGATGCTTGCCACGCCATCATTGGGATGCGGACCGTAGTCGCCAAACTGGGCATGATTGGCACCATCAATGCCCGTGCGTTGCGTTTGTTTTGGAAGCCTGTGCATTTCGGCATTCACTTCTTCCAACGTCACCCGGCGATCCTCTGAACCATAAATGCTGAGCACAGGCAAGGCCGTGCGCGACAGATTGACAGTGGGCCCCGGCAACGCGGCGAGTAGAAACAGACCTGCTATGCGCCGTGTATTCCAAGCCGCATAAATCGACGCGGCAACACCGCCTAGCGAGTGGCCACCGATCACCCAGCGATCGACGTCAGCGTATTGTTTCATCACCACGTTTGCCTGATTGGGAGCAAAGAGCGCCAACTGACGCGGCATCGACGGAATGCAAACCGTGTACCCTGCCAGCGCCCAAGCACGGGCCAACGGCGCATAGGCTTCTGGTGCGACTTTGCCCCCAGGATAGAAAATGAGCCCACGACGGCTGCCCGCCAACGGGCGAAACACCACACCGTCACGGCGCAAAATGGTCAAAGCGGGATGAGGAGCAAGAGCAGCCTCTGCGAGTTTGCCAATCGCGGGCTCCGTATTGGTCGCCAAAGCATCAACACGGGTTAGCGCACGCTCATTACCACCTACAACCTGCATTCCGCACCCTGTCAACACCATCAGGGCCAGTAACCCTGGCAATACACGCCGGTTCATTGTGACACACTCCTCAAGCCTCGCCCTCATTCCAACATGTGGGCCAACACAATCATGGTTAAATTCTGGGCAAATGAGAGATAAATCTTGTCAAAAAAAGATTAATTAAAAGTTAAATTTTCTATGTGAGCGTGAAGCAGCAAGCGTAAACTGGGGGTCAAGGGCGGCGATGTTTCATCGTTTGTTATGACGACATCTTATCGTTGGTGCGGCAATCGGGGACGCTCAGTGGTATTGCGTGGCGTGCCGGTTTTGGTGATCACCACGCCAGTTTCAGGTCATCCGTGGTGATTGAACCAGATGATGATGAGATACCGTTTTAACGCACAAGGCCACTTCCCGCATCCTGTGACAGGGGTGCGATTTTGTCATCAATGGAGTCAAACAAGTCGTGTCGCGTATTAAGGGAGATGTTTTGGTATTCACTGAACGGGGGTGGTGCCTGAGGAGGGCATCCGACTGCCCGCAGCTTGCGGGGACGGGTGGGATAAAGGGCGTAACCGGGCTCACCCCGGTAAACTGACATTTGGACACTGACGCGACACCTGCCGGTCAACGCAGAGCGCGGCATTCCAATTTCGGCAGCCAAATCTGCACACCCATTTTTCCACCCCCGACAAGGTGTGGATTTACACCATCATATGGGACACTTCCCCCACGGAGGCGGGGCACGGGCACGGTCATCCGGTTTTTGATGCTCACAATATCCGTAGTCTGCACCGTGTCAGCCATCCGCTTTGTATTTTTGCCGCCACAGGCACAAAGTGATCACCCCTTCAGCCACGTCTCGTCCTGGGCCTGCGCATCCTGTACCCCCGCACCGCAGCGGAATCGATGGCGGTACCACGCGATATCCCGGGGATGCATCAGGCGATCGCTTCACGCTTGCAAGGGTTTTGTGAAACACCTGTCGGCTGCCTTGTCGCCCACTGACAATAAACTCCTTAACCAAAAATTGACGTCAGCCTGCTTGTATACCTTGCTAAAATCAGGTATACATTAAAAGTACACAAATTCATAAAATTTAAAATCTGTTTTTAATTGTAGGCAGTGCGTAATGATGGAGGAAAAAGCGATGGTGAGGGTGACTAACTGGGCGGTACTGTCAATGTTGGTGGGTTCGCTGGTGGGGTGTAGTTTGCCTGGGATGGCGCCTGTGGGGCTGAAGCCTGTTATGGTGTCGCCGGTGAGTGGGTTGAAGGGGTCAGTGACTTTACGGGTGAGTGGGTTGGTAAAGCGGGCGTACCAGGTGTTGGCGGCTACGGATGCCATCGAGCGCCTGAACATCACGTTGAGCGCGGGTGATAAGGTCTACGAGCGGAGTTTGTCCCGCAAGGCGTTGTCGCAGCCGGAGGCGACGGTGAATTTTGAGGCGGTGCCGGTGGGCGTGGCGGTACTGGATGTGCAGGCGCTGGATGTCGCTGAGCGGATAATAGGTAAAGGTTCACAGAAGACTGATGTGATTGCCAACGAGGTGGTGATGGTGCCGGTCGCGGTGAAAATGGCGGGTAACACGGGTGGTGTTTCGGCGACGATCACGTTTGAGGAGGATGAGCAAGCGTCGCCGCATAAGGCATTGCCCTGGAACGACGAGGGATTTCGCGTTGCGGATGACAATGATGATAAGTATCTTGGTTATGCCGAGTTTGAGCGTCACTTCCCGTTTGATGGGATGAGCGCCTCTGCGCCGCGGCCGTTGTGTCGTTTGCCTGTCCGACCTGTTCAAGATGAGACGGGTGGTCCGCAGCGGGGGGTTCTTGGTGCGCGAGCGATTAGTGACGAGAGATGTTTGCCTGCGGTGGGAGGCGCGCGGCAGACGTTTGAACGGCTGGATCGCAATTTTGATGGGTTCTTGACTTTGGAGGAGTTTACAGGCCAAGTTGTGGAGGTTCAGCCGCAACCGACGAATGTGCCTTTGATTCAGGATTGTTCCATGGACTTCAAGGCGCGTGATCGTGATGGTGATGGTTTGTTGAGTCTGACGGAGTGGCTGGGGATCCCGGAGGGTGCTGCCGGGTTGACCTTTGAGAAGGCAGAGTCGTACGCCCGCCTGGATGTGGATAAAGATGGTTTCTTGTCGCTTGAGGAGTTTAGGGCAGATTGTCAGGATGTGAGGCCCCTCGTGATCCCGACGCCCCTCTAATCGTTTCTCGTCCCCGCACCGAGCGCTGAAACAGAAGGCGATCGCCTGGCGGCGAATGGGGTGCCTCAGCGATGAGGTACCTTGGCGTCTTGTCGACGTAGTAACGCCTAATTTTGCGAATCTCACGAAAGGTCTGGATCCCGGTTGGGGGTTTCTTGCGCTGCATGCCGCCTCCTTGCGGCGATCAAATGCACGCCACTCACACCGGACAAACAGTCTCGTGGGGCTCCCGCACGATGCGAAGCTGCAAGGGCGCATCGTGCCTCGCGCGTTCATCGGGCGGACAACCGTAAACCGCGTAATAAGGCGAATGAGCCAGTGACTGACTTCCATCCGCGATGCCAGGATGTTCATCGGCCGTCTGGTCCATTCCATCGGTGAAAATCCTGGCGCCCTCTGAAGCCATTCATCAAATTCACTGATTGTGTGCGCTAAACGGTCATTCGGTACGTCAGCATATAGCACCATCGCTTGGCTCCTATGGCGCCACGAGGCCATTGTAGCGATGCAGCCTGATCAGTGAAACGGATGGTCCTTGTTCGGGTCTTTGTTCCACCCATCAGACTCACTGCTTGTTCGTTAAATGCTTGAATTAGCAGAGTGGTCCGTCACGGCCAACGCTGTTAAATCACCTCCGAGCGTTTGCTCAAAACAGCGCGACCGATCGGTTAATCAGATGGTTCCGGTTCCGTCTTGGTTCCATCCATCAATTTTCCTGATTGTTTGTTAACTTTCAGTAACATTCTGCGGCCGTTAGCGGCATCGTTGGTTCATTTTTCCCTCCGGTGTTGTCGCGGTACGCTGGTCTGAATCAGCAAAATTGATTGTTCCGTCTTGATTTTGAAAACAGGCCGAATTGGGTATGCAGCAGAAAGGCAAAGAAAATCAGGATTTGGTGCGGAGGGGCAATCAATGGATGTTCGCCAAACTTTGAATGCGTTATTAGGCAATGTAACTAAGACTTGGAACAAGGTAACCCAGGCTGCACACGATTATCGGCAGGGGCAGGCTGGAGTCCTTCCGCGAATGAAACCCGATGCGCTGTCCTTATCGGCTTAAGCCTCTAAGGAGTTAAAATTTGGATTTAAAGGACTTCGTTCTGAGGATAGGAAACCAGCCGAGGCTGTTGAGGCGCTAAAAAAATACCTGCCTCGACTCTCATTGGAATTTGGAGAAAAGGCTGAGCATAATGCGATCAGGAAGTGGGAGTCGTTGGTATTGAGCGGATCCCGCAGCGGCCACCTGCCAAAAGATTTGATGCCTTTTGTTTTCGAGCCGTTGGAGAGAGCGATCCGTTGTCGTGGCCTTTCAGGAGCACCAGAGTCTGGAAACAAAATGGGGGGGGCGATTATAAGGAACTTCTTGATATCGCCAAGTATGCAGAGGCGCTTGGCATGACGGGCATCCCAGAGATGGCGAGAAAACGGGCCGCGAGTGATACTGGGCCGCTTCGGTGTCGTGAGGGACAGTAACCCAATGGGTGCTCAAGCCTGTCGCTGGACCTAAAATTGTTGCAGGCCCTCGGGTATCAGTCGTGACGTCGGCGGACGGCTTGGTGGCGGTCCGCTAGAAAGTGGTTTTGACGCAATTGCTTAATCAGCATAGGCCCCTCGATGACGATCCGCTATTATAATGACGTACGCGGGGTGAATCCTGACCAACTGAGGGGTTTTTTTGTGGGTTGGCCAGACCCACCATCACCTGCCACCCACCTCAGGCTGTTGCTTGGAAGTTATCGCGCCGTATTGGCGTTTGATGAAACAACAGGACAGGTCGTTGGATTCATCACAGCCGTCAGTGACGGCATCCTTAGCGCCTATATTCCCTTGTTGGAGGTTTTGCCTGCTTATCAAGGGTCTGGAATTGGGCAAACGCTGGTTCAAATGATGCTTGATCAACTGCGGCATCTTTATATGGTTGATTTGACGTGTGATGCTGGTTTAAAACCGTATTACGAACGCTTCGGCATGACTGAAGGCCTTGCGATGCTGACTCGCCGTTATGGCTGTCAATCGGGCGAGATAACTGGACGTTAAGGCACAAAGGCGTCTTGAAGCGCTAAACCGAAACGAACGGACGCTGTCCAACCCCTTTATGGCTCATGCAGGAACAACAAGAAACTAGCCACTGGTGTTCAACATCAACCAAAAATCCAATCACCAATCGATGCTTTTCTGTATCAATCCACCTGAAGGCGGTGGACGAGCAGTTGCGCGGAGATCGGGACGAGCGAACCATCGGTATTTTGCTCTGCAAAACACGGGATCGCATGGTGGTGGAGTATGCCCTCAGCGATATTCACAAACCCACAGGTCCACTCCTGTCATGAGTTTTCCCCATTTACCATGTGGCTTAGCACACCAACACTGTACCCGGGAGACGTGGCAGGGGTGGGCCCCATTTGCTCAATCAATTAACCGCTCAAGTGGGCATCTTTTGGCCTGTCACAAACATGCAGCCATCGCCGGAATCAAAATGACTGGCCGGTTGAGTACCTCGATACGTGATTCGGCTTTTGATGTGAGAGCCAGCGCGCAGCCCAGCGTTACGTACTCGAAAGTTGAGTCAGAGCCGGAACCACCTGCCCTCACCCACTCACTCGCTGCTGGTAACTGCAGGATTTCTGCGCCGACCCAGCCAACGAGCATTGCCCAGATTGTCCCGAAGCCAAGGAGGGCAGGGGCGAGTTTTACCACCACGTAAACAGCAACCAATCGTATCCCGATTCGTGCAAGCATGGCTAAGCGCTGAGTCTCCCTCGGGATAGGCGGTTTCGCCAGTCAGCGTGCAGGCTTCCAATGAAGCAACACTGAACATGACCGGTGCGCCTGACAATCATGCAAACCACATACGATCGTAACAAGCGACAGCGTTATCGTTAGCCCTCAGCCACCTCAAAGCCCACCAGGTTGCGCGCCTCTCGGCTGAATTCGATGCCAACCAAGGTGATGCCAACCCCCGGTGCGCGGT
This sequence comes from Candidatus Sericytochromatia bacterium, assembly GCA_040400605.1. Classification (GTDB taxonomy): domain Bacteria; phylum Cyanobacteriota; class Sericytochromatia; order S15B-MN24; family JAQBPE01; genus JBBAPZ01. The sequence goes on from JBBAPZ010000028.1 coordinate 31,075, forward strand.
ATTTCTCGGCATAGCCGCGTTCCTTCAACTGGGCCAGGGCCCGACCGTCCGGCACCTGCTCCACCACCTTGAACTCGAAGAGATACACACGGCTGGCAATCGGAGGGGCTGATTCTGCCGATGCCGAAGATGGCGACGCGCGATCATCCACACGCACAGCCAAGTCGATGCGGCCCTTGTTCGTGGCGTCTTCCACCCGCGGGGCCAGGCCCAGCGCCGTCAGATAGCTGTAAAAGATACTGACATAATGTCCCTCGTAACCCGCCAACGGGCTCTTCCGGTACCAGTCGTTCGGAATGCTGGCGTACAGGGTGTGCAAAGCGGCCTGCACGCCCGGCATATCCCCCGCTTCCAAAGCGTCCTGAATGGGGTCTCGCGTTTGCACCATCACCTGCGCCACCGGGCCCAGTTGCGGCAAAAAAGCCTCGTTTAGCGCGATTTCAACTTCCG
>JBBAPZ010000029.1:0-30207 GCA_040400605.1 Candidatus Sericytochromatia bacterium
GGATCGACAGCCTGCCCGCCCAAGAGCAGCGCCGCCAAAGTGTGCCCATGCAGCGCTACGGCACCAGCGAAGAAGTGGCCGCGACCATCGCCTTTTTGGCCTCGGATGCTGCGGCTTACATCACGGGCCAGAGCTTGCGCATTGATGGTGGGTTGATGCGTTCGCTTTGATACACCCGGGCGCGCACTTCGCCTGCTGAGTCAAGGATTGCAAAAATCACACCGGGCGGGATCGGCCCAGGGCTGGGTATGGACTTCCAGTCCCGATACAACGCACTCTTGGGCAACAAAAGTCCGGCCTCGATCACGGGGCTTGATGCGCTGGTGCCGAAGACTGTGGTGACGTCAGTGCATGCAAGACACCCAATCGCGCGACAACCCAATCCTGACCCATCAGGGTGATCACCGTGGGCTGTTCATCAAGATAATGATGGAGGAACGCCAAGGGGTTCAGGTGGCCGGCTCAAAGCCGAGTTTCTTGGAGACCTCTAGCGCTGCGCTTACAAGCTCAGGTGCCAGTTTTTCGATGACGGCGTCAGTCAGTCGGCTGGCGGGTCCGCGGATGGCCAGGCAGCCTTCGATTTCGCCACGGCGACCAAACACGCCCGCTGCAAGTGCTCGGATGCCGGCAACACACTCTTCGTTGTCCAGTGCCCAGCCGCGCACCCGCACGCGCTTGACCTCGGCGCGCAACTTATCAGGGCTGATCAGGGTGCGCGCGGTGACGGCTGGCAACCCGGTCACCAGCACTTCGTCGAACAGTGAATCGGGCCCGAAGGCCAGCATCACCTTGCCAGATGCGGTGCTGTGCATGGACTCTGCATCACCGACGTTGGCCGCAACGCGCATGGGTTGACGGCTTTCCAGGGGCAGCGATACAACCGTTTCCGTGCCGCGGCGCACAACGAACATGACGGTTTCGTCACACAGATCGCGCAAGCTCTCCATCCATGGCCGCGCCACCTCTCCTGCCGGAACTTGACGCAGGTTGTGGCTGGCCAATTCAATGAGGCCAGGCCCCAGTCGGTATTTCTTGGTGGATGGGTCTTGGACCAGGAAGTCTTCCGCTGCCAAGGTGCGCAGCAAACGGTAGGCAATCACCTTGTCCATGCCCAAGAGCCGAGACACATCGCTGGCACCCAGGTCACCTGCGGCGGGCGTGAATTGCTTGAGGATGGTCAGGGCTTTGGCAACGGTCTTGCTCATGGGTGTTCGTGTCCAAATAATTTCACTTCAGGATGTCGCAAGACAATGATTTGGCACAACTTTTGGGGATTCAAGTCGGGCTTCAATGGGATGGTTGGTTCAATGACGGAAGGTGTTTTTCTTTTGCACGGAAAGGACCCATAGGCCCACGCACACAGCAGCGAATGGGTCTTGTGTAACGATAATTGTAACGCTCCAAACTGTCCAAAGCCTTCCAAGTGGTTGCGGTCCAGCGCCGTTGCCCCCTGCCCTCGTTGGGTTGTTAACCCAAGAGGTGCCAAACACCATGAGTGAGCCCCTTTCCGGCTGGACGACAAATGAGCAGCAGCTGTTGACGTTTTTGACGAGGGCGATACCGGTGGCACTGATCGAGTTGATCACAAACTGCGTGGATTGAAACCCACGGGGGTGTGGTGGTTTCAGCGGTTGAGGTCCCGGAACTCTTGATTCATGCTTCATTGATGAATAACAAAATTTGCAAATAAAGAAACGGCATTTCTTAATAAGTAATATATAACAATTTATGGAGGTTTTACCAAGTACAAATTGATCTAAAGAAGTAGCTTTTATGGGCAAAACAAGGTTGAGAATGTGTCGCAGGTGACAAGGGGCTAAAAAAATCATTGCTTTTAAAGAAATGCCATGATTAAAATTAGTAAATGCATGGGTCAATGACCCCTCCTTCAACCATGTGACGACAAGGCCGAGATTCAAGCCATGAAAGAGAACCCCGGGGACAACCGTCCCAGCCCGGCCGAACGCCTGGCCATCTATGAGCGAATGCTGCTGATCCGCCGTGTTGAAGAGCGCCTAGGCGCGGACTTCAAGGCGGGCAAGTTGATTGCAGGCGTGCACCTTTACAGCGGACAGGAAGCAGTCGGTGTGGGTGTGTGCCAACACTTGCGCGACGCCGACTGGATCGCCAGCAACCACCGTGGGCATGGTCACTTTCTGGCCAAAGGCGGTGACGTGCGGGCCATGATGGCCGAGATCCATGCCAAGGTAACGGGTGTGTGCAAGGGAATGGGCGGCACCATGCACGTGGCAGATTTGAGCAAGGGCATCTTGGGCGCCAATGGCATCGTCGGCGGTGGCATCAGCCTGATTTGCGGTGCGGCCTACTCGCAGTCGCTGCAGGGTGATGGCGGCGTGTCTGTCGCTTTCTTTGGTGATGGCGCGTCCACCCAAGGTGTGATGAGCGAGGCCCTCAACCTCAGCGCCCTTTGGAAGCTGCCCATGATCTTCATCTGCGAGAACAACCTGTTCTCGGAGTTCTCGCGTTCGGACACAGTGGTGGCTGGTCGTATCGTGGACCGCGCTGGCGCCTACGGCGTTCCGGGTGTGCAGGTCGATGGCAATGACCTGGATGCAGTGTGGGCCGCCGCCAGCCAGGCCGTCCAACGCGCCCGCAACGGAGAAGGTCCCAGTTTCATCGAAGCCTTCACATACCGCATGTCCGGGCATGTGGAGGCCGAAACCGGTTTCCTTCAGGGTGCAAAGTACCGCAGCGAAGAAGAAGTTCAGTCCTGGGTTGAGCGCGACCCGATCCAGCGACAAAGGGCCCAACTCTTGAGTACTCAACAAGCCACGTTGGACCAGTTGACCGACATCGAAGCCCGCGTTCTCGCTCAGGTCGAAGACGCCGTTCAATTTGCCATTGACAGCCCGCCGCCTCCGCCAGAGCAAGCGCTGCAATTCATGTTCGCCTGAGGGAGCACCAATCTATGGCAAAGAAGAGAATTATCCAGGCGATCAACGAGGCCCTCGTCGAAGAGATGACACGCGACGAACGCGTCATCCTATTCGGCGAAGATGTAGAAATCAGCCTTTTTGGTGACACCCGTGGCCTATCGCAGCGCTTTGGGCCAAGCCGCATCCGCAACACACCGATCTCAGAAACACTGATCACTGGCATGGCGCTGGGCGCGGCCGCTGCAGGGCACCGCGTGGTGGCGCACATGATGTTCGCCAATTTCACCTACACCGGATTCGACTCCATCGCCAACCAAGCGGCCAAGTTGCGCTACATGACCGGGGGGCAGGCGCGTTTGCCAGTGACCTACGTGGCAGCCTACGGTGGTGGGCGTTCGATTGCTGCACACCATTCCGACACGCCCTACCCGTTGTTGATGAACTTGGGCGGTATTCGAGTGGCTGTCCCCGCAACACCCGAAGATGCCAAGGGACTCATGAAGTCCTGTATCCGCAGCGACAGCCCATCCTTTTTCCTGGAAGCCGGTGGCCGCGGTGGTGAGATGGGCGAGGTGCCCGATGGCGATTACGTCACGCCCTGGGGCAAGGCTGCGGTGCGTTGCACGGGGGGCGACGTGACCGTGGTGGCGATCGGCTCCATGGTCAAGCTGGCCATGGCTGCGGCAGAGGTGCTGCGCAATGAACACAGTATCCACGTCGAGGTGATTGACCCGCGCACGCTGGTTCCGCTGGATGAAGACTGCATCCTGAGCTCGGTCGAAAAGACAGGGCGTCTGGTCTTGGTTGATGAGTCGCGTGACAGCTGCAGTGCCGCCAGTCATATCGCCGCCATCGTCGCCGACAAGGCATTCGGATCGCTGCGTGCCCCCATTCGCCGTGTGACGGTGCCGGATGTTGCCATGCCATATGCCCCCAATTTGGAGCGGCTGGTGATGCCCAGCGTCGAACGCATCGTCGCCACCATCCAGCAACTGAAGGACAGCCGTCCCTGAAACCCATGAAAGTCAATCTCAAACTCTCCCGCGTTGGCATGAACATGGAGTCTGCCACCATCAGCGTCTGGCACAAGAAGCCCGGTGACATCTTTCGCAAGGGCGAAACGCTGTACGAAATTGAAAGTGAAAAAGTGACCATGGAGGTGGATGCACCTTGCGACGGCAAGCTGTTGTCCCACACCGTGGAGGCAGGCAGCGAAGCCACTGTGGGTGGCAATGTGTGCGTCATCGATACGGATCTTTCAGCATGAACACCAGAGATCAAATGAATTTCAAGCTCGGCTTGCGAACGCAGGATTTGGTCGAGCGCGCTGCGCGTGTCATGCCAGGACGGCAGAGCAATCTTCGTGCGCTGCCCGAACCTCCGGTATTCATCGATAGGGCGGTGGGTCAAAGGCTGTGGGACGTCGATGGCCGTGAGCTGATCGACTTTGCCATCGGCATGGGCCCTGGTATCTGGGGACACGGCAACCGCGAATACCAGGACGCCCTTCATGCGCAGCTGGAAAAGTTGTTCGTCGTGGCCTCGGGCATGCTGCAGACCGAGCCTGAAGTACAACTGGCGGAGAAGATTGTCAGCCACGTGCCTTGCGCCGACCGTGTTCGATTTGTGACCACCGGTTCAGAGGCAGTGCAGATGGTGGTGCGTTTGGCGCGCGCCTTCACCGGTCGGCGCCTGTTTGTGCGCTTTGAGGGCCACTACCATGGCTGGCTTGACAACGTTCTGGGCGGCCGGGTCAACGATGAGCAAGGGGCCGATCCTTATGCGCTGGAGAACCCAGCGGACCCCATGCACACCGAAGGGCGCGCTGAGTTTGCCATGCGCGAATCCTTCAAGATTCCATGGAACGATGCAGACGCCTTGGAAAACCTGCTCAAGACCCATGGCAAAGACATTGCCTTGGTCATGATGGAAGCGGTCATGACCAATGGTGGCTGCTGCATCCCACGCCCCGGCTACCTCGAGCGGGTGCGAGAGCTTTGCACTCAGTATGGCGTGGTCTTTTGCATTGACGAGGTCATCACAGGCTTCCGCATGGGCCTGAGTGGTGCCCAGGGCCATTACGGCGTCACCCCCGATTTGGCCAGCTTTGGCAAGGCCATTGCAGGCGGCATGCCGCTGGCAGCTGTAGCAGGTCGGGCGGACATCTTCGAGCTGCTGCGTTCCAACTCTGTGGTGGGTGCAGGTACTTTCAATGCAGCCCCGATGAGCATGACAGCGGGCCTGACCACCATGCGCATGCTCGAGCGCGACGATGGTGCGGCGTACCGGCACATTGACAAGATGCAGTCGCATTTCATGACCGAATTCAAGCGACTGGGCAGCAAGCACGGACACGAGCTGCTGGTGCAAGGCGTGCGAGGCGTGTTCTGTGCCCACTTCAGTTCGCTGCCGGTGGCGTACTCTGCACGCGACCTTGCCGAACATGCGGATCGTGAAAAGGCACGCCGACTGCGCTTGGCGCTGATTGAAGAAGGTGTCTATGCTGGCCGAGGCGACCGCTACTTTGTGTCGGCTGGTCTGACGGCGGCCGATCTGGAGGACGGATTGGCCAGACTGGATCGTGCGCTGGCGCGCATCTAAACAAGGCAAAGACTGTTCATGAGCAACGCGCAGCCAACAACCCATGTGTTCCGTCAGGAACCCAGTGTGATGCCAAATGCGGATCCGGTTGCGCCGATGGCCTTGGTGCTGTCAGTCGACGTGAACGTGGCGGGAACCCTGGAACTGAAGGCGGAGTCTGGGGGGGTGTCAAAGCATTACAGCTGGCAGGTCGAATCCGGCGTCAAGTCGCTGCCGGTTGTCGGGTTGAAGCCCGCTCGGCCATACCGCCTGGAAGTGTCGCTGATTGACGAGCAAGGGCAGCGGTTTGCGGCAAAGCCGCTGACGGTGCAGACACCCGCGCTGCCGATCAGCAGCCTTGACTTTCCCCCGCTGCGCGTGAACCGTGCGCAGCGAGGACGCATGGAGCCCGGACTGACGCTGTTGAGCGTGCGCCGACGCGCACTTGGGCGATCACATCGGATGACAGCCGAGCAACGTCGATTCACCACCGACTGGAGTTTGATCCTGGCGCTTGACGAGGACGGTGAGATCGTGTGGTTCTACCGCAGCCCTGCACGGATTTCCGGTGTGGCTGTATTGAAGAACGGTCACTTGTTCTTTCACACGACACGAAACAGCCCGATCGAAATTGACTGGCTGGGGCGCAAACTGCGTTGCTGGGGTGCTGCCCTGGGGCCTGCCCCGATGCCACCTGGTGCTGTCCCGGTACAGGCGGTGACGCTGCATCACCAACCTGATGCGCTGCCCAACGGCAATTTCCTGTCGCTCAATGCCGTGCCACGCCGTATCGAAAACTACTACACGAGCGAGATGGACCCTACGGCACCAAGGCAGGCGCAATGGGTGATGGGCGACGAAGTCATCGAGTTCACCCCGGAAGGTGAAGTGGTTTGGCGCTGGAACTGCTTTGACCACCTCGACCCGTTCAAGATCGGCTACGACACATTCTGGTCATATTGGTGGGTGCGCGGTTTCCCGGACCACTTGGACTGGACGCATGGCAACGGTGTGCACCACGATCCGCGTGATAACTCGGTGCTGCTGTCGCTGCGCAACCTCGACGCAGTGATCAAGATTGACCGATCGACAGGCCAAATTCGTTGGATTTTGGCGCGCGACATCGGCTGGTCAGAGCCCTTGCGGGCCAAGCTGCTCAAGCACGTCGGGCCTGATTTCATCTGGCCGAGCCACCAGCACAACCCGCGACTGACACCACAAGGGCACATCGTTGTCTTCAATAACAACGTGCACCAGGCGATTCCTTTTACAGGGGAGCGCGTCAAGAGTGCGTCTGAGTCACTGAGCCAGGCGGTTGTCTACGAAATCGACGAGCAAGAGCGAACTGTGCGCGTGGTTTTCTCCACACCGACCGATGCATCGGAGGGCGCAGTGAGTTTTGCCATGGGCGACGCCCATGTTCTGCCGCGCACAGGCAATGTGCTGGTGGACTTCTCGCTGTGCTACCCCGGCCTGAACATTGAAACCTTTGATGCCAACGACCTGACACGGGTCTACCCCGACGATCTTCCGTCAACGCCACGTATTAGGGAGTACGCCATCGACGACCCTCAGAACCCCGTGTTTGACGTCGAGGTTGTCCCGCTTCACGATTTGGTGCAGATGGAAGTGTTCGGGGTGGCTCGGGTTGCGATTCCAGATCAAGCGCTGCAGGAGGAACAGGTATGAGAATAAAAAGCGAAGTCGACTTCTGGTCGGGTGTGGTCTTCATCGTGGTGGGCTTGGCGTTTGCAATGGGTGCCACTGAATATCGATTTGGCACATCGGCAAGGCCCGGGCCCGGCTATTTTCCGCTCGGCCTTGGACTGCTGCTGGCCATTGTGGGCATCATTGAGTTGATCGGTGCCCTGGGCCGTGAACGCAATGACGCTGACCGCATCACGTCACCCATTTGGCGTCCCATGTTGGTCATCGTCGCAGCTGTGCTTGGAGCGGGTTTCCTCTTGCCGCGTGCCGGCATGTTGATCACCCTGCCCCTCGTCATCGTGCTCACTTGCCTTGCCACCAGCGACTTCAAATTTCGTGAGGCGTTTGGCTTGGCGGCAGTCCTCACCTTAGGCAGTTGGTTGCTCTTTGTTGTTGCACTGGAGCTGCGTATTCCAGTCATGCCGACCAAAATATAAAGAGACAAAACGATGGATCTGTTTTCGAACTTGGCAACCGGATTCGGCGTTGCGCTGAGCTTGCAGAATCTGGCCTTTGCGCTTGGCGGTGTGTTTATCGGAACCCTCATAGGCGTTCTGCCCGGACTGGGGCCTGTGCCTGCGATCGCGATGCTTTTGCCGTCGATCTACACGCTGGATCCGACGGCCGCGCTGATCATGTTGGCTGGCGTCTATTACGGTGCACAGTATGGGGGCTCCACCACAGCCATTCTCATCAACCTACCTGGAGAGTCCAGCTCGATCGTCACGGCCATCGATGGATATCAGATGGCACGCAAGGGTCGGGCTGGTGCTGCGCTGGCGGCGGCTGGACTCGGCTCTTTCTTTGCAGGTTGCGTGGGCACCTTGGTGTTGGCGGCTTTTGCGCCAGCACTGGCAGGGATTGCTTTTGCCTTTGGTCCTGCGGAATACGCTGCGTTGATGTTGCTGGGTTTGATCGGCGCGGTTGTGCTGGCCTCTGGATCAGTCTCCAAGGCCGTGGGTATGGTGCTTCTGGGCTTGTTGCTTGGCCAGATCAACACCGATCCCTTGTCAGGCGTTGAACGTTTTAGCTTTGGTATTCCAGAGTTGACCGACGGTCTTGGGTTCGTCGCAGTCGCCATGGGTTTGTTCGGCTTTGGCGAAATCATCGGCAACCTGAATCGCCCCTCTGAATCACGTGAAGTCTTTACGCGGGACGTCAAGAATCTATGGCCAACAGGTGAGGATTTTCGACAAGCGATGCCGGCTGTCTTGCGGGGTACGGCTCTCGGCTCCTTGTTGGGTGTCCTGCCAGGTGGTGGTGCCATTCTTGCGTCGTTTGTTTCTTACACGCTGGAAAAGCGGGTCTCCAAGACACCTGAGCGATTTGGACACGGTGCCATCGAGGGCGTGGCCGGACCCGAAAGTGCAAATAATGCTGCGGCACAAACCTCTTTCATCCCGATGCTGACGCTGGGTATACCACCCAACCCCGTGATGGCCTTGATGATTGGCGCGATGGTGGTCATGGGCATCACACCAGGCCCCAAGGTCATGGTTGAAAACCCCGACTTGTTCTGGGGCCTCATTGCTTCGATGTGGATCGGCAACTTGATGTTGATCATCCTCAACCTGCCGTTCATAGGCATTTGGGTGAAGCTCCTGACAGTGCCTTATCGGTTCTTGTTTCCATCGATCGTTTGTTTTTGCGTGATTGGCCTGTACACGCTGTCGAACAACAATTTCGACATTTACCTTGCGGGTGTGTTTGCCATCATTGGATTTTTATTCATCAAACTCAGATGCGAAGCCGGCCCCTTGTTGCTGGGCATGGTGCTCGGGCCGATGCTCGAGGAGAACCTGCGCCGAACGCTTCTGGTTGCACGCGGTGACTGGAGCGTGCTGCTCACCCGCCCTATTTCTGGCACCTTGATCGCGCTTTCAGTCGTGATGTTGGTGTCCGCATTGTTGCCCGCAATAAGAAAAAGGCGAGACAACGCCTTCCGTGATTAATGTCTCATACAAACATCAAAGGAGTTCAACTTATGAAGAGTTTTTTCGCATCGATGGCCATCGTGTTGACTGGCGCAATGACCACGATTCCAAATATGGCGTCAGCACAAAACCGTATCTTCGTCGGTACCGTTGCCGGATCTGATCTGGACGGGCTTGCGCGTCGCGTGGCCGAAGTGCTGGCTGCATCCGATGGCTCACGCTGGATCGTTGAGAACCGCCCTGGATCAGGCGGCGCACTCGGATTCGATGCGATCAAGAGCGCGCCTGCAGACGGTACGACTCTGCTGATGGCCCCATCAGGTGCAATGACCTTGACACCCCACACACGCGGCAACCTCAAGTACTCCTTGGCGGACGTGGCACCCGTTTCTCGCGTTGCCGGATTCGATGTGGCCTACATCGTGAGCGCCAAGGTTCCAGCGACAACGCTGAAGGCCTACATCGACTGGGTCAAGCAAGACAACTCGCGCGCGGTGTTCGCCACCCCCCAGTTTGGAGGCATCCCGCACATGTTCGGCATCAAGCTGGGGCGCGCAGCCGGTGTCCCACTTGACAACGTGGCCTACCGCGGTGGTGGATCGCAATTGATCACCGATGTGGTCGGTGGACACTTGTTGGCTGCCTCGTCGGGCGTCGCGGAGTGGTTGCGTGAACATCAAGCCGGAACGGTGCGCATCTTGGCGACCAGCGGTACGAAAAGAGCGCCCCAACTCCCCAATGTGCCGACCTTTCAAGAGCTTGGTTACAAAGATTTGGTGGCCTCAATTTCCTACATCTTGATGGCGCCTGCACAAACACCGAAGGCGACGATCGACGGCATAGCTGCCCGTGTGAACAAGGGACTGACGGACGCCAAATTGCGCGAGGCTTTGACGGCGCAAGGTTTTGTGGTTGACGGTACAGCAAACCCAGCAACGGTGGCAGCTGACTTGAGGGCAGAACACAAATATTGGGGTGACTTGGTCAAAGAGACCGGCTTCAAGATGCCGAATTGACGTGCACGACTGAGCGCATCTGAGGCCCCCGACGATGGAGTTGTTATCAGCCATGGTGTTCGGGGCTTGCGCGGGGTCTTTGATGTACTTGTCGGGTGTTGGGGGCGGCGTTGTCGTCGTGCCCACGCTGGTTGGAATGTTTGGCATGACCTTGCCGGTCGCGGTTGGCACGGCCAGTGCCTTCTCGTTTGTTTACAAGATCGGTGCGGGATTGAGCCACCAACGTGCCGGCAACGTGGCTTGGCCCTTGCTTCGGACATTCCTGAAAGCGGCGGTGGGGGTGTGCCTGCTGTGTTCTTTGTTGGTGGTTTGGGTCATGGGCCAGTCTGGGGTTTTGGCAGCAGTGGTGAATGGCGCGCTCAAGCTGGCGATATTTGTCGCAGGCGTGTTGGCCCTGTTGTCCCTCCATTCACAGAACTTGAGCCGTGTCCTGCAGAGGCTTGGGCTTGTCCCTTTGGCTTGCGCCACAGGTGCGCTTGTCGGTGCGACGGGGACAGGTGGCGGTATTTTGGTCACACCCGCTTTGTTGGCCACCAGCGGCGAGTCGGCCCAACGCGTGGTCGGCACTTCACTGGTCATCGGCCTGGCTCTTTCGGCCTGCACGGGGGTGGTTTTCGGCATGAGTGGCAGCCTCGATACGCCCCATCTGGGCGCCATGCTCCTGGGTGCCTTGGTGTCCATGCCGATCGCCAAGTTTGGCTTTGAGAGATTGAGTGCGCAAGCCATTCGCCAGTTGACCTCTGCGGCGATCGTGTTGGCCCTGGCGTTGATGATGGCGTCGGTCTGGCGCAGTGCATTTTCCTGAAGAAAGTTTTCGACCCTATGCAGTCCACACCCTTGTCTCGACCGGCCTTTGTCGCGGGATCGGTCCCCGAGTACCGTACGCCAGAGCTTCTGATCAACGGCCAATGGCGTCCTGGACGGAGCGCATTGCGCATCGCTGTTTGCAATCCCGCAACAGAAGAGCCGTTGGGTGATTTTTCCTCTGCCAGCACCGAGGATTTGGCAGAAGCTTTGGCTGCATCTGAGGTCGGCTTCGCCGCTTGGCGCCAACGCCCGGCCCGCGAACGCGCCGAAATCCTGGAGCGGGGTGTGGCGCGCATGCTGGAGCGGCTGGAGACCCTCGCCACCTGGCTTACTCTGGAACAGGGCAAGACCCTGGCCGAGTCGCGACAGGAAGTGCAAGTCGCCGCAGAGATGATCAAGTGGTACGCCGAGGAGTCACGCCGTGTGTATGGCCGACTGGCATCTTCGCGTTTGGTCGGCGCCACCATGGAGGTGCGCAAGTACCCGGTTGGGCCAGTGTTGGCCCTTTCCCCTTGGAACTACCCGGTGATATTGACGGCCCGCAAGATCGGCGGGGCGTTGGCGGCGGGATGCTCGGTGATCGTCAAGGCGGCCGAGGAAACGCCTGCGGCCGTGGCTGCCATGGTGGATTGTCTACAAGCCGAGCTGCCGCCAGGCACCCTTCAGCTTGTATATGGAAATCCAGTTGAAATATCAGAAACTTTGATTGCCAGCCCGGTCATCCGCAAGGTGTCCTTCACCGGCTCAGTGGGGGTGGGCCGAACACTGGCACGGCAGTGCGCCGAAGGCTTCAAGCGGACCACGATGGAGTTGGGCGGGCATGCGCCCGTCATCGTGTGGGCCGACGCTGACCTTGTGCGATTCGTCCCCATGTTGGTGGGCCACAAGTTCCGCAACGCGGGGCAGGCCTGTCTGGCGCCCACGCGCTTTTTGGTGCACCAGTCCATTGAGCGTGAGTTCAGCGACCGCTTCGTTGCAGCGGTCCAAGCCTTGAAGGTGGGCGACGGCATGAATCCAGCGGTGCAAATGGGGCCCATGGTCAATGCGCGCCGAAAAGCCGCCATGGCACCACTGGTGGCCAACGCACTGGAACATGGCGCTAACTTAGCCTTTGGCGGCGCAATGGGGGGCCTGGGTCACTTCCATGCACCGACTGTGCTGCGCAATGTGCCGCCCACGGCGCGGATCATGTCGGAGGAGCCCTTTGGCCCCTTGGCGCCCATCACAGGATTCAACACCCTCGAGGAGGCGCTGACCATCGCCAACCACAACCCGTATGGCCTGGCGGCTTATCTGTTCACCGACAGCAGGCGCATTGCCAATGTGGTGACTGAGCAACTGGAAGTAGGCGCCATCGCCATCAACAACGTCATGGTGTCCACGCCTGAAGCGCCCTTCGGCGGCATCAAGGACAGCGGCATAGGCAGTGAGAGCGGTATTGAAGGCATGGCGTCCTTCCTGGAGACACGCACCGTCCACGCGGCTCAATGAGCGGGGTCGAATAGCAATTAGGGTAAGTCCCAGCAGCAGATCACGCAGTATCTATTTGAGAAACGCCGTATTTTTTATAGAATCATCTAGACCTTGACCGAAGCCAACCCACAAAACCCATAGGAGAACACCATGAACAGTTCCAGAATTTCTCGAGCTGCAGCGGCCATGCTTGCCATGACGGCATTGGGTGCGCAAGCCCAAGTGACCATTTCCGGCGCTATTGATACAAGCATTGAATCCGTGAACACAGGAGATCCCGGCGGAAAAACAACCCAATTGGGGACAGGAACCGTCACGGGCAGCCGAATCGTTTTTTCAGCACGTGAGGATTTGGGCGGTGGACTTTCAGCCTTTACCCGGCTTGATATGGGCATCAGGACCGATTCAGGCGACATGCTGCCAGGCGCTAATGCCAATTTTGGACGCACGTCCATCGTTGGCATCGAAAGCCGTGAGTGGGGTCAACTGGCGTTGGGCCGCACGGGTACACCGCTCATTCCGATGCTGAACCAGACGGATTTTGGTGGCATTGGCTATTACGGAAACAACGGCAGCATCAGTCAAAACATCGTCGGTCGTGCCAGCAATGGCATTTACTACACGTCGCCTGATATGCGAGGCCTCACGTTGCGTGCTGTGGTCACAGCAGGACTTGAGAACGCCACAGCGCCACAAGATCAGGGGCGCATGATGGGCATGGGTGCCTACTATCGCACAGGCAAATTGAATCTCGCCGCAGCCTATCAGAGCAGCAAAGAGCGAACCGGAACGGGCGCAAACCTCGCTGTAGATGATCAAACTGAGATGGGGTTCGGTGGTCGCTACGACTACGGCTGGGTGACGTTAAACGCCGGATGGTACAAGATCCACCAAGTCACACCCGCAGCTTCTCGTGATCGGGCTATTCCCAGCAACAACACCACGTCTTATTGGCTTGGTGCCGTGTTTCCCGTGGGAAAAACAGGCAGGCTGGGCATGCAGATGGGTGAAACCAAAGGCGATCTGAAGGTCGCAGGTTTGCCTGAACCCAAGGGCACAACGATGGCGGCTTACTACAGCCACAGTCTTTCAAAGCGTACAAGCCTTTACGTCAACTATGGCCGCATCGACAACAATGCGGGCTCCATGCTCAGCTTGATTCCAGCAGCATATTTCGCACGCGTGCGTCCAGCGGTGAAGGGTTCAGACCCAACTGCATTCGCTGCGGGCATCGTTCACAACTTTTGATAAAACCATGAAACTAGCAGGACGTACCGCACTGGTGACCGGCGGCGCAACAGGTTTGGGCCGTGCATTCGTGCAACGCTTGCTGGCTGATGGGGCGCGTGTTGTCATCGGTGACCTGCGCGGCGCCGATGTCGCCGCAGCAGAAGAGGACAGCACAGGCACGCGTTGTTTTGGCGTAACGATGGACGTGACCGATGAGGCCTCAGTCGCTGACGCGGTCAAGGCCATCGAAGCTCGCTTTGCTGGTGTGGATATCCTCATCAACAACGCGGCGCTCTTCTCGACCTTGGAGAATCGGCCGTTTGAGGATTATTCCAGTGACGAATGGATGCAGGTCATGCGTGTGAACACGCTTGGCCCCTTCATTTGCGCCAAGGCTGTGGCACCACACATGAAGGCCCAGCAATGGGGCCGGATCATCAACGTGGCCTCCACCTCGGCACTCAAGGGCCTGTCGAACATGGCCCACTATGTGACCAGCAAAGGTGCCGTTATCACTTTCACGCGTGTGCTGGCCCGTGAACTGGGTGCTTGGAACATCACAGCCAACGCTTTAGCGCCGGGTTTGACGCTCTCGGACCAGATTCTCAAAAATGATGACCACATGGCAAAGTTTGGCGAGGCCATTCGCAAGTCGCGCTCCATCCAGCGTGATGCGTTGCCTGCCGACTTGGTGGGAACCGTCAGTTTCCTGGCTAGCGACGATGCCGCTTTCATGACAGGGCAGACGCTCTGTGTCGAGGGTGGTGCCATCTTTGTGTAAGTTCCCATGACCCAAGCACCACTGCGCAACTTGCTGTTCGTGATGAGCGACCAGTTGCGCTGGGACCACCTGGCTTGCAATGGCCACCCCAGCATCAAAACCCCCAACCTGGATGCATTGGCGGCGCGCAGCGTCAGATTCGACGCCGCATTTGTGCAGGCAGGCGTGTGTGGCCCGTCACGCATGTCTTATTACACCGGACGCTACGTGGGCTCACACGGCGTCACCTGGAATCGTGTGCCGCTGCCCGTGGAGCAGCCGACCCTGGGCGACTACCTCGCGGGCGCAGGTCGACAGCTGCACTTGATTGGCAAGACCCATGTCATTGCCGACACGGAAGGCATGCAGCGCTTAGGTCTGACGCCGGGCTCACCAGCTTGGTTGCACCGCGCCAGCGGTGGCTTCGTGGAGGTCGACCGCATCGAGGGCCATGGGCCGCCTGACGCCAAGAGCGGCTATGCTGACTATTTGCGTGCCCACGATTACAACGGTGATGACCCATGGACCGAACATGTGGTGGGTGCGGATGGACCCGATGGTGAAACGGCCAGCGGTTGGTTTTTGCGCAACCTGCACCTGCCCGCACGTGTGGCCGAGGAACACTCTGAGACAGCCTATGTCACCGGGTGTGCCCTGAACTATTTGGCTGAGCAAGGACAAAAACCTTGGGCGCTGCACCTGTCCTATGTGAAGCCGCATTGGCCCTACTTGGCGCCTGCACCCTACCACCAGCGCTATGGCCCTGAGGACATGCTGCCAGTAAAGAAGCGGGCGAGTGAATTGATCGACCCACATCCGGTGGTGGCGGCCTACATGCAGATGGAAGAGTCACAGACTTTTGCGCGGGACGAGGTCGTGCGCCAGGTTCGTCCGGTTTACATGGGCCTCATCGAACAGCTCGACCACCACATCGGTCGTGTGATTCAGGCCCTGAAAGACAACGGGCAGCTCGAACACACCCTCATCGTCTTCACCAACGACCATGGCGATTTCGGTGGCGACCACCATCTGGGCGAGAAGGACCTGTTCCATGATCAGGTCATTCGCTCACCCCTGATGGTGTTTGACCCGCGTGCGCAGGCTGACGCCACCCGGGGTCAGCGTGTGACAGCATTTGCCGAGTCCGTGGACGTGGTGCCTACCGCGCTGGACGCTCTGCAGATCCGACCTGAGCTGGACCGGACCCAGGGCCGCTCTCTCATGCCCTGGATTCATGGCGACAGTCCGACGGACTGGCGTGACAGCGTGTTCGCGGAAATTGACTACTCGTTCCGCCGCGCCCGACTGCTGCTCAATCGTCAGCCAGGAGAGTGTCGCGGCTGGATGGTGCGCGAGAGGCAATGGAAGTACGTGCGTTGGCAAGGTTTCGGGCCACAACTCTTCAACCTGGAAGACGATCCGGACGAATATGTGGACCTGGGCAAAGACCCACGCTATGCGGCTGAGCGCCAGCGTCTGGACGAACGTCTGCACGCTTGGCTCAACGACCAACACCCACGCCTGACCATGGGCGATGACGAGGTCGCGCAGCGAACCGATCGTGCCAAGGAGCACGGTATCTATTACGGAACTTGGTGATGGCAGACGATCCCCAGATCATCCAGCACACCTCAACAGTTTTGAAGTGAAGGCCGAATTCATCAGCGCCAACACCATCCCATATGGGGTCAGAGCGACTCCGATCTGACACTGAACTTTTTCGAAAATCCAAGGAGTTAACAAAGTGGAACGCGCAAAGAATTACTTCGACGGCATGTGGTCCGTTGGCACAGCCCAACCCGGCATCTGCATCAACCCGGCGAATGGCGAACATGCCGCCCAGTTCAGCGAGGCATCGCTTGACGATGCCCTGACGGCCATCGGTGCGGCTCGCCATGCCTTCGACCATGGGGCTTGGTCGCGCAGCCCGCGCCTGCGTGAGTCGGTGTTGCTGGAGTTTGCGGCCAACCTGCAAGCGCGCGCGCCCGAGATCGAGCGTTGGCTGGTCACCCTCAATGGCAAGCTGACACGCGAAGCACGTGGCGAAATCGCCACCGCTGTGTCTGAACTGCGCTTTTATGCGGGTTTGGCGCGCAACCTGTGGGGGCGCGTAGCCGAGATCGACAACGGTTGCTATTCGCAGCTCAGCCGTGAGCCTGCTGGCGTGGCTGGCATCATCGTGCCATGGAATGCGCCGGTGATTCTGCTCATTCGATCGCTGGCACCAGCGCTGGCTGCAGGTTGCACGGTGGTGATCAAGGCAGCGCACCAGACTGCCCTGGTGAACCAATTGACACTGGAGTGTTTGACCTCCATCGCAGGCTTGCCTTCAGGCGTGGTCTGTTCGTTCACAGAGTCGGGGGCGGATATCGGGCGTGCCATCAGCCAGTCCCCGCATATCGACGTCATCAGCTTCACCGGCTCTTCTGCCACAGGCAAAAGGATTGCCGCAGATGCTGCGGGCACGCTCAAACGCCTGTCGCTGGAACTTGGCGGCAAGGCACCAGCCATTGTGTTGCCCGACGCTCCACTGGCGTCGACCTTGACCGGTTTGGTCGCTGGTGCCCTGCCCATGGCGGGGCAGCAGTGCACCGCCATTGCGCGGGTGCTGGTCCACGAGAGCCGATTTGACGAGACCGCCGCAGCGCTGGCCGAACGTTTGAGCAGCCTGGTGATTGGGCCTGGGCATGAGCCCAGCTCGCAGTTGGGTCCGTTGATTGACCACGCCAACCGTGACCGCCTCGCCCGTTTGGCAGCCGAGGCTTCGCAACACGGAAAAGTCTGGTTACAGGGCGGTGTCCCGACTGGCCCGCTGAGCCATGGCGCTTTTGTTTCGCCCACCTTGGTGGAGGTGTCTGACCTTTCTTCCAAGTACATTCAGGATGAGCTCTTCGGGCCGGTTCTGGTGATCGAGCGCTACCGCGATCAGGCCGATGCGATTGCGCGCGCCAACGCCACACGCTATGGCTTGGCAGCCAGCGTATGGACGAGCGATCGCGCCGCTGGGCAGGCCATGGCGCGTGAACTGAAGTCGGGCACCGTCTGGATGAACACCCACAACAAACTCTTCCCCGAGGCTGAGACCGGCGGCTTCCGGGAAAGTGGCTATGGCCGCTTGCATGGTGTGGAAGGACTAAACGACTTCCTCAGTACCAAGCACGTGTACTGGGAAAGCCAACCCATCGGCGTGGTGCGTTGAGTTTTTGGAAGGAAAACCATGGCTGTTCTTCGCACCATCCACACGGGGCTCACGGTTCATGACCTGGAGCAGATGCTGGACTTCTTCAGCGAATGCCTGAGCGCCCAAGCGGGCGAAATTAGGCAGATACCGGTTGGCGACACGCTGGGGCACATCACAGGTGTTGAAGGCGCGCAGGCTCGAGTGGCCATGGTGACCCTACCGGGCGGGCATGTGGTGGAGTTGCTGGAATACAGCGCGCCTGAAAGTGCGACGTCCATGGCGCCACGACCTTGTGATGTCGGCGGCGCGCACCTGGCGCTGGAAGTGGAGTCCTTGTCAGAAACGACGCAGGCGATTGAGCGGTTTGGTTTTGCCGTTGCTGGCCGAATCCTGACGCTGCCTGGCGGACCATTTGCCGGGCGGTGCGTGACCTATGTTCGAGATCAACATGGTTTCACGCTTGAGTTGATTGGCGGTCAGTGAGCATTCGGCTCACCGTTATCGCCAGGGTATGACATTCAAAAAGGCTCACACTGACAGCGATTGAACAGCATCAGTTTTGCTCATGAAATCATGAACAAGTTACGTTTGATGGATGGATGGATGTCAACTCTAATCGGAACTGAAATTAGACAAAATTTCGAATTTGATGTGACAACAGCAAAGGAAAAAGAAAACCGCATGAAACACGCCATTCAAAAAAACAGTCGACGCTCACTCCTCATGGCGGCCGCCTTGATGAGCAGCGTTTTACCCTTGTCAGTCGGCGCGCAAAATTGGCCAGACAAGCCGATCAAAATCGTTGTACCTGCCCCTGGGGGTTCTGCAGTTGAAGTGGTGGCGCGCTTGCTCAGCGACAAACTCCAAGCCCGCACAGGGCAAGCTGTGGTGGTGGATACGAGGCCTGGTGCGGATGGTGGTATCGCTGCAGTGGCTGTGAAAACGGCGACCGATGGTCATACCTTCTTGCTTGGCAATGCCGGGATCATGACCATTAACCCGCACTTCAATGCTCGTCTTCCCTACGACCCGGTCAAGGACTTCGTGCCGGTGTCCATGCTTGTTAACAACGTGGTGGTGATGACCGTATCTCCCGCTTTGGGCGTGAATAGCGTGAAAGAATTGATTGCTCTGTCCAAACAACAGTCGGGCCGCATCAACTACGCCAGTGTTGGCGGACGCGGCGGCGTACCGTTTCTTTCCGGACAACTTTTGCGCCAAGGCGCAGGCGCCGATCTGACGTGGGTCGGTTATGCATCAGAAGCACAGGCGCGCACCGACCTGATGGGTGGACAGATCCAGGTGATGTTCGATGTTTTGGCCTCAACCTTGCCGCTGGTTCAGGCGGGCAAGTTGAAGATCATTGCCGTGACTGGTACACAACGTGCGCCACAGCTACCCGACGTGCCGACCCTCATAGAGGCCACAGGAGCCGGAGTTGAAGGCGTCGGCTGGTTGGCCTTGTATGCCCCGGCCGGTACTCCTGAGACAGCAGTGAATGCGATGAATCAGCATTTGCGAGCCATTCTGGCCATGCCAGACATTCGCGAACGACTCAACGTGATGGGCATGGAGCCGGTCCCAGGAACACCTCAGGCATTGGGACGGACCCAACGCGACGACTTCGTCAAGTGGGAGCGATTGATCCAGGATCAGAAAATTCTGCCTCAGTGACCTTGCCTGTTTATTTGCGGGTGGTTTGACTTTTTGGGGCAGGCGCAGCCAACTTGGCTGCTGTAGCCTTGAGACGAGCCGTGAATTCCAAAGATGTGGACTTGGCCTGGCTGCCTCTGCGTGTGACGAGGTAGAGATCCAGGTTCACCACAGGTGCAGTCAGCATGCTGATTTGCAAACCATGTCGTTTGCACTCCTCAATGGCAAACGAGGGAATGATGGCATGACCCAATCCGGCGCGAACCATGGCAATCACCGTGCCCATGAAGTTCACCACTTGACGCTGTTCGCCGCCTCCCCCGATTTGGGCAAGATGGGCATCCACCAACGATTGGATGGGGTTGTCAGCTGGAAGTCCTATCAGCGGCAGATCACGAAGGCCAGACCAGGGGCGAGATGACAGGTGAGTACTTGGGTTTGGTGCCGGTGGGCTGATGCACATCAGTCGAAAACGGCACAAAGGCTGACGCAAAAGTCCAACGGCAGGCTTGACGAAAAAGCCCAGACCAATATCGGCATCACCATCCAAAACGCGCTGGCGGACAGCATGGACATCGACATCGGCAATTGTGATGTCCACTCGTGCATTCGACGTGGTGAACTCGCGAACGATCTCAGGCAGAAGGCTCATGGACACCATGGGTGTTGCCGCAACCTTCAGGCGGGAACGGTTGGCCGATTCGGTGCCTTGGATCGCTGAACTCAGGTCCCTCAGTTCTTGAACGATCCTTTGGGCCACAGGCAGGAGTTCGCGACCGGAATCGGTGAGCGTCACCGACCTCGGATTGCGATCAAACAATCGGGCGCCAATTTGATCCTCCAACTCTTTGATCAACATGCTCATGCCCGACTGGGACATGGGGATGCACTCGGCAGCCTTTGAGATGCTGCGAAGACGAGCGACCTCCAGAAAAGCCAGCAACTGACGGCTGCTTAAATGCATGAGCTTTTCTGATGGATACATGAGAAAGTTCAGTTTGAATGATTGAATGTTGTCAAGTTTAATGGCCCCAGCGAATAGGACAACCGACTCAATTGAATTGAGATAAGCCTTTTAGCGAGGTGCAATGGTGGTTCATCCACGTTGCTGAAAGTCCAAGTTTTTGCCGAAATAGGGTCAATGAAATGGGTGATGTGCAGATGATGGATACGACCGATGTGGTGATCGTGGGCGGAGGCCCCGTGGGTATGGGCATGGCCATTGACCTGGGGCAGCGCGGTGTTCGATGCGTTGTGGTGGAGCGTTATATCCAACCGCAGCCCATTCCCAAAGGTCAAAACTTGACCCAAAGAACGATGGAGCATTTCCAGGCATGGGGCGCTGAATCGCAACTTCGTGCCGCGCGAACGATTCCACCAGAGTACGGCATTGGTGGTTTGACGGCCTATGGGTCGCTGCTTGGTGAGTACTCTTACGACTGGTTGCAGCGCGACCTTGTCAAGCCTTATTACCATGCAGCCAACGAGCGTTTACCCCAGTACGCGACAGAGGCAGTGCTGAGAAAACGTGCAGCCGAGCTGCCCAAAATCGAGACCATCTATGGTTGGAGCGCCGAGTCCGTCGTGCAGGACGATGAGGGTGTCGAGCTTGTACTGACCGAACGTCAAGGCACTGGGCGACGAAAGTTACGAGCGAAATATGTGATCGGTTGCGATGGCAGTCGCTCGGTTGTTCGCGATCAGGCCGGAATAACGCAGACACGAACCGACCATGACCGTGTCATGGTGCTGCTGGTCTTTCGCTCGACGGAGCTGCATTCATTGCTGGAACGTTTTCCGGGCAAGTCTTATTACAACGTGCTTCACCCTGATCTCAAGGGGTACTGGAAATTTTTGGGTCGGGTCGATCTCGGAGAGAGCTGGTTTTTCCACGCGCCGGTTCCTCTTGGAACGACCGAACACAACTTCGATTTCCGCGCATTCCTCCATCAGGCCATAGGCGAAGAGTTTGCAATTGAATTCGATCACATCGGTTTTTGGGATCTGCGATTTGCGGTCGCTGACAGTTATCGGGCAGGCCGAATTTTCATAGCGGGTGATGCTGCGCACAGCCATCCGCCCTATGGCGGGTACGGCGTCAACTCTGGATTTGAAGATGCGCGCAATCTGGCCTGGAAATTGGCAGCGGTGATACAAGGGCGTGCTGGAGATGCACTTCTCGATTCATATGAGGCAGAACGCCGGCCTGTATTTTTGTCAACCGTGAATGATTTCATCGCGAAATCGATTGAACGGGACAGCCAGTTTTTGAGCTCATTTGACCCTTCGGTAGATCGGCCAGCTTTCGAATCGGAATGGCTGGCACGAGCCAAAGGAGCTGTTGGTGAAGTCCATGCTTTTGAGCCGAACTACGAAGGTTCGCCGATCGTTTTGAATGGGAATAAAGGCGTCTGCAGCGCTGTCGGGTCACATCGCTTCGAAGCGCGGACAGGGCACCATCTGCCACCTGCACCATTAAAAGACGGTGGGGATGCCTTCGGACATTTGGGCACAGAGTTCACTTTGCTGTGCATTGGCACATCCGAAGCGAATGCGCGCGTGTTCAGTGAGGCGGCAGCTGCACTTTCGGTGCCATTGAAAATGGTGGCGCTGGCGTCGGGCCAGGGTGCTGACCGGTATGAGGCCAAATGGGTTCTGGTCAGGCCAGATGATTTTGTGGCATGGACGAGCCAGGAAGAAACCGTGTCGCCACAAACTGCAGCCTGGGTGTTGGCTCGGGCATCAGCCAATACCAGCCCAGAGATGTTGGTCAACAAAGACGGCTAGCAGTGTAGTCAAAATCGTATCGCGCAGATCCGATGCCTCAATCATTTACAAGACCGGAGACATTCATGAAATCATTTGCACTTTCTCTCATCGCTGCGATGGTGATGGCACCAGCCCTATCCTACGCACAGTCCGCAGACTACCCATCTCGGAGTGTTCGCATCGTTTCATCATTTTCAGCCGGTTCTGGCCCAGACGTCATGCTGCGTTTGGTAAGTCAGAAACTTTCTGCGCTTTGGAAACAACCCGTGGTGGTAGACAATAAGCCGGGAGGCAGCGGTTTTATTGCAGTCGCAGAAACCAAGCGAGGGCAGTCAGACGGTTACACCCTGCTGCATGTGGATAGCTTGAACTTTACGGCCATCCCACACATGTACAAGACCTTGCCGTATGACCCCGCCAAGGATTTTGCGCCCGTGACGCCAATGCACTACAGCAACTTCTTTGTCGCGGTATCGTCGAAGTCCAAATGGAACAGCGTCGGAGATCTTTTGGCAGATGCGAAAGGGCGACCTGATCGGGTGACCTACGGTTCATGGCAAATCGGGAGCGTCGCGCATCTCGGGAGCGCATCGCTTGACTTGGCCGCAGGCACAAAAATGACCCATGTGCCATTCAGAGATTTCGGTCAGCTCTATGCCGCTGTCGCGGCAGGCGAGGTTGATTGGGCTTTTGGAAGTGCGGCCAGTGCCGGACCTTTGCAACAAGCGGGAAGGCTTAAGTTCTTGGCGCTGGCCGGGAAAGAACCCTTGCCTACGCATCCGAGCGTCCCTGTGATGGGAGGCAGCGGTGGTCCGGCTGGTTTCGAATTGGCAGGGTGGGTCGGCCTGTTTTCACCAGCGGGAACACCCCAAGCGATCGTTGAAAAAGTCAACGGTGACATCGCATCGATCTTTGCCCAAGCAGACATGCAGCCGAGGTTGCGCGACATGGGGTACTTCGCGCTGCCCATCAAACCCGATGCCATGGCTGAACGCATAAAACTTGAGTCTGCATCGTATTCGAAGACCATCAAGGATATACGTCTGGCCCTCGACTGAGGATGCGCGCAGTCAAGCGTGCCGGCTAGTGGGTCAAGTTTTTGAATGCATTTTTTCTAAACGCCTTTCAACAATTTAAAACTTGGAGACAAATATGATGACATCCAGACGCGATTTTTTGGCTGCTGCTGCAATCTCTGGCACCGTGTTCTCAAGCCTTGCACAAGAAGCCTTTCCTGTGAAGCCAATTCGCTGGGTTGTGCCGTGGGTGGCAGGCACGCCGGGCGACTTCGTTGCACGCATCGTGGGTGAGCAAATGGCGAAGGATTTGGGGCAACCCATAGTCATCGAAAACAAAGCAGGAGCCACAGGCACGGCCGTTATTCCTGAAGTATTACGGCAGCCCGCAGATGGCTACACGCTTTATTACCTTGGTGCAGCATCACTGCTCGGTCCAATGCTGTATCCAAATGCAAATATTGATTTCGCCAAACAATTTTCTGCGGTTGGGGGGCTCGATACAGTGGCCAGCGTGGCGGTGGTTGGCAACGAAAAGCCATACGAAAGCTTGGCAGATTTGGTTGCTGCGGCGAGATCTAAAGGCGAATCGATGACATATGCCTCGGCGGGAAATGGATCACCCCCTCACCTCGTGACCGAGATGTTCAAGCAGGCGACGGGGATCAAGCTGTCTCATATTCCTTATGCGCAAGTCGGCCAGGCGATGACCGATGTCATCTCCGGTCGGGTAGATCTGATGTTTCTTGGAGCCCCCCTCGCTATCC
Source organism: Candidatus Sericytochromatia bacterium (assembly GCA_040400605.1). GTDB lineage: Bacteria > Cyanobacteriota > Sericytochromatia > S15B-MN24 > JAQBPE01 > JBBAPZ01. The sequence goes on from JBBAPZ010000029.1 coordinate 23,791, forward strand.
AGCAGGTCAATGGCGGACGAATGAGAGCATTGGCGGTAACCAGTGCCAAGCGCATGACACAACTGCCAAACGTTCCCACCGTTGATGAGGCGGGTACCAAGGGATTCTCGTTTGTCTCTTTCGACGGAATTTTGGTGCGCAGAGGAACGCCTGAACCGGTCATCCGAAGATTGAGTGACAGCCTGCAGACAGCACTTTCCTCAACCCAGGTGCGAGATGCATTTGCCAAGGGTGGCTTAGAGGTGATGCAGATGAACCCGAGTCAGTTCTTCGCTTACATGAATGCTGAATCGAGCCGTTTCTTGGCGGCAGCGAAGGCTGCAGGCATTCGGATCGATTAGTGGTTTTGTGACCGAAGAATCAGAGTGAAGGATTGCAAATGGACGGAGTCAAACGCAGGATTGCAGTGACCGGCGCAGCCAGTGGCATCGGCAGAGCCATCGCCCTATCGTTGGCTCGTCAGGGGCATGACGTCGCCGCAATTGACATCAAGGCACCGCAAGGAACTGCGGATGAGATCGTTCAGCAAGGCGGACAGGCTGTAGCGATCGCAGCCGATGTCACCCAGACTGATCAGGTAGAAGATATGGTGTCCAGTTGCATCCATGCCTTTGGAGGAATCGATGGGCTGGTCAACAATGCTGGTATTTACTCATCGATCGTGCTGCGACCATTTGAAGAAATTTCGCTAGAGGAATGGCGTCATCTTTTTGACGTGAATGTCTTTGGTTTGGTCGCCTGCTGCCAAGCAGTTGTGCCACACATGAAAAAGGCAGGAGGCGGGCGGATCGTCAACATCATCTCTGGGACCCCTTTCAAGGGAATACCTTACATGTTGCATTACGTGGCCAGCAAAGGCGCCGTTCTTGGCATCACCCGTTCATTGGCACGGGAGTTGGGGGCAGATAATATTTTGGTCAATGGCGTCGCCCCGGGTTTCACGCTCAGTGAAGGCGTGATCGCAAATCCTGTGCAGCTAGAAAAGCTCCGAGAAAATGCCAAGAATGGACGCTCATTGACGCGTGATCAATTTCCAGATGATGTGGTGGGTGCGGTCGGATTTTTCATGTCCGAAGGCTCTTCCTTTATCACTGGACAAACATTACTTGTTGACGGTGGCTCGCACTTCAACTAAAGAGTTTAAAAATCGAGCTTTCTTCGTTCCACTAGAAAGACCCTGATCATCAAAGAACGTGTTTCGGCAAAAAGGGTATAGCAATGAACAGAAGATTAGAAGGAAAAGTTGCAGTGATCACTGGCGCTGCAGGCAATATAGGACAGGCAACTGTTTTGCGTTTTCTCGAAGAAGGCGCATGTGTGGTTGCAGTCGACCACAACGCAGCTGGACTCCAAGCAATTGGTTCGAGCGATGACAATTTTCTGGCCATTGCAGCAGATGTGACTTCTGAATCTGATGCGTTGAGGGTTGTAGATCAGGTCATTGAGCGCTTTGGCAGGATCGACGTATTCTTTGCCAATGCGGGTTTTGAAGGCGTTGTGAGGAATCCGCTTGACTATCCGATTGATGCATACGAACGCATCATGAACGTGAATGTGAAGGGTGTTTTTATTGCTATGAAACATATCGCACCAAAAATGAGCGATGGTGGAAGTTTCATTGTGACTTCGTCAATCATGGGACTCATTGGCGTCGCGCTGAACGCGCCCTATGCTGCCAGTAAGCACGCCGTCGTGGGGCTCATGAAATCTGGCGCTATTGCTTTCGCACCTCGAAAGATCAGATTTAATTCAATTCATCCGGGGCTGGTGCAGAGCGAAATGTTCAACCGACTCGTACAAGACCACGAAGATCCTGACGCCAAACGCAAGGCAGCGTTGTCAAGCATCAAGCTGGGCAGATGGATTCTTCCAAGCGACATTGCAAGTGCCGCGGTATTTTTTGCAAGCGATGACAGCAGTATGGTCACGGGTCAGACGCTGGCCATCGAAGGCGGGCAGCTTTTATGAGTTGGCCAGTTGTCACTTTTGGCGCCTACATTTCGAGACGCCGTTTGCGTCTGTCAATGGCCAGCCATGCATAAAAATTTGCCAATTGCCATGTACTTTCTTCTCAAAATTCAATGACTTTTACCGAAAATTCAACTGAGGTTCGAATCGTCATCATTGGTGCCGGTTTTGCTGGGTTGTGCATGGCTGTAAACCTTCTCAAACAAGGAGAAAAGAACTTTGTCGTGGTAGAGCGTGCTAAAGATATAGGGGGCGTTTGGCGGGATAACGTCTATCCTGGCGCTGCATGCGATATACCGGCAGTCTTGTACTCCTACTCTTTTGAACAAGACTATCCTTGGTCAGAGGCATATCCACAGCAAAAGGAAATCTTGGGGTACATGTTGTACATCGTGGAAAAGTACAACCTGAAAAACCATCTCAGATTTGGCATCAACATTTCAACAGCCGAATTCAACGAAAGCACTGCCAAGTGGTCTGTAGGAACACCAGAGGGCAAACGGCTCTCGTGTGCCATTTTGATTCCTGCAATTGGAATCTTCAATCACCCCGTTACCCCTTCAATCGAAGGAATAGCCGAATTCGAAGGCGCGGTCCTGCATTCAGCTCAATGGCCACAGAATACTGTTTTCGAAGGTAAGCGTGTAGCTGTCATCGGTACAGGCGCCAGTGCAATTCAGATCGTTCCAGAGGTGGCGAAACACGCCAAGGAATTGACTGTTTACCAGCGCTCGGCCCCATATGTCCTGCCCAAAGCGACGATCAACATGAGTGATGCACTGACGGAACGCGCCAGAGTGTTCGGTGAACTCGAGAAGGTGGCTCGGAGTCGTTCAGATTTCGCAATGACAGCCAAGGCCCAGTCGGGTTTCCTGGCCTATCTGACCGATCAGGTGCCTGATCCTGTGCTTCGCAGCCAGTTAACACCTTCATACATCATGGGTTGCAAGCGAACGCTGTTTTCCAATCACTGGTATCCAGCGCTCCAGCGCGGCAATGTGCATCTAGAGACTGAATCCATCAAAAAGATAACCGCCAATGAAATTCTTTTGAAGGATGGCACCAAGCGGCAGATTGATTGCATTGTTTTTGCAACGGGATTCAATCCTTCCAATTACCTTCAAGGCATCAAGGTCATTGGATCCAAAAATACGCATCTCAGTGATGCATGGAGCCAAGGTGCGGAGGCTTATTTGGGAATCGCTGTTGCTGGGTTTCCAAACATGTTCCTCATGTATGGCCCCAATACCAACGTCGCAGGCAGCATCATCTATATGCTCGAATGCCAGGCTGAATTCATCATCAAGGCCCTGGCTTTAATGAAGAGCAAGGCCGCTAAAAGTATGGAAGTGACGCTCGACTCATACCGTGAATACAGCGATTTGATGCAAGATAAGCTGTCTGACTCCACGATAACAGCGGCAAATTGTCAAAGCTACAGTATGAACGCCGCAGGGCGAGTTGTGACGAATTACCCAGGCACCAGCCTTGACTACCGACATGCGACGGAAAGCGTTGACTCAGCTTGTTTTCATCTCTCCTGAGAGATGCGATTTACGCCGTTCAGCTTGGAGTTAAGAATACCCCCTCAACCGCACATTCATTTGGAGCTTGATCATGATTTCGAACATACTCAATTCATTGAGGATACTTGCTGCGGTCTTGATTGGCCTCCCGCTTCAGCCCGTCAATGCGCAAGAGTGGCCGAACAAGCCCATCCGGATCATCGTACCTCTCCCGCCAGGAGGTCCCAGTGACATTGTTTTGCGCAGCGCTGTTCCCAAGATGCAGCAGCTTCTCAAACAGGCGATCGTGATCGACAACAAACCGGGTGCCAACGGCAACGTGGGTACAGCGGAGGCTGTTCGAGCAGCGGGCGATGGCTACACATGGCTTTGGACCACAGACACGACGATCACGGTCAATCCCCACGTGTATGAAAAGATGCAGTTCAAAGCGACGGATCTGCAGCCTGTCATGCGCGCCACCGTTTTCAGTCAAACCTTGGTTTGCAATCCTCAGGTGGGTGTGAAAACTTTGGCCGAGCTGATCAAAAAGGCCAAGGAAGGCCCGATGAACTATGCATCAGGCGGTGCAGGCTCACCGGGGCATCTGACCACGGAGTTGCTCAGTGCCACCGCTGGTATTCAGATGAACCATGTTCCATACAAAGGGCCGGCACCTGCAGTGCAGGATATCTTGGGTGGACAGGTGCAATGCGGCTTCTTGGCGGGTCCTACAGTGTTGCCGCATATTCGTTCAGGCAAGTTGGTGGCACTGGCTGTCTCGGGATCAAGACGCTCACCGGTACTGCCCGAGGTGCCGAGCGTTGCAGAATCAGGTTTCCCGAATTTTGATGCGTCTTTCTCATTGGTGCTCTTTGCCCCGCGCAGTACGCCCGCCACGCTTGTACAAAAGATGCATGAAACCCTCAGTGCTGCGCTTAAAACCCCCGAAATGCTTGAAAGGTTGAATCAGACGGATCAAAGCATTGCCGCAAGTTCTTCCGAAGAAACCGTTACCCGCTTGGCACAAGATGCCTTGCGTTGGGGGGAAGTGGCCAAGCGCATTAACTTGCGTCTTGAGTGAGATAAACGGTCGACAAGGTCATTTTGATCAACAGGCAGCGTCTGGTTTATGGGGTCATTGCCGACCGGATTTGTCAAAAAATCGGTCGCGATTCCCATTGACTTTGATGCGCTTGGGCGCGCACTTCGCCATTGGGTTCATGGGTTGCAAAAATCACATCGGGCAGGATCGGCCCACGGCTGGGCATTGACGGCACGCTGCTCCTGGTGGCTGCATTTTTTGCAGCCCCATATTTCTGCCTTAGCCAAACGGGTCAAGCTGCCACACGCGCGGCAGGGTAGACCCGGAATCTGCTGGCTGAGCCAGTAGCCCGGCGAGTCACAGCTTGGGCAGGCTGAAAGCAACTTTTGAATGAGCTCTTCGGTGGCCTTGCGGATCATTTTTTGGCGAGTCGGGTTGCAAAAAGCCCGCAGATCGTTTTCTGCAAACACCACGCCATTGGCAGACTTGGCTTGGGCCAGATGAAAGGCCTTCAGCAGTGTTGCGTGATCACGGATGCCTTTGTCCATGTCGGGGTGCTCGGGGTGTTCGGGTCGCAGCACCAGATGGTGTTCAGGGAATCCGGCGTCTTTGGCAAAGCGCTCCAGCTCTTGCGGTGTTTTGACCATCCTGTGCAGGCTTTGGGCAGGGCCATGTGCAAAGCCAGTAACTTCAATCCCTGACAAACGATCGACCCACAACACAACCTCGGTGTTCCAGGGCATGAAGGCGCCAAAGGGGTCGGGGCCAAATGAGCCTTCGCTGGCCATGCCCACAGACGCATCGGTCAATGCCATGCCAATGGTGGCCTTTTTTCTGGCTGCATCGAGCTGGGAGCCGGCACGGGTCAGCTCACGCGTGAAAGTGCCCAACTGGTCGGTGTCATAGCCGTCGGTGTGCACCAGCTGGCAGCCCAGGGCCGCTTCAAGTGGTCCGCGCACCAGGTCCTGTTTGCCGTGTTGTGTCAAGAAGGCCACTTGGCGATCTTGATAAAACAGAGGCGGTTGTGGGCTCATGTCAGCACCCTTTGCGCCACCGCCAAATAGACCGGAATGCCCAGCACGATGTTCAGCGGAAAGGTCAAACCCAAACTCAGGCCGAAATACAGCGCAGGCTTGGCTTCGGGCAAGGCGGTGCGCAACACGGCGGGCACGGCAATGTAAGAGGCGCTCGCGGCCAACACCATGAGCAAGGCGCCATCGCCTGGGCTCAGCTTCAAAACAACCGCCACACCCAGGGCCAGTGCCGCATGCACGATGGGGCCGAGCACGGCATAGGCGATCAACACGGGCGACTGGCCTTTGACCTGGGGCAGGTTGCGCGCGGCCATCAAACCCATGTCCAGCAGGAAGAAGGCCAACATGCCTTTGAAAAGGTCCACCGAGAAGGGGGCCATGGCCTCTTTGCCAGCTTCGCCCGTGATCAGGCCGATCACCATGGCGCCCAGCAGCAGCAACTGCGCGCCATCGGTGAAGGACTCGTGCAAGATTTTGCCCACCGACGCACCATGAGGCGCGGCGTGCCCGCCCACTGCAGCTGCGCCACCCGTTTGCGGCACCACGCCCGAGGCCGTCTTGCGCCGCAGCGAATTGGCCAGCACCACCGCCAGGATGATCGCGGGCGACTCCATCAAGGCCATGGCCGCGGCCATGTGTCCGCCATAAGCCACGCCCTGGTTTTCCAGGGTTTGCACGGCCGTGACAAAGGTCACCGCGCTCACCGAACCATAAGTGGCGGCCACAGCGGCCGCGTCAAAGCCGGACACAAAACGCCGCAGCACGGCGTAACCAATGAGCGGGATGACGATGGCCAGCAAAACGGCCGCCGCCAGGCTGATGCCCACGCTGGCCGTCAGGCCCGATTGCGACAGCGCAAAGCCGC